>NZ_JAMYTB010000006.1:0-372357 GCF_040322275.1 Mesorhizobium sp. M0174
CGGTGTGGCAGATGCCGGTTGCCTTGATCTCGACCAGCACCTCGCCATCGCGAGGACCCTCGAGGTCGACCTCCATGATCTCCAGCGGCTTTCCGGCGGCGACGGCAACAGCGGCGCGCGTTTTCATCAGGCAATCCTCCCAAGACAGTCTGCAATCCAAGTTAGATTTAACTTACCATTCAGCTTCGCGCTATGCACGAAGCGACGTTCCGACCCCGGATTTTCGTCAGCGCCCGCCGATCTGCATGCGGGATAGGCTCCGACTTTGCCTTGACCGCCCTTCTGAAGCCCATAAAACGGGAAGCCCGTAAAAAAAGGGCAGCCGAGGGACGAGGCCTGCATGTTCACAAAGATCCTGGTCGCCAACCGTGGCGAGATCGCCTGCCGCGTGATCAAGACGGCGCGCAAGATGGGCATCGTCACCGTCGCGGTCTATTCCGATGCCGACCGCGACGCCGTGCATGTCGAAATGGCCGACGAGGCGGTGCATATCGGGCCTTCGCCGGCCGCGCAAAGTTATCTGGTCCCGGAAAAGATCATCGCCGCCTGCAAGGCCACAGGAGCAGAGGCCGTGCATCCCGGCTACGGTTTCCTGTCCGAGCGGGCATCCTTCTGCGAAGCGTTGGAGCAGGAAGGCATCGTCTTTATTGGCCCGAAGCCTAAGGCCATCAAGGCGATGGGCGACAAGATCGAATCGAAGAAGTTCGCCAATACGGCCAAGGTGTCGACGGTGCCCGGCTGGCTCGGCGTCGTCGAGAACGCCGCCCATGCGGAAAGAATAGCCGGCGAAATCAGCTATCCCGTGATGATCAAGGCTTCGGCCGGCGGCGGTGGCAAGGGCATGCGCATCGCCTGGAGCAAGGCAGAGGTGCGCGACGGCTTCGACCGGGCGCGGTCGGAGGCCAAAAGCTCGTTCGGCGATGACCGCGTCTTCATCGAAAAGTTCATCGTCGATCCGCGCCATATCGAAATCCAGGTGCTCGCCGACGCGCATGGCAACACGCTCTATCTCGGCGAGCGCGAATGCTCGATTCAGCGCCGCAACCAGAAGGTCGTGGAGGAGGCGCCGTCGCCGTTCCTCGACGCCAAGACCCGCAAAGCCATGGGCGAGCAGTCGGTGGCGCTGGCCAAGGCCGTCGACTACCAGAGCGCCGGCACGGTCGAGTTCATCGTCGACAGCGACAAGAACTTCTATTTTCTGGAAATGAACACGCGGCTGCAGGTCGAGCATCCGGTGACGGAGCTCATCACCGGCATCGACCTGGTCGAGCAGATGATCCGCGTGGCGGCAGGCGAAAAGCTCGCCATCAAGCAGAGCGACGTCAAGCTGAACGGCTGGGCGGTGGAAAGCCGCCTCTATGCCGAAGATCCGTATCGCAACTTTCTGCCGTCGATCGGCAGGCTGACGAAATACCGGCCGCCGAAAGAGGGAAAATTCGGCGAAATCGTCATCCGCAACGATACCGGCGTTACCGAGGGCTCGGAAATCTCGATGTTCTACGACCCGATGGTCGCCAAGTTGTGCACCTGGGCGCCGACGCGGCTGGCGGCGATTGATGCGATGTCGGAAGCGCTGGACAGTTTCGTCGTCGACGGCATCGAGCACAACATACCGTTCCTGGCGGCGCTGATGCAGCATCCGCGCTGGCGGGAAGGGCGGCTATCGACGGCGTTCATCGCCGAGGAGTATCCCGACGGCTTCGCGCCCATTGTGCCGAACAGCGAAGAAAACGCGGTGCTGGCCGCGATCGCAACCGCGGTCGAACTGCTGCGCCGCGACCGGCTCGACCGGCTGGGCGGGCGGCTGGCGCCGCATTCGGGCGCCTTGAAACGCGACTGGGTGGTGAAGATCGGCCGGGATTATCTTTCGGTTGCCATCGTCGAAGGGATGATTTCCATTCCGATGGAGCTCGACCTCACAATCGACGGTGGCAAGGCACTGACCGTGGCATCCGACTGGCGGCCGGGCGATCTCATCTGGCGCGGCACGGTCGGCGGCCGCAAGGTCGCGGCGCAGGTCAGGCCGGTGCTGAACGGGTTCCGCATCGCCTGGAAAGGCATCTCGGTGACAGCCCGCGCCATGCTGCCGCGCACTGCCGAGCTCGAAAGGCTGATGCCGGAAAAAGTGGCGCCGGATACCTCGAAGATGCTGCTTTGCCCGATGCCCGGCCTCGTCGTGTCGATCGCCGTTGCCGAGGGGCAGGAGGTCAAGGCCGGCGAGACGCTTGCCGTGGTCGAAGCGATGAAGATGGAGAACGTGCTGCGCGCCGAGCGCGACCTCATCGTCTCGAAGCTCAACGCCAAGCCCGGCGACAGCCTTGCCGTCGATGCGGTGATCATGGAATTCGCGTGAGGCTGTAATCTGCTTGAGGTTGGTGGGACAAAGGGGAGCGAAGGAACGCGATCCTGCAATTGGTTGAGCACGCTCGCTTGAGGAGGGACAAGGCGAGGGGCGTGCGGAATTCGCTTTTTTTGCCCTCACAACGTATTTTGTTCTTGCTTTGTGCCGGCAGCTATGCTACTAATTTGGATATGGTGCTAAATGGCCCCAACACCCGCCCGCTGTGGCGGGTTTTGTGTTTCCGGCCTGAGGTTGGCGGGACTGCGCCCCTCTCTGTCCTGCCGGACATCTCCCCCACGAGGGGGGAGATCGGCAGCTTCGGCGGTTGCTCTAAACGTCCAAAGCTCCAATCGCTTCTGCTGGACTCATGTTATCTGCTGCCGGACAATACATCTTGATCGACTGAGTCCCTGTGAGGCGGCGCGAAAAAACCATGGCGGATGAGAGACTTCCACGCGATCCCTTGCTGCGCGAGGCCTATGCAAAGGCATCGCGGGCAGAGGCGGAGGCGCGTCGGTTCATTCATCTGCGCGTGCATTCGGCCTATTCGCTACTCGAAGGTGCCTTGCAGCTCGGCAAGATCGTCGGCCATGCGGTGCAGGACGAATGCCCGGCAATCGCCGTCACCGACACCAACAACCTGTTCGGTGCGCTGGAATTCGCGCAAAAGGCAGTGAAGGACGGCATACAGCCGATCATCGGCTGCCAGATCGACCTCGCCTTTTCCGGTGAGGCGAACGACAGCCAGCGCGACCGCAGGCGGCAGGGGCCGGAGATGCGGCCGGTGGTCCTGATCGCCGCCACCGAGGCCGGCTACGGCAATCTGGTCAGGCTGGTCAGCCGCGTCTACCTTGAGACACCGCCCGGCGAGGCGGTGCATCTGACGAGCGAGATGCTGCAGAGAAATTCCGACGGTCTGATCTGCCTTACCGGCGGGCCGCGCGGTCCGATCGGCAATGCCTTGAAAGAGGACCGCCGTGAACTCGCCGAGACCCGGCTGCTGGCGCTCAAGGGTCTGTTCGGCGACCGGCTCTATGTCGAACTGGAACGGGTCTCCGGCTACGACCGCGCGATCGAGCAGTCGTCGGTCGATCTCGCCTACCGCCACGATCTGCCGCTGGTTGCCACCAACGAAGCGTTTTTCTTCTCTCGTGAAGACTATGAGGCCCATGACGCCCTGATCGCCATCGCCGAAGGTTCCGTGGTTGCGGCCGATAATCGCCGCCGCCTGTCGCCCGACAATTTCCTGAGAAGCCAGGCCGACATGGCGAGGCTGTTCGCCGACCTGCCGGAAGCGATCGACAACACCGTCGAGATCGCACTGCGCTGCTCCTACTATCCGCAGACACGAAACCCGATCCTGCCGCGCTTTGCCGGCCGCGATGTCGCCGATGCCGATGCGGCGGTCAAGGCGGAGGCGCAGGAGCTTGCCAGGCAGGCGCATGAAGGGCTGGCGGCGCGGCTGGCGGCGCACGGGCCGACGCCCGGCTATACAGTCGAGCAATATCGCGAGAGGCTGGATTTCGAGCTCGGGGTCATCGAGAAGATGAAATATCCCGGCTATTTCCTGATCGTTGCCGACTTCATCAAATGGGCCAAGGCGCAAGGCATTCCGGTCGGCCCGGGCCGCGGATCAGGCGCCGGCTCGCTGGTCGCGTATTCGACGACCATCACCGACATCGATCCGCTGCGTTTTTCGCTGCTGTTCGAGCGCTTCCTCAATCCCGATCGCGTGTCGATGCCCGACTTCGACATCGACTTCTGCCAGGACCGGCGCGAGGAGGTCATCCGCTACGTCCAGCAGAAATACGGCCGCGACCAGGTCGGCCAGATCATCACCTTCGGTACCCTGCAGGCGCGCGCCGTGCTGCGCGACGTCGGCCGCGTGCTGCAGATGCCTTACGGACAGGTCGACAAGCTGAGCAAGATGGTGCCGTCGAACCCGGCCAATCCGGTCAAGCTCGCCGACGCCATCGCCAACGAGCCGCGCTTTGCCGAGGAGGCCGAGCGCGAGCCGATCGTACAGACGCTGCTCGACACGGCGCAGAAGCTGGAAGGTCTGTACCGTCACGCCTCGACTCATGCCGCCGGCATCGTCATCGGCGACCGGCCGCTGTCAGAACTGGTGCCGATGTACCGCGATCCGCGCTCGGACATGCCGGTCACCCAGTTCAACATGAAGTATGTCGAGCAGGCCGGGCTGGTGAAGTTCGACTTCCTTGGCCTGAAGACGCTGACCGTGCTGGACAGGGCGGTCAAGCTGATCCGCCGCCGCGGCATCGAGATCGATCTCGCCCACATTCCGCTCGACGACCCGGAAACCTACGCCATGCTGTCGCGCGGCGAAGTGGTCGGCGTGTTCCAGGTGGAAAGTGCCGGCATGCGCAAGGCGCTGATCGGCATGCGGCCCGACTGTATCGAGGACATCATCGCGCTGGTTGCGCTCTACCGGCCGGGACCGATGGAGAACATCCCGACCTACAACGCCAGAAAGCACGGCGAGGAGGAGATGGCGTCGATCCACCCGAAGATCGACCATCTCGTCAAGGAGACGCAAGGCGTCATCGTCTACCAGGAACAAGTGATGCAGATTGCGCAGGAGCTCTCCGGCTATTCGCTGGGCGAAGCCGATCTGCTGCGCCGCGCCATGGGCAAGAAGATCCGCGCCGAGATGGACAAGCAGCGCGAGCGCTTTGTTTCGGGCGCGGTCGAGCGCGGCGTCGGCAAGCCGCAAGCCGACTTCATCTTCGACCTGCTGGCAAAGTTTGCCGACTACGGTTTCAACAAATCGCATGCCGCCGCCTATGCCGTCGTCTCTTACCAGACCGCCTATCTGAAGGCGCATTACCCCGTCGAATTCCTGGCGGCATCGATGACGCTCGACATGGGCAATACGGACAAGCTCGCCGATTTCCGCCAGGATGCGCTGCGCCTCGGCATCGAAGTGGTGGCGCCGTCGGTGATGACGTCGTTCCGGGATTTCGAGGTCGGCGAGAATCGCATCTTCTATTCGCTGGCCGCGCTCAAGGGCGTCGGCGACGCCGCAGTCGAGCACATCGTCGCCACGCGCGGCGAAAAACCGTTCAAGAGCCTCGCCGATTTCTGCGAAAGGGTCGATCCGAAGATCGTCGGCAAACGCGTCTTCGAGAGCCTGATCATGGCCGGCGCGCTCGACTGCTTCGGTCTCGACCGGGCGGCGATGATGGCCGGCGTCGAGCGGATGATGGGGCTGGCGTCCTTGGCGCAGCAGAATGCCGTCACCGGCCAGCACGACATCTTTGGCGCCTCGCTGGGCGCACAGTCGCAGGCACTCAACTTGCCGGCGACCGACCCCTGGCTCGCCGCCGACCGCCTGCACCGTGAATTCCAGGTGGTCGGGTTCTATCTCTCGGCGCATCCGCTCGACGAATACAAGGCGGCGCTGCAGAAAATGCGGGTGCAGACCTGGGCCGAATTCTCGGCCGCCGTCAAACGCGGTGCGGCCGCCGGCCGGCTCGCCGGGACGGTGACCACCAAGCAGGAACGCAAGACGCGCACCGGCAACAAGATGGGCGTCGTGCAGTTTTCCGACACGTCCGGCCAGTATGAAGCGGTGCTGTTTTCCGAGGGACTGGCGCAATATCGCGACCTGCTCGAGCCCGGCCGCTCGGTGGTCATCACCGTTTCGGCCGAGGACAGGCCGGAAGGCGTCAATCTGCGCATCCAGACCGTGCAGTCGCTGGAAGACGAGGCAAGCCGCGTCCAGAAAGCGCTACGCATCTTCGTGCGCGACGCAGCACCGATCGGCACGCTTGCCGGCCAGCTTGCCGTCAAGGGCGAGGGACAGGTAAGCTTTGTGCTGATAAAGGACGACGGCCAGGGGGAGGTCGAGATCGAATTGCCCAGTCGTTATCGTATCTCGCCTCAGATCGCGTCAGCCATGCGCGCGGTGCCGGGCGTGGTTGAAGTGGAGCTGGTTTAAGATACCGAAACCTTCGGGTTTTGGCGATTGGGGGGCGCCATGGATGAACGCGCAGCCGCTTTCGAACTAACACGGATGGTCAACGGGTACCGCGTCTCGCAGGCGATCTCGGTCGCCGCGACGCTCGGCATCGCCGACCACATCAAGGGCGGCAAGCGCTCGGCAGCAGATCTTGCAAGCCTGACCGACACACATCCGCGCGCGCTCTATCGGTTGCTGCGGGCGCTTGCGGCGGTCGGCATATTTCACGAGGCAGAGGACGGGCAGTTCTCGCTAACGCCGCTTGGCGCCGCCTTGCGCTCCGATGCTGAGTTTTCCGCTGCACCTTGGGCCGCCTTCGTCGGAAGGCCCTATTACCGGCAAGCGTGGAGCGAACTGCTCTACAGCATCCAAACCGGCAAGAACGCATTTCGCCACGCGCATGGCAAGGGCGTCTGGGAATACCGGGCAGAGCATCCAGAGGAGTCCGCTATCTTCGATCGCGCCATGGCAGCGAATTCGCGCGGCGTGGCGGCAGCCATCCTGGCGGCGTATGATTTTTCGTCGTTTCCGGTCATCATGGACGTCGGCGGTGGCCAGGGCGCGCTGCTTGCCGAAGTCCTGGCCGCGACCCCGGGCAGCCGCGGCATCCTTTTCGACCAGCCGCATGTGGTAGCGCCGGCCGCCTCGGTGCTGGCGGCGAAAGGTGTCGCCGATCGCTGTGAGATCGTCGGAGGCGATTTCTTTGCCGAGCTGCCCGTGGCGGCCGACGCGCTGCTGCTCAAATGGATTTTGCATGACTGGGACGACGAGACCAACGTCGCGATCCTGCAAAACTGTCGCCAGGCGATCCGTGCGGGCGGCAAGTTGCTGGTTTTTGAGGCCGTGCTTGAGCCGCCCAATCAGGGGGCGAATGCCAAATTCTCCGACCTCAACATGCTGGTCGCGCCCGATGGCCAGGAGCGGACGGCCGATGAATTCAAGTCGCTGCTGGCAAAGGGTGGCTTCGAGGTGACCGAGATCATCCAGGCAGGGCCACGCATCAGCGTTGTAGAGGCAAGGCCGGTTTGATCGCGGCTGAAGCCATTTGCCGCAACCGCCGGGATCGGTCGGATGGCGCAAGCTTCCGCCTGCGCTGTCCACTGGACGTCTGTCGCAGCGAAGGCTATCGCGATCGTCATGAAGGTAGCTGACAAGAACGGAGCCCAAGATATTTCAGCCTTGGCCCGGCTGCGCGACATGTTGCGCAAGCTGTATCACGGGCGCACAGCGGCGGCGTTCCGGTTTCAGCTTGCGGCTGTTGTCATCGACCTTGCCATCATTGCCTTTTTCATCGCCACGCCGGTGATCCAGAAGTCGTCTTCGTTCCTCTGGCTGGACTACTCCGTGGCAGCACTTGTCGCCGCCGACATGATTGCCCGGCTGCTTGCCTCCAACGACATGCTGCGCCTGATGAAACAGCCGGCGTCGTGGATTGATGCCTTCATCCTGCTGACTCTGCTGATGCCTACGGCGCTGGCCAATCTCGGTTTTTTGCGCATCCTGCGGCTGTGGTCGCTGTCGCGTAGCGGCGCGCTGTGGCGATTTCTCGAGATGCGCGTTTCAGGCGATGGCGCGAGGCGAGCCGTGCGGTCATCAATTTCCTGACATTCCTCTTTGTCATCACGGGTTTCGTCTACACCTTCTTCTTCCGCACCGTGGGTGGTCTCGAGGGCTATGTCGATGCGCTGTATTTCACGGTCGCCACGGTCACCACGACCGGTTTCGGTGACATCGTCCTGCCCGGTGTGGCCGGCAAGCTCACCGCGATCGCCACCATGATCATTGGCATATCGCTGTTCGTCCGGCTTGCACAGGCGCTCTTCCGTCCCACCAACGTGTTCTTTCCTTGCCCGCAATGCGGGCTGCAGCGGCACGAGCCCGACGCCGTTCATTGCAAGGCCTGTGGGCACGTTCTGAACATACCCGACGACGGCGATTGAAACGCAGGGCTACGCTGCCGCCACTTCCGCAGGTTTGGCGGCTTTTTTCTGCAGATTGAGCAGATTGCCAAGCAGGATCAGCAGGGCGCCGCCGGCGGTGAAGGCGTCGATCTGCTCGCGATAAAGCAGCCATCCGATCATCGCCGACAGCGGTACGCGCAAAAAGTCCATTGGCGAGATGACCGTCGCATCGGCATAGACAAGTGCGAGGGCCATGCAGAAATGCGACGACATGCCGGTAAACGCGATCAGCAGGATCCACGGCCAGAGCTCGAGCGACGGGTTGCGCCATTCGTAAAGCGCCGGGACGAGGCCAAGCACCGACTGGATGATCAGCATCCAGAAGATGATGCGCACGACGCTGTCCGTCCGCGTCAGCGACTTGACGAGAACCACCGAGACGCCGAAGCAGACCGCTGCTCCCAGCACGATAACATGCCCCGGATTGACCGCGCCGACGCCCGGACGCACGATGATCACCACGCCGATCAGCCCCAGCACGATCGCCGCCAGCCTTGGCCGGGAGAGCCTTTCGCCGAGGAAAGCTACCGCCAGCAGCGCAGTCCAGATCGGCGTCGTGAATTCGATCGAGATCAGCACCGCAAGCGGGATCAGCGTCAAGGCATAAAGCCAGGCAGCCTGGCCGGTATAATGGACGACGTTGCGGGCGAGATGGGCCAACGGGCGTCCGGTGCGCATCGCCGGAAAACCGCCTGACATCATGACCAGCGGCAGCAGGATGAAAAAGCCGATCACCGAGCGCAGCTCGAGCACCTGGAAGACGTTGAGTTCTGCCGTCGTGGCGCGGCCGGCCACCGACATCGCCAGGAACGAGGCGATCGACAGCGCCATCCAGAACGCGGCCTTGGGGATCGAGGGTGCGGGTGCCATGGGCGCTATGTCGCAAGCCGGCGCTTTCATCGCAACCGCTAGCCGGCGCATTCGACTGGGCCAGCCGTGAAGCGTTGCAAACAGTGATGTTGAAGCCGGAACCCGCTGCTGAGGGAAGCGTTGGTCCCTCAGTGTTTGCGTGCTGTGTTTTGGATACCAACGAGGAGCGGTCCGATGAAATCACTTGCACGATTTGTACTTGCCGGGTGCCTGACGGCCGGGGCCGGCGCAGCGCATGCCGACGATCCGGATTTTCTTCGCTCATTCCAGGGGAATTTCGCCGGCAAAGGCACCGTCAAGGTCACCACCGATGCGCCGACGGTGAATGTCTCCTGTCATTTCAATTCCGACGCAACGTCGAGCTCGCTATCGCTCGACGGCAGCTGCCGCGGTCTTATCGTGGTGACGCGCGCCATCAGCGCCGATCTCAAATCGAGCGGGACGAAATACACCGGCACCTATGTCGGATCGCGCACCGGGCCGGCGCAATTGAGCGGCAGCCGCTCCGGCAACGCGATCAATCTCGGCATTCGTTGGGCCAAGGAGGTCAATGGCGACCGCAGGGCGCAAATGACTGTTGAGAAAACCGGCGAGGACGGCATGCGGCTGACCGTTATCGATACCGATCCGAAAACCGGCAAGAGTGTGGTGACCAGCAGGATCGATCTGCGGCGCACCTGACTATCACTCCTCGACCGGTTCGGGCGGATGGGCATCGCGGCCCTTGCCGAAGGTATAGCCGGTTTCCACCGCCCTGCGGCCGAACTTGCCGCGCAGCGTATCGATAGCGCCTTCGGCCATGGCGCGCTTGCGTGACTGGACGTCGACCAGATCGGGCGGGTCCGCCCGGTCATCGTCGGAGAGGTCGCTGACGCCAATGCCGAGCAGCCGGTATTTCGTGCCGTCGGCCTCCTTGCGCAGCAGTTCGAGCCCGGTCTGAAAGATGCGGTCGGCCAGCCGGGTCGGATCGCCGAGCTGGCGATTGCGCGTACGGATCTTGAAATCCTGGGTCTTCAGCTTGAGGACGACGGTGCGTCCGGCAATGCCGGACTTTTTCAGCCGGGCCGAGACTTTTTCCGACAGCGCCCTCAGCACCGAAACCAGGTCGTCGACGGAGGCGATGTCGGTGTCGAAAGTGGTTTCCGCCGAGACGCTTTTCGCGTCCTGGTCGGGAACGACGCGACGGTCGTCCTCGCCGCGCGAGAGCCGGTAGAGCCGGTCACCCATAACGCCGTAGCGGCGCATCAGATCGCCGCGCTCCATGCGCTGCAGCTGGCCGATGGTGCGGATGCCGTCGCGCTCGAGCGTGACGGCAAAGGCCTTGCCGACCCCCCAGATCAGCGTCACCGGCTGCTCGGCCAGGAAGCCGATAGCCTCGGTCTCGCCGATCACCGAAAAGCCGCGCGGCTTGCGGAAGTCCGATGCCACCTTGGCCAGGAACTTGCAGTAGGAAAGGCCAGCTGAAACGGTGATGCCGATCTCCTTTTCCACGCCGAGTGCGAAGCGCGCCAGCACCACCGCAGGCGGCAGGCCATGCAAGCGCTCGGTGCCGGCGAGGTCGAGAAAGGCCTCGTCGATCGAGAGCGGCTCGACCAGCGGCGTCAGCGCCTGCATCATGGCGCGCACCTCGCGGCCGACGCGCACGTATTTTTCCATGTCCGGCGGGAGGACCACCGCTTCGGGACAGGCTTCGAGCGCCTTGAACATCGGCATTGCCGAGCGAACGCCATGGATCCGGGCGATGTAGCAGGCGGTGGATACGACGCCACGCTTGCCGCCGCCGATGATCAATGGCCGGTCCTTCAACGCCGGGTTGTCGCGCTTTTCGACCGCCGCGTAGAACGCGTCGCAGTCGATATGGGCAAGGCGCAACCGGTAGAGCTCCGGATGGCGCGCGAGCCTTGGACTGCCGCAGCGCTCGCAACGGCGTGCCTCGCTGCGCTGAAAATTCAGGCAGTCGCGGCAAAAACCGTGTTCGGGGTTGTTGACAGGAGCCGCCATCGCTGCGAACATAAAGAGAACAAATGCAATGGTACGTCAGGACGGACGCCACGACAAGGCGGTGGGCCGGGAGAGAGCTCATGAATACGACCATAGCGCCGCTAGTGCCTGAGCTTTGGGCGGATTTCGAGGATCTTTTCGGCAAGCAGGGCGCCTGTTACGGCTGCTGGTGTACGCATTTCCGGTTAGCGCCTGCGGTGCGCCGCGCGAGCAATCGCGAGCGCAACAAGGACCACATCAAGGCGCGAATCGAGGCCGGGCCGCCGCCCGGCCTGTTGGCTTTCGAGGGTGGCCAGGCGGTCGGCTGGATGCAGATCGGCCCGCGTGCCGACGTGCCCGAATGGAACAACCAGGGCAGGGGGTCGGCGCCGATCGACCCCGCCGACGCCGCCGATCCGGGCGTCTGGGCGATCTCCTGCTTCTTCATCCGCACCAAGGCACGCGGCAGGGGCCTGTCGCACCGCCTGGTCCAAGGCGGCATCGAGTTCGCCCGCCAGAACGGCGCGCGCCTGATCGAGGCCTGCCCCATCGACCTGTCGAAGGATTCGCGGTCGATCGGGCTGTTCGTCGGCTCGTCGCGGGTCTTCGAAAAGGCCGGGTTCCAGCGGTTGGTCGAACGCAAGCCGGGCCGACCGCTGGTGCGGCTGGTGCTTTAGCAGCCGCCGCAACACATAGGCCTTCTCTTGCGGCGGCGATGGTATTTGCCTACCAGTGACAGAGCGGCTTGAGGGCCGCGACTAAGTGAGGATCGACATGAACCGCGTTTTGCCAGTTGTTTTACTTCTTGCCTGCAGCGCACCGGCCTTCGGCCAAGCGGTCGACAGGCAAGGCGCGAAGCAGCTTTCCGACGATCTGGCGCACTATATCGGCAAGAAGCCGTTCGACATTGGGTTCGTGAAAATTTCAGTCGACGGCGATGCCTACAAGCTCGCTTTCGACTTCAAGCCGGTCACGGATTTGATGGCAAAGCAGCAGGCCTTCAAGTTCGACGTCACGCCTTACTTCATCTTGGTCAAGCCACGCAAGGATGGACACTGGGACGTTTCAGCGGACGTGTCCCCGAAGGGGTCTATCGATTTCGTTGGCCCTGAGGGGGCGCAGCACATCGACTTCTCCGTGTCGGACAACAAGTTCACCGGAGTTTATGACCCTGACCTGGCCGCTTTCGCGAGCGCAACCGGTTCGATGGCTGGCATGACGATGACCACCCGAGAGCCTAAGCAGCAGGCGGATGTCACGGTCGGCGCTGGCACTGCCGCAATAGTTTCGACCAAATCCGCAAATGGCGGCATCGATTTCACGGTGACGGAAAAAATAACGAACTTCGCCGAAACGATCAAAGTCAACGGTCCCAAAAATGGGTTGAGTTTTCCGGCTGCTGTAAAAGCGCCTGAACTTTCCGTGGACGCGACCGGCAAGGGTTTGCGGACAAAGCCGCTGCTCGACCTGCTTGCTTTCATCGTGGCGACTGATGATACAGCCAAATTCAAGGCGGATGAGGCGGAGTTCAAATCGCTTCTGACGGCAGCACTGCCATTGTGGGAGCGGATCGACGGCACCTACGGCTTCAAGGACTTTGTGGTCGAGAGCCCGGTAGGCAAGTTCGGTGCGACGCAACTGAATACCGCCGTCGGCATGGACGGCATCGCCAAGGACGGCAAGATCAACTACGCGTTCAAGGTTTCCGGCCTGACAATGCCACAGCAGGTGCTGCCCAGCTGGAGCGTTGCGTTGCTGCCGACCGATATCGCCCTCAACTTCGGCGGCACCAACATCGATCTGGACAGCATGGCGAAGAAAACCATCGAAACCCTTGATTTCAGCAAGGATCCACCGCTGCCGGCAGATTTCGGCAAGCAGATCTTCGCCGATTTCCTGGCCAAGACGCCAAAGGCCACTCTCGGACACAGCACGATCAAGAACGGCAATATCGAGATTGCGATGGAAGGTGAAATGACGTTCCCCGGCAAGAAGCCCGAGACGAGCATGACCATCGATGTCGCGGGCTATGACAAGATCGTGGAGGCTCTGCAGACGGCGGCCAAGACCGAACCGGAAGCGGCACAGTATTTTCCGTTCGCACTCGCCGTCAAAGGGTTCGGCAAGGCACTGCCGGATGGTCGACTGGAATGGATCATCAATGCCAAGGCAGACGGCTCGGTCACGGTCAACGGCGCCATGCTGAAGCCGGCCGATGCCGTTCAGGACAACCCCATCATGGACCCAAGCGATGTTACCGTTCCGGATCATGGCTCGGGCGAGAATGACGATGGCGGGGCAGGGGCGAAGTTGAAACCCTAAATGCCGAGGTTGGAGCGGTTCATCGTTTCACGAAAACGCCGATCCGCTCCATGTCTTTGTTTTTGCGCAATTCCAGACGGAAAACCGTTTCACGCTTTCCTGGAATTGCTCTCCACGCGGCTGGCGTCAAAGCCGAGTGCACTCACGATTTTCGGCGCGGCGATCTGTCTCGGGATCGTCCCTTATATCGAACGCTCATGATTGTCGTCGCCGAGCGGCAGCGCCCGCAATGCCTTGCCGATTGCGGCGGGCGGCGTTCCGGTCTCCTCGGAAAAACGCATCAGCGTCGGCTCGTGGGCAAGGATGAACTGCAGCACGCCGGCCAGGAATCCCGGTTCACCCGCCGCCTGGCGGATGGAATGAGCTTCGATGCCGGTGATCGCCAGGAAGCGGGGGAGAAGTTCCGGATCGGCGGCGACGAAGCCCAGCGCCTTTACGGCAATCGTTTCCGCTTCCTCGCGCATTGACGCTGCGTTTGCCATCGCTACCTTCCTTCGTGGGCGGAATCGTTCTGTTTTCGCAGTAGTGGCAAGTGTCGCCGGCAGCAAGCTCGCCGACCTGGAATCCGAAAGCTTTTTGGGGCGGCCGGTTTCCGTTTCGTCAATCATATTGCCGTATAGTGGGAACAGGTTTGGTGCGTGCCGACAAAGGGGCGCATGACGGCACCCTTCGAGTGGAAGGCCAGCCGGGACGGGAAATCGATGCCAAAGAAGGTTATGATCGTCGAAGACAACGAGCTCAACATGAAGCTCTTTCGCGACCTCATCGAAGCGAGCGGCTACGAGACGGTGCGCACACGCAACGGCCTGGAAGCGCTGGATCTGGCGCGGCAGCACAGGCCGGACCTCATCCTGATGGACATCCAGCTGCCGGAAGTGTCGGGCCTCGAGGTCACCAAATGGCTGAAGGAGGACGATGATCTCCACGTCATCCCGGTCATTGCGGTCACCGCCTTCGCCATGAAGGGCGATGAGGAACGCATCCGCCAGGGGGGCTGCGAAGCCTATATCTCCAAACCGATCTCGGTGCCGCGTTTCATCGAAACCATCAAATCCTACCTGGGCGATGCCTGATGTATTTTTCCAGCCGAGCCGGAGCTTTTGTGAAATGACCGCGCGGATCCTCGTCGTCGACGACATCCCAGCCAATGTCAGGCTGCTGGAGGTCCGGCTGCTCGCCGAATATTTCGAGGTTCTGACCGCCACCAACGGGCCGGATGCGATCGAGATCTGCGAGAACGGCAAGGTCGATGTCGTGCTGCTCGACGTGATGATGCCCGACATGGACGGGTTCGAGGTCTGCCGGCGGCTGAAGGGCGACCCGGCGACATCGCACATCCCGGTCGTGATGATCACCGCGCTCGACCAGGTTTCGGACCGGGTGCGTGGCCTCGAGGCCGGCGCCGACGATTTTTTGACCAAGCCGGTCAACGATCTGCAGCTGATGACGCGCGTGAAGAGCCTGGTCAGGCTGAAGTCGCTGACCGACGAGCTGCGGCTGCGCGCCTCGACGACACGCAATATCGGCATCGAGGAGCTTTTGAGCCGCAACTTCGCTACCGATGACGCGGTGCCGAAGGTGCTGCTGGTCGACGAGCGCAAATCCTCGTTCGAGCGCATCCAGAAGATGCTGCGCGGCAGTGCCGCTCTCGACGTCGCCAACGATCCGCATGCCGGCTTCTTCCAGGCCGCCGAGCTGCCGTATGAATGCGTGATGATCTCGACGGCCTTCGCCGATTTCGACCCGCTGAGGCTCTGCTCGCAATTGCGCTCGCTCGATCGCACCCGTTTCCTGCCGATCATCCTTCTGGCGGACGAGGGCGAGGAGGGGCGTATCATCCGCGGCCTCGAACTCGGCATCAACGACTATCTGATGCGGCCGATCGACCAGCAGGAGCTGACGGCACGGCTGCGCACGCAGGTGCGCCGCAAGCGCTACAACGACCAGCTTCGCGCCAGCGTCACCCAGACCATCGAGATGGCGGTGACCGATGCCCTGACCGGCCTGCACAACCGCCGCTATCTCGACAGCCATCTGCAGACGCTGTTCGACCGCGCCGTGGCACGGCGCCGGCCGCTGTCGGTGATGATCACCGATCTGGACCGCTTCAAGAGCATCAACGACGCGCATGGCCATGACGGCGGCGACGACGTGCTGCGCGAATTCGCGCGGCGGCTGCGCAAGAACGTGCGCGGCATCGATCTAGCCTGCCGCTTCGGTGGCGAGGAGTTCGTTGTGGTGATGCCGGACACGGACGGCGCGGTAGCCGAAAAGGTAGCCGAACGCATTCGCGCCGAAATCGCCCAACTGCCGTTTGCCGTTGGCAGCGAGGGCAAAGCGATCGAAGTCACCGTCAGCGTCGGCGTGTCGTCGGTGCTGAAAGGCGTGGACACGGTCGCGGCGCTGATGAAACGAGCCGACCTCGCGCTCTATGAGGCCAAGAGCGGCGGCCGCAATCGCGTCGTCGCCAAGGCGGCGTAGCACCATAGACGAATTAGCCGGTCAACCCGACAAGGTTACGAATTTACCTTAATCCAAGCGAGTTGCGAGGCTTGGTTAAGAAACTGTTGATTTTCATAAGTTGTTGCGCAAATGTGCAGCCCTTAGACGTAACCGGCACGAGGTCTAGATCGCCGGTTCGACCCAAAGAATACCCCATGATGCTCAGGTCCGCCGCATCTCCTGGGTCCGTGGGGTCGGCTGGCCGGCGCTGGCACATAGTGGCCTCCTCGTACCGCTGCCAAACGCCGGCCGGCCCCCAATTTTCAAAACACATCAGGATTCTGCGCCAAAACCCGGAAAACGCTTTGGTTTTGTTGCGGCAGCGACAGCGCCCTTTGAAATAGCCGGCTGGGCAGAGCGTATGCGCCCGCAGTCGGTTGACAGGGCCTGTCTTCTATGCAGAAATTGGTTGGACCATTGAGCCATTTGGTGACCCGTTGGCATGACCGAATTCGGCCTTTCCCCCATACAGGCAACTGCTCGCGACGACGCGGTGCTCAAGGCGCTGGCCGGCTTTGTAATGCGGGAAGCTCTGGGGCCCGGCCAGAGACTGCCGACCGAACGCATCCTGGCCGAGCGCCTCAAGGTGAGCCGCAACACCGTGCGCGAGGCGCTGACGCGCTGGGAAGGGCTCGGCCTGGTCGAACGGCGGCAAGGCAGCGGCACCTATCTCAAGGGAGTGGTCTCGCTGGACATGCTGCACATGCCGCTGACACTGGCCGGCGGCAATGATTTCACCAGCCTGATGCAGACGCTGGAAATCCGCCGGGCACTGGAAGCGGAAGCCGCCGCCCTGTGCGCCGTTCGCGCGGACCAGGCCGAGATCGCCGAGATCGGGCGCAAGCTCGACATTATGGAGCAGGCCTTCCACATGCGCGCCGGCATGTCGGCGGAGGAGGACTGGGAATTCCACCAGTCGATCTACCGCAGTTCCGGCAATCCGCTCTTCGAGCAGATCATCGCCGCCATGCACGAACTGTTCCACCGTTTCTGGGAACATCCGCTCGGCGTGCGTGATTTCGGCCACGCCAGCTTTCCTTACCACCGCACCATCTACGAACGCATTGCCGCGCACGATCCGGAGGGGGCCCGGGCCGAGGCGCTCAAGCTGATCGCCACCGTCGAGGACGATCTGAAGCGCGGCGCGGCCAAACTCGAATTTTCAGGCCAGAAATGAGCGATCATCCCGCCGGTTTCGAAAACGACTATCTCGCCGAGGCAGCGACGCTTCTCGCCCATGACGAGCCTTTCCCCGGCGGCGCGGTAGTGCCGCCGATCTACCAGACTTCGCTCTTCACCTTCTCCAATTATACGGAGATGGCCGATACATTCGCCGGCAGGCGACGCCAGCCGATCTATTCGCGCGGCGACAACCCGACGGTCATGGAGTTCGAGGCGCGTGTCGCCGCTCTCGAAGGCGCGGAGGCCGCGCGCGGCTTTTCCAGCGGCATGGCGGCGATCAGCGCCACGGTGCTTGCTTTCGTCGGTGCCGGCGAGCGCATGGTTGTCGTGCGCAATTGCTACGGCGATGCCTACCGTCTGTTTGAACGGCTTTTGCCACGGCTCGACATCAAGGTCGATTATGTCGACGGTTCCGATCCGGACGCGGTCGCGGCAGCACTTCCCGGCGCCAAGCTGCTCTACCTGGAAAGCCCGACGTCGATGATGTTCGAGCTCCAGGACATAACCCACCTGGCGCGGCTGGCCAAAGAGCAGGGCGTCATCACCACAATCGACAATTCCTGGGCGACGCCGGTGTTCCAGAAGCCGATTTCGCACGGTGTCGACCTGGTGCTGCATTCGGCCTCGAAATATCTCGGCGGCCACAGCGATACCGTCGCCGGTGTGGTGGCCGGTTCGGCTGCCCATATCCGACATATCAACGAGCAGACCTATTCCTATCTCGGCGCCAAACTTTCGCCTTTCGAGGCCTGGCTGTTGCTGCGTGGCCTGCGCACATTGCCTCTGCGGTTGCCGCATCACATGAAGAGCGGGCTGACCATCGCCGAGCGGCTGAAAGCGCATGGCCATGTCGAGCGGGTCAACCACCCGGCCTATTCCAACCATCCGGGCAAGGCGACGCTTGCCGGCTATGCCGGGCTGTTCTCATTCGAGGTGACGGAAGACGTCGACATCCCGGCTTTCGTCGATGCGCTGAAACTCTTTCGCATCGGCGTCAGCTGGGGCGGCCATGAGAGCCTGGTCGTTCCAGCAAAGGCCTCGCTCGAGCAGACGCCGGGCCTGAATTCGATGGCGCGCTTCGGCGTCAGCCCGCGAACCATCCGCTTCAGTGTCGGATTGGAAAGTGTCGAAGACCTGTGGGCGGATGTTGCCCAGGCCTTCGACAGAGCAAAAAGATAAAGGAGCCGTTCAAAATGGGAGTGCTGAACATGAAAAAACTGAGCATCCTTCTGGGTGCCGTCGCGGGTCTGGCTATTTCCGCCGGCAGCGTGCTGGCCGATTCCACGGTCAAGATGGTCGAGGTCATCACCAGCCCGCCGCGTACCGAATTCCTCAAGAAACAGATCGCCGAGTTCGAGGCGGCCAATCCGGGTGTCAAGGTCGAGCTGGTATCGCTGCCCTGGGGCCAGGCGTTCGAGAAGTTCCTTACCATGGTGCAGGCCGGCGACACGCCCGACATCGTCGAGATGCCGGAACGCTGGATGGGTCTTTATGCGACCAACGGCCAGCTCGAGGATCTCGGGCCATACATGGCCAAATGGGATGATGCCAAAACGCTGGGCGAGCGTGCCAAGCAGTTCGGCTCGACGGTCGACAACAAGCAGTACATGATCCCTTATGGCTATTACCTGAACGCGCTGTTCTGGAACAAGAAGCTGTTCAAGGAGGCTGGTCTGGACGGTCCGCCGGCGACGCTCGACGAGTTCGTCGAGGACTCCAAGAAGATCTCCGCGATACCGGGCAAATACGGCTACTGCCTGCGCGGCGGCCCTGGCGCCTTCAACGGGATGCACATGTTCATGAACATTGCCGCCGGCAAGGGCGGCTATTTCAACGAGGACGGCACCTCGACCATCAACGAGGAAGGCTCGGTCAAGGGCCTGCAGATGCTCGCCGACATGTACAAGAACGGCCTGGCGCCGAAGGACGCGGTGAGCTGGGGTTTTAACGAGACCGTCACCGGGTTCTATAGCGGCACCTGCGCCATGCTGAACCAAGATCCCGACGCGCTGCTCGGCATCGCCGACAAGATGAGCGCCGACGACTTCGCCGTGGCGCCGATGCCAGTCGGGCCGAGCGGCAAATCCTATCCGACGCTCGGTTATGCCGGCTGGGCGATGTTCGCCAATTCCCAGCACAAGGACGATGCCTGGAAGCTGATGGCAACGCTTTTGTCGCCCAAGGACAATCTGGAATGGGCAAAGGAAGTCGGCGTCATTCCAATCCACAACGGCGCCGACCAGGACGCTCACTTCAGGACCGAGCAGTTCAAAGGCTGGTTCGAGGAACTGAACAACGGCGACAAATACGAGATGGTGACGCCTCCGACGCATCTGGAAAATCTCGGCAATTTCGTCGACCAGGTGGCGATCAAGAATTTTCAGGAAGTGCTGCTTGGTCAGAAGGCGGCAAAGGACGTGGCCGACGAATGGGCCACGTTCCTGACCAAGGAACAGCAGGACTGGATGGCCAAGAACAAGAAATAGCTTTCCTCGCTTCTCCCCGTTCACGCGGAGAAGGTGTCACAAAGTGACGGATGAGGGGCGGCGCCAACCCGTCGTCGCTCGTGTTGCCTCTCATTCTGCCTGCCCGTCCTCCGCAGCAGCTGCGGAGGGTGGACCGGCATCTCCCCGTAAACGGGAAAGGCGCTGTCGCCACCCCATGCTTGCCCCAGGAGACAATCCAGCACCCATGACCTACGCCGTGTCCGAAATACGATCCGTCGGCAGGCCGCGAAAAAAGCGGCTATCCCATGCCGCGATCGAGCCCTGGCTCTATCTCAGCCCGGCGATCGTGCTGCTGGTCGTCGTGCTGCTGGTGCCGCTGGTTATCGGTGTCGGTTACTCGTTCCGCAAATTCTCCGCTTTCAAATCCGAATATGTCGGGCTTGGGCAGTATCAGGCGATGCTGTCGGATCCCGTGCTCGGGCAGGCGCTCGTCAACACGCTGTGGTGGACGGCAGCCAGCCTGTTCTTCCAGTTCTTCCTCGGCCTTGGCCTGGCGCTGCTGCTAGACACGCCGTTCCGGGGCAGAAAGATCGTGCAGGCGGTGGTGTTCCTGCCCTGGGCGGTACCGTCCTTCCTCTCGGGCCTGACCTGGGCCTGGCTGTTCAACCCGATCATCGGGCCGCTGCCGCATTGGCTCTACGCCTCGGGGCTGAAGATCGAGCCAACCAACGTGCTCTCCGATCCCTCGACAGCCATGTGGGGACCGATCGTCGCCAATGTCTGGTTCGGCATTCCCTTTTTTGCCATCACGCTTTTGGCGGCGTTGAAGTCGATCCCGTCAGAACTGCATGAGGCGGCGGCCATCGACGGCGCCTCGCCGTGGCAACGCTTTACCAAGGTGACGCTGCCGTTCCTGGCGCCGACCATCGTCATTACCGTCATGCTGCGCACGATATGGATCGCCACCTTCGCCGACCTGATCTTCGTCATGACCGAAGGCGGGCCTGCCGGTTCGACGGCCACGGTGCCGGTCTACATCTACGTCAGCGCGTTCAAGTCGCTAGACAAGGGCTATGCCTCCGCTGTGGCGGTGCTGCTGCTCGTGCTGCTCATCGTCTATGCGGTTGCGCTGATTGGCATCCGCCGTTCGCTGGTAAGGCACGTCTGATGATTGCCGGACGCTCCGTCTCCTCGCGCGTTCTCGGCGGCATCGGCCTTTACGGCGCGATCGGCGCCTATATGGCCTTCGCGCTGTTCCCGATCTTCTGGACGTTGAAGATCTCGGTCACGCCGGAGCGGCTGCTCTATTCCGAAGGCATCACTTTCTGGCCGTCGCAAACGACGCTGCAGAACTTCGTCACCGTGCTCGAAGCCACCGATTTTCCGCGCTATTTCCTAAACAGCGTTATCGTTTCGGTGTCGACGGCCGCCTTCGTAACGGTCATTGCCACGCTTGCCGGCTATGCCATGTCGCGTTTTTCGTTCCGCGGCAAGGCGACCCTGGCCATCCTGCTTTTGCTCACCCAGACTTTTCCGCTGGTGATGGTCATTCCACCGATCTACCGCATCATGGGGCAGATCGGTCTCATCAACAGCCTGACCGGCCTCGTCATCATCTACACCGCCTTCAATACAGCCTTTGCAACCTTCCTGATGCAGTCGTTCTTCGACGGCATCCCGCGAGACCTGGAAGAGGCAGCGATGATCGACGGCTGCACGCGCCTGCAGGCGATGCGCAAGGTGATCGTGCCGCTGACGCTGCCCGGCATGGGGGCGACGCTTGGCTTCGTCTTTACCGCCGCGTGGAGCGAGTTGCTGTTTGCGCTGATGCTGATTTCCAGCGACGAGCAGAAGACTTTCGCGGTCGGCTTGCTCACCTACATCGGCAAATTCGCGGTCGACTGGGGACAAATGATGGCGGCTTCCATCCTGGCGCTGATCCCCGTCTGCGTCTTCTTTGCCTTCCTGCAACGTTACCTCGTCACCGGCCTTACCGCCGGCGCCGTCAAGGGATAGATCGATGGCCTCCGTCACACTCGACAAAGTCCGCAAAGACTATGGAGCCGTGCGCGTCCTGCACGCGGTCGATCTCGAAATCGCCAACGGCGAGTTCGTGGTCCTGGTCGGCCCGTCCGGCTGCGGGAAATCGACCCTGCTGCGCATGATCGCCGGGCTGGAGGAGGTCTCCGGCGGCGAGATCCATATTGGCGAGCGCCTGGTTAACGACATCGCGCCAAAGGACCGCGACATCGCCATGGTGTTTCAGTCATACGCGCTCTATCCGCATATGGACGTGTCGAAGAACATGGGCTTCAGCCTGATGTTGAGGAAGGCCGGCAAGCCAGCCATCGAAGCAAGGGTGGACGCCGCCGCCAAGCGGCTCGGGCTCGATGCCCTTCTGCAACGCCTGCCGCGGCAATTGTCCGGCGGCCAGCGCCAGCGCGTCGCCATGGGACGGGCCATCGTGCGCGACCCGAAGGTCTTTCTCTTCGACGAGCCGCTTTCGAACCTCGACGCCAAGCTGCGCGTCCACATGCGTGCCGAGATAAAGGCGCTGCACCAGCAATTGAAGACCACTTCGGTCTATGTCACCCATGACCAGACCGAAGCGATGACAATGGCCGACCGTATCGTCGTCATGCATGACGGCCTCGTCCAGCAGGTCGGCGCGCCGCTCGATCTGTACGACCGGCCGGTCAACATGTTCGTCGCCGGGTTCATCGGCTCGCCCGGCATGAATTTTCTGCCTGCCGTGGTTGAAAAGGGCGCCGGGCCGGATGCCATCCTGGCCGACGGCCAGAAGCTGAGGCTGCCCGACGGCCTGCCGCTCAGGGATGGCGATGCGATCACCGTCGGCTTGCGGCCCGAGCATATCCGGCTCGCCGACAATGGCGCGCTGAAAGGCGAGGTGGGCGTGGTGGAGCCGCTCGGCTTGTCGACCCAGTTCTATACCAGGCTTGCCGGCCAGCAGGTCTGCGTGTTTGCCATGGGCCGGGCCAGCGTGAAGCCGGGTGAGGGCGTGCGCCTGTCGGCTGATCCGGCGTCGCTGCATCTGTTCGATCCGGCAAGCGGCGATCGCATCGACTAGAGCGGTTCCGGTTCTCTTGGAACCGGTAACTCGCTCTAATTATCTGTTTTGCCGCATTTATGCGGACGCCAAATGATTCCATTTGGCTGCAAAATGCTCTAGTCCTGAATTCCCGAAACGAAAAACGCCGCCCGGAAGGCGGCGTTTCGGTACTGCGAGAGAAACCCGATTACTTGATCTTGGTTTCCTTGAATTCGACGTGCTTCTTGGCGACCGGGTCATATTTGCGGAACGACAGCTTGTCCGTCTTGGTGCGGCTGTTCTTGCTGGTCACGTAGAAGAAACCGGTGTCAGCGGTCGACAGAAGCTTGATCTTGATGTTTGCGGCTTTGGCCATGATGTTCGTCCGTTAATGTTCGTGGAGTTTTGGCCGCTGGAGCACGGGAAACACCCGGACGCGGGAAACTTGCCGCGACACATAAAGAACGCGCCCGGAAAGTCAACCCTTGTCCAGGTTCATGCGTCTTCCGTGACTGGCAACACCTTCTTCCAATCTCCCGTCGTGTTCCACCAGCGGTTCGGGTTGGCGCGATCGTCGAGACCCTTGGAGCGGCTGGCAAGCAGTGGCTGAATGCGGATCACCGGCTCCTGATAGCTGTGAACCTGGTAAATCGCTTCGACGACGCGAGCGGCGAGCTTCTGATCATCTGGCAGTTCGAACGACACCTCGACAGTCCCAGGCCGCCTGCGCAATTCGGTCTCGGCGCCGGCGGCGGCACCTTCAAGCGGCCGGTAGCGTTCGATGCCGTCCGCCGACTGAAAGGCATTGCTGTCATATTTGCCCATTCTGAGCGGCGCGATCGCGACCACAGCTTCCATGATGCGATCGACATCAGCTGCCGGTGCCTGAAAGGTCACCAGCAGCAGCAATTCCATCCGCAGCGATTTCGTTTCGAAGCCACTATCGATCATCCGAGGTCTCCCTGCTTATGCACTTGGGGGAGCATATACTCGAGCCCTCCTGACACGGTTGTGTCAGTAGTTGGTCAGCAGTGGGAGCGATGTCGGAAGCTGGACCGACTCAGAGGATTTTGCGGAGCAGCCTGGTGCCGACCAGCACGATATAGCACGCGAAGAACAGGCCGAGCGCCCAACCGAAGCCCGACGGCCCGAAAGCGTCCATGCCGATGCCGATTGCCTGCGGGCCAAGCACCATGCCGACGCCGTAGCAGAGCACGAAAGCGGCGTTGGCGGAGGCCAATTCGTGGCCGGAAAGCTGCGAGCCGAGATGCGCCAGGCCGATTGTGTACATGGCAGCGACCACACCGCCCCAGACGAACAGAAGCGCTGCCATCAAATGCCAGTTCTGCGCGAAGAACGGCATGAAGATTGTGCCGGCAAGCCCGACGGTGGCACAGGCCATCAGCAGATAGCGGCGGTCGCTGACGCGGTCGCTGATCATGCCGATCGGGATCTGCAGCAGCACGTTGCCGAGGCCGATCATGGTGAGCAAAAGGGCTGCGTCCGCCTCTGAGTAGCCGATGCGGCTACCATAGACGGGGAACAGCGCAAAGCCGCCGGTCTCGACCGCGCCGAATACCAGCACGGCGGCGGTCGCCGTCGGCACCAGCCAGATATAACGCAGGAAATTGCTGGTTTCGCCGTCCGAGACGATCGTCGGGCTCTCGTTGCGTGCCGCCAGCACCGGTATGGCAGCCAGCGTAACCAGCGCGATGGTGACGCCGAAAGGGAGGAAACCGCTGCTGCCAAGGTGGGCGAACAGCCAAGGCCCGGCAGCAAAGCCGAGAGACAGCACGGTGGCATAGATGCCGAGGACCAGTCCGCGCCGGTGTGGCGGCGCCGAGGTGCTGATCCAGAATTCCGAGAGGATGAACAGCACCGTCAGCGCGATATGCAGCAGGACCCGCAGCGGAAACCACATCCAGAAAGCTGGCGCGAAATGGAAACCGACAAAGGCCAGCGCTCCGGCCGCAATCATGGCAAGCATTGTCCAGGCGACCCCGAACCGCATGGCAAGCGGAGTGGCGAGCGGCGCGCCGGCGATCGAGGCGAGGCCGGCGACCGCGGTGTTGAGGCCGATCATCGACGCGGAGTGGCCGCGTGTTTCAAGGATCACGCTGAGCAGCGGCATGCCGAGCCCGATGGCAATGCCGACGACGCTGATCGACGAGATCGCCGCGACCATCGGCAGCCAGTGTACGCGTTCCTTGCCCTGCGGCTGGATGTCGACTGTCATGGAATGCCTGGCTGCTCTAGAGAATTTCGCGGACGAAGCGATTGCGGACAAGCCGGTAGAACGGCACGCGACCGCCGGGGCTCAGCAGCGGATCCTGGGCGAGGCGGATTTCCAGTCCCTCCAGGACCGTGCGCGTGATGTCTGGGATATCTGCTTGCCTGGCCTTGGCCAGCGGCAGCCAAACGACGTCCTCCAATTCGTTGGTCGGACCGCCATCCGGCAGTTCCACGGCGACATCGTCGCGCCATGCGGCGAGAAAGCGCGTATCGAACCGGCGCACCCGGTTGGGCGGGGTGATGGCGCGTGCGACGAAGCGCAGCGCTTGCAGTGATGGGATGACGCCGTGCTCGACAAAGCCCTTCCAGTCGCGCTTGGCGGTTGCGAAGACCCCTTTTTGGCCGATCAGCAGGCCGGCCTCCTCATAGGTTTCGCGGATTGCCGACAGGGCAATGGCGCGGGCGCGGGCCGGGCTGGTGCGGCCGATGCCAGCGGTCAATCTCGCTTCTTCGTCGGGATGAAGTGCGGTGGCTGTCGGGATGTGGCTGTCGGCCGGATCGGTGCGGCCGCCCGGAAACACGAATTTTCCCGGCATGAAGGCATGACGGGCGTGGCGGCGGCCCATCAGCACCAGGATCTCGTCGCCCTTGCCGTCGAGCAGGATCAGCGTCGCGGCGTCGCGCGGGCGTATAGGCTTGGCGTCGAGCGCGACCCGCTCAACCTTGTCGACTTCCGCCTTGGTCACAACGTCCATGCGCTCGACCTAGCGGAATCTTCTCCGATGCGAAAGTGGCGTCCAGCCATGCCGATTGCGCCAGCCTCGGTTTCAAGCCTCGGGATGCGACTCGATCAGATCTTCGTCACCGCCAAAGCCGTGCATATAAAACGCCCATTGCAAGCCGATGACAGCGCCCTTGACTGGCTGCAGCAGGACGACGGCGAGAATGATGGTCAATGGCACCCAGATGGCGATGTGCTGCCAGGTCGACAGCGTCGAGGTCGCCTCCACACCCATGAAAGCGCCAAGCACGATGTGGCCGACAATGACCACCACAAGATAGGCCGGCAGGTCGTCGGCGCGATGGTGGTGGAGCTCCTCGCCGCAACGACCGCATTTGTCGACGGTCTTGACGAAGGCGCGAAACAGCTTGCCCTCGCCGCAATGCGGGCAGCGGCCGAGCATGCCGCGCTTCATTGCCGTCCATAGCGGCCGGGCGGTCCGGCCCGAGTGATGTTCGCCGCCGAAAACCCGTTCTTCCACCTGCAGTTCTGTTGGCATTACCGTCTCCTGCCGCGGGAGCCTGGACGCGATTGCGACGCCCGGGCGCGGCCTTTGGCCTTGTGAAACGACCGTTTGGAGCCGGGCAGCGGCTTTGGCTCGGTCAGCATCTCGAAACGCATCGCGCCGGCCATCGGCGCCACCTCGATCAGGCGAACCTCGACGCGATCAGCAAGCTGATAGCCCTTGCCGGTGCGTTCTCCGAAAAGCGATCGAGCAGTTTCGTCGTATATATAGTAGTCGCCGCCCAGGGTTGAAACCGGAATGAAGCCATCCGCGCCATACTGCGGCAATTGGACAAACAGGCCCGATTTGGTGACGCCCGAAATACGGGCGTCGAAACGGTCGTCGATGCGCTCGGCGAGATAGGCGGCGATCAGCCGGTCGACCGTGTCGCGCTCGGCAGCCATCGCGCGCCGCTCGGTCGCCGAAATCAGCGCCGAGACCTCTTCCAGCCGCTCCGCCTCGTCCTGCGTCAGGCCCCCCGGACCAAGGCCGAGTGCGGCAATCAGCCCGCGATGCACGATCAGGTCGGCATAGCGACGGATCGGCGAGGTGAAATGCGCGTAGCGCTTCAGGTTGAGGCCGAAATGGCCGATATTGGCGGGCGAATATTCGGCCTGGCTCTGCGAGCGCAGCACCACTTCGTTGACCAGTCCCTCATTGTCGGCGCCGCGCACGCGAGCGAGGATGCCGTTGAACTGGTTCGGCCGCATCTGCGCGCCGCGCGCCAGCGACAGGCCGAGCGTCTGCAGGAATTCACGCAGCGATTCCTGCTTGGCGAGCGAAGGCGCGTCGTGGATGCGATAGACCAGCGCCTGCCGCTTCGCCTCGAGTGTCTCGGCGGCGGCGACATTGGCCTGGATCATGAACTCTTCGATCAGCTTGTGCGCGTCGAGCCGCTCCGGCACGACGACCTTGTCGACGGTGCCGTCCTGCTTGAGCAGGATCTTGCGCTCGGGCAGATCGAGTTCAAGCGGCTGGCGCGTGTCGCGGCCGCGCTTCAGGATCCCGTAGGCGTCCCATAGCGGCTTCAGCACCGAATCGAGAATCGGGCCAGTCGTGTCGTCCGGTGCGCCGTCGATCGCCGCTTGCGCCTGCTGATAGGCGAGTTTCGCCGCCGACTTCATCATGACGCGATGGAACGAGTGTCTGAGTTTGTGGCCGTCGGCCGAAAAAGTCATACGCACCGCTATCGCCGGACGATCCTGGCCCTCGCGCAGTGAACAGAGGTCGTTCGAGATGCGCTCCGGCAGCATCGGCACGACGCGGTCGGGGAAATAGACCGAATTGCCGCGCTTCAGCGCTTCGCGATCGAGCGCCGTGCCATAGCGCACGTATGCAGCGACGTCGGCAATGGCGACGGTGACAACCACGCCGCCGGCGTTCTTCTCGTCGGTGTCGGGCATGGCGAACACCGCGTCATCATGATCCTTGGCGTCGGCCGGATCGATGGTGAGCAGCGGCAGCTCGCGCCAATCCTCGCGGCCGGCAAGCGTCGCCGGCTTGACCGCCTCCGCCTCGGCGATGACGTCGGCGGGAAAAATATGCGGAATGTCGTGTGCGTGAATGGCGATCATCGAGACCGCCTTTTCGCTAGTCAGCGAGCCCAACACCGCCAGAACCTTGGCTCTCGGCAGCCCGTAGCGGGAGGCCCGCGCCGGCTCGACCTCGACCAGGTCGCCGTTCTTGGCGCCGTTCTGGAATTCCTTGTCGACGACCAGCTCCGGTTGGCGCCTTTCCACCGGCTCGATGCGGAACGTGCCGTCCTTCAGCACGCGAAAAACGCCGAGAACCGCATCGGTGCGCTTCTCGAATATCTTCATAACCCGGCCGGTATAGGCGGGGCCTGCCGGGTCGTCGGTCGGAAAGGTCTTGGCCAGCACGCGGTCGCCGATACCAGGCGTCGGCCCATTGCCGCCGCGCGACACGCGGATCGCTATGACCGGAGGTTCGCCATTGCCGATCGCTTCGGTCGGGTGCGCCAGCAGCACACCGTCGGCGTCACGGCCGAAGATGTCGAGCACCGCGGCGTGGGGCAGGGCGCCGACACGGGCGAGCCGCTTGCGCTCCTTGGTCAGCAGGCCTTCATCCTGCAGGTCGCGCAAGACGTCCTTCAGCCAGATACGGTCTTCGCCGCGTAGCGCAAACGCCTTGGCGATGTCGCGTTTTCCGGCGCGGCCCGGATTTTCGGCGATGTAACGCAGTATCTCGTCGCGTGACGGCCGGTAATTGTCCCTGACCTTGGCGCGGGTATCGGCGGTGCGCAGATCGCCGTGGCTTCTTCCGGAGACTTTGCGCGCCAACCTGTCCTATCCCTTTTTCCTGGCCGCCGGTTTTTTGGCTGCAGCCGGTTTCTTGGCAGGCGCGGCCGCTTTGCGGAAGGGCTTCCTGGCGCCATTGCCGCCCTTGGCTTCCTTTTCCGCAATGAGCGCAACGGCATCGTCGATCGTCACCGATTGCGGATCCTTGCCCTTCGGCAGCGTCGCATTCACCTTGCCGAAATTCACATAGGGGCCGTATTTGCCGTCGCGCACGACGATCTTGCCGCCGCCGGAAGGATGCTCGCCAAGTTCCTTGAGCGCAGCGGCTGTGCCGCCATTGCGGCCACTTTTGCCCTTCAATTGCTTCTCGGCGATCACCGAGACGGCGCGATTGAGGCCGATCGAGAACACGTCCTCGATGCTGTCGAGATTGGCGTAGGTGCCGTCATGCAGCACGAACGGCCCGTAGCGCCCCAGCCCGGCCGAAATCATCTTGCCGGATTCCGGATGCTTGCCGACGTCGCGCGGCAGCGACAACAAGGCGAGCGCCTTTTCATGATCGATCGAATCGGCAGTCCAGCCCTTGGGCAGGCTGGAGCGCTTGGCATCCTTACCGTCGCCGCGCTGGATATAGGGGCCGAACCGGCCATTGCGCAGCGTGATCTCCTCGGCGGTATAGGGGTCCTTGCCGAGCAATTTGGTGCCGTCTTCGCCACCGCCGTTCTCACCATTGGGATTGGCGGCGTCGCCAAGCTGGCGGGTGAAGGAGCATTCGGGATAGTTCGAACAGCCGACGAAGGCGCCGAACTTGCCGAGCTTCAGCGACAGGTTGCCGGTGCCGCATTTCGGACAGATGCGCGGGTTCGAACCGTCTTCGCGCGCGGGAAACACCAGCGGCGCCAGTTCCTCGTTCAACGCATCGAGGACGTCGGTGACCCGCAGCTCCTTGATGTCGGCGACGGCGCCGGAAAAATCCTTCCAGAAATCGCGCAGCACGTCCTTCCAGGCGAGCTTGCCGTCGGAGATTTCATCGAGTTTCTCCTCGAGCGAAGCGGTGAAGTCGTACTCGACATAACGCTCGAAGAAGCTTTCGAGGAAGGCTGACAATAGCCGGCCCTTGGGCTGTGGCACCAGCTTGCGCTTGTCGATGGTGACGTAATCGCGATCCTCGAGCGTCTTCAGGATCGCCGTATAGGTCGACGGCCGGCCGATGCCCAGCTCTTCCAGCTTCTTGATCAGCGAAGCTTCCGAATAACGCGGCGGCGGCTCGGTGGTGTGCTGGGTGGCGTTGATCGCCTCGCGTGTGAGCTGCTCGCCGGCACGGATCTCGGGCAGGCGGCGGCTTTCCTCGTCTTCCGAATCTTCTTCCTTTTGCTCGATGTAGGCAGCAAGGAAGCCGTCGAAGCGAACAACGGAACCGACAGCACGAAGCTCGGCGGTACGCGAACCGTTGATGGCCTCGATCTCGACCGTGGTGCGCTCTATCTCGGCCGGCTGCATCTGGCTGGCGATGGCGCGTTTCCAGATCATCTCGTAAAGCCGCGCCTGGTCGGCGTCGAGATACTGCCTGACGGAAGCCGGCGTGCGCATGAAATCGGTCGGACGGATCGCTTCGTGCGCCTCCTGGGCATTCTTGGCCTTGGCGGAATAATAGCGCGGCTTTTCAGGCAGGTATTTGGCACCGAATTCCTTGGCGATCGCATCGCGTGCGGCAGAGATCGCCTCGGGTGCCATCTGCACGCCGTCGGTCCGCATATAGGTGATCAGGCCGGTGGTCTCACCGCCGATCTCCATGCCCTCATAGAGCCGCTGCGCCACCTGCATGGTGCGGTTGGCCGAAAAGCCGAGACCCGACGAGGCTGCCTGCTGCAGCGTCGAGGTGGTGAAGGGCGGCCCGGGATTGCGCTTGGTCGGCTTGGCTTCGACCGACGCCGCCTTGAAGCTGGCGCCTTCGAGCATCGCCTTGATGTCGTCGGCCTGCGCCTTGTTGGAAATGTCGAGCTTTTGCAGCTTCTTGCGCTCGAAGGTGGTCAGCCGCGCCTCGAAATTTTCCTTGCGCGGCGTGCCGAGAATGGCGGCGACCTGCCAGTATTCCTCGCGGACGAAGCGTTCGATCTCGGATTCGCGGTCGCAGACCAGACGCAGCGCCACCGACTGGACACGGCCGGCGGACCGGGCGCCGGGCAGTTTGCGCCACAGCACGGGCGACAGCGTGAAGCCGACCAGATAGTCGAGCGCACGGCGGGCGAGATAGGCATCGACCAGCGGCGCATCGATCTGGCGCGGATTGGCCATCGCCTCCAGCACCGACGCCTTGGTAATGGCGTTGAAGACGACGCGGCTGACCGGCTTGTCCTTCAACGCGCGCTTTTGCTTCAGCACTTCCAGGACATGCCAGGAGATCGCTTCGCCCTCGCGGTCCGGATCGGTGGCGAGGATCAGCCCGTCGGCGTCCTTGACCGCCTTGGCGATATCGGCGAGACGCTTTCCAGACGCGGTGTCGACGGCCCAGGACATGGCAAAGTCCTCATCCGGACGCACCGAGCCATCCTTGGCCGGCAGATCGCGGACATGGCCGAACGAAGCCAGAACCTTGTAGTTCTTGCCGAGGTACTTGTTGATTGTCTTCGCCTTGGCCGGCGATTCGACGACGACGACGTCCATACGGTCTCATATCAGTTGTGATGCGGCAGAAGAATTCCGCTGCGCGCGACGAAATCTCGTTCAATGTGTCGCTCACATGGCCGCGCTTTTGCATCCGGTCAAGGCCAAGCAGTCAAAATGCGGCCCTGCACCGAATGCGCAACCCAGCGGCGCGCCATGCGATTTCCGCAATCCTGGACAAGGGAAATGAGCAGCCTATCGCTGGACAACACCCGGCAATTGATCCTGGAGAACGGGACAAACTCTCCCGCGGATATAAGAGAAACATCGAGCACGCGCCAGCCCCGCTTGAACAGATGCTGTGAAGCGCGCAATCGGTAGCCCGGCATTTGCCCGGATAGTTGCAAGGAATTGGCGTGCTGAAAAGTCGGCCGCCGGGGCGGTTGGGTCAAGCTCCCAGCGACCAGCCGTGTTACCGCCTGTTACAGCGGATCAGAAGCTCAAGGCTTAGTCGGCCTTGGCGATATGCCAGACGCCGCCGACGCCCTCGCCGGTGACGTCGCCGGCCTTCTTGTCCTTGATGAACGTGTAGAGCGGCTTGCCTTCGTAGGCCCACATCCTGGTGCCGTCGGTGCGGTCGACGATCGTCCATTCGCCCTCGGCCTTGGCGTTGGCGTCAGCCTTCAGCGGCGGCCAATTGGCGGCGCATTTGTCGTAACAGTTCGACTTGCCGGCCTCGTCCTTGTCGTAGGTGTAGAGCGTCATGCCGCTGGCGTCGGTGTAGATCTTGGTGCCGCCGACCTCCGCTTCCTTCCACGCCTCGGCGGCTAAGGATCCGGCAGTGCCGAGCAAAAGCGCCGCCATGCCAATTGCGATCGTTTTCATGGACTTCTCCCTGAATGTTCGAAAAGCGCGCGGAACCGCGACTTCTTCTGATCAACGCTGCCCGGCTGCCCTTTCTTCCCGCGCTGTTCTCCATTGATCCAGGCGACGGCGTCGACTTGCTACCCAATCTGATGGGGGCCACGCGATGGTGATTGGCGGACGGACGTTGTCGCGGCTATATGGCTGCGCAGTCATCTGGAGATGGAAATGGCGTTGGACGTCGGCTATGTCAGTGCGATCGGGGCGGGAGCAATTTCGTTCCTGTCCCCCTGCGTGCTGCCACTGGTGCCGCCTTACCTGTGCTATATGGCCGGCGTGTCCGTCGACGATTTCCGCGGCGAAGCCGGCATTACGGCAAAGGCCGGTGTGCGAGGCGCGCTGGTTAATTCCTCCATCGCCTTCGTGCTCGGCTTCTCGACCGTCTTCGTCGCGCTTGGCGCTGGCGCCTCGACCATCGGCCATTTGTTACGGGTCTGGCAGGAGCCGCTGGCAATGGTGGCCGGTGTGCTGATCATCCTGATGGGGCTGAATTTCCTCGGCGTACTGCGTATCCCTTTGCTTTCACGCGAGGCGCGCTTCCAGTCGCAAGGCAAGCCGGCCAGCTTGATCGCCGCTTACGTCATGGGCTTGGCCTTCGCCTTTGGCTGGACACCCTGTATCGGCCCGGTGCTGGGGCCGATCCTGACGCTTGCCGGCGGCCGCGAGACGGTGGGCGAGGGCGCGTTGCTGCTTGCCGCCTACTCGCTCGGCCTCGGTATTCCGTTCCTGATCGCTGCGCTGTTTTCCGGCGCCTTCATGCGCTTTCTCTCGAAATTCCGCCTCCATCTCGGCCGCGTCGAAAAAGCCATCGGCGCGCTGCTGGTGGTCGCCGGCGTGTTTTTCCTGACCGGCGGCGTGCAGACGATGTCATATTGGCTGCTCGAGAATTTTCCGGTGCTGGGGCAATTGGGCTAGGTTTGTAGCCCGACGTGGTCTGTTCAGCCTTCGAAATAGCCCGGCTGGTCGATATCAGCGATCAGCCCAGGTCCGCTCGGCTGCCACCCCAGCAGCGCGCGAGTCCGTTCGCTCGAGGTCGGGACATCCATCGCCGCGAACATCGCGAACCAGCCAAAATGATCGGCGGCTTCTTCCGCAGACTTGGCGAGGACCGGCACGTTCAGGCGCCGGCCGATCACGCCGGCGATGTCCTTGAACGGCACGCCTTCTTCGGCGATCGCGTGATATCGCCCGCCACCGGCTCCATGCTCGAGCGCAAGCCGGTAGACGCGGGCGGCATCGAACCGATGCACGGCAGGCCAGCGATTGAGCCCTTCGCCGATATAGGCCGACACGCCCTTCCTACGAGCGAGGTCGATGAGAATAGGAACAAAGGCGTGGTCGCCCTGGCCATGGACCGACGGAGGAAGGCGGACAACCGATGCGCGCACCCCGCGTGCCGCCAGCGCGGCGGCTGTCGCTTCGGAGGCGCGGGGATAGGAAGCGGACGAGGGGACAGGCGCATCTTGCTCCGTCGCGATACGGGCCCGCGCCTGGAGCGCGGTCCCCGAGGTGACGAGCAGGAGGCGCTCGGAGCCTTCGAGCGCTCCGCCCATCACCTCGATGGCACGCCGGTCCATCTCGCAGTTTTGCGCGAACTTCGAGAAGTCATGGTTGAACCCGGTGTGGATAACCGCATCGGCGGCTGCCGCGCCCCTGCGCAGGCTCTCCACGTCTTCGAGGTCGCCTCGATGCACCTCGGCTCCAGTGGCGGCGAGCGACTTGGCCGATGCCTCCGAGCGGGCGAGGCCGAGCACCTGATGGCCGGCGCCGATGAGTTCTTGAACGACGGCAGAACCGACGAATCCGGTCGCTCCGGTAACGAAAACACGCATCACGACTTGTCCTTGTTCGTTTCTGACCACGACCATTTTCGCGGCCCGGTGACGTCGTGATAGGCGCTTGAGAAAATACGATCTATGCGGTAAGTCCGAATTATCTTCGCAATCGTCCGGAATGACACGTGGATCCTCTTTCAGATGTGCTCTCGCTGCTGAAGCCGCGAAACTATATGTCGGCCGGCTTCGATGCAGGTGGTGAATGGTCGATCCAGTTCCCCGACCAGCAGCAAAGCATTAAGACCGGAGCGGTGGTCTCCGGCCGGTGCTGGCTGTCAGTAGAGGGCGTTGCCGACGCAGTGCGCCTTGAGACGGGGGACTGCTTCCTGTTGCCGAGTGGGCGGCCTTTCCGCCTTGCAAGCGACATGAGTTTGTCGCCTGTTGAAGCCGTCAAGATTTTTCCGCCTGCGCGAGCCGGCGGTGTTGTGACCCACAATGGCGGCGGTGATTTCTTTCTGGTCAGCAGCCGCTTCGCGCTTGGCGGCAATCATGCCGGCATCCTGTTGCGGATGCTGCCAGCCATTGTGCATATCCGCAAAGAGTCGGACAAGTCGGCCCTGCGCTGGTCGGTGGAGCGGATGATGCAGGAGCTGCGCGAGCCACAACCGGGCGGCTTTCTGGTGATCCAGCACCTTGCTCACATGATGCTGGTTCAGGCGTTGCGGCTGCATCTTTCAGAAGGATTGAAAGGTGGCGTCGGCTGGCTCTTTGCCCTCTCGGACAAACAGATGGGCGCGGCGATCAGCGCCATGCATGAGAATCCGGCGCATGGCTGGACGTTACAGGAACTGGCGGAACGGGCCGGCATGTCGCGATCGACCTTTGCGCTCAGATTCAAGGAGACGGTCGGCGCGTCGCCGATGGACTATTTGACGCGCTGGCGAATGCTGCTGGCCGGGGATCGGCTGACGAATTCCAGCGATCCCGTCGCCGTCATCGCGCTGTCGCTCGGCTACGAATCCGAAAGCGCCTTCAGCACTGCTTTCAAGCGGGTCATGAACTGTTCGCCACGGCAATACGGCCGTGGCCGAGCCCCCAGCTTCGCATCACGCAACGAGGCGGAAGCCGCCTGAGCCGATCGGCCTGAGCGTGCCGCGGGTTGGAGGTTCCACCGTCTCACCGGAATTTAACCGCATTGGTGCAGCATGGCGCCGGTGCTACTAACGCTCCGATTCCAGATCCCTTTCAACGGTTGCTGTCCCCATGAGCCAGAGATCCTGCCTGTCCATCATCCTCGCTGCCGGCGAAGGCACGCGCATGAAGAGTGCCGTGCCGAAAGTGCTGCACACAATCGCCGGCCTGCCAATGGTTGCCCATGTCGTCAAGGCGGCCGAAGCCGCCGGCAGCGGCGATGTGGCGCTGGTGATCGGCCATGGCGCCGATGACATGCGCAAGGCCGCACTCAAGTTTGCGCCCAAGGCCGAAGCTTTCGTCCAGGAGAAACGTCTTGGCACCGCGCACGCCGTGCTTGCCGCGCGCGCAGCAATATCAAAGGGGTATGACGACATCCTGGTGATGTTTGGCGACACGCCGTTGATCGATCCAGAAGCGCTCGCGGCGGCGCGGCTGAAGCTGGCCGAAGGTACGGCCGTCGTCGTGGTCGGCTTCCGTACGGAAAATCCTTCGGGCTACGGCCGGCTTATCGAAAAGGCCGGCAAGCTCGTGGCCATCCGCGAGGAGAAGGACTGCTCGGACGAGGAGAAGAAAATCACCTTCTGCAATGGCGGGCTGATGGCGGTCGCCGGCAGGCACGCGCTGAAGCTGCTCGATCAAGTCGGCAGCAAGAACGCCAAGGGTGAGTATTATCTCACCGACATCGTCGAGATCGCCGCTGCGCAGGGACTTGATGTCGTAGCCACCGAAGCCAGTTTCGAGAATGCGCTCGGCATCAACAACCGTGCCGAGCTTGCCCAGGCGGAAGGTATCTGGCAGGCGCGTCGACGGCAGGAAGCGATGCTTTCCGGGGTGACACTGGTTGCGCCCGAAACCGTGTTCTTCTCGCACGACACCGAGATCGGCGCCGACACGATTGTCGAGCCCAATGTTTGGTTCGGCCCAGGCGTGAAAATCGCGACGGGCGCCAAGATCCATGCCTTCAGCCATATCGAAGGCGCCACTATCGCGTCGAATTGCGATGTCGGGCCGTTCGCGCGGCTGCGGCCCGGGGCCGATCTGAGAAACAAAGCCAAGGTCGGCAATTTCTGCGAGGTGAAGCAGGCGATCGTCGAGGAGGGCGCCAAGGTCAACCATCTGACCTATATCGGCGATGCCCGCATCGGCGCAGGCGCCAATATTGGCGCCGGCACCATCACGTGCAATTATGACGGTTATTCGAAATTCTTCACCGATATCGGCGAGGGTGCCTTCATCGGCTCGAACTCCTCGCTGGTGGCACCGGTGTCGATCGGCAAGGACGGCTACATCGCCTCAGGCAGCGTCATCACCGAAAGCGTACCCGACGATGCGCTGGCCTTCGGTCGCGCCCGTCAGCGGACTCTACCCGGCAAGGGCAAGGAGTTGCGCGAACGGTTTGCTTCGGCCGCGGCGGCCCGCAAAAAAGGGTAGGCGCGACGAGCGGGATCATGTCTTTGACTGATTTCTGGAGCCGTTGGGCCGAGATAGGATACAGAAGCGGAGAAACTGAGCAATTGCAGTAACCGGATTGCAAGTGCGCCCTGTCATGGTGCATCTGTGCAGGATAGTCCGGCTGATACCGGACGAAATGGAATGTGATTTTTCGCGACAGCCCGGCAGTCTCTAAATGGCGCCGGGTTTGAGGTCGGAATCGGGGGCAGGCGCGATGTGCGGTATCGTTGGAATTGTCGGTAACTCGCCGGTCGCGCCGCTTATCGTCGATGCGTTGAAAAGGCTCGAATATCGCGGCTATGACTCGGCCGGCGTCGCCACGATCGAGCACGGCAGGCTTGACCGCCGCCGCGCCGAGGGCAAGCTGGTCAATCTCGAGCGCCGGCTGAAGGATGAACCGCTCGACGGCATGATCGGCATCGGCCACACGCGCTGGGCCACGCATGGCGTTCCGAACGAGAGCAATGCGCATCCGCATTTTTCCGACGGCGTCGCAATCGTCCATAACGGCATAATCGAGAATTTCGCCGAATTGCGCGACGAGCTGATGCGCGACGGCTACAGCTTCGCCTCACAGACCGATACCGAAGTCGTCGCGCATCTGGTGGCGCGCGAACTGGCCAGGGGGCTGAAGCCGGTCGAGGCGGCGCATAAGGCGCTGAAGCGGCTAGAAGGCGCCTTTGCGCTCGCCATCATGTTCAAGGGCGACGAGGATTTGATCGTCGGCGCGCGCAATGGCCCGCCGCTCGCCGTCGGTCACGGCGACGGCCAGATGTTCCTTGGCTCCGACGCCATCGCGCTTGCCCCGTTCACCAATTCGATCACCTATCTGGAAGACGGCGACTGGGCGGTAGTGCGCCGCAACGAGGTCGATATTTTCGACATGGGCGGCAACAAGGTCGACCGCAAACGCCAACAGTCGCTCAGCACGAGCTTCATGGTCGACAAAGGCAACCGCCGCCATTTCATGGAAAAGGAAATCCATGAGCAGCCGGAAGTGATCTCGCACACGCTGGCGCATTATGTCGATTTCGTCGGTGGCGCCTCGAAGCCGCTCGCTCTGCCGTTCGATTTCGCCAAGATCGACCGGCTGGCGATTTCGGCCTGCGGCACCGCCTATCTCGCCGGGCTGATCAGCAAATACTGGTTCGAGCGCTATGCGCGGCTGCCGGTCGACATCGATGTCGCTTCGGAGTTCCGCTACCGCGAGATGCCGCTGTCGAAGAACGATGCCGCTTTCTTCATCTCGCAATCGGGTGAGACCGCCGACACGCTGGCATCGCTGCGCTACTGCCGCAAGGCTGGCATGAAGATCGGCGCGGTCGTCAATGTGCGCGAATCGACCATGGCGCGCGAATCCGACGTCATCCTGCCGACATTGGCCGGCCCGGAGATCGGCGTTGCCTCGACCAAGGCGTTCACCTGCCAACTTTCCGTGCTGGCCTCGCTGGCGGTGCGGGCCGGCGTGGCGCGCGGAACGATTTCGCATGAGCACGAGAAAACGCTGATACGCGAGCTGTCGGAAGCGCCGCGTTATGCGAACCAGGTGCTAAAGCTCGACGGGCAGATCGAAAAGATCGCGCGCGACCTCTCGCACTACAAGAATGTGCTTTATCTCGGCCGGGACACCAATTTTCCGCTGGCCATGGAAGGTGCGCTGAAGCTCAAGGAGATCTCCTATATCCATGCCGAAGGCTATGCTGCCGGCGAGCTGAAACACGGCCCGATCGCGCTGATCGACGAGAACATGCCCGTCATCGTCATCGCCCCGCATGACCGCATCTTCGAAAAGACCGTGTCGAACATGCAGGAGGTGGCCGCGCGCGGCGGCAAGATCATCCTGATCACTGACGGCAAGGGCGCGGCGCACGCTACGGTGAAGACGATGGAGACGATCGTTTTGCCGGACGTGCCGGAAATCATCTCGCCGATCATCTACGCGCTGCCGATCCAGATGCTCGCCTACTTCACCGCCGTGTTCATGGGTACGGACGTCGACCAGCCTCGCAACCTGGCGAAATCGGTAACGGTGGAATAGGTCTCGTTTAAAAACTTCGCCATTCCAAAGCGCCTTCCGGTTCAGTAGTGTCGCGCTGCAAACACACGCTGCGGTGAACCATGTCGGACGCTCTCAAGACCTCAGGCATGACCCGGCTGAGAAACTATTTCCTGACCGGCTTCGTCGTTTGCGCGCCGCTCGCGATTACCGCCTACATTGCCTGGTCGCTTATCGGCTGGGTCGATTCCTGGGTCAAACCCTACATTCCGGTACGCTACAATCCGGACACCTACCTGCCGTTTCCAGTGCCGGGTTTTGGGCTGATCGTTGCCCTGATCCTCATCACTTTCATCGGCTTTATGACCGCCAATATCGTTGGCCGCGCCATCGTCAACTTCGGCGAGCGCCTGCTTGGTCGCATGCCGCTGGTGCGCGGCATCTACCGTTCGCTGAAGCAGATTTTCGAGACGGTGCTGTCGAACAAGGGCGACATGTTCCGCCAGGTCGGGTTGGTAGAATATCCGCGCAAAGGGGTCTGGTCGCTTGTCTTCGTCGCCAGCGAGAAGGAAACCGAGATCAACCAGAAGCTCGACCGGGAAGGCGATCCGCTGATTGCCGTGTTCATGCCGTGTACGCCCAACCCGACGACAGGCTTTCTGATGTATGTGCCGAAATCCGACATCGTATCGCTCGACATGACGATCGAGGACGGAGCCAAGCTGATCGTGTCGGCCGGCCTGGTGGCGCCAGCTGTCAAAATGATGACGGTGAACGGCGAGCAGATCCACGGCGCGCTTGCCAATCCTCCGCTCGACACGATGCCTCAGCCGGCACGCAGGAGCCGCACGGCCTCGTCGCGGCCGAACAGATAGAGCAACAGGCGTAGCGCCGTGCCGCGTTCGGACTGCAGTTCCGGATCGCGCGACAGGATCAGCCGCGCATCGTCGCGAGCGGCCTCGAGCAGGTCGGCATGCACCTCGATGCGCGCCACCTGGAAGCCCGGCGTGCCGGACTGGCGGGTGCCGAGCAACTCGCCTTCGCCGCGTAGCTTCAGATCCTCTTCGGCGATACGGAAACCGTCCTCGGTCTCCCGCATCACCGACAAACGGCGTTTTGCCGTCTCGCCAAGCGGGTCCTTGTAGAGCAGCACGCAGGATGAAGGCTTGTCGCCACGCCCGACCCGGCCGCGCAATTGGTGCAACTGGGCGAGGCCAAAGCGCTCGGCATGCTCGATGACCATGATCGTCGCATCAGGCACATCGACGCCGACCTCGATGACGGTGGTGGCGATCAGGATACGGGTGTCGCCCTGTTTAAAGGCGCGCATCGCCTCGTCTTTGTCGGTGCCTTTCATGCGGCCGTGCACCAGGCCAATGCGGTCGCCGAACAGTGGCTTCAGCGAGGCAAAACGGTCCTCGGCCGACATCAGTTTGATTTCCTCGGATTCCTCGACCAGCGGACAGATCCAGTAGATTTTCTGGTCATCGGCGACGGCGTCGAGCATGCGTCCGATCAGTTCGTCGAGCCGTTCAAGCGGCAAGGTGACGGTGCGGATTGGCTGGCGGCCGGCCGGCTTTTCCGTCAGCTTCGACACATCCATGTCGCCGAATGCAGTCAGCACCAGCGTTCGCGGTATCGGCGTTGCCGTCATCACCAGCATGTCGGGCGCGTCGCCCTTGGCGGTGATCGCAAGGCGCTGGTGGACGCCGAAACGGTGCTGCTCGTCGACGACGGCGAACACGAGGTCATGGAACGTAACCGTTTCCTGGAACAGCGCATGAGTGCCGACGACGATGTCGATGTCACCATTGGCCAGCCCGGTCAGCGTGTCGGCACGCTCGCGGCCCTTTTCGCGACCGGTGAGGACGGCGACACGCAGCCCGGCCCGTTCCGCCAACGGCGCAATCGTTGCAAGATGCTGGCGCGCCAGGATTTCGGTCGGTGCCATCAATGCCGCCTGGCCGCCGGCCTCGACGGCACGCGCCATGGCAAGCAGCGCGATCACCGTCTTGCCGGAGCCGACATCGCCCTGCAAAAGGCGCAGCATGCGTTCGGGGTCGCCGAGATCGGCGTTGATTTCGGCAAGCGCCATTTCCTGCGACATGGTCAGCGAATAGGGTAGTGCCACGCGAAGTTGCTCGACTATGCGGCCGTCGCCGACGAGTGGCCGGCCCGATAATCGGCGGACCTTGGCCCGCACCAGCGCCAGCGATACCTGGCCGGCCAAGAACTCGTCATAGGCAAGGCGCCGCCATGCTGCGCCGTCGACCGAGACGTCGATCGGGTCGGCAGGATTGTGGATGCGGTTGAGCGCATCGGTGAAAGCAGGAAAGGCATGGCGGCGCCGGAACTCGCCGTCCTGCCATTCGGGCAGCACCGGCAGGCGGGCCAGCGCCTGGCCGATGGCCCGGCGCAGCACCTTGCCCGAGAGCCCGGCGGTCAGCGGATAGACCGGCTCGACCAGCGGCAGGTTTTCCGCGTCGCCGGCAAGTGCGATATGGTCGGGGTGAACCATGGTCGGGCGGCCGTTGAACCATTCCATGCGGCCTGAGACGACGACATGCTCGCCTACGGGCATTGCTTTTTCGAGATAGGCAGCATGGGCATGGAAGAAGGTCAGCGCGATCTCGCCGGTGTCGTCATGGGCGTAGACCCGGTACGGGACCGACCTGTTGCCGCGTGGCGGCGGCTGGTGGCGGTCGATGCGTACGTCGAGTGTGACAATGGCGCCCTCGGCCGAACCGGCGATGCCCGGGCGGTTGCGGCGGTCGATGACAGTATGCGGCAGCACGAACAAGAGGTCGCCGGCGCGCGCGGCCCGGTCGCCGAGGTCGGCTGCTACGACTTTTTCGATCAGGGCGCCAACTTTCGGCCCGACGCCGGCAAGCGAGGTGATCGGGACAAACAGCGGATCGAGGAGGGAAGGACGCATGATGTCAGCTTATGTTGCGGCGACTGTAGCGCAAGGCTGACACCGCCTTCTATCCACGCTATATGCGCCGCCTAGGCAAGGATGTTGCAAGATGACCGGAACGAAACGATCAAGCGAGGGCCTCGATGCCCGCCGCCGCAAGCTTTTGTTTCGTTCGTGGCACCGCGGCATGCGCGAGATGGACCTTATACTCGGCAGCTTCGCCGACGCCGAGATCGGCGCCTTGACCGGCGACGAAATCGACCAATATGAGAGGCTCCTCGATATTCCCGACACCGAATTCCTGCCTCTCGTCACTGGCGAACGCCCGGTTCCGGCGGATGTCGACTGTGCCGTCCTGCAAAAAATCCTGGCTTCGCGCCGGGAGATGACCTTCTGAACAACGTGTAGCCATGAGCCTTATCCCTACGATCGGTCTGCCGAAAGGCCGCGCCGGCCAGTTCATTGTCGATGGCGTCGCCGACGGCTACGAAGCCTTTGCCCTGGTGCAGGCTGCGCACGAGATCGCCCCCGACAAGCCGGTGCTGTTCGTGGCCCGCGACGGCCAGCGCCTGCCGGCGATCGTCGAGGCGCTTGCCTTTGCCGCGCCGGGCCTCCCGGTGCTGGAACTGCCGGCCTGGGATTGCCTGCCTTATGACCGTGTCTCGCCCGGCGCCGATGCCGCCGCAAGGCGGCTCGATGCACTGGCTGCAATGATTGCGCTGGCGAAGAAGCCCCACCGCGCCGTCGTCCTCACCACCGCGAATGCGCTGTTGCAACGCATTCCGCCGGCTGAACTCGTCGAGGCGCAGATCTTCCACGCCAAACCGGGCAACCAGATAGACATGAACGTGCTGGTGTCGCGGCTGGAGAATTCCGGCTTCGAGCGAGTGCCGACGGTGCGCGGTATCGGCGAATTCGCGGTGCGCGGCGGCATTCTCGATCTCCTCGCGCCCGGCTGGACTGAGGCGCTGCGCCTCGATTTCTTCGGCGATACGCTGGAATCGATCCGCGTCTTCGATACCGCAACACAGCGCACCACCGGCCAGCGCAAGTCGATGGCGCTACAGGCGATGAGCGAGGTGGCGCTGACGCCAGAGACGATCAGCCGCTTCCGCCGCGCCTACATCGAAGCCTTTGGCGCGCCCTCGCGCGAAGATGGACTCTATGCGGCGGTCAGCGAGGGCAGGCGGTTTGCCGGCATGGAGCACTGGCTGCCGTTCTTCTATGAGCGGTTGGAAACCGTGTTCGATTATTTGCCGGATGCGCCGGTGGTGTTTGATCATCTGGCGCATGAGGCACTGGCCGAGCGCCATGCGCTGATCCTCGATCATTATGAGGCGCGCAAAAAACAGGCCGACGGCGCCTTGAAGGATGCCGTGCCCTACAAGCCGGTGTCGCCGGATTTGCTTTATCTGTCGCCCGAAAACCTGATTGCCTCGCTTGGCCCACGCGAAGCGATAGACTTCACGTCCTTCGATGCGCCCGATGCCGGTGCGAAAAAGGTTTTCCATGCTGGCTCGCGCCATGGTCGCAGCTTCGTCGAGGAGCGCGCCGACCCTAACGCCAACGTCTTCGACGTCGTCGTAAAACACATTTCCGACGAGCGCGCTGTAGGCCGCCGTGTCCTCGTCGCCGGCTGGACTGAAGGTTCGCTCGACCGGCTCGGCCAAATCCTGGCCGAGCATCATCTTGGCAATCTGAAACCGGTGGCGACGCTTGCCGAAGCCGAAAAGCTTGAGCCTGGGCAAGCGGGACTGGCCGTGCTGCCGCTCGAATCCGGCTTCGAGACGGAGAAACTGGTCGTCATCGCCGAGCAGGACATTCTCGGCGACCGACTGATCCGGCGTTCGAAGCGCAAGAAGCGCGCGTCCGACTTCATCGCCGAGGCTTCGGCATTGTCCTCAGGCGATATCGTCGTCCATGCCGACCATGGCATTGGCCGCTTCATCGGGCTGCGCACCATCGAGGCGCTCGGTGCGCCGCACGATTGCCTCGAAATCCACTATGCCGGCGACGATCGGCTGTTCTTGCCGGTGGAAAACATCGAGTTGCTGTCGCGCTATGGCTCGGATTCGGCCGAGGCGACACTCGACAAGCTTGGCGGCGGCGCCTGGCAGTCGCGCAAGGCACGGCTGAAGAAACGCCTGCTCGACATGGCCGGGCAGTTGATCCGCATCGCCGCCGAGCGACAAATGCGGGCCGCACCGGCGCTGCTGCCGGCGGAAGGCCTCTATGGCGAGTTTGCAGCGCGTTTCCCCTATGAGGAAACCGACGACCAGCAAACGGCGATCGATTCGGTCAGGGATGATCTGGGCGCTGGAAAGCCGATGGACCGGCTGATCTGCGGCGATGTCGGCTTCGGCAAGACCGAAGTCGCGCTTCGTGCTGCCTTCATCGCGGCGATGGAAGGCTTTCAGGTCGCGGTGGTGGTGCCGACGACATTGTTGTCGCGCCAGCATTTCAAGACCTTCTCGCAGCGCTTCTCCGGCCTGCCGATCCGCGTCGCCCAGGCCTCGCGGCTGGTCGGCGCCAAGGAACTGGCCGAGACCAAGAAGGGCGTCGCCGAAGGCCAAGTCGACATTGTCATCGGCACGCACGCACTGCTCGGCTCCTCGATCTCGTTCAAGAATCTCGGCCTGCTGATCATCGACGAGGAGCAGCATTTCGGCGTCAAGCACAAGGAGCGGCTGAAGGATCTCAAGACCGACGTCCACGTTCTGACGCTATCGGCGACGCCGATCCCGCGAACGCTGCAGCTTGCCTTGACCGGGGTGCGTGAGTTGTCGCTGATCGCCACGCCGCCGGTCGATCGCATGGCCGTGCGCACCTTCATCTCCCCTTTCGATCCGCTGGTCATCCGCGAGACGCTGCTGCGCGAGCGCTACCGTGGCGGCCATTCTTTCTATGTCGTACCGCGCATCAGCGATCTCGCGGAAATCCATGATTTCCTGCGCGAATCCGTGCCTGAGCTGAAAGTGGCCGTGGCCCATGGTCAGATGCCGCCCGGCGAACTCGACGACATCATGAACGCCTTCTATGACGGCCAGTACGATGTGCTTTTGTCGACCACAATCGTCGAATCCGGCCTCGATATTCCGACTGCCAATACGCTGATCGTACACCGCGCCGATATGTTCGGCCTGTCTCAGCTCTATCAGCTGCGCGGGCGCGTCGGCCGCTCTAAGGTGCGCGCCTACGCGCTGTTCACGCTGCCCGCCAACCGCAAGCTCACCGATACAGCCGAGCGCCGGCTGAAAGTGCTGCAGTCGCTCGATACGCTAGGCGCCGGTTTCCAGCTGGCCAGCCACGACCTCGACATTCGCGGCGCCGGCAATCTGCTTGGCGAAGAGCAGTCGGGCCACATCAAGGAGGTCGGCTTCGAGCTCTACCAGCAGATGCTGGAGGAGGCAGTGGCCGAAGTGAAGGATTCCGGCGAGGTGCAGGACGGCGGCTGGTCGCCGCAGATCGCCGTCGGCACAGCGGTGATGATCCCGGAAAGCTATGTCCCGGATCTGCAGCTCAGGTTGGCGCTCTATCGCCGCCTTGGCGATCTCGAAAACACTGAAGAGATCGACGCTTTTGGCGCCGAGCTTATCGACCGTTTCGGGCCGCTGCCGGAAGAGGTGAAGCATTTATTGAAGATCGTCTTCATCAAGGCACTTTGCCGCAAGGCCAATGTCGAAAAACTCGATGCCGGACCGAAAGGCGTCGTCATCCATTTCCGCAAGCGCGAATTCCCCAATCCGGTCGGGCTGGTCAAGCTCATCGGCGAACAGGGTTCGCTGGCCAAGATCCGGCCGGACCAGAGCGTCGTCTTCAGCCGCGACTGGCCGACGCCCGAAAAGCGGCTGGCAGGCTCAGCGGTTGTCATGACGCAGCTGGCACGGCTGGTGGAGAAGGCGGCGGCGTAGCAGGGTATCGCTGGTGCTCTGGACCATGACGGCGCTGGTACTTTCGCCCTGCCGTGCCATTCGCCAGCGCTGAGATTCCGGTCTAGAATAGGAAATCGGCTTCGTGTATGCAGCCGCGACCCCATATGGGGCGGATTGGCGGGCGATGGCGTCCGCGTGAAAAGAGCGTTAGGTGCTTCGATGACGAAATGGTCGCCGAATTCGTGGAGAGCTAAGCCGATCCAGCAGGTTCCTGCCTATCCGGACCTTGCCGCGCTGAGGAACACGGAAGCCCAGCTCGCCACCTTTCCGCCGCTGGTTTTTGCAGGTGAGGCACGCAAGCTGAAGAAGCAGCTTGCAGCCGTCGCTGCCGGTGACGCATTCCTTCTGCAAGGTGGCGATTGCGCCGAGAGCTTCGCCGAACATGGCGCGGACAATATCCGCGACTTCTTCCGCGTCTTCCTGCAGATGTCGGTGGTGCTGACCTTCGCTGGCGCTCAACCGGTGGTGAAGGTCGGCCGTGTCGCCGGCCAGTTCGCCAAGCCGCGCTCGTCCGACAATGAGACCAAGGGCGGTGTGACGCTGCCCAGCTATCGCGGCGACATCATCAACGGCATCGAGTTCGATGCCAAGTCGCGCATTCCCGATCCTGCAAGACAGGAGATGGCGTACCGCCAGTCGGCGGCGACGCTCAACCTTTTGCGCGCCTTCGCCCAGGGCGGCTACGCCAGCCTGGAGAACGTGCATCAATGGATGCTCGGGTTCGTCTCCGACAGCCCGCAGGGCGAGAAATACGAGTCGCTCGCCAACCGCATCACCGAGACGATGGACTTCATGAAGGCCGTCGGCATCACCTCGGAGACCAATTATGCGCTGCGCGAGACCGATTTCTATACCAGCCATGAGGCGCTGCTGCTCGGTTATGAAGAGGCGCTGACCCGCGTCGATTCGACCTCGGGCGACTGGTACGCCACCTCTGGCCACATGATCTGGATCGGCGATCGCACGCGCCAACCCGACCATGCGCATGTCGAATATTGCCGCGGCATCAAGAACCCGCTGGGGCTGAAATGCGGGCCGTCGCTGACGCCGGACGGCCTGTTGCAACTCATCGATCTGCTCAATCCGGAGAACGAGCCCGGCCGGCTGACGCTGATCGCTCGTTTCGGCTCCGATAAGGTTGCCGACCATCTGCCGAGGCTGGTGCGAGCGGTACAGAAGGAAGGCCGCAGTGTGGTGTGGTCTTCCGATCCGATGCATGGCAATACGATCGAGGCCGCCGGCTACAAGACACGGCCGTTTGACCGCATCCTGAAGGAGGTGCAGACGTTCTTCGAGGTGCACCGCGCCGAAGGCACGCATCCCGGCGGCATACACATCGAGATGACAGGCAAGAACGTCACCGAATGCACCGGTGGTGCCCGCGCCATCACCGCCGAAGAATTGCAGGATCGCTACCACACCCATTGCGATCCGCGGCTCAACGCCGACCAGGCGATCGAATTGGCGTTCCTGGTGTCCGATCTGCTCAAGAAGAGCCATCCGGTCCAGCACAAGCAGGCCGTCAACGGCTGATTAGAACGTATTCGATCATCGAGGTGGTCAGCGAAACGCGTCCGGCGGGTGTCGCATTTGCTCGTGCCTAACGCACGCAAAACTGGAATCCTGCGAAGCGACGGCAATTGCATCGGGAGGCCGATATGGCTGACAGTCACACCGGATCATGCTTGTGCGGGGCAGTGCGGTTCCAGACACGAGGACCGCTGCGCGGTGTTATCTACTGCCATTGCTCGCAGTGCCGGAAGCAGAGCGGGCATTTTTATGCGGCGACCAATGTTGCCGACCGCGACATCACGATCACGGGCGCGGACAGCATCACCTGGTACGAGGCATCTTCGTTTGCCAGACGGGGTTTTTGCAAGACATGCGGCTCGCTGCTGTTCTGGAAGCCGACAGATGATGGCTATGTTTCAGTCCTGGCCGGGCTGTTTGACGCGCCAACCGGACTTCGAGGGGAATGTCACATCTTCGTCGGCGACAAGGGCGACTATTACGAGGTCGACGACGGGCTGCCGCAATTCGAGAAGTCAACGCCGTCGATCAAGGTGGCAGGCGACTGATTTTTGAAGAGGTCGCCTTATTCCCTTGGTCCAGCCATTGCGCTAATCCCCTGCCGGTGATTCCGAAGGGTTTTGGCATGCAGCGGCTGATCGACGCTTTTTACAACTCGGTGCGGGCATTTCGCAAACTGGCCGCCAGCGAGGAGGCCTTCCAGCTGGAGCTGACGCTGCTTGTGCTTGCCTTGCCGCTCGGCTGGTTCCTTTCGGAATCGTGGCGCGGCTATGCGCTGCTGATCGGCGCGGTGCTGCTTATGATTATGACCGAGGTGCTGAACACCGGCATCGAGGCGGCATGCGACGCGTTCAGCCGTGAATTCAACATCGATATCCAGCTGGCCAAGGATTGCGGTTCGCTGGCGGTGCTTATTTCGGTGGTAATCGCTGCAGGCGTCTGGGGCGTCGCCATCGTCGAGCGGATCCTCGGGGTACCGATCTGACGTTTCAAACATTACATGCCGTCACTGCACTTCTCGTTTTGACCATGATCTTTTCCGAAAAACCGGTACCACTTTTCGGGATCATGGTCTGAGGGGACCGACATGACCGATACCGCCGGATTTCTGCTGCTTGAACGTGAGGGCCTGCCGGACGATCTGCGCTGGCTGGCCGAAAAATATCCGCGCGAGATCTGGCAGGCGCATGCCAACGTCCACGGCGTGGCCAATATGTGGCTGCAGCGGCACAATATGTTCCGCGAGCTTGGCGACAAGCTCACCAGTGGTATCGGCGATTATCGAGAAGGTAGGCTGAACGCGCCGGAATTCGCGCGCTGGTTCGCGCCGCGCCTCAACCATTTCCTCGGCAATCTCGACGGCCATCACAATGTCGAGGACCATCATTATTTCCCGGTCTTCGCCAGGGCCGAGACCCGTCTGAAGCGCGGCTTCGAGATTCTCGATGCCGATCACCGCACAATCCATGAGGGACTGGAGCGCAATGCCGAGGTGGCAAATGCCTTCATCCGCACGCTTCAGGAGAGCGAGGTCAAGCAGCGCTTCGCCGCCGACACCTATGCCGACGAGAACAGCCGGCTGATCGCCATGCTGACCAGGCATCTTGCCGACGAGGAAGACCTGATCATCCCGCTGATCCTGGAAAAGGGCGACCGTGCGCTCGGCATAGATTGACGATCAGCTTCCCTTGCGAAGCTCCTTCTTGGCGAGGAAGTGCGACGCCAGCCAGCCGAGGATAGCCACGACGAGGCCAATTGCCAGAGCGATCAGCAGCCGCTCGTGGCGGGCCAGCGTCTGGCCGACGATGCGCTCGGCGCCCAGCCCGAACACATAACCGACCGTGCAGAACAGCGCCGCCCAGACCACCGATGAGATGGCATTGAGGATGACGAAACGCGCCGCGGCGATGCCGGACAGCCCCGCCGCGATACCACCGACCAGGCGCAGGCCATAGATGTAGCGGTTCGACAGCACGAAGATGTTGGGATGAGAGGTGACGAGGCGATAGGCGTGGCTGAAGCCCGGCCGGGCACGGAGCCTGATCACGAATTTATGGTCGGCGAAGCTCCGCCCCAAGATGAAGAAGAACGTGTCGCCACCGAAAGCGCCGAGCGCTGCCGCGAGGAAAGCCTGCCACAGGACGAAAACATGCTGATGCGCGAAGAAACCGCCAAGGATGGCGGCGCTTTCGCCTTCGGCCACGCAGCCCAGGAAAACCGCGACCAACCCATATTGCTCAATGAGACGATGGATGGCTTCCGTCATGAAGACGTTCGCTGCTTCGACAGAATGCCGTCGATGCGCTTCACCTGCTCGGCCAGCCGGGCGATCTCGTCTCGCATGCCGATGATCTGGCTGTGGCGCAGTTCGTCGAGCTTTTCGTGTAACGCCATGATCTCGATCTCGGCCTTGAGGTTAACCTCATAGTCGTGGGCGGCGTCGATTCGATCGCGCTCGGTCTGGCGGTTCTGCGCCATCATGATCACTGGCGCCTGCAGGGCGGCAACCATGGAAAGCACGAGATTGAGGAAGATGAATGGATAGGGATCGAAGGCGGCGCTCGACAAGAGCCAGACATTGCCTGCCGTCCACAGGATCAGGAAGCCAATGAATGCCAGGATGAAGGACCACGAGCCGCCGATCCGGGCGATGGTGTCGGCCAGGCGATCTCCAAACGTCTGGTGAAAGGCGACGGCCTTGTTGGTGTCCTTGGAAATCGTGGTGCGCTCGAGCGTAGATTGCAGTACCCGGCTTTCGAGCGCGCTGAGGCCGTCCGGCTTTCGCTTCAGCCAGCGGCTTGCCAGGTCCTCGATCGTTTTGTTCATCGTCGCCTCCGTCGTCAGCGATGAGGTAGAAGCTGCCGGTTCATACGAGAAGTGGTAGATTGACGCGATGGGGTCAGGAAACAATGGTGGATTTTCAGAAAATTCGCGCCCGTGCAGCGAAACGCAAAGGCGGTGAGGCAGCCCTTACGTCGCTGCTGGGTCCAATGCCTGACAATGCCGCGGTGGCAAAGATTGCGGATGACCGGATCCTGTCGACCATGGCCGAGCGGGTCTTTGCCGCCGGCTTCGTCTGGCGCGTCATCGAGCAGAAATGGCCGGGTTTCGAGGAAGCATTTCTTGGCTTCGAACCGAAGCGGCTGCTGTTCCAGCCTGACGATTTCTGGCACGATCTCACCGCCGACAAGCGCATCGTGCGCAATCCGCAGAAGATCAAATCCGTACGCGACAACGCGGCCTTCGTCGAGCGTGTGTCGAAGGAGCACGGCGGCTTCGGCAAGTTCCTGGCCGATTGGCCGGCGGATGACCAGGTCGGGTTGATGGCCTATCTCGGCAAGCACGGCAGCCGGCTCGGCGGCAATACCGGCCAGTATTTTCTGCGCTGGCTTGAGTGGGACGCTTTTGTTGTCTCGGCCGATATGGCGGCCGCACTGCGCGATGCTGGACTCAACATCGCGGAGAGCCCGACCTCGAAGAGGGATTTGGGCAGGATCCAGGCGCAGATCAACGCCTGGGCGGCGGAAACCGGGCTGCCGCGCCGACACATTTCGCGCATTCTGGCAATGTCGATCGGCGAGAACCATCCGCCGGAAGCCTTGCGCGAATATATGAGCGAATAGGATCGACTGTTTGGTCCAAACGAACGCCATTGCCCGACGAATTTTGCCGCGCTAAACCCACGGGCATGACAGACAGGACCGCTCCAGACATATTGCGCATCGCCGTCGCCCAGCTCAATCCGACGGTCGGCGACGTCGCCGGCAATCTCGCCAAGGCGCGCGAGGCGAGGGCGGATGCCGCCCGCCAAGGCGCCGACCTCGTGCTGTTCACCGAGCTTTTCCTTGCCGGCTATCCGCCTGAGGATCTGGTGTTGAAGCCGGCATTCCTGAAGGCCTGCGAGCGGGCGGCGGAGGATTTCGCCGGCGATACCGCCGACGGCGGCCCGGGCTTCATCATCGGCACGCCGTTGAAGCGCAAGACCGGCACGCACAATTCGATCATCTTTGCTGATGGTGGCAAAATCCTTGCCGAACGCTACAAGCTCGATCTGCCGAATTACGGTGAGTTCGACGAGAAGCGCGTCTTCCAGGCCGGCCCCGAGATCCAGGGGCCGGTCAATTTCCGCGGCGTGCGCGTGGGAGTGCCTATCTGCGAAGACATCTGGGGCGAAGTTGCCGTCTGCGAGACGCTGGCCGAAAGCGGCGCGGAAATCCTGCTGGTGCCCAACGGCTCGCCCTACTATCGCGGCAAGGTCGATGTCCGCCACCAGATCGTCATCCGCCAGGTCATCGAATGCGGACTGCCGATCATCTATGCCAACCAGCTTGGCGGCCAGGACGAACTGGTCTTCGACGGCGCATCGTTTGCCATAGGTTCTGACAAGACGCTGGCCTTCCAGATGAGCCAGTTCGAGGAGACGGTCAACGTCACCACCTGGAAGCGAAAGAATGACATCTGGGTCTGCTATGACGGACCGATGTCGAAAATCCCTGAAAAGGAGGAGGCCGACTATCGCGCCTGCATGTTGGGCTTGCGCGACTACGTCAACAAGAACGGCTTCAAGAATGTCGTGCTCGGCCTTTCCGGCGGCATCGATTCGGCGATCTGCGCGGCACTTGCCGTCGATGCGCTGGGCGAGGAACGGCTGCGCGCCGTGATGATGCCTTACCGCTACACTTCGAAGGACTCGCTCAAGGACGCCGAGGACTGCGCCCGCGCGCTCGGCTGCCGCTACGATATCGTGCCGATCTTCGAGCCGGTCGAGGGCTTCCTGCACACACTGACGCAGCTTTTCGAGGGCACCAAGGAAGGCATCACCGAGGAAAACCTGCAGAGCCGCGCCCGCGGCACCATCCTGATGGCGATTTCCAACAAGTTCGGTTCGATGGTGGTCACTACCGGCAACAAGAGCGAGATGTCGGTCGGCTACGCTACGCTCTATGGCGACATGAATGGCGGCTTCAACCCGATAAAGGACCTCTACAAGATGCAGGTCTATGCGCTGGCGCGCTGGCGCAACGCGCATGTGCCGCCGGGTGCGCTCGGTCCGTCCGGCGAGGTGATCCCGAATAATATCATCGACAAGGCGCCCTCGGCGGAACTGCGAGAGAACCAGACCGACCAGGATTCGCTGCCGCCCTATCCGGTGCTCGATGACATATTGGAGTGCCTGGTCGAGAACGAGATGGGCGTCGACGAGATCGTTGCGCGCGGCCATGAGCGGGCGACGGTGACGCGCGTCGAGCACCTGCTTTACGTCGCCGAATACAAGCGCCGGCAGGCGGCGCCCGGCGTGAAGATCACCAGGAAGAATTTTGGCCGCGACCGCCGCTATCCCATCACCAACCGGTTCAGGGATGGCGGGTAGGCGATTGGCTGCATAACGGTTTAGCCATGGCCAACTATGAGATCAGCTTTGACATGTCGCAGATCGACTTCCGGGCGACATCCGACATTTTGAAGGAGAGTTATTGGGGCAGCGGCCGCAGCGATGAACTGCACCGCCGCGCCTTTGCCAATTCACTGTGCGTCGGCGCCTATGTCGGCGGCAATCAGGTCGGCTTTGGTCGGGCGATCACCGACCGTACGGTATTTGCCTATCTCGCCGACATCATTGTCTGCCAGGGTATCGCGGGCAAGGCATCGGAACCCGGCTTGTCCAGGCGCTTATCGATCATCCGGATTGCAAGACTGTCACGCATTGGAGCCTGTCGACCAACGACGCCCATGCGGTTTACGAGAAGCTCGGCTTCAGGCCGTCCACCGACGGCCGCTATATGCGCCTCGACCGTATGCCGGCAATTTGAACAGACGCGGCGTACAACCGGCCGTTGTTGCAAAATCGTCTCACTGCTTGGACCAGATGTGCTTTGGGCTATCTACTGACTTGGCGCGGCGTTGAGGCGTCTCTATAAACGCCTCTCCGCGATTCCCCTTCAGGAGGAACCGAATGCCAGGATTTGAGATCGTTATGCGAGGCCGCGAAGCCTAGTCTTGGTCAGTGCGCCGCGACATAGCCTCGCGGCAAGGCTGAACCAAGGCAGGTATTTTGCCGCTGCCGGTCGCCGCCCTCTACAGGGCCGCCAAATACGCCAAACCTCCGCATCTCCGGGCGCCAAACGGCGCCAACGCGGTTTTTCAATTTCTACTTTCGTGGGATCGGGCTCGTTTGTGCCCGAATGACATCATGGCTCGTTTTCGAATAGATTTGCGCGCGGGCGCCTTTCGCAGCGTTCTTGGCTTCACGCTCAGCCATTGGCGGCGTCAGCCGTGGCGGCTTGCCGGCATTATGGGCACGTTCCTGCTGTCGACCTTGGCCGACGTGCTGACGCCGCTCTATTCCGGCCGGCTGGTGGATGCCGTCGCCAGCAGTGCTGCGGCCGACGATGTTGCGTGGAACGCGGCGATGGCGGCCTTTTCGATGTTGGTTGCCCTGGCGCTCACCGGTGTCGTGCTGCGCAATCTCGCCTTCATGGCCATTGTCGAGCTGACGTTGAAGATGATGGCAGATATCGCCGCCGACGCCTTCCACCGCGTCCAGCGCTTCTCCACCGATTGGCACGCCAACAGCTTCGCCGGATCGACGGTGCGCAAGATAACACGCGGCATGTGGGCGCTCGACCTGCTCAACGACACGATCCTGATCGCGCTGCTGCCGTCGGTCGTCATGCTCGTCGGCTCGACGCTGCTGCTTGGCTGGTTCTGGCCGCTGATGGGCGCGATCGTCGCCATCGGTTCGGTTCTGTTCATCGCGGTGACGACGATGCTGTCGCTTGGCTATGTCGCGCCCGCGGCAAGGCTTGCAAATGCGTGGGATACACGGCTTGGCGGCTCGCTGGCCGATGCGGTGAGCTGCAACGCCGTGGTCAAGGGTTTTGGCGCCGAGGAACGCGAGGAGACGCGGCTTGCCGAGGTCGTCGCCAAATGGCGCGGTCGCACGCGCCGCACCTGGATGCGCGGCACCGTCAACGGCACCACGCAAGGGACGATGCTGCTGCTTTTGAGGGCAGCGGTCATCGGCTTCTCCCTGCTTTTGTGGTCGTGGGGGCAGGCGAGCGCCGGCGATGTCGCCTTCGTGCTGACCTCATTCTTCGTGCTGCAAGGCTATCTGCGCGACATCGGCACGCATATCCGCAATCTGCAGCGCTCGATCAACGACATGGAGGAACTGGTCGACTTCCAGTCCGTACCACTCGGCATCGAGGATCGGCCCGGAGCCAAACCGATCCGGATCACCGATGGCCGTATCACCTTCGACAATGTAACGTTCCATTATGGCAGCCACCGCCTGCCGCTCTATCGCGACTTTTCGGTGGACATCGCGCCGGGCGAACGGGTTGGGCTGGTTGGCCATTCGGGCTCCGGCAAGACGACATTCGTCAAGCTGATCCAGCGCCTCTACGACGTGACTGCGGGCAATATCCTGATCGACGGCCAGGATATTGCCAAGGTGGCGCAGGCGTCGCTGCGCGCACAGATCGCAATCGTCCAGCAGGAGCCGATCCTGTTTCACCGGTCGCTGGCCGAAAACATCGCCTATGCCCGGCCGGCCGCCACGCAGGCCGAGATCGAGCACGCGGCGCGGTTGGCCAGCGCGCATGACTTCATCGCCAATTTGCCGAAAGGCTATGGCACGCTGGTCGGCGAGCGCGGCGTAAAGCTGTCGGGCGGCGAGCGTCAGCGTGTTGCAATCGCACGCGCCTTCCTTGCCGATGCGCGCATTCTCATCCTGGATGAGGCAACGTCGAGCCTCGATTCGGAATCGGAGGTGCTGATCCAGCAGGCGATGGAGCGCTTGATGGTCGGCCGCACGACGCTGGTAATTGCCCACCGGCTGTCGACGGTGCGGGCGCTGGACAGGCTTTTGGTGTTCGATCGCGGCCGCATCGTCGAAGAGGGCTCGCATGACCAGCTGATCCGGCTGCAAGGCGGCATCTACCGCCGGCTGTTCGAACGCCAGGCGCTTGAACTGACCAAAGGCCTGGTGATCTGACGGTTACGGCGCCGCACGTCTTGATAGACGTGCAGCGCTGCAGTCTTTTCTTCGCCTTTGTCATGTTCTATGTCTGCCGCCGAGCGCGGGGGCGCGTCTTGTCAACAGCAAAACCATCCGGTACGCCCCGCTCATGACAGTTACCGTCCGTTTCGCCCCATCACCGACCGGCCGCATCCATATCGGCAATGCGCGCACCGCTTTGTTCAATTGGCTGTTCGCCATCAAGAACAAAGGCCGCTTCATCCAGCGCTTCGACGACACCGACGTTGCCCGTTCGACGCAGGAGTTTTCCGACGCTATCCTGTATGACCTGCATTGGCTGGGCATCTTCCCCGACGCCACGGAGTACCAGTCGCGGCGCGTGGAAATCTACGATGCCGCACTGGAGAAGCTGAAGGAGGCGCGCCTCGTCTATGCTTGCTATGAGACGCCCGAAGAGCTCGACCTGAGGCGCAAGGTGCGCCGCACGCGTGGCCTGCCGCCAGTCTATGGCCGTGAGGCGTTGACGCTGACAGCTGAGCAGGTGGCGGAATATGAGGCCGATGGGCGGCGGCCGCACTGGCGCTTTCTGCTGCCCAACTTCACCAGTGATCCGCTGCAGCCGGAGCGCACCGAAATCCACTGGAACGACCTGGTGCGCGGCGAAGAAACCGTCGACCTCGCCTCGCTTTCAGACCCGGTTCTGCGGCGTGAGGACGGCACCTACCTCTATACATTACCTTCGGTCGTCGACGACATCGACATGGGCGTCAGCCATGTCATTCGCGGCGACGACCACGTCACCAATACCGGCGTCCAGATAGCCCTGTTCCAAGCACTTGGCGCGGAGCCGCCGGCGTTCGGCCACCACAATCTCCTGACAACGGCATCAGGCGAGGGACTTTCGAAGCGCACCGGCGCGCTGTCCATTCAGAGCCTGCGTGAGAGCGGCATCGAGCCGATAGCGGTGGCTTCGCTGGCGGTGCTCGTCGGTACCTCGGAAAACGTCGTAGCGGTGCCAACGATGGCCGAGCTAGCCGAGCGCTTCGATCCGGCTGCAACATCGAAATCCGCCGCCAAATTCGACTCAGACGAGCTCTTCGTGCTCAACCGCACGCTGCTGCACCACATGCCGTTTTCAGAGGCGCGCGACCGGCTGATCGTGCTCGGCATCTCCGGCGAACAGGCCGAGCCTTTCTGGCTGGCGGTGCGCGGCAATCTCGACAGACTGGCCGATGCGGCGATCTGGTGGCGTACGCTTCGAGACGGTCCAGAGGAGCCGGCGGAGTTTTCCGACGAGGACCGCGACTTTCTTCGCCAGGCATTCGAGCTGCTGCCGGAAGAGCCTTGGAACGGCACCGTCTGGAAGGACTGGACGGGCAAGATCCGAGCGGCGAGCGGCCGCAAGGGCAAGGCCCTGTTCATGCCGCTCAGGCTGGCGCTTACGGGACAGTCTTCCGGTCCGGAGCTTGCAGATCTGTTGCCGCTGCTGGGTCGGGAAGGAACGTTGGCCCGACGACCCTGACCTTGCGCTGCTCCGGCGGCGGCAGCGATGTCGGCGAGGGCACAGGTTTGGCGGCAAGCCGTCTGATCGCCTCACGGTCGAGGCCGCCTTGCGAATTGGCCAAGGTCTCCGGGTCGGCGCCCGGATCAGGCTTGGCAACCGGCAGCGGAATGAACGGGGTGGTCTCCACGCTCGCCTCGGATTGTGCCGGGGTTGGCGGGTTGCCGGCGATAATCTGGAAATTCTGCACGGCATTGCAGCCGCAGGTCGGCGGCCGGGGCGTGTCGGATTGCTTGTAGAGGTAGGCCGTCGACAGTTCGATATAAGGCCTGCCGGTCACTGAAGACGTCATCGACGCCGAATCGTCGTTCATGCCGCGCGTGTAGAAAACCTGCATCTCGGTGCCGGGGCAGCTCGATTCGCAATTCTTCTGGTCGCGCTCGAAATCGCCCAGCGAGGCAGCATTCGACATCGGGAAGAAATAGCCGTCGCAGGTCCGCACGCACATGGTGCGGAATTCGCGTCGCGGCTGGCCCAACTCGTCGGCGTTGTTGAGGATGCTGCGGATGTTGCGCGGCTGACTTAGCTCTTCAGCCTGGTCGAGCTCTTCGGGCTGGTCGGGCGCACCAGGTTCACTGCCCAAAAGCTGGTCGAGCAGGCTTCGGTTGCCGTTTTCACGGCTGGCTTCGCGGACCGGTGTGGGCGTCGACGCCGCATCATCGCGGCAGCCATTGGCGTCAAGCGAGGCCAATATGCGCGCGCGATCGCGTCGCGAACCACCGCCGGCAAGCTCAGTGCGCTTGGCCTGCAAGGCGTCGAGATTGGCAGCCATGCGATCGATGGTGGCGTCGAGTGCCGCGCATGCGTTGGCGTTGCGGCGAGACAGCGAGAAGCCGCAGCCGGCGCTGCTGGACTGGCTGACGGCTTTTGAAATCTGCTGGCGCTGCCGGACGATCGCGTCGTCATATTTCCTGAGCAGGGCCGGCTTGCCGCCGCCACCACGAGAAGCGGCGGCAAGATCGGCTTCAAGCTGGCGGCAGAGGCGCGAAGCGGCCTGCGACTGAGTGACGGCAATGCCGCACAGTAGCAGGACGCCGAGCAGCGCGGCTGCCCGCGTCAGCTTGCAATGTGCGCCCGTCATCCCTCCGGACCTCCACCTGCCTGTCATTCAGAACTACCGCGCTCGCGGTTAACCGTTCGTTTAGCATACCGCCAATTCCGGCTTCGGCTCAAATCGGCGATGGCTTGCGCCTGTGCGCGATTACGACGAGGGCTGTCATGCCGACCACCCCCCACGGCCTTTTCGGACAGAGCCAGAACCGCGACATCCTGGCGTTGCACGAAAAAGGCGTATTCGCCGAGAAGAATGCCTGGATTCAGTAATGCCCGGAGGCTTGGGATGACCTCGATTACCCGTCGAGCCGCGGTGCAATTTGGTCTTTTATGCCTGGCGATGCCGGTCGCCATGGCGCAGGAAAAGCTTGTCACGCCGGATTGGGGCACCAGATTGGTCGAAGCCGCTCGTGAGCAGATCGGCGTCACCACGCTCTACGATCCGACCTATACACGCCTAGCCTATCCGGGCGGGGACGTTGAGCCAGAGCGGGGTGTGTGCACGGATGTCGTGATCCGTGCCTATCGCCGCGCCTTCGGTCTCGACCTGCAAGAACTGGTGCATGAGGATATGCGGGCCAATTTTGCCGCCTATCCGAAGGCGTGGGGCTTGAAGGCGCCCGACCGCAACATCGACCACCGCCGTGTGCCCAATCTTGCGGTCTATTTCGAGCGGCGCGGTGCTGCCTTGCCCGTCAGCCAAGACCCCGCCGATTATCGGCCTGGGGATCTCGTCGCACAGATGCTGCCCGGCAATCTGTCGCATATTGCCATCGTGTCGTCCAATCGCTCCACTGTGGTGCCGACAAGAAGGCTGGTTATTCACAATATCGGCGGCGGCGCCAGAGAAGAGGACACTTTGTTTGCCTTCAGGCAGACAGGGCATTTCCGGTTCAAGCCAGTCTGAGAAGGCCCATCGCTAGCCCAGATCGACGATGGCTTGCGCCTTATGCGCGGCTTCGACCACTGCCAGTGCCGTCATGTTGACGACGCCGCGCGAGGTGACCGACGGTGTCAATATGTGCGCCGGGCTGTCGGTGCCGAGCAGGATCGGGCCGACATGCAGCGCGTCCATCATCGTGCGCAGCGCGGTCAGCGTGATGTTCGCCGAATCGAGATTGGGAAACACCAGCAGATTGGCTTCGCCCTTCAGCCGCGAATGCGGATAGACGCGTTGGCGCAGCTGCTCCGATAGTGCCGAGTCGGCATGCATCTCGCCGTCGCATTGCAGGTCGGGCGCGATGCGCGCCAGGATCGCCGCCGCCTGCCGCATCTTCATGGCGCTTGGCGAATCGCGGGAGCCGAAATCAGAATGCGACAGCAGCGCTGCCTTGGGCTCAATGCCGAAACGCTGAATTTCCTCGGCCGCCAAAACGGTCATTTCCGCAATTTCTTCGGCGGTCGGATCGACGGAGACATGGGTGTCGGTGAGGAAAATGATCCCGCGCTGCGAGATCAGCATGGACAGCGTCGACAGGTCGCGATCCCGAATGCCGGGGCGCGGCCCGATGATCAGCGTCACGTTGCGCAAATGGCGCTCGAAACGGCCTTCGAGCCCGCAGACCATGGCGTCGGCGTCGCCGCGCTTCAGGGCAAGGGCCGCGATCACCGTATTGTCGGTGCGCACCATGGTGCGCGCGGCTTCCGTCGTCACCCCACGCCGGCCGGCAAGCTCGATCAAAAGGTCGACATAGTGGCGGTAACGCGGATCGTCTTCCGGGTTGATCAAGCCGAAATCGACGCCCGGCTTGATGCGCAGCCCGTAGCGCTTCAGCCGCACCTCGATGACATGCGGGCGGCCGATCAGGATCGGTTCGGCAATGCCTTCCTCGAGCACGACCTGGGCGGCGCGAAGCACGCGCTCGTCCTCGCCGTCGGCATAGATGACGCGTTTGGCGCTCGACGTCTTGGCCATCGAGAACACCGGCTTCATGACCAGGCCGGAGCGGAAGACGAAGCGGTTCAGCTTGTCGATATAAGCGGCGAAATCGGTGATCGGCCGGGTCGCGACGCCGGTCTCGCAAGCTGCCTTGGCGACAGCAGGGGCAATGCGCAGGATCAGCCGCGGATCGAAAGGCGAGGGGATCAGGAACTCCGGACCAAAGATCGGCGTCTCGCCGGAATAGGCACGCGCGGCAACGTCGGACGGCTCTTCGCGGGCGAGCGCTGCAATCGCTCGCACAGCAGCCATCTTCATCTCTTCGTTGATGGCGCTTGCGCCGCAATCCAGCGCGCCACGGAAGATGTAAGGAAAACAGAGTACGTTATTGACTTGATTGGGGAAATCGGAGCGGCCGGTGCAGATCATCGCGTCGGGCCGCGCCGCCCGTGCTGCTTCCGGCATGATTTCGGGATTGGGATTGGCCAGCGCCAGGATCAGCGGCTTTGGCGCCATGTGGTGGAGCAATTCCGGCTTCAGCACGCCGGCAGCAGACAGGCCGAGAAACACGTCGGCGCCGGGCAGAACGTCGGCCAGCGTACGCGCCTCGGTGTCCTTCACATAAGGGTCTTTCCAGCGGTCCATCTCCTCGACGCGGCCCTTATGGGCGACGCCGAACCGGTCCGTGACCCAGATGTTTTCGACCCGCGCGCCGAGCGAGACCAGCAGGTTGAGGCAGGCAAGCGCCGCAGCACCAGCGCCCGACGTGACGATCTTGATGTCCGAGATGGACTTGCCGGCGAATTCCAGCCCGTTGAGCACGGCGGCGGCGACGATGATGGCGGTGCCGTGCTGGTCGTCATGGAAGACTGGTATGCCCATGCGGGCTTTCAACTGCTCCTCGACTTCGAAGCATTCGGGCGCCTTGATGTCTTCCAGGTTGATGCCGCCGAAGGTTGGTTCCAGCGCCGAGATCGTTTCGACCATGCGCTCGATGCCCGGTGCGTCGATCTCGATGTCGAAGACATCGATGCCGGCGAACTTCTTGAACAGCACCGCCTTGCCTTCCATCACCGGCTTGGAGGCGAGCGGACCGATATTCCCGAGGCCCAGCACCGCCGAACCGTTGGTGACAACTCCGACCAGATTGGCGCGGGCTGTATAGTCGGCGGCGGTTGCCGGGTCGTCGCGGATTTCAAGGCAGGGGGCGGCGACGCCCGGCGAATAGGCAAGCGCCAGGTCGCGCTGATTGCCCAGCGGCTTCGTCGCCTGGATTTCAAGCTTTCCGGGACGGGGGTGCTTATGGAAATAGAGCGCCGCTTCGTCGAGGTCGGATCGGGCCGCCTTCTTGCTTTCGCCTGTCATGACGGCCGCCTCCTCAGTTCAGTCCGTTTGGTGTTTTGAGTCTCTTAGCATGCAGCCGAGGCTTTTCGAGAGGTGATATGTCGCAAGCGCGAGCTTGCGGCTTGCACCCCCGCCCTCCTGTGCGGTCTGCCATTGAGATGTTGGGGCGATAGGCGGGGTGCTGCGGCGAGGTACGCCGCCCAGTTCGAATGTCTGGTGGCGCTCGTCGCTCACAGAGGCCTTGCGGCGAAACAAGTCGACATTGCAGTTCTCCAAAATCCGTGAGATTCTTCGAAAAGTCGCACGAAATAGCGTGCGAACAACAAAGCGCCCCGACGTTTTCGGCGGACATCCAAACGCATCACAGATCGTGCCCCTGATTGTCGGTCGGACTGCTTAACCTGCCAAGGGAGGACGACAATGACTGTACGGCCAGACCCGACTTTCCACGCGACTGCCAAGCTCGCAATGCAGGCGCCAGTCGAAAATTTTGCCTACACTTTGATGTTGAGTCCCGACTTCTCTCAGCCAGATGGACTAGCCATAGTTGACGTAAACCCGAAGTCGAAGGACTACGGCAAGGTCGTCCATAGCGTGATAATGCCGAACAAGGGCGACGAGTTTCACCATTTCGGCTGGAACGCGTGCTCTTCGGCCCTTTCGCCGCTGAATGGTCACCCGTTTCTCGAGCGCCGCTTTCTGATCATTCCCGGTATTCGATCTTCGCGCATTTACGTCATCGACACCAAGGGCGGACCGACCAAGGCCAAGATCCACAAGGTCATCGAGCCAGAAGAAGTGTTTGCCAAGACGGGCTATTCCAGGCCTCATACGATTCACTGCGGTCCGGAAGGTATTTATGTCTCGACGCTTGGGGGCGGTGGCCCTGACGGCACCGACGGACCTCCCGGCATCTTTGTCATGGATTGCCAGACGTTCGACGTCATCGGGCGCTACGAGATCGATCGCGGGCCGCAGGACAAGCAGTATGATTTCTGGTGGAACCTGCCACGCGACTACATGGTGTCGAGCGAGTGGGCCCTTCCGCCCCAGTTCGAGCAGGGCATCGTGCCTGAAGACCTCCTGTCGAACAAATACGGACACCGGGTGCATTTCTGGAATTTGCGCGAACGCAGGAACGTGCAGACCATCGATCTGGGCGCCAACCACCAGATGGCGCTGGAAGTCCGCCCCGCCCATGACCCGGTCAAGGAATACGGTTTCCTTGGAGTGGTCGTCGACACGACAAACCTCGAGGGATCGATCTGGACCTGGTGGCGCGAGGGCGGCAAATTCCATTGCGAAAAGACGGCGACCATCCCGCCCGAGGCAGCCGCCAAGGATGACCTGCCGCCGTTGCTTCAGGGCTTCGAGGCGGTGCCGCCGCTAGTAACCGACATCGACCTGTCGCTCGATGACCGATTCCTCTACGTATCCTGCTGGGGCACCGGCGAGATGCGCCAATACGATGTGACCGATCCGATGAAGCCTAAGCTTGCAGGGTCCATCCATATTGGCGGCATCACGCGCAAGGCCAAGCATCCCGGCGGCGGCGACTACAGGGGCGGACCGCAAATGGTCGAGATCAGCCGCGACGGCAAACGCGTTTACTGGACCAACTCCCTGTATTCGACTTGGGACGATCAGTTCTATCGCGATGGTATTCCGGCAGCCATGGTCAAGGCCAATGTCGGCGAGAACGGTGGAATCACCCTGGACAAGGACTTTTATGTCGAGTTCCCCGAGGGGTATCGCTCGCACCAGATTCGTCTGGAAGGTGGCGATTGCTCGACGGATTCGTTCTGCTATCCGTCGGTGTAACCGACTGCCCGGGTCAATGAAGCGATGAGCGAGTGGACGACGGCCGGTCTCTGGCTGGCCGTCGTCGCCAGCGGCATTTATCACGGCATCAATCCTGGCATGGGCTGGCCGTTGGCCGTTTCGGCCGGCCTTTTGGACAGACGTGCCGGCGAATTGTTTCGGGCGCTCGGCCTTTTGGCAATAGGCCACTTTGTGGCGATGATCGGTATCCTGCTGCCCTTCGGCGCGATGCTGACGCTCATCGTCTGGGAACGACAGATTCGCATCGCGGCGGGGTTGATTGTGATCGCAGCCGGGATCTATCTCCTGATCAACCGGCGCCACCCGCGTGTTCTTGCCCGTATCCCGCCGGCGCAATTGGCCTTGTGGTCTTTCGCGGCCGCCACCGCGCATGGCGCCGGGCTGATGCTGGTGCCGATTTATCTCGGCTTGTGCCAGGCAGGCGATCTCGATGTTGGACACCAGGCGGCTACCACGCTCATGGCCGGTAATCTGATCACCGCCACCACCGTCTCCGTGGTCCATACGGCCGCGATGATTGTAAGCGGCGGTGTTATCGCCATTGCCGTCTATCGATGGCTCGGACCCAAGTTCATCTCACAAAGCTGGTTCAATCTCGACACTGTGTGGGCCCTGAGCCTGATCCTGGTGGGCGGAATTGGGATCGCGAGTATCGGATTCGCTCGCTAGCTTGCATGCATTGGCAAAGGAATTCTCCCTTCTGCGAATGTCAGGAAGGTCAGATCGCATCATGCGGCGCTCGCACCCAACAACCGCAAAGGGTCGTTCTTCCGCCGTCCAGAGGGTAACCAAGCGTTTGGATTCTACCACTAGAACGCGCTGACGTAGAGGCCGCCGTCGACCGGTACGTTCTGCCCGGTCAGGTAGCCGGCATGGACCGAGCACAGGAAGGCGCAGATCTGGCCGAATTCCTCCGGCGTGCCGAGCCGTTTGGCCGGAACATTGGCTGCTGCTTGCGCCTTGCGCGCGGCAGCTGCCGCCGGATCCTCGACACTGCCGGGTTCATGCGGGCCGCGCAGCCGGTCGGTGTCGAGTTTTCCCGGCAGCATGTTGTTGATCGTCACATTGCGGTCGATCACCGTCCGCGCGACGCCGGCGAGGAACGAGGTGAGGCCGGCGCGGGCGCCGGACGACAGGTCGAGGCCGGGGATAGGCACATAGACGGACAGCGAGGTGATGTTGACGATGCGGCCGAAGCCGCGCGCCGCCATGCCGTCGATCACGGCCTGAACCAGTTCGACAGGGGTTACCATGTTCTGGGTGACGCCCTCGAGGATCTTTTCGCGGTCGAGCGCGCGGAAATCGCGAAACGGCGGACCGCCATTGTTGTTGACGAGGATGTCGGGATCGGGGCAGGCGGCAAGCAGCGCCTGCTGGACATCGGGTTTGGATATGTCGCCGACGATCTCGGTCACCTTGACGCCGAATTTCTCCCGCAGTTCAGCGGCGGTTTTGGCCAGCACGTCGGCGCTGCGGCCATTGACGACCAGATCGCAGCCTGCCTCCGCCAGTGCCATGGCGCAGCCGCGTCCCAAGCCTTTGCTCGAAGCGCAGACGATGGCCTTCTTGCCGCGAATGCCGAGATCCATGGTGATTTTCTCCTCTGATTGCCGTGGCAACCTATCCGGATGGCTGGACCAATCGCAACCGTCATACGGTTGTTGCATGAATCGGGGCATAGCCTCACGCGAAAGCAACGGTGACAAATGATGTCCGGCGCAGAGCCCCGCACTTTCCGCAGCATGTTCATCTCCGACGTCCATCTCGGATCGAAAGCGGCGAAGGCCGAGTTCCTGATCGATTTCCTGCGCCATCACGATGCCGATATCATCTATCTCGTCGGCGACATCGTCGACGGCTGGCGCTTGAGACGAAGCTGGCATTGGCCGCAGAGCCACAATGACGTCGTCCAGAAATTGCTGCGCAAGGCGCGCAAGGGCGCCAGCATCACCTATATCGCCGGCAACCACGACGAGTTCGCGCGCCAGTTCCAGGGCGTGCATTTCGGCGGCATTGTCGTCGCCGACCGCGCCATCCACGAGACCGCCGATGGCAAACGCCTTCTTGTCATTCATGGCGACCAGTTCGACACCGTCGTCCACAATGCGCGCTGGCTCGCCTATCTCGGCGACTACGCCTATGACGCGGCGATGCTGGTCAACCGCATCATCACGCGCCTGCGCCAGGTGCTCGGCCTGCCTTACTGGTCGTTCTCGTCCTGGGCCAAGGTCAAGGTCAAGAAGGCGGTGAATTTCATCGGCTCGTTCCAGACCGTGCTGACCGAGGAGGCGCGCCGCTCGCACGTCGACGGCGTGATCTGCGGGCATATCCACCATGCCGCGATCGAAAGCTACGAGGACGTGCAGTACATCAACACCGGCGACTGGGTGGAGAGCTGCACGGCGGTGGTCGAGCATTTTGACGGCCGGATGGAGATCCTGCACTGGGCGCATGTCCTGCCGGAGACTCCGGTCGGCGGCGAGGTGCTCGTGCCGATCGACATCAAGGGCAGGGCAGTCCAGGCGGCTTGACCAAAACCCGGCCGCCCTCGCTTCAATCGGTTAGTCCAGCGGTTTCATCGACTTTTTCGCCGTGTTATGCAGCGGCAGGTGTGGTGGGCCGACCCGGCTGAATGCCGTGCCGACGGATCGCCTGTCAATGTCCTCGCTGCCGCCGCTTTCGCCCGAACAGCTCGTCAAGCCACGCCATTTCGAACTGCGCATGAGCTTGATCTTCTTCACGCTCTTCGTGCCGCTCGGAACGCATGTGCCGTATTTTCCCCTGTGGCTGCAGGCCAAGGGGTTCCACGCCGAGCAGATAGCCGTGATCCTCGCCGCGCCGATGTTCCTGCGTGTGGCAACGACGCCTTTTCTTACCGCGCTGGCAGACAAAGCGAGCGACCGCGCCAATGTCTATGTTGCGCTGGTCGCCGCATCGCTGATCCTGTCCGCCGGCTACCTCCTGCCGCCGACCTACGCAATGGTACTTGCCGTATCCCTGGCGCTGACGGTCGTTTGGACGCCGCATTCGCCGATTGCCGATTCGCTCGCCCTTTCAGGCGTTCGCCGCTTCGGCTCGAACTACGCCGGCATGCGCAAATGGGGCTCGATCTCCTATCTCTGTGCTAATCTCGCCGGCGGTTTCATCTTGTCGGCGAGCGGTGCTCAGGCTGTCCCGGTGATCATCTTCGTGTCGTTATGCGCTGCGCTAGCCGCCGGGCTGATTGCGCCGCGCCTCGGCCGCCCGCGCCGCGCCTCGCCGCTTTCGGCTGCCGACATTCAGCAATCGGCGTCAAAACTCCTCAACCCGTATTTTCTTTATTTTTCGACCGGGGTCGGCGTCATCACCGCCAGCCACGCGTTTCTCTACGGCTTCGTGTCGATCTACTGGAAGTCGATCGGCATCAGCGATTCGGTTGTTGGGCTGCTGTGGGGGTGGGGCGTCGTCGCCGAGATATGCATGTTCGTCGTCTTCACCCGGGCTTTCGCCTCCTTCTCGGCCGTGTCGATCATGCTGATTGCCGGGACAGGCGCTATCGTGCGCTGGATCGCCTTCCCTTTGATCTGGCCGCTTGGGCTTGGCGTTGGCGGGTTTTTCGCGATCCAGACGCTGCACGCGGTTTCGGTGGCGCTGGTGCTAATTGGCCTGCAAAAGATGATCGGTGAGACCGTCGTGGAAGAACGCACCGGGGCGGCGCAAGGCATCGCCTACTTTTCCAACGGCTTCTTCATGGCGGTGGCGACGCTGATTTCCGGTCCTCTTTACGACCGCTTCGGCGCGAGCGGCTTCTTTGCTATGATCCCGATCGCCCTGACGGGCCTGGCGCTGATCGGGCTTGCGGCGCGTTCAGCCCCACAGCGCCGGCTCGGGCGGTGACACCAGCGACCCTCGATAGACGAGACCGGGAACGCGGTCGCGGGCTAGCAGCAACGGACCGTCGAGATCGACGAAATCGGCATCCTGCGCCAACAGAACGGCCGGCGCCATCGCAAGCGATGTGCCGACCATGCAGCCGACCATAACGCCAAGACCCAGTTCGCGGGCGCGGTCGCGAAGCACGAGCGCTGCGGTCAGGCCGCCGGATTTGTCGAGCTTGATGTTGATGGCGTCGTAGAGGCCGACAAGCGCTCCAATATCCTTCGCCTCGTGCACGCTTTCGTCGGCGCAGATCGGCACCGGATGCGCGATGTGGCGAAGAATACCGTCATGTCCCGCCGGCAGCGGCTGTTCGATCAAGGCGATACCTTGCGCAGCGGCAAAGGCGAGGTTTTCTACGATGTTATCGTTCGTCCAGCCTTCGTTGGCATCAAGAATGATTCGGCTGTCGGGTGCCGCCGCCGTCACTGCGCGGATGCGGGCGATGTCGTTGTCGCCGCCGATCTTGACCTTGAGCAGCGGGCGCTGGGCGTTGGCGCGGGCATGCGCCGCCATCGCTTCCGGCTCGGCGAGCGACAATGTGTACGCCGTCTCAAGCGGTCGTAACGGAACGCTTCGTATCGTATGCGCCACCGGTGTTCCGCTGATCTTCGCTTCCAGGTCCCAGAGCGCGCAGTCGATGGCGTTGCGTGCCGCGCCGGCAGGCATGGCACCGAGCAGGGCGATGCGGCTGATGCCGTGCGCGATCTCACTGCGCATCGCCTCTATCGCGCCACGCACACCCTCAACGGTCTCGCCATAGCGCTTGTAAGGAACGCATTCGCCGCGCCCTGTACGGCCGTTTTCGGTGATGGCGCAGGAAATCACCTCCGCTTCGGTCTTCGAGCCGCGCGAAATGGTAAAGGTCCCGGCTATCGGAAAGCGCTCGGCCTCGACCGAAATGACACGCGCCATATTTTTCTGCTCCGGCTGTGCACAAGGAGGATGTCGGCAAATCGACAGCTCGGCCCCGTCAGGCTAAACAGGACGCCATGTTGACCATCCGCAAACGCGACGCAAGCGGCCCTGCCAAGGAGCCCGACCACCAGCCGCGCATCGCGATCGGCGAGGAGGGCGGCGTTCTCGGCTGCGCTTTCTCGGGAAGCTGGACGACACGCACCGTGGCGCTGGTCGATGCCGAGATGCGCAAGATCGAGAAGCGCAGCGGCTTCCAGACGCTGGCGCTCGATCTGTCGCAGATCGAGAAGATGGACACTGCCGGGGCGTGGCTGATCGATCGCCTGGTGAGCAGCTTCGAAAAGAAGGGCGTCGAGATCAAGATGCAGGGGCAAAGCGAGATTGCCTCGATCCTGCTTGGCGCCGTCGGCGATGCGGTTCGACGCGAGCCCGGATCCGGTCCGGCAAAGCCGCCCAACTTCATCATTCGGGGGCTCGAGGCGGTAGGCCGTCGCGTCTATGAGATGCGCGACGATTTCCTGGCCGCAATGAACATCCTCGGCGCCACGATACGCGGCTCTCAGATGAAGCTTGGCCGTGGCCATGCCGTCAATATGGCGGCGATCTTCAACCAGATCGATCGCATGGGCGTCGGCGCCATACCGGTGGTGGTGCTGATGTCGGCCATCGTCGGTGCGATCGTTGCCCAGCAAGGCGCCTATCAGCTCAGTTATTTCGGCGCCGACATCTTCGTCGTCGACCTGGTCGGCGTGCTGATCCTGCGCGAGCTCGGCGTTTTGATGACGGCGATCATGATCGCCGGCCGCTCCGGTAGCGCGATTACCGCCGAGATCGGCTCGATGAAGATGCGCGAGGAGGTCGATGCGCTGAAGGTGATCGGTCTTAATCCAATCGGCGTGCTGGTGTTTCCGCGGTTGGTCGCGCTGGTCGTCGCGCTGCCTTGCCTGACGATCATCGCCAACTTTGCAGCACTGGGCGGCGGCATTTTGGCTGCATGGCTCTACTCTGATATTGCACCGGCAGCGTTCATCGATCGGCTGCGTGTCGCAATCGACCTCAGTACCATCTTTGCGGGCCTGATCAAGGCGCCGTTCATGGCCATGATCATCGGCATAATCGCCTCGGTCGAGGGCATGAAGGTTGGCGGCAGCGCCGAATCGCTCGGCCAGCATGTCACCGCCTCAGTGGTGAAGTCGATCTTCGTGGTCATTATCCTCGACGGGCTTTTCGCCATGTTCTATGCAGCGATCGAGTTCTGAGATGGAGCTGCCGGGCACAAACACGACCAAGGTGGCGACGAAGGCCAAAGAAGACGAGATCGTGCTGTCAGCACACGACATCACCGTATCGTTCGCCGACCAGGTCGTTCTCGACAAATTGTCGCTCGATATCTGGCGCGGGGAGATTCTCGGCTTTGTTGGTGCCTCCGGTGCGGGCAAATCTGTTCTCTTGCGCACCATCCTTGGCTTGACGCGCAAGCAATCGGGAACAATCAAACTGTTCGGCGTCGACGTCGAGAAGGCAACCGAAAGGGAGCGCCTTCGCATCGACATGCGGCTTGGCGTGCTGTTCCAGCATGGCGCTCTATTTTCGGCGCTGACGGTCCTCGAAAACGTCCAGGTGCCGATGCGTGAATATCTCGATTTGCCGAAGAAGCTGATGGACGAACTTGCCATGCTTAAGGTGGAGTTGGTCGGACTGCCGCCGGAGGCGGCGCAGAAATTCCCCTCCGAGCTCTCCGGCGGCATGATCAAGCGTGCCGCCTTGGCGCGCGCCCTGGCGCTCGATCCGGACATCGTTTTCCTCGACGAGCCGACGTCCGGCCTCGATCCAATTAGTGCGGCTGAATTCGACGAATTGGTCGTCAAGCTGCGCGATACGATGGATTTGACCGTGTACATGGTCACGCATGATCTCGACACGCTGTTTACCGCGTGCGACCGCGTGGCGGTGCTTGGCAACAAGAAAGTGCTGGTCGAGGGCACGATCGACGACATGCTCAGGAGCGAGGAACCCTGGGTAAAATCCTATTTCCGCGGAAAACGCGCCCGGCAACTTGATCTTGCGGCGCGCGCATAGCCATAAGTGAGCAATGGAAACCAGGGCCAACTACGTCATTGTCGGCATTTTCACGCTGGCCGCGATCCTCGCGGCTTTCGCTTTCGTCTATTGGACGGCGGCTATCGGCGAAAGGGGCGAGACGGCGGTGCTGCGCGTGCGCATTCCAGGCTCCGCTTCGGGGCTCGGCCGTGGCAGTTTCGTGCTGTTCAATGGCGTCAAAGTCGGCGACGTGCGCCGTGTCTATATCGACGTCGACAATCCCACCGCTGCTATCGCCGACACCGAAATAGACCGGAACACGCCTATCACCAAGTCGACGCAGGCCGATATCGGGCTTGCCGGCCTCACCGGCCAGGCCAACATCGAGCTCAAGGGCGCCGACCCCAAGGAGCCAAAACTCCTCGACGAGGCGGAAAAGGAAGGCCGCGTCGCCGAGATCGTTGCCAACCCGTCGGCGGTCACCAACCTGTTGCAGACGGCGCAGAACATCTTCACCCGGGCCGACAAGGTCCTTTCGGAGCTCGAAGGCTTCACCAAAGATGTTCGCGGGCCGCTGACGCAGACCGTCAACAATGTCCAGACCTTCTCCGATGCACTGGCCAGGAATGCGGACGGCGTCGACAAGTTCCTGGCCAGCGTCAGCTCGCTGGCGGACGAACTGAAGGGTGTTTCGGGCAAGCTCGACGGCACGCTGAAGGCGGCGGAAGGGCTACTCAACGCCGTCGACAAGGACCAGATCAAGAGCATCGTCGCCAACGTCGACACGGTCACCGCCAATCTCAAGGAAACCAGCAAACAGTTCGACACGGTCATCAAGAATGTCGACACGGCGGTCGGCTCGATCAACGACTTCGCCCAGAAGACACAAGGCACGCTGGCCAAGGTCGACGGCGTTCTCGACGGCATCGATCCGGCTGAGGTGCGCACCGCGCTGGCCAATATCCAGAAGGCCAGCGAAAACGCCAACGAGGCTGCCGCCGACATCGCCAAGGTGACCAACAAGTTCGCCAACCGAGCCGATGACATCGATGAAACCATCAAAGACGCGCACCAACTCGCAGGACGCCTCAACGATGCCTCGGTGCGAGTCGACGGTATCCTTGCCAAGGTCGACAAACTGCTCGGCTCCGGCCAGGCCGACGGCGTCATGGCCGACGCCAGAGCGACGCTGAAATCGTTCAAGCAGGTCGCCGACACGCTGAACGCCCGTCTCGGTACCATTACCGACAATTTGGCGCGGTTCTCGGGACAAGGGCTGCAAAACGTCGAAGCGCTGGTCCAGGACAGCCGCCGTTCGATCAACCGCATCGAAGAGGCGGTAACCGATCTCAGCCGCAACCCACAAAGGATCTTGTCGGGCGGCGAGGGCGAGGTCCGGCAGTTCGACGGCAGGGTGCGCCGTTGACTTCGATCCCCGACCACCGCAAGAACATAGCTGGCAGATGCGCATTGTTTCCACGATCCGGGGGGGATCGCGTTTGAAGTCGATCAGTTCAGGCAGCATCACATCGGGCGGGTCTAAGGTCGGGGCGATGTTGCTGGCGCTTTCGCTTGCAAGCTGCGCGGCCTTGCCGGGCGGCAGACCGGCGCCGCTGGATACGTTCGAGCTTTCGGCGCCGTCGCTGGAAGCGCGTGCCCGCAGCCGGCGCCAGATACTCATCGCCCAGCCTTCGGCGCTCAAGGCGCTGGATAGCCAGAACATCGTCATCAAGCCATCACCGCGATCGATCCAGTATCTCAAGGGCGCGCAATGGGCCGACCGGCTGCCGATGATCGTACAGGCGCGGCTGGCAGAGACGTTCCAGCGCTCGGGCAGCTTCACCGGCGTCGGCAAGCCAGGCGAGGGGCTGGCGATCGACTATCAGGTGATCGTCGAGATCCGCTCGTTCGAGGTGCGTGTCGATGGCGGCGAACATGCCGAGGTCGAGCTGTTCGTGCGCCTGTTGAACGACCGCAACGGTGAAGTGCGCGCTTCGAAGACGTTTAGCGCCATCGCGCCCGTTTCGGGCAATGGCAACCAGGCCTATGTCGGCGCGCTCGATGCCGCGTTCGGCGATGCGGCCGGGCAAATCGTCCGCTGGACCGACACTGTGATCTGACGCGGCCGGAACTGCTGGCACGGCACTCTACAGCGCCAATGGAATTCAGTACGGCATGAAAAAGGCGGGAAATCCCGCCTTTTCATTTATTCTCTATCGCCCGCTCTAGTGAAGGCGGCCGCTGGCGTGTGCCAGCATCGTGTAGACCTTGCCGGTATCCGAGGTCAGGTAGGTCTGTGCCATGATGTTGTCGCGGTCGTTGCGCGACACGTCCTCGAGCAGCTTTTCGAAATCGTCGCAGTAACGATCGACAGCAGCTCGGAACTCCGCCTCCGACTGATATTTGCGGCGGATCTCGTCGAACGTCTGCTGGCCCTTCAGCGTGTAAAGTCGGCGCGTGAAGACGTCGCGCTCGCCGCGCCGGTAGCGGTTCCAGAGCTCGATCGAGGCATCGTGATCGATGGCGCGCGCGATATCGACCGAGAGCGAGTTCAGCGATTCCACGACATGAAGCGGCGAACGAGCAGCGGGAGCAGGGCGGGGCGCTTCGGCGGGCACCGCCGGCTTGGCGTCGTCTTCGCGCGATGCACCGGTCAGGAGGTCGCGCACCCAGCCGCCTTGCGGCGTGCGGCCGTTGGGGTCGCGCTGGCGTGGCGCTTGGTCTGCGGGACGTTCGAGGTCGAGCGTGCCGCGCAGCGCCGCCTCGCCCGAAGGCGCCTGCGGGGGACGGCGCTGTTCTGGAGCCGGAGCCGGGCGACGTGGCGGCTCAGCGGCGCGTGCGGCAGGCGCTTGCGGCGCCGGACGCAGGTTGCGCTGTTCCGAACTGTCGGCGCTACGGCCAGATTTCGCAACGATTTCAGAAAGTTCCTTCAGCGCATTGATCTGCTCTGAAACGGCACGGCGGATAGCCGTGGTCGATTCCTTTGCCTCTTCCGGCATCTCGATGACGCCTTTCTTGAGCTCGGCGCGGGTGAGGTCGAGCTCGCTCTTGATCGAGCCGGCGGTACGCCGCATCTCCTCGGTCGCATCGGCAAAGCGCTTGGTGGCCGAATCGACCACTTCGGAAATCGCGGTACGGATCTTGTCGGCGGATTCCAGCGTCTTGCCTTCGGCGTTCTGCAGCGTTTGGCCGACCAGATTCTCGAACGAGCGCATGACCCTTTCGAGATCTTCCGATTTCTTGACAAGGCCGACGGCGAGGTCCTCCAGCGACGATTGCCTTTCGAGCGTGTGCTCGAGATTGCTCTGGGCCGAGCTCAACAGGTCCGAGGCACTGGAAAGCAACCGGCTGTGCTCGTCGAACTTGGTGGCGATGGAAGCAACCTCGCGCAAGGTCGAGGACGACAGCTCGGTGAGCCGCGTCGTGTTCGAATCGACCAGGCGCGCCGAACTGGCGAAGGTCTGCGCGGTCTTTTCCGTGGTCGCTGCGAAGCTTTGCGTGCTCCCGGTCAGGCGTTCTTCAACCTGGCCGAGATTGCCCGCCGCCTGCTCGATCAATTGACCGAGCTGCGAGCTGGAGGTGGTCATGCGGCCGATGAGGTCGGCAACGCTGTCGGCAAGCGTCGAGCGCGCGCCTTCGACGGCCGACAGGGTTTCTGCCGTGCGGCTGGCGAGGGCGTCGACGAGGGCGGCGTTTTGAGTGCGCAGCTTCTCGGTCGCACGTTCTGTGACCTCTTCCATGCTCTTTTGCAGCTCGGAGCCGCCCTGGGCAAAGCGCTCGACCAGAGGCCGTGCCGTCTCGTCCAGGATTTTCGATATTTCGGCCGAACGTGCCGCAAGCATCGTATTGAGCTCGCGAGTATTGGCACCGATGGTCTTTGCAGCGTCATTGGTGCTCTGGCCGATATGCTGGCCGACCGCGGTGAAGGTTTCGGCGATCGTGTTGGCACGCGAGACCAACTGCGCCTCGGCGTTCGCGACCTGCTCGTTGAGCTTTTGGCCCATTGTCTCGGCGGAGTAGGCGAGGCGGTTCTCGACGCCGGCGACCTGCTCCTCGACGCGGGCCGCTGTGGCAGCCGCACTCGATGCCAGGCGTTCGTCGGCACCGGCAAGCACCTGCTCGATTTCACGGGCATGGACGGCGAGTTCCTGGCCAGTCTGTCTGGCGCGCTCGGCAACCCGCTGCTCGGTGCTGGTGAAGGCGCCGACAATGGTGTCGGCATGTTCGCCGATGGCAGTGCTGCTGTCGGCGATACGGGATACCAGGCGATGATCCGCCTCCTCGAAGATGCGGCCGATCTCGGACGCACGGGCCGAAAGTGCTTCGGAGCCTTCGGCAATGCGCGAAATAAGTTGCTGGTCGGCGGCGTCGAAAATGCGACCCAGATCCGACGCGCGTGCCGCGAGCGCTTCGGCGGATTCGCCGATGCGCATGCCCAGTCGCTCGTCGGCCGTTTCGAAATTGCGCAGGATGTCGCCGGCACGTGCCGCCAGCGACTGGGCCGTTTCGATGGCGCGAGAGACCAGCCTGTGGTCCGCCGCGTCGAAGGTGCCGGCAATCTCACTTGCTCTGGCTGCCAGCTGATCGGCCGTTTCCTGGGCGCGCGCGAGCAAGGTGTTCGACGTGTCGTCGACGCGGGCAATCAGTGCGCTCGACGTATCCTCGGCGCGCGCGGCAAGGCGACGGTCCGCCTCTTCAAAGGTGCGGGCGATGTCCTCCGCCCTGGCGAGCAGGGCAGCGGAGGTCTGCTCGGCGCGCTCAGCGATCTTGCGGTCGGCATCGCTGAATGCCGAGCCCGCCTGCTCATGCAGCGCGCTGGTGACTTCCAGGACCTTCTCGCGCAGCGCCCCGGCGACGAAGACCGCGCTTTTTTCGAGCACACTGCGAACGTTGTCGACACCCGTCGACAGCGCCCGCTCCATGGTGCTGGCGCGCTCCTCGATGATGCCTGTCTGCCGGCTGAACGCCTGCTCGATCTTTTCTACGTCGGCAGCGATTGCATCGGAGATGTCGGTGCTCCTGGCGGCGATCTGGTCGATATGGCCGGACAGCGAACGGTCGACATCCTTGCGCGTTTCGGCGAGCCTGGAGAGATCGTCCTGCAATGCGCGGGTCAGCATGTCGCGGCCCTCGCTCAGCTTGCCGACATGACCGGCGACGATCTCGTCGACCTCGCTGCGGCTCATTGCAAGCCTCTCCAGGTCGGCTTCCAACGCGCGCCTGAGGATGTCGCGGCCTTCCGCCAGTTTCTCGACCTGGCCGGCAACCAGCCCATCGATGCTCGAACGGCTTTCGGCCAGCTTGGCGAGATCGTCCTCGAGCGCCTTCGACAGGGTCGAGCGGTCCTGGACGAGCTTCTCTGCGTGGGTTGCGACAAGGCTGTTGACGTTGCCGAGATCGGCTTCTAGCGCACGCGAAAACTGCGCGCGATTATCGGTCAATAGCTGCGACTGATCGGCGATGGCGCCCCTGATCGTGTTGAGATCGGCCTCCAAGGCGCGCTTGAGGATATCGCGGCCTTCGGCCAGTTTCTCGACCTGGCCGGAAACCAGTCCGTCGATGCTCGAGCGGCTTTCGGCCAGCTTGGCAAGATCATCTTCCAAGGCGCGCCTGAGGATGTCGCGACCCTCGGCCAGCTTCTCGACCTGGCCGGCGACCAGCCCGTCGATGCTCGAACGGCTCTCTGCCAGCCTGGCAAGATCGTCCTCGAGCGCTTTCGAGAGGGCCGAACGCTCTTCGGTAAGCTTGTTCATATGTTCGGAGACGACGCCCCGCACGGTCTCGAGATCGGTCTCCAGTGCCCGCGACAGCTGACCACGGTCTTCCGCCAGCTTTTCGGACTGGCTGGCGATGACGCCCTTGACAGTGCTCAGATCGGCTTCGAGCGCACGCTTGAGGATGTCGCGGCCCTCTGCCAGCTTTTCGACCTGGCCGGCAACCATCACATCGATGCTCGAGCGGCTTTCGGCCAACTTGGCGAGATCGTCTTCGAGCGCCTTCGAAAGGGTCGAACGGTCTTCGGCAAGCTTGTTCATGTGATCGGAGACAACGCCCCGCACAGCCTCCAGGTCGCTCTCCAGCGCCCGTGACAACTGGCCACGGTCTTCCGCCAGCTTTTCAGACTGGCTGGCGATGACGCCCTTGATCGCGTTCAGGTCCGATTCAAGCGCGCGCTTGAGGATATCGCGGCCTTCCGCCAGCTTCTCGACCTGGCCGGCAACCAGCCCATCGATGCTCGACCGGCTTTCGGCCAGCTTGGCAAGATCGTCCTCAAGCGTCTTCGAAAGCAGGCTGCGGTCATCGGCGAGCCTGCCAGAATGATCAGCGATCAGACTCCTGATGTCGGAGAGGTCGTTATCGAGTGACTGGGAAAGACCGCTGCGGTCTTGCGCCAATTTCGCCGAATGCGCCTCGATGAGGCCATTGATGCCGGCGATGTCGGCTTCCAGCGCACTGGCGAGTATGGCGCGACCCTCGGCGATCTTTTCGACCTGACCGGCGACGAGGCCGTCGATGGCGGCGCGATTCTCTGCCAACTTGCCGAGGTCGGCCTCGAGCGCGCGCGAAAGGATGCTGCGGCCTTCGGCGAGCTTGCCGACGTGCCCGGCAACCATTTCATCAATTATCGTACGAGCTTGCACGAGTTTTCCGGAGTCTTCGTTCAGGGCCTGGGCCAGCCTGTTGCGACCCTCTTCAAGGCTTTCGAGATGGCTGCCCAGTGAAGCGTCGATCGCTGCGCGCGATTCGTTGACCTTGCGCAGATCCTCCTCAAGGGCGCGCGAGATAAGGCTGCGGCCTTCGGCAAGCTTCTGCACCTGGTTGGCCACCGCTGCGTCGATTTCGGCGCGACCCTCGGCGAATTTCGCCAGATCGGCCTGCATTGCCGCCGCCATCCGGTCGCGGCTTTCGGAAAGCTTGCGGCTATGGTTTTCAACGGCTTCCTCTATGCCGGCGCGAGCATCGGCAAGCCGCTGGATGTCCGTGTCGAACGAACGCGATACGACATGGCGTGCCGCTTCCATGCGCCCGGCGAAATCGCCGGCGCGGGCTTCAAGCATGGTCGAGGTCGATGAAATGATGTCGGCCATGTCGGCACCGATCTGGGTCTTGCCCTGATCGATCATTGCCGACAGCGTCTCCTTGCTATCCTGGAAGGTGTGGGCGATTTCGCGCGCGCGCTCGACCAGCGTCTCGTTGATCTGGCGTGCGCGAGCCTCCAGCGCGGCGTTGAGCTTCTGCGTGCCGGTGTCGAGCGCCTCGGCGCGGGTCTGGAACTCGCTGATCAGCGCCTGGCCACGTTCGGCAAGCGTCCGCTCAATGCCGTTGAGGCTGGCTTCGAATTCCGAATTGAGTGTGCGGGCGGCGCCGCCGAGCAGCGACACCATGCCGCTTGTGCGGTCGTCGAGCAGGTCGGTCAGCGACCGCGTCAGGCCATCGGTGGTGTCCGTCAGCTTGGCGATGCGGGTGTCGAGCAGGCTGGCGAAGGCCTCGCCCGACGTCGACAGCCGATCGGTGATCGATTCGAGCCGGCCTTCCACCGAATCGAAGATCGACATCGAGCTTCCGTTGATCCTGTCGATCAGCGTGTCGCCGGATTCGTTGATCGTCATCGACAGCTTGGTCGAGGCATTGAGAATGCTGTCGCGAATGATATCGCTGGCGGCGTTGATCTCGTCTTTCAGTGTCTCGTGGGCGCCGGTGATCGAGGCGCGCACGCGCTCGGCATGGGTGACGACTGCTTCGCGCTCGCTGCCCAGCCCGTCGACCAGCGAGCGGATGCGGGACTCGTTCTCTGAATAGGAGCGCTCGATCTGGTTCACCTCGCTGTGAACCAGCGTTTCGAGCTCGACGGCACGCGCAAGCGTGCGTTCGATGCCTTCGCCCATGGCTGCCACCTCGCGGCGAACCGCTTGGCCGATCATCATGACGCGATCCTGGGCAAGATTTTCCGGCTCGGCCAGACGGAAGGCCACCTCGGTCATCGACTGCGCGGCAAGGCGCATCTCCTGAGCGCGGCGAATCATCACTGCGAATGCCCAGAACAGGATGACGGGCACGATTGCCGCGACCGCCAGGCCGATCAGCTCGGGACGGGCGAAAAACTGATCGAAGGTGCGGATGTTCCAGATGCCAGGTCCGAACAACAGGTTCGCAAGGCCGCCAGCACCGGCGATCCAGGCCAGCGAAACGAAAGCCACGACCCAATAGATCGTGTTCGAGGCGCGCCGATTGAGGGTGTGCAGGAGCGTCTTATAGTCTTTTTGACGATCGTCGTTGGCCGGCGAGAAAGCTGCCGGCTGCGAGCCATTGCGCGTTGCGACAGGACGCAACTCAGCTGGCTTGGCCTTTGGCGCGGAATTTGCGTTCTGGCTTTGATTGGCGGCTGGTGCCGCGTTCTGGGTCTGGTCCGGCGCAGGCGGTTCGTTCTGGCTGCGACCTTCGCGCGCCAGCTCGTCGGCGGCTTGCGATATTTGCGCTTCCAGATCTTCCATGGATGCCGCCATGTCGAAGTCGCCGCCGGCATCGCCGCTCAGGTCGATATCGAGTGCCTTTTCGAGTTCCCTGGCTACGTCGCTGTCGAGCGTTCTTGTCGTCGTTGGTTTCTTCGCCATGCCTTCGCTACCCTGTACAAGCTGCGGCGGGACTTATGGTTCTGCTTATTGATTCTGCCTAGCGTGTCCCGCGCAGGAGGCTGAAAATGGACCTGTCGTATCGTAATGACACAGCCGGGTAAAGAAAACATGCATTCCGCCCGATACGTAAAACTTTAAATATAAGGTTAACACAGCCGTGATTCCGGCGCCGTTATCGCGACATTTTTCCGGGCCAATCATTAACCCGTTGTCCACCGGATACGCCTAGTTTTTGCGGCGGTCGAAGAACGGAGTCTCAAAGTGATACGTGGCGAAAACGGCATTGCCTTCTCGATGCCCGGCGGCGATGTGTCGGGGACAGCCGGGGCGCGGCCGATCGACCTGGGGCATCTTGCGCGCCAGACGATGGGCGATCGGAGCCTCGAGCAGGAGGTGCTGGCTCTGTTCGTGCAGCAGGCGCTGTCGGTGCGCGACAAGATCGTCGATGCGGATGTCGGGCAGCGGCTGCTATTGGCACACGGGCTCAAAGGCTCGGCGCGCGGGGTCGGCGCCTTCGCCATCGCCGATTGCGCCAGTGCGATCGAATGCCGGCCCGAAGACGCCGGCACGCTGAAGCGGCTTGGCTCGCTGATCGAAGAAGTGCGCGACTTCGTCGCCGCCATCAGCCGATAGCACTTATTCCCGAAACGCCACACAGCGGCGCTTTGGCGCCGCAGTTGACTTGTCCGGCAGAGTGATTATGTCGGCTCAGACTCCCTTCAGGTGACAAATGACCAAGCTGACCTTCATCGCCCATGACGGCACGCGTTTTGACGTGGATGCCGAAAACGGCTCAACCGTCATGGAAAATGCGATCCGCAATGCGGTGCCGGGAATAGAAGCGGAATGCGGCGGCGCCTGCGCCTGCGCGACCTGCCATGTTTATGTCGACGAAGCCTGGACGGCGGAGGTCGGCGAGCCGGAAGCCATGGAAGAGGACATGCTGGATTTCGCCTACGACGTCCAGCCGAATTCGCGGCTGTCATGCCAGATCAAGGTGCGCGACGCCCTCGACGGGCTGGTCGTGCGCGTGCCGGCCCGCCAGGGCTGAAGCCGATTTTTGCCGCTGCCGCTTGGCAGCGGACCAATGGTCATGCAGTGTCGCGCCGTTTTCCCATAAAGGCGCATGCTTCATGACCGCTATCATCAAGACAGACGTACTCATTGTGGGGGCAGGGCCTGTCGGCCTGTTTGCGGTATTCGAGCTCGGCCTCTTCGACATGAAGTGCCATCTGATCGACATACTCGACCGGCCCGGCGGGCAGTGCGCCGAACTCTACCCGGAAAAGCCGATCTACGACATTCCGGGCTGGCCCTCGATCTCGGCACAAGGCCTGGTCGACAAGCTGCTTGAGCAGATCGCGCCGTTCAAGCCCGAATTCACCTATAACCGCATGGTTTCGGGCCTGGAAAGACTGGAGGACGGCAGCTTCCGCGTCACTACCGACGAAAACGAGGTGTTCGAAGCCAAAATAGTCGTGATAGCCGCTGGCGGCGGCTCTTTCCAGCCGAAGCGGCCGCCGATTCCGGGCATCGAACCCTATGAAGGCAAGAGCGTGTTCTACTCGGTGCGCCGGATGGAGGACTTTCGCGGCCATGACCTCGTTATCGTCGGCGGCGGCGATTCGGCGCTCGACTGGACGCTGAATCTGCAGCCAGTGGCCAAGAGCGTGACACTGGTGCACCGGCGGCCCGAATTCCGTGCAGCGCCCGACAGCGTCAACAAGATGTATGCCATGCAGGAGATGAAGCAACTGGAATTCCAGGTCGGACAGGTGACTGGCCTGACCGGCGCCGACGGCCAGCTCGCCTCCGCCATCATCAAGGGACCGGAGGGCGATATCGAAGTACCGTGTACGCGGATGCTGCCATTCTTCGGCCTGACGATGAAGCTCGGCCCAATCGCCGAATGGGGCCTCAATCTCCACGAGAACCTGATCCCGGTCGACACCGAAAAATTCCAGACGTCGGTGCCTGGCATCTTCGCCGTAGGCGACATCAACTGGTATCCCGGCAAGTTGAAGCTGATCCTGTCAGGCTTCCATGAGGTCGCTTTGATGGCGCAAGCAGCCAAGCGCATCGTCAGCCCCGGCGAGCGCATTGTGTTCCAGTATACGACCTCGTCGACCAGCTTGCAGAAGAAGCTCGGCGTGGTCGACTGACCCTCGCTGTATTTTTGTCGGGCCGGTCTACTCCGCCAACGCTGGGGCCACAGCCTCGGCATGGCCTCGAAGCGCTTTTTCCGGCATCAGCCAGAGCGTGATGAACGACAACAGCAAGGTTGCGGCCGCTGCAAGAAAGATCATCACGAACGGCATGGCCGAGGCAACATGGCCGGCCGGCTGCGTGCCTTCGCTGGCCAGCGGCAGGCCGTAGCCAAGGGCGACGGCACCAAGCATGGCGACGCCAAGCGCACTGCCCAGCGAGCGGAGGAAGGTGAGAACGCCGGTCGCCACGCCAAGGTGCATACGATCGACGGCGTTCTGGACCGAGACAGTGGCAACCGGAAAGGTCGTGCCTGTGCCCAGGCCTACGCAGGTCGTCAACACCTCGACGAGCAACAGTGAGGCATGCCCGGCGACCAGGCTGAGCACGCCGAGGCACAGGATCGAGAAAACCGTTCCGATCATGGCAATGCGTTTATAGTGGAAAAAGCGCGGGATCATTCGCGCGCTGAAGGTCGCACCGGCCACCGTGCCGAGCATCAGCCCAAGCAACGCGGTGCCCGATTCGCTGACCGATAGGCCGACGACCGATTGCAGGTAGACCGGCAGATAGACCGACAAGCCGACATTGGCGGCCTGCAGCAGGAACATCGACAGCGTCCCGGCGAGAACGATCGGATTGCCGAGCACTTCGAGCGAGATCAGCGGTTCGGCCGCACGCAGCAGCCGCAGCGCGAACGCGCTCCAGAACACCGCTGAGCAGATGAGCAGTCCAAGGATTTCAGGCGACAGCCAGGGATACTCGCTGCCGCCCCAGTTCAAGGCAAGCAGCAGCAGCGAGGTGGCCGCGACCAGAAGCAGGGCACCGAGGCCGTCGATGCGGTGATGTTTTGCGGAGATCGGCAGCTTCTTGAGCGGGTTGTTGATGATCGCCATCGCCAGCAGGCCGAGCGGAATGTTGATCCAGAAGATCAGCGACCAATGCAGATGTTCGGCGAAGGTGCCGCCGAGCAGCGGCCCGGCGATGCTGGCGACGGCCCAGGTGCCCGAGATCCAGGCGGCGTAGCGAGCCCGCTCGCGCGGCGGCACGAGGTCGCCGATCACGGTCTGCGTCAGGGCGAACAGCCCGCCGCCGCCGGCGCCCTGGATCGCCCGGCCGACAACCAGGACCAGCATGTTGGGGGCGGTGGCGCTGACCAGCGAGCCGGCGAGAAAGATCAGGATTGCAGCATAGACGGTCGGCCGGCGACCATAAATGTCGGAGATCTTGCCGTAGAGCGGCGCCACGGCGGTCGCGGTCAGAAGATAGCCGGTCACGATCCACGGCAGATACTCGGCATGCCCGAGCAGACGTGCCATCGTCGGCATCGCCGGCGCGACGATGGTCTGGTCGAGCGCTGCCAGCAGCATCGACAAGAGCACGCCGCCGATGATGGCGTTTTTCTCGGTTTCGGTCAGCGGCGTGCTGGTTTCCACCATCGCTTGCTTGTCGATAGCCTGGTCCATATCCATTCATCCCATTACGCTTGGGTGCACGTCCGCGAGGCGCTGGAGTGCGTCGAGTGTACAGATTGGCCGTGTTCTCGTGCCTTTGAGATGAGCCCTGCGAACTCGATATATGTCGTTCGCTATAGGCCGATTTCGACAGCGGCTCGAAAGTTTTTCGAAGCTGGCACCATGTTTCGGCAAAATTGGCTTTGTCCGACGACGCGGAGTTCAGCCGGGAGCGAGTCGGCCGTTCTCAATGCGCTCGATGCGGTAATTCAAGAGCCGCAGGATGCGGCTTTGGAAATTGACGCTTTCCACACGATCGAAGCGCATCTGCTCCTGGTCGTGCTTGGCGAGCATGGCCGCCGTTATTTTTGCGGCCTTGGCCTTGGCCAGTTCGCAGGTCTTTTCCGGGTAGCTCGCCTTCAAGGCGTCTTCGAGTTCGCGGCCATGGTTCTTGGCAATCTCGACGTGGCGTTCCTCATGGCGCTTGATGTCGGCGGACAACGTATCCCAGAACAGCCTGACGCCTGCATCGGCTTTCCGCGGGCGGCGCCACTGCGGAAGGATCACCTTGACCTTGACGATGACGACAGCGTCGGCAATCCAGCACGAGCCCGGCTTTTGTGCATAGCTGACGCGGGTGGTGAACGCCATCTGGGTAGCGCCTGGATGCCGCGACCCGGTGCTTTTCACCTGAGGCCCGAGTTTCGACAGTTGGGTCTCGATGTCGTCGAGCGTCCTGCCGCCGATCGGGAAATAACTATATGTCTTGACGAGAGTTGCAGCGCTGGCCGGGAATGCGGTCAGGGCGAGCATCAGGGCGCAAAGGAAGGATCGTTTCATCGTGTTGCCTCTTTGCCCACCTTGCTTTACCGCCGTCTCCGGCGCAACGGAATTGATCCCCGGCCACGCCGCGGGATCGGACATGGTTGATGGGCAATGATGACAGGGCGATGGCAGTTAGCCCACGGACGCCATCTCGACATTGGTGGCAAGGCCGTGGTCGTCGGCATCCTCAACATCACGCCGGACAGTTTTTCCGACGGCGGCCTGTTCGATGCGCCTGAAAGAGCAGTTGACCAGGCGCGCCGCATGGTCGGGGAGGGGGCCTCCGTCATCGACATCGGCGGAGAATCGACACGTCCCGGGGCGTCTGCGATCTCCGCAAAGGAAGAGCAGGCTCGCATATTGCCGGTCATCGAGGCGCTCGCGACGTCTGGCGGAACGCTGATCTCGGTCGATACCTATCGCGAGGAAACGGCCCGGCTCGCCGTTCAAGCCGGCGCACATATCGTCAATGATGTCTGGGGCCTGCAGCGCGAACCGGGCATTGCCCGCGTCGCGGCCGAAACCGGCGCCGGGCTTGTCATCATGCACACGGGACGGGATCGACAGAAACTACCCGACGTGATTGCCGATCAGCTCTTCTTCCTCAGGAAGTCGCTGGAAATTGCGCGACGGAGCGGTGTTGCCGACGACCATATCGTGCTCGACCCGGGCTTCGGCTTCGCCAAGGAGACGGCCGCTGAAAATCTTGACCTGATGGCACGGTTTTCCGAGCTTCGTGCGCTGGGTTTTCCACTGATGGCCGGCACATCGCGAAAGCGCTTTATCGGCACCGTCACCGGCCGCGATGCAGCCGCAAGGGGCGCCGGAACCGCGGCCACCAGCGTCATCCTGAGGCTCAGAGGCGCGCATCTCTTTCGCGTCCACGATGTCGCAATCAACGTGGATGCGTTGGCCATTGCCGATGCTATGCTGGCGCGTGAGATCGGGGAAAGCTGAGCCATGTATGTCATCCGCATGAAAAACTGCGCTTTCTTCGCTCGGCACGGTGTGCTGGACGAAGAAGAGACGCTCGGCCAGCGCTTTTATGTCGATGCGGCACTCACGGTGGATCCCGGGCGGGCGCTGGTCGAGGATTCCATCGAGGACACCGTCAATTACGGCATCGCTTTTGCGGTCATCGAGAAGATCATTACAGGCGAGCGGCGCTTTCTGATCGAAGCGCTGGCGCTCGAAGTGGCGAGGGCGCTGACGGCGCGGTTTCCGCAGATCAAAAAGGCCGAGATCACCGTGCGCAAGCCGAATGCCCCGGTGCCGGGTGTGCTCGATCATGTCGAGGTGACCGTTGTCTGGCCAGAATAATACCGTCTATCTCAGTCTCGGCGGCAATCTCGGTGATCCGGCGAGGTCGATGGCTGCGGCACTGGGCATTCTGGATGCCGACGAGAGCACGCGCGTCGTTGCCGTTTCGTCGCTCTACCGCACGCCGCCCTGGGGCAAGCTCGATCAGCCGGATTTCCTCAATGCGGCGGCCGAAATCTGGACCGCGCTCGCACCGCGAGAGTTGCTGGACCTCTGCCTTGATGCCGAGCGAAAACTGAAGCGGGTGCGCGAGGAGCGCTGGGGGCCGCGCCTGATCGATATCGACATTCTGGTGTTCGGCGACCGCGTTATCCACGAGACCGGGCTGGAGGTGCCGCATCCGCGCATGCTGGAGCGCGCCTTCGTGCTGGCACCGCTGGCAGAAATTGCGCCGGAGCTCGTGGTCGACAGCAAGAGCGTGTCGGAGCGGCTGGCCGCAGTCGACACATCGGGCATTGAACGGCTGCCGTCAGGCCGGGATTGGTGGAAGGCCTGACGCTGCCGCCATCGGAGCCCGAAATCAGCCGGAAAACCCACCTCCGTCGAGGAACATTTGTTCGTCCGGTGTCGTCTCGCGGCCAAGCATCCTGTTTCGGTGCGGAAAACGGCCGAAGCGCTGGATGATGTCGCGATGCTCGCTCGCATATTTCAGGTAGGATGGCGCCTTGGCGGCTGTAAGCTCCACCGATTTGAGCTGATCGGCGAGGTCCTCCGAATGCTCATAGGGCAGATAGAGAAAAACGCGGAGCTCTTCGTCGAGCGCCAGGTCATGGCCGTCAGCGATCGCCTTCCCGGCGAAATGCCGCGCCAGCGGGTCCGTGGCGTACATGTGGCCGGTGCCGCGAAAGCAGTTTCGCGGAAACTGGTCGAGGAGGATCATCAGTGCCAGCGACCCTTCGGCGTGTTCAGACCAGCCGTCGCATTCGCGGCCGGCGGCGGCGAAGTGCAGATCGAAAAACCGGGTGCGGAAGTCGGCATCAAAGGCGTCGTTCTTCTCGAACCATGCCTCCTCCCCGGCGTCGCGCCAGAATCTGGTGACGGAGAGAGCGCGCTCGTCCAGTTCGTTCATCATTCGCGTCATTCCAAGGTTTAATCGGCCGGTTCGGATTTCTGCAGCACGCCGGCGGTCTCTTCGTTGAGCGCCTGGCCCGCGCGTCGTGGCGTGCTGAGCGGCGTCGGAATGGGGGTGCCGATATTGCCTTTGAGAAAGCGTCGCCCGGCGCGGATGCCTTCGGCCAGCTGAAGTTCGAAACGGGCAACGTCGCGGCGACGGACATCCTCGATGACCTCGGCGACCTCTTCCGGGTCGACGCCAAGGGCTTCCAGTGTCGAGCCGCCGAAGACAAGCGCCGATTCGAAGGTCTCGCGGAGCTGATAGTCGACGCCGGCACGAATGAGCTGCAACGCCGTACCGCGGTCGAAAGCCCGTGCCAGCACCGTCAGCAAGGGAAATTCCGCCTTGATCAGTTCGGCGATGCGCACGGCGGCATCGGGCTTGTCGACGCAGATCAGCACTGCGCGTGCCCGCCCGGCTCCCGCGGCACGCAGGATGTCCAGCCGCGTGCCGTCGCCATAATAGACCTTGAAGCCGAAATCGGCTGCCGCCTGGATCATTTCGACCTCATTGTCGATGATCGATACGTCGATGCCGCGCAACAAAAGCGGCTGGCTGGCGATCTGGCCGAACCGGCCAAAGCCGATGATCAGCACGCTGCCGGTCAGGCCGTTGGCGACATCAACGCCTTCAAGCGACTGCTCGTCGCGCGGCGTCAGATACCGCAGGGCTACGATTGCCAACGGCGTCAGCACCATGGAAATGATGACGATAGCGGTCAGCATCGCATTGGCCTGGCTATCGATGATCCCGACTGCCGCTGCTGCGGAATAGAGGACGAAGGCGAATTCGCCGCCTTGCGCCATGAAGACCGCGCGCTCGAGCGCTTCCCGGTGGCCGGTTTTGAGGACGCGGGCAACGATATAGATGCCGATCGCCTTCATCATCATGTAGGCGACGACATAGATGGCAATGAGCTGCCAGTTGACGACGACCACATGCAGGTCAAGTGACATGCCGACGGCGAGGAAGAACAGCCCGAGCAGAATGCCGCGGAACGGTTCGATGTCGGCCTCCAGCTGGTGGCGGAAGGTCGATTCCGACAAGAGTACGCCGGCCAGGAAGGCGCCCATCGCCATCGACAAGCCGGAAAGCTGCATGGCGAGCGCCGATCCGAGAACGACCAGAAGGGCGGCTGCGGTCATCACCTCGCGGGCGCGCGCATCCGCCAGGATACGGAAGAACGGATTGAGCAGATAGCGTCCTGCAAGCACCAGCCCGACGATCGCGGCAAGGCCGATACCGACCTCCGTCAACCGATCCGACAGGCTCATATCGGCACCGCCCGGCGCGAGGAAGGCGATCAGCGCCAGCAGCGGCACGATGGCCAGGTCTTCCAAAAGCAGGACCGAAACGATGCGCTGGCCCTTGGGCGTGGCCAGCTCGCCGCGTTCTTCCAGCAATTGCATGACGATGGCCGTCGAGGTGAGCACGAAACCGGCGCCGGCGACGAAGGATTGCGCGATAGGAAAACCTCCCGCCAGCCCGACGCCGGTCAGCAGGACCGCGCAGACGCCGACCTGCAGCGCGCCAAGCCCGAAAATCTCGCGGCGCAGGCCCCACAGCCGTGACGGCTGCATCTCCAGTCCGATGATGAACAGGAACATGACGACGCCGAGTTCGGCGACATGAAGAATGGCTTCCGATTCGGAAAAGATGCGCAGCCCAAACGGGCCGATCACGACGCCGGCCGTCAAATAGCCGAGGATGGAGCCAAGTCCCATGCGCCTGAAGATCGGCACCGCAACGACGCCGGCGGCAAGCAGCGCCACCACCTGGATCAGATCGCTGTTCGATGCCTCTGCCGCCATGCCTGCCGTTCCGCTCTCTTGCAACAAGCGGCCAAGATAGGGGCTTCGGAGCGGATCGAACAGTGCGAATCCGGTGCGTCGTGGAAGCGATATTGCAGGCGCACTGCACAGGATAATGGGCCTCCGGGCGTTGCTTGTTCCAGCGATCCGGCGCTAAGGACGCCCGGCTTCGGCCAGTGGAGGGTGAGCGACGATCAAGTCGCGGCCCTTTTTGAGGAGATGACTGACATGAAGACGTTTTTGCTGGTTGCCGTTGGTATCGCGGCACTTGCCGGCTCCGCCTGTTCCAAGGCACCGGAGTGCACGACCGAGATGCTGAGCAAGAAGGCTCAGGACATGACTGCAGCGCTTCAGGCTGCGATTACCAAGGATCCGGCCAAGGCAGCCGATCTCACAGCCAAGGTCCAAGCGGTCACAACCAAGTATCCGGGTGGCACAACAGCGGCTGACGCCTGCAAGGCCTATGACGAGCTGACTGCGGCGATCAAAGGCTGAGCGCCCATTGCATGTCAAAGAGGGCGGCGCCGTTTGGCTGCCGCGTTTTTCATGCCGGAGGCTCAGTTCGGAGCGATGGAGCCAACTTCTACCCCATCGACCCGCTTCAACTTCATCCCGATGACCGGGACCAGTTGCTGGTCGACGCGCACGGCAACGGTCACCGTCATCGAGTTGTCGTCTGGGACAAGCGCCTGCATAACGCCGCGCAACTGATTGCGATTGATGGTGAAAACCACCTTGTGCGCATCGACGACATTACCACCGATAATGTCGAGGCCGGACCCGGCGGCGCCGCCCATGAAGCTGCCCTTGTAGCCCTGGCGGCCCTTGTGCTCGATCGTTGCCGACATCTGCTGGGTGAACATGCCGACCCGGCAGCCGCCGTCGAGCGACATGCCGACTTTGCCGTCAGGCGTCGAGCCGGTGAAGCTGCAGGTGAATTTCGTGCCCTTGTATTTGCCGGCGACGATTTCTCCGGGGCCGACCCATTTGCCTTCGACCGATCGAAAGAACTGCTTGTCCGGTTCCGCCCCCGTAGCCCTTCCGGCAATGCCGACGGTTGCGACAAGCGCGAGCGCCACGGGCAGCCCGCTGGACAGAATAACGCTTTTCATCGACGACACCCGGCAACAAAGAGACTGGTTTGGACGCTTCCGACCATGAACAAGATTGGTTAATGCTTTGTCACCCCAAGGCAATAGTCACGTTCGCGAAACGGATGTTTCTTTTTCTTTCTTTGCTGCAAAGGACGTCAGCGCGGAGAGGAAATCGCCTAATCCAGGCCGCCTGACCGCGTAAAAGGGCAGGGGCCTTGCGGTTTCCATCGCTGCAATGCCGATGCGCGCCGTCATCATGCCGTTGACGACGCCTTCGCCGAGCTTTGCCGACAGCCGGGCCGCAAGGCCGTGGCCGACGAGCTGTTGGACGAAACTGTCGCCGACGGCGATCGACCCGGTGACCGCGAGATGGGCGAGAACGCTGCGCGCCAGGCGAAAGAAGCCAAGCGTGCCCGGGCGGCCGCCATAGAGCTCCGACAGTCGCCGAATCAGCCGCCCGGCTTCGAATACGACATAGGCGACGTCGACCAGCGCGCGCGGGCTGACCGCGGTCACCAGGGACACACGCTTTGCCGCCTCGAGGATCATCACCTTCGCGCGGGCGTCGAGCGGGCCGAGGATCTCGGTCTCGGCCAGGCGCACCAGATTGCCGCCGTCAATGATCTCGCCGCGCAATTCGGCCAGCGAGCGCCTGCCGGCCGCGGTTTCGGGCTTGGCCGAGACAAAGACCGACAACTCGTCGACCACGGCTCGGGCGGTCTTCGGATCGTCACGGGCAATCGCATCGAGCGCCCGCTTCTGCAACTTTTCGACCTCGGCAAGCCGGGCAATCGCCATGAACTCGCGCACGAGGATGATCAGAAGCGCCAGGATGGCGATCGCGGCCATGCCGGCGGCCAGCCAGCCCAGCCACTCGGCGCGCTCGAACAGGTCGCGAATCAGCTGGTCGGTCCAGAGGCCGACGGCGAGCGAAACCAGAACGCCCAGCGCGCCGAAGAACAGGCTGCCAAGCAGCGAACGTTTTCGCGGCGCAATCGCCGGCGGCGGCTCGGCAGCAACGATATCAGGCTCGTCGAAGACGTCGATCTCCGCCGGTGTGACCACAGCTAGATCCGCCTTCACGGTACGCGGCTTTCGCGCCGGCGCGGCCTCGGACGCAGCATGGCGAGCCGTCGAATCTTGCTTCTGCTGGGGCTCCGGCTCGATGCGAAAGGCCGCCGGTCTGCGGGGCGCACTCATGCGAGATGATCTCCGATCAGGAACTGCAGCGCGCGGTCGAGCCTGATATGTGGCAGCGACAGCGTGACGCCCTCGGCGGTGCGCTCGAGCTTCGGCGGGCGAAAGCGCACGAAGCGGATTGCGGGGTCGTCATTGTTCTGCCGGCGGATCGATTCGGCAACGTCGAACAACGCATCAACTTTCTCCGGCAAGTCTCCGGGAAATATGGCTGTTTCGGTCTTTCCGTCAAAGGTTTCGCCGTTGATTTTTTCGCCACGCAATGGCGTGCCGATAATGACCGGCAAAGTCTCGCGGCCCTGCTTGACCGTGCCTTCACGGGTCGCGCGCATGGCCGCCATGGCGACGACGTCGACGTCGGCTCCGGTGAAATTCGCCCGCGCCACGGCGCGGTCGGCTAGCCGCCGCACGATGGCCTGCAGGCGGTCGTGGCTTTCGTGGTGCAGGTGGTCGGCCTTGGTCGCGGCCACCAGTATGCGGTCGATGCGCCTCGAAAACAGATCGGTCAGGAAGTTGCCCCGGCCGGGCCGGAAACAGGACAGGATTTCGGTGACCGCGCGCTCCAGATCAGCCATCGCGCCGGGGCCCGCATTCAATGCCTGCAATGCGTCGATGAGCACGATCTGGCGATCGAGACGCGTGATGTGTTCGCGAAAGAACGGTTTAACGACATGCGTCTTGTAAGCCTCGTAGCGCCGCTCCATCATAGCCTGCAGCGATCCCGAGCGGGCGCGCCGGCCGTCCAGATTCGGCAGCGGCGCGAAGGTGAGAGCGGGCGAGCCTTCAAGATCGCCGGGCATCAGAAAGCGGCCGGGCGGCAAGGTCGAAAGCGCCCGCTCGTCGAGCTTGCAGGCCCTGAGATAGGCCGCGAAGCTCTCGGCGAGACGGCGCGCCGTCATCTCGTCGGCGTCGGCCTTGGGGTCGACTGGATTGGAGAGCGCCCGCCATTCCCGCGAAAGATCGACACGCACCGGCAACACGGCCATCTCGAAGGCCTCACGCGAAAAATCGGCGTAGGACTTGCCGAGCAGCGGCAGGTCGAGCAGCCATTCGCCGGGATAATCGACGATGTCGACCGACAATTTGCCGGCGGAAAACATGCGGCTCCAGCCAGAGGCCGATTCGTATTCGATGGTGAGCCTCAGTTCGGAAATCGCACGCGTCGAATCCGGCCAGACGCGCTCGTCGACAAGAGCCGCGATGTGATCCTCGTACTGGAAGCGTGGTACGGCGTCGTCCGGCTGCTCTTCGAGAAAAGCCCGGGCGATGCGCCCCGATTTCTGTGCCTCAAACAGCGGCAAGCGTCCACCATGGACCAGATTGTGTACAAGGGCCGAGATGAACACCGTCTTGCCGGCGCGGGACAGCCCGGTCACGCCAAGCCGCAGCGACGGAGCGAAAAGCCCGGCAGCGCGGCCTGACAACGTATCCAAGGCAATCTTGGCCTCGTCGGTAAAAGTCGTCAGCGATGATGCCAAATCTGTTCTCGCGGGCCGGTCAGGCTCCGATATAGGCTTTGATGCGCGGCTTTGAAATGGCCTCAGATATCCGCAGGCGTCAGGAAGGCTTCGAGATAGCCGGTGCCTGGCGCAGCCTCGGCAAGTCCGCCGTTGAACCGGACCACGGCAAGTGCGGAGGTCGGGAAGCCGTGGTTCAGCATGGCCCGCGCGGTCTCGTTGCCGTCGCCTGACAGCGCCATGGCGAGATCCTCAATCATCGGATTGTGGCCGATGGCGAGCAAGGCATCCAGCCCGCCATTCTGCCGGATGGCAGTGAGGTATGCGGCGGCATCGTCGCTGTAGAGGGTGTCACAGAACAGCACCCGGCCCGTGTTGGTATGGCCAGCCAAGCTTTCCAGCGTCTGGCGGGCGCGCTTGGCGCTTGAGCAAAGGGTGAGGGCCGGTGCGTATTTGCGGGAACGCATCAGTACGCCCATCGCTTCGGCGTCGGCGAAGCCGGATTGATCGAGCGGGCGGTCGAAGTCAGCCACACCAGGCAGCGCCCAGCCGGCCTTCGCATGCCTCAGCAGGTAAAGTCTGGTCACGGAACCCCCGATAATGTCGGGTACCGACCGGTCAAATGCGGCCGCAGGAATTAGCCATCAGAAGCGCTTCGCGCGCAATGCCGATGCCCCCTCAAGCATAATGAATCATGCGCGAATTCGGGCGTGCCGTTCATGCGAATGATGTCGCCAATGACGGTTTGTCCCACATAAACAAATGCGTGAAACTGTCGTCGATTGCGCTTGTGCAGTTTTCGGTCCGCGAATATATAGGCGCCAAATTTGGGGTTTGTTGGGTGAGTCGAATGAACGACATCGTTACCGCCGATTACGTACCCTCCGAAGACGAGCCGTTTATGAACGAGCGGCAGAAATCCTACTTTCGCATGAAGCTCGTCACCTGGAAGAACGACATCTTGCGCGAAGCGCGCGAAACTCTCGAAATCCTGCAGCAGGAAAACGCCAACCACCCTGACCTCGCCGATCGCGCCTCCTCCGAAACCGACCGCGCCATCGAACTTCGCGCCCGCGATCGCCAGCGAAAACTCATCTCCAAGATCGATTCGGCCCTCCAGCGCCTTGACGAAGGCACTTACGGTTACTGCGAGGAGACGGGCGAGCCGATCGCGCTGAAGCGGCTCGACGCGCGCCCGATCGCCACCTTGTCGATCGAGGCACAGGAGCGCCATGAGCGGCGCGAGAAGGTCTACCGCGACGACTGAGCAGGCGGGAAAAACACGGCATCGGTAGAGCGTTCAAAATGGCCGGTTTTCCGGCCATTTTCATTGGCCGTTCGCTATCGCCCTATCTTTTCTGATTGGACAACTCGCCGAGGAGCTTCGTCATCTCGTCGTCGAGAGAGGGCGATGCCTTCGCCACCGGCTTGCTCGCCGTTTGGCTGAAGCGTGGCTCGTCGAGGGAAACCTCCAGCTCCTTCATCAGCGCATCGTCGATCGACTCATGCTGTGCCGGCGGCTCGTATCTTGCCGGGGAGTCCTGTCTTGCCGGCTGCGGCGCATGCCGCGAGGCATTGGCATTGACGGATCCATAACTTGGCAACGGTGTAACGTTCGATGCCGGTTTCGGCGCCGGCGTAGGCGCCGGCATTGTTGCCGCCATCGTCGCCGTCTGGCGGGCTCGGACAGGGGGTGCGGCCGCGCTTGCCGGCTGCGGCGGCGCTTGCCTCGCCGGCGCGGCTGTGGTCTGAGCTGGCCTTGCTGCCGGCTGATGGCTGTTGTCTCCGGTCAATGCCGGGCGGCGCAGCGCCGAGAGCCTGATGTCGCGCTCGACGACGACGTCGGTCGGACCACCGATCAAGAGCAGGTGCTCGATATCGTCGCGGCGCACCAGCACCAGCCGCCGGTGACTGTCGACCGCTGTGGCATCCATGACAGCCAGCCGCGTCTTGCGGTTCCTGCCCCCGGCGACGAATGTTCCGAATGTCAGGCTGCGGACCAGCCTGATGATAAGAAGAATGATGAGCAGCAGGACAAGTACTGCAAACGTCCATAGGATTGCTGCGGCATAACCAGGCCCCGCCACGCCATCCAGCCATTGCAGCATTGGTTCCCCCAAAATCAGCTTTCGAAGAGAGGCGACACTAGACTGTTGCGGCAGGCCACCGCAAGTTGCCTTTCACGCTTCGTGAACAGCTCGAAACCGGGAGCCGAACGGCGTCATTTTTAGCGGACATCTGCCGCCGGGCCTTTTCCCGACCCTGAGAATATGATTCAACCGACGCCGGAATTCACGAGCAGGGGGCACATGGCCAAGGAAGCGCGCGGCGATTTCTATCCGGTACCTATCGTCGACCAGAACACGCGACCGGGCGCGGTCACCCGGCTCATCGTTTTCATCGTCGTCCTGACAGGGGCAGCGATCGTCTTCGGCCTTTTCCGAGAGCGACTTGGCGATCCATTCCTGCTCGGCATGCTTGGCGTGCTGGCGATGATCGGCGTCGGCTTTCTATTCGCCACTGCGATCGGCTTCGTGCATATCACGCCGCGCTCGACAAGCGACGAACTGTCGAAAGCTTTCGTCGATTCGATGTCACAAGGTCTCCTGGTCACCGACACCAAAGGCCGTATCATCTACGCCAACCGGACCTATGCCGATATGACAGGTGCCGAGTCGGCCGCCGACATCAAGACGGTCGAAGGTTTGCTTTCAGACGTTCCCGAGGCCTCGGTGACCATATACCGGCTGGCGTCGGGCCTGCGCGACGGCCAGCCGGGCGACGGCGAGTTTCGGCTTGCGCAGTCCATTCGGCCAGGCGCCGAACCGGGCGCGCGCTGGTACCGCGTCCGGGCCCGCGCGTTCAGCGTTCCAGGCCAGCGGCTGCCGATGCTTGCCTGGCAGCTTGCCGATATCTCGCAGGAACGGGCCGAGCAGGAGCGGTTCTTTCTCGACCTGCAAAAGGCGATCGATCACCTCGATCACGCGCCGGCCGGTTTCTTTTCGGCCGACCAGGAAGGCCGCGTCACCTATATCAACGCGACCCTTGCGGAGTGGCTGGGCATCGACCTGGCCAGCTTCACTCCCGGCGCCATCACGCTGCCGGAGATCGTCGCCGGCGACGGCATGGCGCTGGTCCGTTCGGTCAAGGCCGATGCTGGTACCACGCGCAATGCCGTTATCGACCTCGATCTGACGACGATGACCGGCGAGGCGCTGCCGGTGCGCTTCATGCATCGTGTCTCGGCCAGCCGAGAGGGGCTCAACGGCCCGACTCGCACCATCGTGCTCAACCGGACGCAAGGCGAGGACGCTTCGGCCGACCTCCGTGCATCGGAAATACGCTTCACGCGGTTCTTCAACTCGACGCCGATGGCGATAGCCGGCGTCGATCATGCCGGCCGCATCCTGCGCACCAATGCGCCGTTCCTGTCGCTGTTTTCCTCGGTCGTCGACCGCGACGCGGTCGATCGGCGTGTGCGGCTGGATACGGTGATCCACGAGCGCGACCGGCCGGCTTTCGCCGCGGCCTTTGAAAAGGCACGTCAGCAACAGGCTGACATCGAGCCGATCGATACGGTGCTGCCCGGCAATGAGGAGCGCCACATACGCTTCTACGTCAATGCGGTCGCTGACGGCACCGGCGGCGAGGGCGCCGAGGAATCGGCCATCGTCTATGCCGTGGAGACCACCGAGCAAAAGGCCCTCGAGGGCCAGATGGCGCAGAGCCAGAAAATGCAGGCGGTCGGCCAACTCGCCGGCGGCATCGCGCATGATTTCAACAATGTGCTGACCGCCATCATCATGGCCTCGGACCTGCTGTTGACCAACCACCGGCCGTCCGATCCGTCATTCCCGGACATCATGAACATCAAGCAGAACGCCAACCGGGCGGCCTCGCTGGTGCGTCAGTTGCTGGCCTTCTCGCGCAAGCAAACGCTGCGGCCGGAGGTGCTCAACCTGACCGACGTGCTCGCCGATCTAAGGATGCTGCTTGCCCGGCTGGTCGGCAACGACATCAAGCTCAAGATCGACCATGGCCGCGACCTGTGGCCGGTCAGGGTCGATATCGGGCAATTCGAGCAAGTGGTGGTCAATCTGGCGGTCAATGCACGCGACGCGATGCCGGCCGGCGGCGAACTCACCGTACGTACCCGCAACGTCAGCGCCGGGGAATGCAAGACCTTTTCCTATCGCGAACTTACACCGGCCGACTATGTGCTGGTCGAGGTCGAGGACAGCGGCAGCGGCATCGCGCCTGATGTGCTGAAAAAGATCTTCGAGCCCTTCTTCACGACAAAGGAGGTTGGCAAGGGAACCGGCCTTGGTCTGTCCATGGTCTATGGCATCATCAAGCAGACAGGCGGCTTCATCTTCTGCGATTCCGAAGTCGGCAAGGGATCCGTGTTCCGTATCTTCCTGCCGCGGCACATTGCGGAGGCAAGGAAGGCGGGCGAGGCTGGAGAGGCGCCGGCCGCACCTGCCAAGATCGCCGACTCAGCCAAGGACCTGTCGGGCTCGGCCACGGTGCTGCTGGTCGAGGACGAGGACGCCGTGCGCATGGGCGGTATGCGGGCGCTGAAATCGCGCGGCTACACCGTCCACGAGGCGTCGTCCGGCGTCGAGGCGCTTGAGGTCTACGAAGCGCTCGGCGGCAAGGTCGACGTCGTGGTGTCGGACGTGGTGATGCCGGAAATGGACGGCCCGACGCTGCTCGGCGAATTGCGCAAACGGCAGCCCGACATCAAGTTTATCTTCGTGTCCGGCTATGCCGAAGACGCGTTCGCCAAGAACTTGCCGGCCGACGCGCATTTCGGCTTCTTGCCGAAGCCGTTTTCGCTCAAGCAATTGGCCACAATCGTAAAGGACATGCTGGAATCCTGACTTCCAACGCTCCGCTTGCGCAATGTCGTGAGACTGCCATGATTGCAGGTGAAACGGGCGACGGGTTTTGGAAAGCATGCCGTGACGCCACACAACGAAGCTAGCAAAGGCGACTACGCAAGCACGGTGCTGCTGCCGGGCGACCCGCAGCGCGCTGAATGGATGGCGGAGGCCTTTCTGGAAGCGCCGCGCTGCGTCAACCGCCGCCGCGGCGCGCTCGGCTTTACCGGGCTGTTTCGCGGCAAACCTGTCAGCATCCAATCCACCGGCATCGGCGTCTCTTCGTTCCTGGTCTATGTGCATGAGCTGCTGGACTTCTATGGTGCGAAAACACTGATCCGCACTGGTACCTGCGGTGGCCTGACCGCCGAGATGGCGCTGCGCAGCCTGGTGATCGCGCAATCGGTGCGTGGCGAAAATGCGGAGAGCGGCCAGGTTTTTGGGCTCTATCGTGCCGATGCCGGTCCCGATCCGGCATTGTTGACCCAGGCATTGGCCCGAGCTTCGGAACTCGGCATCGACCATCGGGCCGGGCTGACCATTTGCAGCGATATTTTCTATCATCCGCTGGGGCGCGAACGCTTTGCCGAAGCACAGGCACAGGGCGCGCTCGCCGTGGACATGGAAACCAGCGCACTCTACCGCATTGCGGCCGATTTCGGCGCTCGGGCGCTGTCGATCCTGACCGTCGTCGACAACGTGGCAACCGGCGAGCAGACCGACTATTCCGAACGCCAGGGGCTTTTCACCGATATGACCCGGCTGGCGCTCGATCTGGCGGCGGAGAGCTAGGCGGCTTTTGTGCTTCGGAGTACGGAACCTCGCCAGGTTCCGTACTTTTCAACGCTTCGTGCAGGTCGAGGCGGTAAAGGCGCCGTCTGGCTGCTTCATGATGATGTCGAAGGACGGGGTGGTTCCGCTTTCCAGCGTCGCCTGCGTAAGCGAGATCGAGTTGCCGCCACTGGTATAGCCACCCAGCGGACCTAGCCAGGTGATCACGCCGTCTGCATCCATCTGGTAATTGTAGCTCTGCGGCGCGATGCCGAAGCTCACAGGACCGCTATAGACGTTTCCCTTGATGGTGATGTCGCCGAGGCTGAGGAACATGCCAAGCAGGTAGACTTCGCAATGATAGGAGCCGTCCGGCAGCTTGCCGTCGCTGAAGCCGGCGCGCGCTACGGTCGTCGCCGCCAGCAGAAGCATGGCGGTGAAAATGCAAGAAGCTCTGAAAGCCATATGATCGCTCGTTAAAGGGGTTCAAACTTGCCCATTTCGCTGCGGCGCTGCAATCCTCACCAGCGCTCATATGATGCTGCTCAAAATTCATGCATTGGCCTATATGTGAGTAAAACTTAGGCTGATATGGGTGATCCTTTCTCGTTTCGAACATAGCAGGCGGGGTTCATCTCCTGCAGCTAATACATTAACCGACTGACAGAGCTGGGAAATCTCAAATCCTCCGAACTTGCTCCGGTGATTGGCACAGCCGTTGCATGGTCTGTCCCGATGCAGTTAACCAGCTTGGGAGTTTAAAAGTATGAGGGGCAGTTTCTCGACAATAGCAAAAATGTTTTCGGCCGGCGTGGTCACCGCCGGCCTGCTGATGAGCGTTCCCGCCAAGGCGGCCGACGACACCATCAAGGTCGGCATCCTCCATTCGCTGTCGGGAACCATGGCGATCTCGGAGACAACGCTGAAGGACGCCATGCTGATGCTCATCGAAGAGCAGAATGCCAAGGGCGGCCTGCTCGGCAAGAAGCTCGAGGCGGTGGTCGTCGATCCGGCTTCCAACTGGCCGCTGTTCGCCGAAAAGGCGCGCGAGCTGATCTCGAAGGACAAGGTCGCCGCGGTGTTCGGCTGCTGGACCTCGGTGTCGCGCAAATCGGTGCTGCCGGTGTTCAGCGAGCTCGACAACATCCTGTTCTACCCGGTCCAGTATGAGGGTGAGGAAAGCGAGCGCAACGTGTTCTACACCGGTGCGGCGCCGAACCAGCAGGCCATTCCGGCCGTCGATTATCTGATGAGCGAGGATGGCGGTTCGGTGAAGCGCTGGGTGCTCGAAGGCACCGACTACGTCTACCCGCGCACCACCAACAAGATCCTCGAGGCCTATCTGAAGGCGAAGGGCGTTGCCGCCGAAGACATCATGGTCAACTACACGCCGTTCGGTTTCTCCGACTGGCAGACCGAAGTCTCGGCGATCAAGAAGTTCGGCTCGGCCGGCAAGAAGACCGCCGTCGTCTCGACCGTCAATGGCGACGCCAACGTGCCGTTCTACAAGGAGCTCGGCAACCAGGGCATCAAGGCCGAGGACATCCCGGTCATGGCCTTCTCGGTCGGCGAGGAAGAGCTTGCCGGTCTGGACACTGCGCCGCTGGTCGGCCATCTCGCCGCCTGGAACTATTTCGAAAGCGTCGATACGCCCGAGAACGCGAAGTTCATCGCCGACTGGCACAAGTTCATCAAGAACGACAAGCGCACCACCAACGATCCGATGGAAGCCCACTATATCGGCTTCAACATGTGGGTGAAGGCGGTCGAGAAGGCCGGCACCACCGATCCGGACAAGGTCATCGACGCCATGGTCGGCGTCTCGGTGCCGAACCTGACCGGTGGTTATTCGACCATGATGCCGAACCATCACATCACCAAGCCGGTGCTGATCGGCGAAATCCAGGCCGACGGCCAGTTCGAAACCGTCTCGCAGACGCCGGGCCTGGTGATGGGCGACGAGTGGTCCGACTACCTGCCTGACTCCAAGGACCTGATCTCCGATTGGCGCGCGCCTCTGTCCTGCGGCAACTTCAATGTCGCCACAGGCAAATGCGGCGGCAAGGGAACCAACTGATCCTCCCGGTCTGTCCTCCCAGACCGCAAAAGCCTCCGGGCGGGCTCGTCCTCCAGCCTGCCCGGAGGCGACATTCAACCTCCAACAGCCACCAGAAACCGATGATCCTGATCCGCGCGATTGGCCTGATGCTGCTCCTCCTTCTGGGAATGCCGCTGCCGTCGAACGCCAGCGAATCCGATCTGCGCGCGGTCGTCGCCAAACTCGCCACCGCCTCCAATTTTTCAGCGATCGAAGCTGTCGTGCGCGAGCTTGCGGCAACCGGCGACACAGCCGTCGAACGGCCGCTTGCCGCGCTTGCGGAGGGCAGCCTTTACGTCCGCAAGGCCGATTCAGTAGTCTTTGTCGGCAAGGAGAGCGGCGACAGCATCGAACTGCTCGATGCGCTCACCGGCGAAAAGTCTGGCGAAGCAGCCAAGGCCGACATCACCAAGATCAAGGTCAACAACACGCTGCGCCGCGTCATCCGCGACGCGCTGGGCACGCTGACGCTGGGCTCCAAGGATCCGGCCGTGCGCATTGCCGCCGCCGACACCATGTTCAAGACGCCGGACGCGGCAAACATCGACCCGCTCGACACCGCGATCGCCAATGAGAGCGCGGCAAGCGTCAAGGCGCTGCTCGAACAGGCCCGTGCCGCATCGGTTCTCGTTTCAGACAGGCCGGAGGCCGACAAACTGGCGGCGATAGCGCTCATCGGTGCGCGCGGCGACCGGGATGCGGTGTCGCTGCTCACGTCGGTGGAGGCCAGTTCCGAAGGTGCGGTGAAGGACGCGGCGACTGCGGCGATATCCAACATCAATTCGACGCTGGCGCTGTGGGATGCCGGCCAGAATATCTGGTACGGCATATCGCTCGGATCGGTGCTGCTGCTGGCGGCGATCGGCCTTGCCATCACTTTCGGCGTCATGGGCGTCATCAACATGGCGCATGGCGAGATGGTCATGCTGGGCGCCTACACGACCTTCGTCGTGCAGGAGGTTATCCGCAATTCCTTTCCCGGCCTGTTCGACTGGTCGCTGGTCATCGCCCTGCCGCTGGCCTTCCTGGTGGCGGCGCTCGTCGGCCTTGTCATCGAGCGCGGGCTGATCCGCTTCCTCTATGGCCGGCCGCTGGAGACCCTGCTGGCGACATGGGGTGTCTCGCTGATCCTGCAGCAGGCGGTGCGCACCATCTTCGGGCCGACCAACCAGGAGGTCGGCAACCCATCCTGGATGTCAGGTTCGTTCGCGATCGGCCAGCTTTCGGTCACCTGGAACCGGCTCTGGATCCTGGCTTTTGCGCTCGGCGTCTTCGCGGTGCTGCTTTACGTGATGAAACGCACGCCCTGGGGGCTGCAGATGCGTGCCGTCACCGCCAATCGCCGGATGGCCGCCTCCATGGGCATCAGGACGCCGTGGGTCGATGCCCTGACCTTTGCATTGGGGTCCGGCATTGCCGGCATCGCCGGTGTCGCGCTCAGCCAGATCGACAATGTCTCGCCCAATCTCGGCCGCGGCTACATCATCGACAGCTTCATGGTCGTCGTTTTCGGCGGCGTCGGCAATCTCTGGGGCACGCTGGTCGGCGCCTTCTCGCTCGGCATTGTCAACAAATTCCTCGAACCCTATGCCGGAGCGGTGCTCGGCAAGATCGTCGTCCTGGTGCTGATCATCCTGTTCATCCAGAAACGCCCGCGCGGTCTGTTCGCGCTCAAGGGCAGGTCGGTGGAAGCATGATCACGGGGCGCTTCTTTGCCGCCGGCGCCGACCGCCGCGTCGCCATCACCATCTTCATCTTGCTGGCGGTTGCAATCGTCGTGCCGCTGCTCAATCTTGCGGTCTCGCCGACAAGTGCGTTTTACGTGCCGTCCTATATCGTCGCGCTCACCGGCAAATATCTCTGCTATGCACTGCTCGCCTTGGCGCTCGATCTCGTCTGGGGCTATTGCGGCATCCTCTCGCTCGGCCACGGCGCCTTCTTCGCGCTCGGCGGCTATGCGATGGGCATGTATCTGATGCGCCAGATCGGCTCGCGCGGCGTCTACGGCAATCCGCTGCTGCCGGACTTCATGGTGTTCCTGAACTACAAGGAACTGCCGTGGTTCTGGTACGGTTTCGACCATTTCTGGTTTGCCGCGATCATGGTGCTTGCAGTACCCGGCCTGCTCGCCTTCGTCTTCGGCTGGTTTGCCTTCCGCAGCCGCGTCACCGACGTCTATCTGTCGATCATCACCCAGGCGATGACCTATGCGCTGCTGCTTGCCTTTTTCCGAAACGACATGGGTTTCGGCGGCAATAACGGCCTGACCGACTTCAAGGATATTCTAGGCTTCAACGTGCAGGCCGACATGACACGCTCGGCGCTGTTCGCGGCTAGCGCCGTCATGCTGGCGTCTGCCGTCTTCGTCACCTGGGCAATCGTCGGTTCCAAATACGGCAAGCTTTTGATGGCGGTGCGCGACGCCGAAAGCCGCACGCGCTTTCTCGGCTGGCGGGCGGAGAACGTCAAACTGTTTGCCTTTACCGTGTCGGCGGTGATGGCCGGCATCGCCGGTGCGCTTTACGTACCGCAGGTCGGCATCATCAACCCTGGCGAATTCGAGCCGTCCAATTCGATCGAGGTGGTGGTGTGGGCGGCCGTCGGCGGGCGCGGCACCATCGTCGGGCCGATCATCGGCGCGCTTTTGGTCAATGCCGGTAAATCCTGGTTCACCGGCGTGCTGCCTGAATTCTGGTTGTTTGCGCTGGGCGGACTGTTTGTCGCCGTCACGCTGTTCCTGCCCAAGGGCATCATCGGCATGTGGGATTCCTGGCGCGGCAACGCCAAGGCGTTGCGGGCGGCCTCGGTTGCCGAGGAAGCCGGGATCGATCCCGATGCGCCGGTGCCGCCGAAAACCGACCGTTCGGCGGCGAGAAGGCCGGGCGACTGGTCGGCCTCCAGCGCCGAACCGCAGCCGGCAGAGTGATGGTCTGATGTCGAAGAGCAACACCATCCTCTATCTCGACGGCGTTTCGGTTTCCTTTGACGGTTTTCGCGCCATCAACAACCTTTCGCTGGTGCTCGACAAAGGCGAGATGCGGGCGATCATCGGCCCCAACGGCGCCGGAAAGACGACGATGATGGACATCGTCACCGGCAAGACGCGGCCCGATGCGGGCGAGGTTTTCTTCAACGGTGAGGTCGATCTGACCAAACACGACGAGGCCGAAATCGCCATGATGGGCATCGGCCGTAAATTCCAGAAGCCGACCGTCTTTGAAAGCCACACGATCGAGGACAATCTGATGCTGGCGCTGAAAGGCCCGCGCTCGATCTTCCCGGCACTGTTCCATCGTCGCTCGGCCGCGGAAGTGCGGCAGATCGACGACATCCTCGGCATCATCCGGCTTGGCGACAAGCGCGACGAACTCGCCGCCAATCTGAGCCACGGCCAAAAGCAATGGCTCGAGATCGGCATGCTTCTGGCGCAGGATCCGCTGCTGCTGCTGGTCGATGAGCCGGTTGCCGGCATGACCGACGCCGAGACCGAGGAAACCGCGCGGCTGCTCAGGGATATCGCGCGCGACCACTCGGTCATCGTCGTCGAGCACGACATGCATTTCGTGCGCGAGCTCGGCGTCAAGGTTACCTGCCTGCACGAAGGCTCGGTGCTTTCCGAGGGCAGCCTCGACTTCGTTTCGGCCGACGAGCACGTCGTCGAAGTCTACCTGGGGAGATGATCATGGTCTGGCGCGTTCCGTTCCATCATTTCGACCTTTCGTTCTTCACGCGTTGGAGAAAGCGCTGACCATGCTCGAAGTCTCCAATGCCACGCTGCATTACGGCGCCGCTCAGGCGCTGCGCGGTGTCTCGCTGACAGCCCGCGCCGGCAAGATCACCTGCGTGCTCGGTCGCAACGGCGTCGGCAAGACCAGTTTGATGAGATCGATCGTCGGCCATCATCGGCTGACGAGCGGAAGCGTTGCCTTCGAGGGGAAGGCGCTCGACCGGAGCGCGGCGTATGATCGCGCCCGGTCGGGCATCGCATTCGTGCCGCAGGGCAGGGAGATATTTCCGCTGCTTACGGTGCGGGAAAACCTCGAATCTGGCTTCGCGCCGCTGAAGCGCGCCGACCGCAACATTCCCGGTCACGTCTTCGAATTGTTTCCGGTGCTGAAGCAGATGCTCGCGCGCCGAGGCGGTGATCTTTCCGGCGGCCAGCAGCAGCAGCTTGCCATCGGTAGGGCACTGGTGATGCGGCCTAAACTGCTGGTGCTCGACGAGCCGACCGAAGGCATCCAGCCGTCGATCATCAAGGATATCGGCCGCGCCATCCGCTATCTGCGCGACCAGGCCGGCATCCCCGTGCTCCTGGTCGAACAGTATCTCGACTTCTGCCGGGAATTGGCCGACGAGGTCAACATCATGGACCGTGGCCAGATCGTTCATACCGGCTCGGCCGAGGATCTCGACCGGGCGGACGTCCGCAAATTCCTGACCGTCTGAATTCTTATTGATTCTATTACTTTGCAACTCTGGCGCGCTGCAGATTGCGTGCTAGATTTTGCTTGGCCTTGGTGAGTCGGCCGCTTTCCGTACCAGTTTCAACTTGGCAGATCAGGGGAAGGCGCGGATGCGTCGGCACGCTTGCGCGCAAGCCCTTCCCTTCGAGCGATCTGTTGTCGTCCAACATTTCGGGTGCTTGGGAGCCAGGGCCAGTCAATGGAGTGCTATGTCGAGGACTACCAGAAACGACGGCTCACGGAGCGCGTCGACATCCTGACAGCCATCAACATTCTGAAATCGCAGGGGTATGACCACGACGAACTCATCGCGGAGATCACCAAGGTCTTCTATGTCGATCTCGATGCCTTTAACGAGATCGTCAGGGTTGATCGGCGTCCGGACGAACGCGCCGCATAGCCGGTAGTTTAGGACCAAGCCACGCGGACCACCGACAGCGGGCGTCAGCCTGCGACCCGCTTCATCAGGGCGATGGCGCCGAATGGAGCGCGGACCTTGCCCTCTGTGATGAAGTAGACGAACACATCGCGTGGCTTGACCGGCGCGTCGGTTGAAGGATCGGCACGCGAGAGGTCGGCCGGCACCTTGCCTTCCGCCCAGGTTTTTGCGCGCGCCGCCCATTCGTCGAGCGCCTTTGGCGTGTAGCAATCGGGATTGTCGTCGTTCCCGGTCTGCAGCCGCGCATAGATGAAATCGCCGGTAACGTCGGCAATCCCCGGATATTTGGCGTGGTCGGCATAGACGATGGCGGCCTTGTGCTTTCGCGCCAAGGCGGCGAACTCCGGCACGACGAAGCTGTCGTTGCGCACCTCGACCGCGTGACGCAGCGCAACGCCGTCCTGCTTTTCCGGCAACAGCTTGAGGAAGGCCTCGAAATCGTCCGGGTCGAATTTCTTGGTCGGCGCGAACTGCCACAGGATCGGCCCGAGCTTGTTGCCAAGTGCCGCGACGCCCGACCCGAGGAAGCGCATGATCGAATCCCCGGCCTCGCCGAGCACGCGGCGGTTGGTGACGAAGCGGTTGCCCTTCAGCGAATAGACGAAACCATCCGGCGCCTCGTTGGCCCATTTGACGAAGGTCGGTTCCTTGAAGCTCGAATAATAGGTGCCGTTGACCTCGATGGTGGGCACCTGCCGGCTGGCATAATGCAGTTGCTTGGCCTTCGACAATTTGTCCGGGTAGAAGGACGTGTCCCACGGCTCGAAGGTCCAGCCGCCCATGCCGGCGCGGATTGTTCCTGATTGAGTCATGGTCGTCCTCCCGGTTTGCAGAAAAGGATCACGCGATGGCGGTCGTCTCGACGGCTTTCGCCACGTCGACCACCGTCCATCCTGGCCGATATGGATTGGGCCGGCGACCCGTTTCGCGAAAGCCGTAGGCCTTATACAACGAAACGTTCCGTTCCATTCTGGCATTGGTGTAAAGTCGGATTTCAGGCAAGCTCCACAAGCGCGTCTGTTGCTCGGCCCAGTCGAGCAGCCCGATGCCGAAACCCTTGCCCTGAAAGGCTGGCGCAACGGCAACGCTGAAGATCATTGTATGGTCCGCATTTCGTTCGAGAACGATCAGGCCGGCCGGCAGTCCGTTCTGCTCCGAAAGCCAGACCTCGCCGCGTTGGATGCGCGGCGCATAGTCCTCTGTAACGGGGATCGGCGGCGCTCCGAACAGGGCAGTGTAGGGCGCGTAGGCGTCGGTGGTGAGCGAAATCACCGTGGGGAGATCATCGGCCCGAGCGGCTCTCATCATCAAAACTGGCCCGCGCCGGCAGCGGCCGCAATCACCTTGTCCATGCCGTCGGCGATCGCAGCGACGGCATTGCGACTGGCGTCGCCCAAGCCGTGGCGCTCAGCGAGCCAGCGTGCGTCATTGTAGGAAAGCCAGACCTCGCCTTGCTCGTCCTCCCAAGCCAGTGCCTTGACCGGCAGATCGATGCCGGCAAGCTGCCGGTCCTGCATCAGTGGCGTACCGCCTTTCGGATTGCCGAAAATCAGGAGCTGGGTTGGACGCAGTGATGTTTCGACGCTGCGCGCACCAGCGGCGTGATCAATGCGGGCGAAGACCAGCAATCCTGCACGTTCCACAGTTTCGACCAGGCGATCGATGGTTTCGGTCACGCCGAAGCGGCTTTGGACCGTGATGAGACCGTTCTTTGCCATCACTCCGCCGCTTCGCGCTTGCCTCCGGGGCGCCGCTCCAGCAATTCCCTCAGGAACTGCCCGGTATAGCTGCGTTTTTCACGGACGATGTCCTCCGGCGTGCCGGACGCCACCAGCTCGCCGCCGCCGTCACCACCTTCGGGGCCAAGATCGAGAACCCAGTCAGCGGTCTTGATCACCTCTAGATTGTGCTCGATGACGACGACCGTGTTGCCCTGGTCGACCAGCTCGTGCAGCACTTCAAGCAACTTGGCGACGTCGTGGAAATGCAGGCCGGTGGTTGGCTCATCGAGAATGTAGAGCGTCTTGCCAGTCGCCTTGCGCGACAGTTCCTTGGCAAGCTTGATGCGCTGCGCCTCGCCGCCCGACAAGGTCGTTGCCTGCTGGCCAACATGGATGTAGCCGAGGCCGACCCGTTTCAGCGTCTCCAGCTTGTCGCGCACGCCGGGCACGGCGGCGAAGAAATCGACGCCTTCCTCGACCGTCATGTCGAGAACGTCGGCGATCGACTTGCCCTTGAACAGGACGTCCAGTGTTTCGCGGTTGTAACGCTTGCCGTGGCAGACGTCGCAGGTGACGTAGACGTCGGGCAGGAAGTGCATCTCGATTTTGATGACGCCGTCGCCCTGGCAGGCCTCGCAGCGGCCGCCCTTGACGTTGAACGAGAAGCGGCCCGGCTGGTAGCCGCGCGCCTTGGCCTCCGGCAAGCCGGCGAACCAGTCGCGGATCGGCGTGAAGGCGCCGGTATAGGTGGCGGGGTTGGAGCGCGGAGTGCGCCCGATCGGCGACTGGTCGATGTCGATGACCTTGTCGAGGAATTCCAGCCCCTCGATGCGGTCGTGCTCGGCCGGATGTTCGCGCGAGCCCATGATGCGGCGCGACGCCGCCTTGAACAGGGTCTCGATCAGGAAGGTCGACTTGCCGCCGCCGGACACGCCGGTGACGGCGGTAAACGTGCCGAGCGGGATTTCGGCGGTGACGTTCTTCAGATTGTTGCCGCGCGCGCCGACGACCTTCAGCCGGCGGTTCTTCTTGGCCTCGCGCCGCACTGCCGGCGTCGCCACTTCGAGCTCGCCCGACAGATATTTGCCGGTGATCGAAGCGGGCGTCGCCATGATCTGCTGCGGCGTGCCCTGGGCGATGATGTGGCCGCCATGAATGCCGGCGGCCGGGCCGATATCTACGACATAGTCGGCGTGCAGGATGGCGTCCTCGTCGTGCTCGACGACGATCACTGTGTTGCCGATGTCGCGCAGATGCTTCAGCGTATCGAGCAGGCGGGCATTGTCGCGCTGGTGTAGACCGATCGACGGCTCGTCCAGCACGTAAAGTACGCCGGTCAGGCCGGAGCCGATCTGCGAGGCAAGACGGATGCGCTGGCTCTCGCCGCCTGACAGCGTGCCGGAGTTGCGCGACAGCGTCAGATAATCGAGCCCGACATCGTTGAGGAAGCGCAGCCGCTCGCGGATTTCCTTGAGCACGCGCACCGCAATCTCGTTCTGCTTGTCGTTGAGCGAAGCGGGCAGATCGGTGAACCACTGGTCGGCCTTGCGGATCGACAGCTCGGTGACCTCGCCAATGTGCTTGCCGGCGATCTTGACCGCGAGCGCCTCGGGCTTCAGCCGATAGCCGCGGCAGGCCGGGCAGGGCGTGGCCGACATGAAGCGCTCGATCTCCTCGCGCATCCAGGCGGATTCGGTTTCCTTCCAGCGGCGCTCGAGATTGGGAATGACGCCCTCGAAGGTCTTGGTCGTCTTGTAGGAGCGCAGGCCGTCATCGTAGTGGAAGGTGATTTCGCGCTCGCCGGTGCCGTGCAGGATGGCCTGCTTTGCCTCTTCGCTCAGATCCTTGAACTTGTCGCCGAGCTTGAAGCCGTAGGCAACGCCCAGCGCTTCCAGCGTTTGCGCATAATAGGGCGACGTCGATTTCGCCCAAGGGCTGACGGCGCCGGCGCGCAGCGAGACATTCTCGTCGGGCACGACCAGGCTGGCATCGATGGCGCGTTGGCTGCCGAGCCCATCGCAGGTCGGGCAGGCGCCGAACGGATTATTGAAGGAGAACAGCCTGGGCTCGATCTCGGGAATGGTGAAACCGGATACCGGGCAGGCGAACTTTTCCGAGAACAGCATCCGTTCATGCGTCTCGTTCTTCGATTTGTTGACCGAATCCTCGCCGGTCTGGCTGGCATCGAGCGGCCTGTCGGCAAATTCCGCTACCGCCAGTCCGTCTGCAAGCTTCAGCGCGGTCTCGATGGAATCGGCGAGCCGCGTCGCCAGATCGCCTCGCACGACGATGCGGTCGACGACAACGTCGATGTCATGCTTGTACTTCTTGTCCAGCGCGGGCACGTCGGCGATCTCGTAGAAGACGCCATCGACCTTAACGCGCTGAAAACCCTTCTTCTGCAGCTCCAGCAGTTCCTTGCGGTACTCGCCTTTGCGGCCGCGCACCATCGGTGCCAGGATGAACAGCCGGGTGCCTTCCTCGACTGCAAGCACCCGGTCGACCATCTGCGAGACCGTCTGGCTCTCGATCGGCAGGCCGGTGGCCGGCGAATAGGGTACACCGACGCGGGCGAACAAAAGCCGCATATAATCGTAGATCTCGGTGACGGTGCCGACAGTCGAACGTGGGTTCTTCGAGGTGGTCTTCTGCTCGATGGAGATGGCTGGCGACAGGCCGTCGATCTGGTCGACGTCCGGCTTCTGCATCATTTCGAGGAATTGCCGTGCATAGGCCGAAAGGCTCTCGACATAGCGGCGCTGGCCCTCGGCATAGATCGTGTCGAAGGCAAGCGACGACTTGCCTGACCCCGACAGCCCGGTCATGACGATCAGGCTGTCACGCGGCAGGTCGAGATCGACATTCTTCAGATTGTGTTCGCGTGCCCCGCGAATGGAGAGATATTTATGGTCGGCCATCGCCGGTCGCCGCCTCAGAATCTGGAATTCATGGGATGGGCGGGTTTTCCCGACCATCCCCTATGTAGGTAATTTCGCCGCCTTTTCGAGAGACGCCACAACTCTCGACCAAAGCGTTTAACCGCCTTTCGCGCGAACGGGCAAGCGGAAAGAACAAAGGCCGAACACGCTCCTGACAAAAGCTGCCCGTGCGGCTGAGTTCACCCGGGGTTCACAAAGCGTCTCGCGATCACATTTTTCGGTAATCGGCCATTCAAGGTTGACGTCCATCTGTCACGGGGGCAGACTCCAAACGTCAACGAAGCCGGCCGTCTTTCGATGGCCTCGCGGCCTGGGGCTAGCCTGCGAGACGCCGCGGGTTATGCGATGAGCGCTTCGACGACAGTCGCAACGAACAGAAGGAGAGCAGAGGCATGACTCCACCGGACAGTTCCTTGAGGCTCCACGTGTCGCTGGAGCCGCGGCAGGTATAAGTGGCTAGGCCAGGCGTTTGCGCTACCTGCCAACGTTGACCTGCCGATCCCCACAACAATCAGAGACTGCTAGTCGGATCGTCGGCTGAACGCCGCGAAGCATCCGAAATAAAAAGCCGGCAGTACACTCCCGGCGATTTGGATTTTAGATCCAAGAAGCCCCGTCAATTGCACAAGCAATGACGGGGCTGTTCGTTTGAAGCGCACATTTGTCGGGCATACCAGGCGAACTTACCGGCTGGGGGGCCTGATTCCGCCGGTAGCGACATCGATGGTTATGCTGCCGGAAATCCGAACGTCGGTATCGCCGATCTTGAACGTGCCGTTGCCGCTGCTTGGAACCGCGTCGTCGGGCTCAGGCTGCGGCCCTGGCTCGGCGATGCGATAGTCGCTGGTCACGCCGGGCAGGGCGCCCTTTTGCGAAGACGTCGAATTATCTTGGGCAAATGCCATGTCCACCAGCATGTTCGTGCCGGCCACAGTAGCGATAGCAAGGCATAACAGGCTGGATGAACGGCTGGCGGTCATCGCCGGACTATAGTGCCGTGATGGCGGCAAGACCAGATCGATGGCGCTGAAATTGCGGGCGATCAATCGCCTCGGTTCCGTCCGCCGGCCCGGCTCGTTCATGCGGCCTGCTTGCGAGTGTCGAAAACATGGTCGACGAGTCCCCAATCCTTGGCCTCCTGGGCAGTCATGAAAAAGTCGCGGTCGAGCGTGCGTTCCACTTCTTCGTAGGTGCGGCCGCAATGGTGGGCGTAAAGATCGGTCATGCGCCGCTTGGTGCGAAGGATGCCCTCGGCATGGCGCTGGATATCGGAGGCTTGGCCCTGGAAACCGCCGAGAGGCTGATGCAGCACGATGCTGGTGTTGGGTAGCGCGATACGCCGCCCTGGCGTGCCCGCCATCAGGAGAAACGAGGCCATCGAGGCGGCGAAGCCCATACAAACGGTGGAGACCGGGCAGCTGATATACTGCATCGTATCGTAGATGGCGAAACCGCTGGTCACCACGCCACCCGGCGAGTTGATGTAGAGCGAGACCTCCTTGTCGGGATTGTCGGATTCCAGCGACAGAAGCTGGGCGCAGACCAGCGCCGAGGTGCCGTCGTCGATCGGCCCGTTGATGAAGACGATGCGCTCGCGCAGCAGCCGCGAAAATATATCGAAGGCACGTTCGCCGCGACTCGATTGCTCGATCACCATCGGCACCAAATTGGCAAGGCCGCTCATCGTTATCTCCTTTGACGGTCGTCGTTCAGGCCGCGCGCATAAAGAGGCGCGGGGTGTTTGCGGCGATCTGCTTGTACTTGGGAGTACGCGCTTCAAACGAAAGTCGGCAACCGGCGCCTGCCATCGCGATCTCCGGCACTGCTGCCCGAGCAAAACCATCATGGACGATGCGCAGATGCGTGCCGCCGGAAACGGTGCGGTCGAGCGTAAAGGTGACGATGCTGTCCACTGGGCTATCGTTCATTGGGCTTTCCACCGGGCTACCGGGCGGCACCCGCGTATCGCCGGGCACCGGCCGCTCCCGCCAGGAATAGCGCAGCAGCCGTCCGGGATCCGCGTCGAGGATTTCGCACTCGATCGGCGCATCCGGCGCTTTAAAGGCAAAGCGGTTGCCGACCTTTGGTTCAATGTCGTTTGGCATCATCCAGGCCGCGAGCAGGTCCGGCACTGTCAGCGCCCGCCACACTTTTTCCGGCGGCTCGGGCAGTTCGCACTCGAACTCGATCTTGTCTGCCGCCATTTCCGCGCGTTCTTTGCCTCGGCTGGTCATTGGTCCATGTCCTTCAAAACCGTCTTGAGCCTTTCGATGCGCTCTGGCCAGAACGCGCGGTAGCGTTCGATCCAGCCGAGCAGCGGCGCAAGCCCGTTCGGATCGGCGCGATAATAGGCATTGCGGCCGGCCCGGCGTTCGACCACGAGGCCGGCACCGCGCAGCACCGCGAGATGCTGCGATACCGCCGGCTGCGAAACCGGCATGCCATTGCGGAGTTCCGATACCGTCATCTCGCCGTCGGCGAGCCGCTCATAGACGGCGCGACGCGTTGGATCGGCCAGTGCCCGAAAAATCTCTGCTTCGATCATTCCAGAAGCATAAGTCGATACTTATCGGTTTGGCAAGTCGCGTTTTTAAGACAGGCAGTGTTTTTTTACGACGGGCGAGATTTTACAAACGCGTCGGAAGCCTGCGTCTCACCATGTCTGGAGATCCGTTAAACGTTGCCTCAAAAACTGGTGACGCGAGCACGGCATGGATATGAAGCAGTTCGGAGCCGACGTTTCGGAAGCCATGGTGCCTGTGCGCGGCAACAACAAGCGACTGTCCGGCAGTCAAGACGAGATGCTCGTCATCGATCCACATCTCGGCCCTGCCAGCGATGACGGTAAGCACTTCCTCGACCGGGTGCCAATGTGTCGGGGCGCCAACCGCGGGTTCGACCCATTGTTCAAATATGCAAAGTTGAGTTGCGCCGTTGCAGGCCGAGACATGCATGCGGGTCTTTACTCCGTCCGCCATTCTTCTTGCGGCTGATCGTCATGCTCGACCATCTTCATTGAGTTCGCCTCGATCTCAGGGTTCGTGGAAAATTCGGCGCCAAGACACTACCTGTTACTGACATCTATTGACAGTGCAGGACGTTTAACCTAGAACGAAAAGAGAACAAAAACCTTGTGGGAAAAGGCAGCCACGGCAGGCAGGGATTGTCCATAGCCTGTAAGGTGCAGCGACAGGAATTTGGTTTCGGATGAGCGCGGAGAAGTGTCATGGCGGGTAGCGTCAACAAGGTCATTCTGGTGGGCAACCTCGGGGCGGACCCTGAAATCCGCCGCCTGAATTCGGGTGACCCGGTCGTCAATATCCGCATCGCGACGTCGGAAAGCTGGCGCGACAAGACATCTGGAGAGCGCAAGGAAAAGACCGAGTGGCACAATGTCGTGATTTTCAACGACCAGATTGCCAAGGTGGCCGAGCAGTATCTGAAGAAAGGCATGAAGGTCTATGTCGAGGGCCAGCTGCAGACGCGCAAATGGCAGGACCAGACCGGCAATGACCGCTATACGACTGAGGTCGTGTTGCAGAAATTCCGCGGCGAGCTGCAGATGCTCGACGCACGGGGCGAGGGCGGCGGCCAGGTCGGCAACTATGCTGGTGGTGGTGCGAGCCGCGGTTCCGATTTCGGCCAGTCCGGCCCGGGCGAAAGTTTCAATCGGGGTGGCGCCAACAAGGGCGGCGGCGGTGGTTCATCGCGCGAGCTGGACGACGAAATCCCGTTCTGATTTCTCGGGGCGGACTGCCCTTGCGGCGAAAAGCGCCAGCACCTTGGCCACGAAATGGCGTCCCGAACATCTGTCTTGGATTTTCGGGACGTTGTGCGTTTGAGCGGTGAAAGGACGTATCAAGTGAAAGCAAGGGTCAAATGGGTCGAGGAGCGCACTTTCGTTGGCGAGTCCGCCAGTGGGCACAAGCTGGTGCTAGGCACTGCGTTCGGGCCGGAGGGCAAGACGCCGGGGCCGAGCCCAATGGAACTGGTGCTGATCGGCACCGGAGGCTGCTCGGCCTATGACGTGGTCCATATCCTCGAAAAGGGGCGCGAGGCGGTCGAAGATTGCGTGGTCGAACTCGATGCCGACCGTGCAGAAGCCGATCCCAGGGTGTTCACCCGCATTCACATGCATTTTGTCGTCAAGGGCCGCGCGCTGTCACACGACAAGGTGAAGAGGGCGATCGGGCTTTCGATCGAGAAATACTGCTCGGCCTCGGCAATGATGGCCAAGACTGCCGAGATTACCCACGACTTCGAAGTCATTGAAACGACAGCGAAGTAGGGCGGTTCCTAAGTCGCCATCAGCGCCTTGATGCCGTCGGCGACGAACTGTATGGCGAGCGCCGCCAGGATGACGCCGAGCAGCCGTGTCAGGATCGAACGGCCGGTTTGGCCGAGGATACGGTCGATGCGCTCTGACAGCACGAACACCAGGTAGGTGATGACGAGGCAGATGGCGATGATGCCGACAAGGGCTGTCTGCGCGCCAAAACCCTGAAACGAGCTTGAGAGCAGGACGGTCGCCGAAATCGCGCCGGGACCGGCAATCAGCGGGATCGCCAGCGGAAAGGCGGCGATGTTGTGAATCATGTCCCTGGTGATAGCGACGTCGCCGATCTTCTCCTTACGGTCCTGCCGGCGCTCGAACACCATTTCGAAGGCGATGAAGAACAGCAGAAAGCCGCCGGCGACGCGGAAGGCCGGCAGAGTGATGCCGAAGACCGACAGGATCGACGCGCCGGCGATTGCGAACAATGCCATCACCAGGAAAGCGATGATCGAGGCGCGCACGGAGACTTGGTTGCGCTCCTCGCGGTTCATGCCGCGGGTCACGGCAAGGAAGAGCGGCGCGAGGCCGGGCGGATCGATCGTCACCAGTATGGTGACGAAGGCGTTGAACAGGCTGTCGAAGCTCGGCATGCTGACCCTCCCCGCCGGCAACGCCGGTTAGCGGGATTGGTAGAGCAAAGCGAAGCCAGTGGAAACCGTGCGGATCAGGGGCTGGCGGTGCGGCGCGCCAGAAACTCGACTTCGAGACGCCAGGTGGCGCCGTCGTCATACGAACGCTCGCCCAGCCAGCGGAAGGAATCTCCGGTGATCCGGGAAAAGCTCCAGCGTACCGAAGGGCCGGTGCCGTCTGCGCCTAATTGGACGATCGTGTCGCCTTCGACGCGGCCCAGCTGGCGGCTGTAATACTGGTTGCGCGGGTCGCTCCAGAAGATGTGCCAGGCGTCGACACCTGGGTCATAGACGCGCAACGTCGTGCCATAGAAGGTCCATTTGCCGAGCGAAGGGGAGGAACCAGCGTCACGAGCTGGCAGGATCCATACGTCCTGGATCGCGCGGCCTTCAAGGACCCAGCCGAAATGCACCTCGCCGCGCCCGGTCAGCACCTGACCGTCTTCGAGATGGCGCGTGGCATCGAACGTCCAGGCGCCGACGAAGCGGCCGTAAAGGTTCAGTTTCTCGGCAAGGGCCGGTGTAGGCCCATCGCTGTGCAGGGCCTTGGCAAAGGAATTGGACATGGCTTCGCTCTCATCTTGTCAGGAGACCGGCAAGCATAGAGGCGGACAGGGGTTCTGCGCTTGGGAAAAATTGCTATGTTTGCGCGATGACGAAGAGCGCGCATAGGCTGGCGTCGGGCCGAGGCTGGCAGGTGTCGGATGTCATCTGCACCGCCAGCGCCGCCGACAGGCCATTCGAGGAGGAGCATCGGGATTTCTGCGTTGCTGCCGTAACCAGCGGCACCTTCCGCTATCGTGCCCGCCAGGGCACGGCGATGCTGGCGCCGGGCGCGCTCCTGCTCGGCAATCCCGGCACCTGCTACGAGTGCGGGCACGAGCATGGCGCCGGCGACCGCTGCCTCTCCTTCCATTTCGGACCGGCCTGTATGGAGCGGATCGTCGCCGACGTGCCGGGCGCCAAGACGTTCGATTTCAGCACGCCGCGCCTGCCGCCCTTGCCGGCGCTGGTGCCGCTGCTCGCCGAAGCGGAGGCGGCGCGCGAGATGGCCGACACCGGCGCGTTCGAGGAACTCGCCCTGCGCATTGCCGGTGCCGCGGTAACAGCGGCTTGCAGCGCAACGGATCGGGGACGGACGCCGAGCCGCCGTGACCAGAAGCGTGTTGCCGAAGCGGTGCGGCGCATTGAAGTCGAGGCCGACCGGCCGATCTCGCTTGCCGAGCTCGCCGACGAGACCGCCACCAGCCCTTACCATTTCCTGCGCACCTTCCGGCACGTTGCCGGCATGACGCCCTACCAATTCCTGCTGAGAACGCGGCTGCACAGGGCAGCCGTGCGGCTGCGGACGTCAGATAACACAATTTCGGCGATCGCCTTTGCGGCGGGATTCAACGATCTATCAACCTTCAACCGCCGTTTCCGGCGGCTGATGGGCGAGGCGCCGGGTACTTATCGCGCCCGCCGGCGACGCCGGTGAAAGGGTGCCACGGCCATATCGTCGCAATTGGTGTATCCTTTTGAATTTGCCGCTAAAAACCACATTGGAAAACTGCCGCGATTGTTGGAGTTTCGGGCCGGCTTCCTATATAAGCACCAAGTGATTCCTGATTAGATTGTGATCCGATTTGACCGACCAGAAGACACCGCGCGGCGCCGACGGCGGCCCCACCGGCATCGAGCCGATATCCATCATCGAGGAGATGCAGCGCTCCTATCTCGATTACGCCATGAGCGTGATCGTCAGTCGTGCGCTGCCGGACGTGCGCGACGGCCTCAAGCCGGTGCATCGCCGCATCCTCTACGCCGCCTATGAGAGCGGCTATCACTGGAATCGTAAATATGTGAAATCGGCACGCCCGGTCGCCGACGTGATGGGTAAATACCATCCGCATGGCGACGCCTCTATCTACGACGCTTTGGTGCGCATGGCGCAGGACTGGTCGCTGCGCGTGCCGCTGATTGACGGGCAGGGCAATTTCGGCTCGATCGACGGCGATCCGCCGGCGGCGATGCGCTACACGGAATCGCGGCTGACCAAGGTCGCGCATGAGTTGCTGGAAGACATCGACAAGGACACCGTCGATTTCCAGGACACTTACGATGCGTCGGGCAGCGAACCGAAAGTCCTGCCGGCGCGCTTTCCGAACCTGTTGGTCAACGGCTCCGGCGGCATCGCCGTCGGCATGGCCACCAACATCCCGCCGCACAATCTGGGCGAGGTCTGCAACGGCGCCATTGCCCTCATCGACAATCCAGCGATCGATCTTCCGGCGCTGATGGAGATCATTCCGGGACCGGATTTCCCGACCGGCGGCATCGTGCTTGGCCGTTCCGGCATCTACAGCGCCTATTCGACCGGCCGCGGCTCCATCGTCATGCGCGGCCGCGTCAACATCGAGGCGCGCGGCAACGACCGTGAATCGATCGTCATCACCGAGGTTCCCTATCAGGTGAACAAAGCATCGATGATCGAGAAGATGGCCGAACTGGTGCGCGACAAGCGCATCGAGGGCATTTCCGACATTCGCGACGAGAGCGACCGCCAGGGTTACCGCGTCGTCATCGAACTGAAGCGCGACGCCGTCGCCGACGTCATCCTCAACCAGCTTTACCGCTTCACTCCGCTGCAGACGTCCTTCGGTGCCAATACGGTGGCGCTGAACGGCGGCAAGCCGGAATTGCTGACGCTGACCGACATGCTGAAGGCGTTCGTCGCCTTCCGCGAGGAGGTGATCAGCCGGCGCACGAAATTCCTGCTGCGCAAGGCGCGCGACCGCGCCCATGTGCTGGTCGGCCTTGCCATCGCGGTTGCCAACATCGATGAAGTCATCAAGCTGATCCGCAGCGCTCCGGACCCGCAGACGGCGCGCGAGCAGTTGATGGAGCGGCGCTGGCCTTCGGGCGACGTGGAATCGCTGATTCTTCTGATCGACGACCCGCGCCATCGCATCAACGAGGACGGTACCTACAATCTCTCCGAGGAGCAGGCGCGCGCCATCCTCGAACTGCGCCTGCAGCGCCTGACCGCGCTCGGCCGCGACGAGATCGCCGACGAGCTGAACACGATCGGCGACGAGATCAAGGACTACCTGGACATCCTGTCGTCCCGCGCCCGCGTCCAGCAGATCGTCAAGGACGAGCTCATCGCCGTGCGCGACGAGTTCGGCACGCCGCGCCGCACCGAGCTCGCCGAGGGCGGGGCGGACATGGAAGACGAGGACCTGATCCAGCGCGAGGACATGGTCGTCACGGTCAGCCATTCCGGCTATATCAAGCGCGTGCCGCTGTCGCTCTACCGGGCGCAGCGCCGCGGCGGCAAGGGCCGCTCCGGCATGTCGACCAAGGAAGAGGATTTCGTCACCCGGCTGTTCGTCGCCAACACGCACACGCCGGTGCTGTTCTTCTCTTCGCGTGGCATCGTCTACAAGGAAAAGGTCTGGCGCCTGCCGATCGGCAACCCGCAATCGCGCGGCAAGGCGCTGATCAATATGCTGCCGCTCGAACAGGGCGAGCGCATCACCACGATCATGCCGCTGCCGGAGGATGAGACGAGTTGGGGCGAGCTCGACGTCATGTTTGCCACCACGCGTGGCACCGTGCGTCGCAACAAGCTGTCGGACTTCGTCCAGGTCAACCGCAACGGCAAGATCGCCATGAAGCTGGACGAGGAAGGCGACGAGATCCTTGGCGTCGAGACCTGCACCGACAATGATGACGTGCTTTTGACGGCAAGTTCCGGCCAGTGCATCCGCTTTCCGGTCAGCCACGTACGCGTCTTCCAGAGCCGCAATTCGGTCGGCGTGCGCGGCATTGCGATGGCCGATGGCGACCGGGTGATCTCGATGGCGGTGATCGAGCACGTCGATGCGCCGCCGGCGGAGCGTGCCGCCTATCTCAAGCGGGTGGTGGCTGAACGCCGGCTCGCCGCCGACATCGCCGCCAGTGAGGAGGAAGAAATCCAGCTTACCAACGAAGAGGTCGGCGAAGAGGCGGAGCTTTCGGACGAGCGCTACGAATTCCTCAAGGCACACGAGCAGTTCGTGCTGACGGTGACGGAATATGGCTACGGCAAGCGTTCGTCGTCGTACGATTTCCGCCTGACCGGTCGCGGCGGCAAGGGTATCCGCGCCACCGACGTGTCGAAAACGGCCGAAATCGGCCGCCTGGTCGCGACCTTCCCGGTCGGCAATGATGATCAGATCATGCTGGTTTCGGATGGCGGAACCGTCATTCGGGTCCCGGTCAACGGCATTCGTTTCGCCAGCCGCGCCACCAAGGGCGTTACGATCTTTAATACCGCAGAGGGCGAGAAGGTCGTTTCGGTGGAGCGGATTTCGGAGCCGCAGGCGGACGAAGAGATCGAAGAGAGTGTCGAGGCTGAAAGCGGCGCTGCTACCGAAGGTGGGGAGCCTGACAATAACAACGTCGAGTGAGTTGCCACGACGCCGCCAGCCCGATAGGTCGGTCCGGTCTTGTCAATAAACACTCTAGAAATGCCGATAAGGCTTACGGATGCCGAAGCCTTCGAACCGCTTGGTATTGGCCTTGGCGCGGACGCGCTGTGCTTCCTGATGCAGCCCGAATACGGTAGCAATCAGCATGGCGACGGTTCATTGCGGTGGCAAGCATATAGATCAGCATGTGCGTGTTCTCCTGCGCCTAACAACGATCAGGTGGGTGTTTGGTTTCATCTTCTGCAGCTGCAACTTAGTGAACACTGCGTGAAGCTGTTGTGAGCGGCACATTCATCTGTCGTTCACGTCGGCCAAAGGGTTCACGGGGCGGGCTGGCGATCGGATTTGCCTTTAGGAGAGAGGCTCGCTAGAAGCACCTGCCATGACCGAACGCATCGCCCTTTATGCCGGCTCTTTCGACCCGCTGACCAACGGGCATCTCGACGTGCTGAAGGCATCGCTGGCCGTGGCGGATACAATCTATGCGGCGATCGGCACCCATCCCGGCAAGAAGCCGTTGTTTTCCTTCGAGGAACGGGTTGGCCTGATCGAAACGGCCGCGAAGGCGGAATTCGGCAGCGACGGTGCGCGCATCAAAGTGGTCGCCTTCGACGGGCTGGTCATCGATGCGGCCAGGAAGCATGGCGCCTCGATCATGATCCGCGGCCTGCGCGACGGCACCGATCTTGACTATGAGATGCAGATGGCCGGCATGAACGAGACCATGGCGCCGGAGCTGCAGACGGTGTTCCTGCCCGCCAGCCCCTCGGTGCGCACCATTACCGCCACACTTGTGCGCCAGATAGCTTCGATGGGAGGCGACATCCGCCCCTTCGTGCCGGCGGCCGTGGCCGGCGCGCTCGCCGCCAAATTCGCGAAATAAATTCATGCCACCCAAAAGTGGAACCCGGCTTTGGGTAACGACATGCATGAACGAAGATATTCGGAGAAAGATCCCATGCAGCTGAAAAAGCTTGCCTTCTTGCTTGCCGTGTTTGCCGGTCTTGTGACCGCATCCGTGTCGGCCTTTGCCGCTGATCCGGAAAACACCATGATTGTAACGCTGAAGGACGGCGACGTGACCATCGCGCTGAGGCCCGACCTTGCGCCGAAACACGTCGCGCAGATCAAAAAGCTGGTGCGCCAGGGCGCCTACGACAACGTCGCCTTTCACCGCGTCATCGACGGCTTCATGGCGCAGACCGGCGACGTCAAGTTCGGCAACATGAAGAGCGGCTTCAATGCCGACGCTGTCGGCACCGGCGGCTCCGATCTTCCTGACCTGCCGGCCGAATTCTCCAGTACCGAGCACTACCAGCGCGGCGTGGTCGGCATGGCCCGCTCCGACGATCCGAATTCCGCCAATTCGCAATTCTTCATCATGTTCGCGCCGGCACCGCCGCTCGATGGCCAGTACACCATCGTTGGCAATGTCGTCAGCGGCATGGAGCTGGTGGACCACATCAAGAAAGGCGACGAGGCGCAGAACGGGACGGTGACCGACCCCGATCGCATGATCAAGGTGCGCATCGCCGCCGACGGCAAGTAAACCCAAGTTTCAAAAGGATATTTCTGACATGGCCGAAATCAAGGACCGCGAGAACGCGCTCATCATGGACACGACCAAGGGCAAGGTCGTCATCGAATTGTTTCCAGATCTGGCGCCCGGCCATGTGGGCCGTATCAAGGAGTTGGCACGCGAAGGCGCCTATGACGGCGTGGTCTTCCACCGCGTCATCGACGGCTTCATGGCGCAGACCGGCGACGTGAAGTTCGGCAATTCCAACAAGCCGTCTTTCGCGCCGTCGCGCGCCGGCACTGGCGGTTCCGACAAGCCCGATCTGAAGGCCGAGTTCTCCAACGCCAACCATGGCCGCGGCACCTGTTCGATGGCGCGCTCGCAAAACCCGAACTCGGCCAATTCGCAGTTCTTCATCTGCTTCGACGACGCCGCCTTCCTCAACCGCCAGTACACTGTATGGGGCCAGGTCATCGAAGGCATGGACAATGTCGACAAGATCAAGCGCGGCGAACCGGTGCAGGACCCCGACAAGATCGTATCGCTCAAGGTTGCGGCCGACGTGAAATGACCAGCCGGGCTGTCGCGGCCATCGCACTTGTGCTCGTCGCGGCGGCCACTCCGGCGCTGGCGACGGAATCGATCGTTTGCAGCGCCGACGGCGGCGCGGCATCGATTGATGTTTTGATGGGACACACGGCCGTCATTGCGGTGGCGCGGGTGTGGCTGGATGCCGGCGGCAAGACATGGACCACGGACGGCCAGCCAGGCTCAACGAAAGTCATCGTTGGACAGGCATTCGAAGACGACGAGCGCATGCTGATCGATCTCACTGATGAGGGCCTCAGCTCGATCGTCGCCAAATTGCGGCTGGTCAAGGCCAGCGAGCAGTCCAGTTTCGCAATGGGCGGCACGTTGAGCATTGACGGCGTCGGTGCCTGGGCGGTGACCTGCCCGGAACCTTGAGGCGGGGTTTTCTTGCGCGTCGACCTTTTCGACTTCGATCTGCCGGAAGAACGCATCGCGCTTCGCCCAGCCGAGCCGCGCGACAGCGCCAGGATGCTGGTGGTCAGGCCGGGTGAGGGGCTCGAAGACCGGACGGTGCGCGACCTGCCGGCCCTGCTCAAGGCTGGTGATGTGCTGGTCTTCAACGACACCAAGGTCATTCCGGCACAATTGAAGGGCATCAGGCGGCGCGGCGAAGCAGCAGCGCAGGTCGAAGCCACGCTGCATATGCGGACGGCGCCCGACCGCTGGCTCGCCTTCATGCGTCCGGGCAAGCGCATCGCAGCCGGTGACCGCATCCATTTCGGTCATGATGCCAATTCCTGCTTTCTCGGCCAACTCGATGCAACCGTGATCGAGAAGGGGGAAGGCGGCGAGGTGCTGCTCGGCTTCGACCTGTCAGGTCCGTTCCTCGACGAGGCACTGCACGCTGTCGGCCACATCCCGCTGCCGCCCTACATCGCCTCCAAGCGTGACGACGACGAACGCGACCGAAGCGATTACCAGACCATTTATGCCAGGGAGGAGGGCGCGGTCGCCGCGCCGACGGCAGGGCTGCATTTCACGCCGGAGCTGTTTGCGACGCTCGACGCCAAGGGCATAGAGCGCCGTTTCGTCACGCTGCATGTCGGCGCCGGTACGTTCCTGCCGGTGAAGGCGGACGACACCGCCGACCACAAGATGCACGCCGAGACCGGTTCGGTCAGCGCGGAAACCGCCGAGGCGCTGAATGCGGCGAAAGCAAAAGGAGGGCGCATTATCGCTGTCGGCACGACATCGCTGCGCTTGCTGGAGAGCGCGGCTGGCGAGGAGGGCAGGCTGGCCGCATGGTCAGGCCCGACCGACATCTTCATCACCCCCGGCTATCGCTTCAAGACCGCCGACATGCTGATGACCAATTTCCATCTGCCGCGTTCGACGCTGTTCATGCTGGTTTCGGCCTTCTGCGGTTTGCAGACGATGCGGGCGGCCTATGCGCATGCCATCGAGAATCGCTACAGGTTTTATTCCTATGGAGACGCAAGTCTTCTGTTCAGGGAGGATAGTAATGGACGATGACCTGGAAACCTTCGACCGCGAAGCATTGATCGGCGAAGTCAGGAAATTACGCGCCGGCATCCGCCAACACCGCGACGCCACCGGCCATGATCTGTGCTGGCATCATCCCGACCTGTGGTCGCTTTTGCCCGAAAAGACCGAGCCGGCGATTGCAGTGCCGCCGTGGCCGAAATTCATGCGCGGCTGCATCCGCTACCGTCAATCGCTCGATAAGCAAGCTCCGGACGCGCCGGTATTCGACAAGGAGTTCGATGGCTAGGGAATTTCAATGACTGACGCATTCACCTTCAAGGTGCTGGCGACCGAGGGCAGGGCGCGGCGTGGTGCAATCACCATGCCGCGCGGGGAAATCCGCACGCCTGCCTTCATGCCGGTCGGTACCGGCGGCACGGTGAAGGCGATGTATATGGATCAGGTGCGCGGCGTTGGCTCGGACATCATCCTCGGCAACACCTATCATCTGATGCTGAGGCCCGGCGCCGAGCGCGTGGCACGGCTCGGCGGCCTGCACGAATTCGCCCGCTGGCCGTATCCGATCCTGACTGACAGCGGCGGCTTCCAGGTGATGTCGCTGTCGAAGCTGAGGAAACTGACCGAGAACGGCGTGACCTTCCGTTCGCATATCGACGGCGGCGCCTTCGAGATGTCGCCGGAGCGTTCGATTGAGATCCAGGGGCTGCTCGATTCCGACATCCAGATGCAGCTCGACGAATGCACGGCTCTGCCGGCCAAGCAGAACGAGATCGAGCGTGCCATGGAGTTGTCGTTGCGCTGGGCCGAGCGTTGCAAGACGGCATTCGGCGAGCAGCCCGGCAAGGCGATGTTCGGCATTGTGCAAGGCGGCGACGTGCCGGATCTGCGGCTGCGCTCGGCGCAGGCGCTGAAGGCAATGGAGCTGAAGGGCTACGCGATCGGCGGGCTGGCTGTCGGCGAGCCGCAAGCGGTGATGCTGGAGATGCTCGACATCACTTGCCCGGAGCTGCCGGCTGACCGGCCGCGCTACCTGATGGGCGTCGGCACCCCGGACGACATTTTGAAGTCGGTGGCGCGCGGCATCGACATGTTCGACTGCGTGATGCCGACGCGGGCAGGGCGCCACGGCCTTGCATATACACGGCGCGGCAAGGTCAATCTGCGCAACGCCCGCCATGCCGACGATCCGCGTCCGCTCGATGAGGAAAGCGACTGCCCGGCCGCACGCGACTATTCGCGCGCCTATCTGCACCATCTGGTGCGCTCGCAAGAGGCGCTTGGGGCGATGCTCCTGACCTGGAACAATCTGTCCTATTACCAGCAGCTGATGCGCGACATTCGTGAAGCGATCGAAGCTGGCAGGTTGGAAGCACGCTCAGCTGAGATTTCCGAAGGCTGGAGGCGGGGCGATCTCCCAGTGAGGTGATCGAAGGCTCAAGTGCTGAGCGACACGGACGCGCGCAGGCTGCAGCCGGTGATCCGAAAGCTGCCGTCGGGCTGCTGCTCGAGCGTATAGACCGCTTCATAGTCCTTGCCGTCCGGTCCGACGATCAGCACCTGCTGGATGATCGAGGTCGGGCTCGTCTCACGAACCTTGCCGAAAGAGTAGGTCTGCGGCTGGCGCACCGGCGGATAGCCGTTGGTCACCATGTTCATGAAGGTATCGACGGTCGGAAAGAGGCGCTTCACATTCGGTGCGGCAAAGCTGTAGGCCGTCATTCCGTCATTGGCGATGAAGGCCCTCAACTGACCATCGATGACCGTCTGCGCCGCTTTGACTTCGGCGTCGCCAGCAAAGGCCTGGGATGCGAAAATGAATGGAACGACTGCGAATGCGAAAAACGCGCGGCGCATGGCCTGTCTCCGTTGTCCCCGAGAAATCGCTGCCTGAAGGTACATGATACCATACGCTTTGCCATGCTTCAGGGTTTCAGCCGAGCGTAAACATTCGGCGTAGCAGTCCGCGTCCGAGCCGAGAAAGCATTGTCGAGGCGAGACAGCCTGAGCGATTGGCGATGCTTGAAAGCCGGGCGGCAGTCTGCCACAAGGGCCGCTCGATTAGAGCGTGCGATGTTGGACAGGACCAGGCAATGAAGGCATTTTTCGTGCAGATAAAGTGCGATCTGGGCAAGGCCTACGACGTTGCCAGCGCCCTGGCCGATGCCGAGATTGCTTCGGAAATCTACTCGACAGCCGGCAACTACGACCTGCTCGCCAAATTCTATGTCGACGACGAGGAAGACATCGGCCACTTCGTCAACGAGAAAGTGCAGATTCTCCCGGGCATCAAAGATACGTTTACGGTCGTCACCTTTCGCGCGTTTTGATCTCCATCCGACATTTGCCCGGACACCAGGCAAAGCCTGATCAAGGCCCTATTGGTGCTGCCTTAATTTTAGGCAACCGCGATATACTGATCGCCGGCGCCCGCCAAATCGCCGATTGCGCTTGATTTTCTCCAGCGAGGCCAGTGAAATGGCGTCACAGGGGAGTATGCGATTGGCAGCGTTCGACGAAATGCTTCCGGAAGTTTCCGGGCTGAGAAAACCGTATTCGGCTTACGATCGCTGGCTGAAGGAACAGGACCCGGCCAGACTTACCGAGAAGATGCAGGACGCCGAACGCGTCTTTCGCAAGACAGGCATCACTTTCGCCGTCTATGGCGAGCAGGAAGCATCGGAGCGGCTGATACCCTTCGACATCGTTCCGCGCATCATTTCGGGCAATGAATGGCGACGGCTGACGCAAGGCATCGAGCAGCGCGTCCAGGCGCTGAACGCCTTTCTCGACGACATCTACCATCGCCAGGAGATCTTGCGCGCCGGCCGGGTGCCGAAGGAGTTGATCGCCAGGAACGAGGCGTTCCTGCCCGAGATGATCGGGGTGCGGCCGCCGGCCGGCGTCTATACCCACATCATCGGCGTCGACATCGTACGCATTAGCGAGAACGAGTTCTACGTACTGGAGGACAATGCGCGCACGCCGTCCGGCGTCTCCTACATGCTGGAGAACCGCGAGACGATGATGCAGCTGTTTCCCGAGTTGTTCCAGCAGATCAAGGTGCGGCCGGTGGAGAATTATCCGCAGCTCCTGCGCCAGTCGCTGGCGGCGGTACGGCCGCAAAGCACCAAGGGCACGCCGACGATTGCCGTGCTGACGCCGGGCAGCTTCAACTCGGCCTATTTCGAACATGCCTTCCTTGCCGACCAGATGGGCGTGCAACTCGTCGAAGGGCAGGATCTGCGCGTCGTCGATGGCCATGTCGCGATGCGCACGACCGAGGGGTACAAGCAGATCGACGTGCTTTACCGGCGTGTCGACGACTCGTTCCTCGATCCGCTGACCTTCCGCCCCGACTCGGCACTTGGCGTGCCGGGCATTATGGACGTCTACCGCGCCGGCAATATCACGATCGCCAATGCGCCGGGAACCGGCATCGCTGACGACAAGGCGATCTATTCGTACATGCCCGAGATCGTCGAATTCTACACCGGCCGCAAGGCGATGCTCGGCAACATCCCGACCTGGCGCTGCTCGGAGCCGGACAGCCTGAAATACGTGCTCGAGCACATCGATGAACTGGTCATCAAGGAGGTCCACGGGTCCGGCGGCTACGGCATGCTGGTCGGTCCGGCGGCGACCAAGAAGGAATGCGAGGATTTTTCGAAAAAGCTCGCGGCAAAACCATCGAACTACATTGCTCAGCCGACGCTGGCGCTGTCGACCTGTCCGATCCTGACGGACAAGGGGCTGTCGCCGCGCCATGTCGATCTGCGCCCCTATGTGCTGGTTTCCGACCGTATCCAGATCGTGCCCGGCGGGCTGACCCGAGTAGCGCTCAAGGAAGGCTCGCTGGTCGTCAATTCCTCGCAAGGCGGGGGCACAAAGGATACGTGGGTGTTGGATGATTAGAGTGGAAGTAGTGAATAGTGAATAGTGAATAGATAAGGATATATGTTGTTGATGTTGGTGAAATGCCCTGAAGTGAAGCACGCGGCATCGTGGCCTAAAGTCTGGATAGTCACCATTCACCGTCCACCATCCACCATTCGCCACAGGACCGCCTGACATGCTTCTCGGTCGCACCGCCAACGGGCTCTATTGGATGAACCGCTATATCGAGCGGGCGGAAAACATGGCGCGGCTGGTGGACGCCGGCTTGCGCATGGCGCTAACCCGTACTCAGAACGCTTCGGAGGAGTGGAATTCGGTGCTGCTCAGCGCCGGTTCGGACGCCAGCTTCACGCAGAAATATTCCGACTACACCGCCGCCAATGTCGCCGACTATCTGCTGCGCGACACATCGAACCCGTCGAGCACGATGTCGTCTATCGAAACGGCCCGTAACAATGCTCGCATGGTGCGTACCGCGTTGACGCGTGAAACCTGGGAAAGCATCAACGAAGCCTGGATGTCGCTGAAGCGGATGCTAGCCAAGCCGATCGACGAGCGCGACCTGCCCAACGCGCTCGACGCAATCAAACGCGAGACGGCGCTGATCCGCGGCTCGTTCTACGGCACGATGCTGCGCAATGAGATTTTCGATTTTTCGCAGCTCGGCACTTATGTCGAACGCGCCGACAACACTGCCCGCATCCTGGACGTGAAGTACTACGTGCTGTTACCGTCGATTTCCTGGGTCGGCTCGACGCTCGACAACTACCAGTGGGAATCGATCCTCCGCTCGGTATCGGCGCACCGCTCCTACCGCTGGGTCTATGACGCCGACTACAAGCCGAGCAACATCGCCGACTATCTGATCCTCAACGTCCGCATGCCGCGCTCGCTGACCTTTTGCTACCGCTTCCTGACGGAGCATCTCAAATTCCTGGGTGACGACTATGGTGAGCGCCACGCCTGCCATGCGACGGCTGCCAAGACCCAGGCCATGCTTACGGCCGGCTCGATCAAGGATATTTTCGACGCTGGCCTGCATGAATTCCTGGCCAATTTCATCCGCGACAACACCAGACTCGGCGACGAGATCGCGCAGGATTACAGGTTCTATTGAGCATGACCCCAAAAAGCGGACGCCGGTTTTCGGAAAAGCTCATGCTCCAGGGACGAGTGCGATGCGGCTGAAGATCACCCACCGGACCGAATACCGCTACGATGCGCCGGTGCATTATTTGTTGCAGCGTTTGCGGCTGCTCCCGGTGAACGGGCGCACCCAGACGGTACTGTCCTGGGCGCTGAAGATCGAAGGCGCACGCGAGGAAGTGCGCTTCACCGACCATTTCGGCAATGATACCCGGCTGTTGAGCGTCGAGGGTGAGCGCGACTTCATCACCGTCGAAGCAGCCGGCGAAGTGGTGACGCGCGACACCGCCGGCGTCTGCGGGCCGCACCAGGGTTTCGTGCCGCTCTGGCTGTTCGGCCACGAAACGCCGCTGACGACGATCGGCAGCGGCATTCGCGAGCTTGCTGCCTCGGTCGGCAAGGGCACCGACATCGAAAGGCTGCACCGGTTGATGGCGATGATCGGCGAGCGCGTCGCTTATACGCCGGGCACCACCAACGCGACGACGCCGGCCGAAGAGGCCCTGGCGCTCAAGACCGGCGTTTGCCAGGACCACAGCCACATCTTCGTTGCGGCGGCGCGCGCCATGGATTTTCCCGCGCGCTATGTCAGTGGCTATCTGATGATGAATGCAGCGATCGAGCAGGCGGCAAGCCACGCCTGGGCCGAGGCGCATGTCTCGGGCCTCGGCTGGGTCGCCTTCGACGTCGCCAACGGCATTTCTCCCGACGAGCGTTATGTAAAGGTGGCGACTGGCCGCGATTATCGCGACGCCACACCGGTATCGGGAATTCGGCTGGGACAGGCGGAAGAACAGCTTGCCGTCACCGTCACCGTGGAGCAGTAATCTCCGCCAAGATTGTTGCCAAAGAGATTCGATGACCTATTGCGTCGGGCTGAAGATCGATCGCGGGCTCGTGTTCATGTCGGACACGCGCACCAACGCCGGCATGGATTCGATCTCGACCTTCAGGAAGATGCATGTCTGGGAAGAGCCGGGCGAGCGCGTCATCGTTTTGATGTCGGCCGGCAATCTGGCGACGACGCAGGCCGTAGTCAGCCTGCTCGACGAACGCACCAAGGCAGTGGCGGAGCGCCGTGCCACGCTGCTCGAAACGCCTTCCATGTACCAGACAGTGCGGCTGGTCGGAGACACCGTCAAGGAGGTCATCGCCAGTTCGTCGCCGGCGGGCGAAAAGGCGGATTCCTATTTCAACGCCTCCTTCATCCTCGGCGGTCAGATCAAGGGCAGCGCGCCGCGCCTGTTCATGATCTATCCGGAAGGCAATTTCATCGAATCCACCGACGACACGCCGTTCTTCCAGATAGGTGAGACCAAATACGGCAAGCCGATCATCATCCGCGCTTATGAAAGGACGATGAGTTTCGCCGAGACGGTGAAGTTGCTGCTTGTGTCGTTCGACTCGACGCTGAAGTCGAACCTGTCGGTCGGCCTGCCGCTCGACCTGCTGTTCTATGAAAAGGACACCTTCAAGGTTGGCCTCAAAAAGCGAATAACCCAGGATGATCAATATTATCGCACGATCTCGGATAGCTGGTCGAACGCGCTGAAGACTGCCTTTGCCAGCTTGCCTGATTTTCCCGAATGAAAACCTTCGTTTTTCGTGCTCTTTGATGGCGGCTCGACGAGGCGCTACGGAGGCGAAGATGAATAGCAACGAATTCCGCGAATGGTCGCTGCGAGCGGCCGAATGGGGCGCCGACTACAGAGACAGCCTTCGCGAAAGACCGGTGCGGCCGTTTGTCGAGCCGGGCGAAATCTTCAAAAGCATCGATGTTGCGCCGCCGGAAAACGGCGAAACGATGCAGGCAATCTTCGCCGATTTCGAGCAAAAGATTCTGCCGGGCATGACGCACTGGCAGCATCCGCGTTTCTTCGCCTATTTCCCGGCCAATGCGGCACCGGCCTCGGTCGTGGCCGAGTATCTGGTTTCCGCCATGGCCGCGCAATGCATGCTTTGGCAGACCTCGCCGGCGGCAACCGAACTCGAGACGCGTGTCGTCGACTGGATGCGGCAGGCGCTTGGTCTGCCGGAGGGATTTTCCGGCGTCATGCAGGATTCGGCTTCATCGGCGACGCTTGCCGCCGTGCTGACCATTCGCGAGCGCGCGCTCGACTGGCAAGGTAACAAGAACGGCTTGCAAGGCCAGCCGGTCGTGCGAGTCTATTCTTCCGGCCAAGTCCATACTTCCATCGACCGGGCGATCTGGGTGTCGGGCATCGGCGAGGCGAACCTCGTGCGCATTCCGGTCGCCGGACGCTTCCGCGCCATGCAGACGGCGGCTCTGGAAGCAGCGATCGTCACCGACCGCAAAAACGGCATGCTGCCGGCGGGGATCATCGCCAGCGTCGGTGGCACAAGTACCGGCGGCACCGACGATGTGGCGGCTGTTGCCGCGGTAGCTAAGCGGCACGGGCTCTACCTGCATGTCGATGCCGCATGGGCTGGCTCCGCCATGATCTGCCCCGAGTTCCGGCATTTCTGGGCAGGCGCCGAACATGCGGATTCCATTGTCTTCAACCCGCATAAATGGCTGGGCGCACAGTTCGATTGCTCGATGCAGTTCATCCGTCAGCCGGAAGACCTCGTGCGCACGCTGGCGATCAAGCCCGAATTCCTCAAGACGCATGGCCGCGACGGAGTCATCAACTACTCCGAATGGTCGGTGCCGCTTGGCCGGAGGTTCCGCGCGCTGAAACTTTGGTTCCTGCTGCGTGCACATGGCTTGGAAAATCTGCGGACCATGGTCCGCAACCATGTCGCCTGGAGCGAGAGCCTCGCCGCAAGGCTGGCAAAGGAACCGGATTTCGAGATCGTCACGGAGCCGATGCTGTCGCTGTTCTCGTTCCGGCATCTCGCGGCTGCGGGCGCCGACTCTGACGAGCACAATTTGCGGTTGGTCAGCGCGATCAACGATGACGGCCGCATCTATCTGACGCAAACCCGGGTGGACGGGAAGGTGGCGATCCGCTTTCAGGTCGGACAATTCGAAACGACTGCGGCGGATGTCGATACTGCTTTCGAGGTCATTACTGAAATTGCGCGTGGCCTGGGTTGACCGGCATCATCGAGGTTGCGCCGGGGCTCTTCTTGCAGTCACCTGATCTTCCTGTTCATGGCTTTCGTTTTCCGTTATAGACAAGTAAAACGAAAACGAGAGGTTGCTAGATGTATCTGTCGCCGCGTCATTCCGAAATCATCCAGATGGCCAAGGACCATGGCCGCGTACTGGTCGAGGAGTTGGCGACGCATTTCAACGTGACGCCGCAGACGATCCGCAAGGATCTCAACGATCTCTGCGACCAGCGGCTTTTGTCTCGCATTCATGGCGGGGCATTGTTCCCGTCCGGCATCGAGAACATGGAGTATGAGGCTCGGCGCAAGATCGCCGCCGAGGAGAAGGAGGCGATCGGCCGCGCAGCAGCCCGGCTGATCCCCGACAACGCGTCTCTTTTCATCAATATCGGGACGACGACGGAAGCTGTCAGCAAGTCGCTGCTCGATCACAGCGGCTTGATGGTCATCACCAATAACATCAATGTTGCCAACAGGATGCGCGTATATCCTTCGATCGAGGTGGTGATCGCCGGCGGTGTCGTACGCGGTTCCGACGGCGGTGTGGTCGGCGAGGCAGCAGTCGATTTCATCCGGCAGTTCAAGGTCGATTTTGCGGTGATCGGCGCCTCGGCCATCGATCATGACGGCGCACTGCTCGACTTTGATTTTCGCGAGGTGAAGGTCGCGCAGGCGATCATCGCCAACGCGCGGCATGTGATCCTCGTGTCGGACCAGACCAAATTCGAGCGCACCGCGCCCGTCCGCATCGGCCATCTGTCGCAGGTAAACACCTTTATCACCGATCGTTGCGACATCCCATCGGTGCGTAGGATCTGCCAGGAGGCAGAAGTTCAGCTGATCGAAACGTCGCTCTCCTAGAGATGCCGTTGCGGCATCTGTGGCCAATCATATTTCGTTTGACATTCGTTATCATTTCGAAATAATTCCCGTACGGTTTCGCAAGAACCCAAAAATGCCGCAATGCGAAATCGAGGGAGGACTCTTTGGGCGCATCACCGATCCATGACATTTTCGTCATCGGTGGCGGCATCAATGGCTGCGGTATCGCCCGCGATGCCGTGGGGCGTGGGTTTTCGGTATTTCTTGCCGAGATGAACGATCTGGCCAGCGGAACCTCTTCCGGTTCGACCAAACTGATCCATGGCGGCTTGCGCTATCTCGAATTCTACGAGTTCCGCCTGGTGCGCGAAGCGCTGATGGAACGCGAGGTCCTGTGGAGGAACGCGCCGCATATCATCTGGCCGATGCGCTTCGTGCTGCCATACGCCAAGGGGCTGCGTCCGGCCTGGCTGATCCGGCTCGGGCTTTTCCTCTACGATCATATTGGCGGGCGCAAATTGCTGCCGCCGACGAAAACGCTGGACATGGCCAAGGATCCGGCCGGCAAGCCGCTGAAGCCGCTGTTTCGAAAGGCGTTCGAATATTCGGACGGTTGGGTCAACGATGCCCGGCTGGTTGTGTTGAACGCCCGCGACGCTGCCGAGCGCGGCGCAACCATTCGAACCCGAACAAAGGTCGTCAGCGCACGCCGCGAAGGCAATCTCTGGACGGTCAGGCTTGAAAACGTGCGGACCGGCGATACCGAGGAGGTCAAGGCGCGGCTGCTGGTCAATGCCGCCGGCCCGTGGGTGGATCAGGTGCTGTCGGCCACCGTCGGCTTGAACGACGTGCACAATGTCCGCCTCGTGCAAGGCAGCCACATCGTCGTTGGCAAGAAATTCGACGACCCACGCGCCTATTTCTTTCAGAACAAGGACGGGCGCATCATTTTCGCCATCCCCTATGAAGACGAGTTCACGCTCATCGGCACCACCGACCGGGACTATCCCGGCGATCCGCACGACGTCAGGATCAGTGATGCCGAGATCGACTATCTCTGCGCTGCGGCAAGCGAATATTTCGCGCAGCCGGTCAAGCCGTCGGATATCGTCTGGACCTATTCCGCGGTGCGCCCGCTCTACGACGATGGCGCCTCAAAGGCGCAGGAAGCCACCCGCGACTATGTGCTGAAGGCCGATGGAGGCGAGGGTGCCGCCCCGATCGTCAATGCCTTTGGCGGCAAGATCACCACCTACCGCCGATTGTCGGAATCGATGCTGGAGAAGATCGAGGGTTTTCTCGGCAAGCGCGGTAAGCCATGGACGGCAAACGCGCCGCTGCCCGGCGGTGACTTTCCCGTCACCGGCTTCGATACCGAGGTGGCGAAACTGAAAACGGCGTACCCGTTCCTCGACGCCCGGCTGGCCCGCCGGTTGACCCGGCTCTACGGCACCCGCGCAAGGAAGCTGCTAGGCCTCGCCAAGTCGAACGTCGATCTTGGCCGCAACTTCGGCGCCGATCTGTACGAAGCCGAAGTGCGCTACCTCGCCGAAAACGAATGGGCGATGACTGCCGAGGATGTATTGTGGCGCCGGACCAAGCGCGGCCTGCGTCTCAGCCGTGAGCAGGCCGCAGTGCTCGACGAGTTCATGCGCGGAATAAGCCGGCAGCACGTAGCGGCTGCCGAATAGGGACGGCCGACTGATGCAGAAAGCCTGGGAGGAGGCATCATGCTTGAACTGAGAAACGTGACGAAGACGGTGGGTGCGGCGGAACATATCCGCGATGTCTCGCTGACGCTTCAGCACGGCTCGCTCAACGTCCTGCTCGGGCCGACGCTCTCTGGCAAGACCAGCCTGATGCGGTTGATGGCGGGCCTCGACGTGCCGACCTCGGGCTCGGTCTGGTTCGATGGCAAGGATGTCACCGGCATGCCGGTGCAAAAGCGCAACGTCGCCATGGTCTACCAGCAATTCATCAATTATCCGGCGATGACGGTCTACGAAAACATCGCCTCACCGCTGCGGGTAGCCGGCACGGATCAGGCAACGATCGACAGGGAGGTGCGCAATGCGGCCGCCCTTCTCAAACTCACGACCTATCTCGACCGGACGCCTCTCAGTCTGTCGGGCGGCCAGCAGCAGCGCACCGCGCTGGCCCGCGCCATCGTCAAGAATGCCAGCCTCGTGCTGCTCGACGAGCCGCTCGCCAATCTCGACTACAAGCTGCGTGAAGAATTACGCGCGGAACTGCCGAAAGTCTTCGCGGCCGCCGGCACAATCTTTGTTTATGCCACGACCGAGCCGCACGAGGCCTTGCTGCTCGGCGGCAACACGGCAACGCTTTCCGAGGGCAGCATCACCCAGTTCGGGCCGACCATCGAAGTGTTCCGCAAACCGGTCGATCTGGTGACGGCGAGGACCTTCGCCGATCCGCCGCTCAACACCATCGTGCTTGCCAAGAAGGGCCTGGATTTCCTGCTCGAGGGCGGTGTGAAATTGCCGGTGCCGGCGGAACTCTTCGGCATTGCCGATGCGATCTATACGATCGGCTTCCAGCCGCATCATCTGTCCCTCGATCGGCCCAACGCCGCCGCAGTGCCGGTGCGCGCAAAGGTGACGATCACTGAGATCACCGGATCGGAAAGCTTCATCCATCTCGATTTTGCCGATGCGCGCTGGGTCATGCTGACCCACGGCATTCGCGACTTCGAGCCGGACGAGGAGGTCGAGGTGTTTATCGACCCGCGCCACATCATGGTCTTCGACGAGCACGGCCGCGCCGTGGCCGCGCCGAAGCTGGCGGCTTAGGAGGAAGCGATGGCGCGCATCGATGTCAATCATATCCGCCACTCCTATCTGCAGAACCCGCGCACGGATGCCGATTTCGCGTTGAAGGAAGTGCACCACACCTTCGAGGATGGCGGCGCTTATGCGCTGCTCGGCCCGTCCGGCTGCGGCAAGACTACGTTGCTCAACATCATTTCGGGATTGCTGCATCCCTCGCACGGCCAGTTGCTGTTCAACAGCAGGAACGTGACCAATCTGTCGACCCAAGAGCGCAACATCGCCCAGGTCTTCCAGTTCCCGGTGATCTACGACACGATGACGGTCTACGACAATCTGGCGTTCCCGCTGCGCAATCGCGGCGTGCCGGAAGCCGACGTCGACCGTAAGGTGCGCGAAACGCTGGAGATGATCGGGCTGGCCGATATGGCCAAACGAAAGGCGCGCGGACTGACCGCTGACCAGAAGCAGAAAATTTCGCTCGGACGCGGGCTGGTGCGCTCCGACGTAAATGCCATCCTGTTCGACGAGCCTTTGACCGTCATCGACCCGCATATGAAATGGATGCTGCGCTCCCAGTTGAAGCAGCTTCACCGCCGCTTCGGCTACACCATGGTCTATGTCACGCACGACCAGACCGAGGCCTTGACCTTCGCCGACAGGGTGGTCGTCATGTATGACGGCGAAATCGTGCAGATCGGCACACCGGCAGAACTGTTTGAGCGCCCGCGCCACACCTTTGTTGGCTATTTCATCGGCTCGCCCGGCATGAACGTCATGCCGGTGGCGATCGACGGCAAGACTGCGCGGCTGGGCTCGCAGCAGATCGAACTGCCGGGCGTGCCTAAGGCCGGTGGCGGCGCCATCGAGCTCGGCATCCGTCCCGAATATGTGCGCCTGGGCAGCCAGGGCATGGCCGTCCGGATCAGCAAGGTCGAGGACGTCGGCCGCCACAAGGTGGTCCGTGCCAATCTCGAAGGGCGCGAGATCGCCGCCGTCATCGGCGAGGACGAGACAGTTCCGGCTGATCCGAAGGTGCGGTTCGACCCAGCCGGCATCAACATCTATGCCGATTCCTGGCGCGTCGAGATGGGGGCCTGAAGTGGAAAAGACCTGGAACAACAGAGCCTGGTTCCTGGTGCTGCCGGTGTTGCTGCTGGTGGCGTTCTCGGCGGTCATACCGCTGATGACGGTCGTCAATTATTCGGTGCAGGACACTTTCGGCAATAACGTCTTCTTCTGGGCCGGCACGGAATGGTTCGAGGAACTGCTTTCCTCGAGCCGCTTCTGGCAGGCGATGATCCGCAACCTTGTCTTCTCCTTTATCATCCTGGCGATCGAAGTGCCGCTCGGCATCTTCATTGCGCTCAATATGCCGAAGAAGGGTTGGGGCGTGCCTGTGTGCCTTGTTTTGATGGCGTTGCCGCTGCTGATCCCGTGGAACGTCGTCGGCACCATCTGGCAGGTGTTCGGGCGCAACGACATTGGCCTGCTCGGCTATTACGTCAACGCGCTCGGCATCGACTATAATTATGTGCAAGACCCATATGACGCCTGGGTCACGGTCATCATCATGGACGTCTGGCATTGGACCAGCCTCGTCGTCCTGCTCTGCTATGCCGGCCTGGTCTCGATCCCGGATGCCTTTTATCAGGCAGCCAAGATCGACGGTGCCTCGCGCTGGGCGGTGTTCCGCTACATCCAGTTGCCGAAGATGAACCGCGTGCTGCTGATCGCCGTGCTGCTGCGCTTCATGGATAGCTTCATGATCTACACGGAGCCGTTCGTGGTCACCGGTGGCGGCCCCGGCAACTCGACGACCTTTCTTTCGATTGATCTCGTCAAGACCGCGCTCGGTCAGTTCGACCTCGGCCCGGCGGCGGCGATGTCGCTGGTCTACTTCCTTATCGTCCTGCTGTTGTCGTGGGTGTTCTACACCGTGATGACCAATTACGACGCGGAGCGTTGAGATGAGCCGCACCGAAGAGAGAGCCGATAGGGTGAGCGAGACGACAGCTTCGGAAGGGCTCGCCAGCACGCTACGACAGGACGAGATCGCACGGCTGATGCGCCGTCGCGGCGAGGAGTCGCGCTGGTGGTGGATCGTGCCGACGCTCTACATCGTCGTTCTGCTTTTGCCGATCTACTGGCTCATCAATATGAGCTTCAAGACCAATGGCGAGATCGTCTCGTCGCTGACTCTCTACCCGCACGCGCCGACATTGGCGAATTACCGCACCATCTTCACCGACGCGTCCTGGTATTCGGGCTACATCAACTCGATCACCTATGTGGTTATGAACATGGTGATTTCGGTGGCTGCGGCACTGCCTGCTGCCTATGCTTTTTCGCGCTATCGCTTCCTCGGCGACAAGCATCTGTTCTTCTGGCTGCTGACCAACCGCATGGCGCCGCCGGCGGTGTTCGCGCTGCCATTCTTCCAGCTTTATTCGGCCTTCGGCCTTATCGACACCCATATCGCCGTGGCTCTGGCGCATTGCCTGTTCAACGTGCCGCTGGCGGTGTGGATCCTCGAAGGCTTCATGTCGGGCGTGCCCAAGGAGATCGACGAGACCGCCTATATCGACGGCTATTCGTTCCCGCGCTTCTTCATCAAGATCTTCATGCCGCTGATTGCGAGCGGCATCGGCGTGGCGTGCTTCTTCTGCTTCATGTTCTCGTGGGTGGAGCTCTTGATCGCCCGCACGCTGACGACCACGGATGCCAAGCCGATCGCCGCGACCATGACCCGCACCGTTTCGGCCGCCGGTATGGATTGGGGGTTGCTTGCCGCCGCCGGCGTGCTGACGCTGATTCCCGGCGCGCTCGTCATCTGGTTTGTGCGCAACTACATCGCCAAGGGCTTTGCCCTGGGGAGGGTATGATGGAGCAGGTCGACAGAAGCCCATGGTGGTGGGCCGTGCTGTTTCTTGCCCTGGTCGTCGTGGCCTGGGTGGCACTTCAAATCGATTTCGTGGCGATAACGGTGGGCTTCAGCGACCCGGCCAATATCCGCCTGTGGGGATTTAACCTCTCGTCCAACCTCGATTTTTCGTGGATGGCCTGGACGTGGCCGACCGCGGCCTTCTTTGGAACCATCTTTCTGCTGCTTTGCGGCATGGCGGTGTGGGAATACGTCTCGCCGGGCGGCAATCCGCGCGTCGGCGTGCTGCGCTTCGAAACGACGCGCGGCGACCGCCTGTTCCTGTCGCTGCTGGGCAGCGCCTTTATCCATCTCGCTTGGCTGGGTCTAGTCGGACCCAATCTGTGGTGGGCTCTCGCTCTCTCCGTGGTCTTCGCCGTCGGCGTGTTCCGCTACGTATAGAGGGGGAAACTGTTGGAACGGCGGCGTGCCGGCCGCCGATCCAGATCGCACTTTGAACTTTAACAGTGGAGGAAATACATGCGACGGCAATTCTTGACATCAACAACTGCGCTTGTCCTGTTGCTAGGGGCAAGCAATGCCTATGCCGGAATGGACGAGGCCAAGGCCTTCCTGGACAAGGAAATTGGCGACCTCTCGACGCTCGACCGTGCCGGCCAGGAAGCCGAAATGCAATGGTTCATCGATGCCGCGAAACCTTTCGCCGGCATGGATATCAAGGTGGTCTCCGAAACTATCGCCACGCATCAGTATGAATCGCAGGTGCTTGCGCCGGCCTTTACGGCCATCACCGGCATCAAGGTCACGCATGACGTCATCCAGGAAGGCGACGTCGTCGAGAAGATCCAGACCCAGATGCAGACCGGCCAGAACCTCTATGACGGCTGGGTCAACGATTCCGATCTGATCGGCACGCACTGGCGCTACCAGCAGGTGCGCAACCTGACCGACTGGATGGCAGGCGACGGCAAGGATGTCACCAACCCGAATCTCGACCTGAAGGATTTCATCGGCACCTCGTTCACCACCGCGCCCGACAAGAAGCTCTACCAGCTTCCCGACCAGCAGTTCGCGAACCTCTACTGGTTCCGTTACGACTGGTTCAACGACGAGAAGAACAAGGCGGACTTCAAGGCCAAATACGGCTACGACCTCGGCGTGCCGGTCAATTGGTCGGCCTATGAGGACATCGCCGAGTTCTTCACCGGCCGCGAGATCGATGGCAAGAAGGTCTACGGCCATATGGATTATGGCAAGAAGGACCCGTCGCTCGGCTGGCGGTTCACCGACGCATGGCTGTCGATGGCCGGCAATGGCGACAAGGGCATTCCGAACGGTCTGCCCGTCGACGAATGGGGCATCAAGGTCGACGAGAATTCGCGTCCGGTGGGTTCCTGCACGGCGCGCGGCGGCGACACCAATGGCCCGGCTTCTGTCTACGCCATCCAGAAGTACCTCGATTGGCTGAAGGCCTATGCACCGGCGGAAGCCCAGGGCATGACCTTCTCCGAGTCAGGGCCGGTGCCGGCGCAGGGCGCGGTTGCCCAGCAGATCTTCTGGTATACCGCCTTCACCGCCAGCATGGTCGACGCCAGCGCCAAGGCGGTGCTGAACGACGACGGCACGCCGAAGTGGCGCATGGCGCCGTCGCCGCATGGCGTCTATTGGAAGGACGGTATGAAGCTCGGCTATCAGGACGTCGGTTCCTGGACGCTGATGAAGTCGACGCCGACCGACCGCGCCAAGGCCGCCTGGCTCTACGCGCAGTTCGTCACCTCGAAGACGGTCGACGTGAAGAAGAGCCATGTCGGCCTGACCTTCATCCGCGAGAGCACGATCCACGACAAGAGCTTCACCGAACGTGCGCCAAAGCTCGGCGGCTTGATCGAGTTCTACCGCTCGCCGGCACGCGTCCAGTGGTCCCCGACCGGCACCAACGTGCCGGACTATCCGAAGCTGGCACAGCTCTGGTGGCAGGCGATCGGCGATGCTTCGTCGGGCGCCAAGAGCGCGCAAGAAGCAATGGACTCGCTCTGTGCCGAGCAGGAAAAGGTGATGAGCCGCATCGAGAAGTCGGGCGTCCAGGGCGATATCGGCCCGAAGATGGCCGAAGAGCATGACCTCGCCTACTGGAACGCCGATGCGGTCAAGAAGGGCAATCTCGCTCCTCAGCTCAAGATCGAGAACGAGAAGGAAAAACCGGTCACCATCAACTATGACGAGCTGGTGAAGAGCTGGCAGCAATAGGGCTGTTTGATGCGGGCGTTCGCGCCCGCATCGCCATACTCAGGGGAGGCGGCATGTTGCCGTCTCCCCTGTTTGCGTGAACGGCTCCGCGCCATCGGGCGTCGAGACATCGCAGCACCTTGAATTCGCTTCGACGGGAGAGAGAATGACCGGATATATCCTCGCAATCGACCAGGGCACGACATCGAGCCGGGCGATCCTGTTCGACGACAAGATGAAGGTCGTCGGCAGCGGGCAAAAGGAATTCACCCAGTATTATCCGGCCTCCGGCTGGGTCGAGCATGATCCCGAGGAAATCTGGTCAAGCGTCGTGGAAACGGTGAGGGCCGCGCTGAAGACAGCCGGCCGCAACGCAGCGGACGTCGCCGCGATCGGCATCACCAACCAGCGCGAAACCGTCGTCATCTGGGACAAGGAGACCGGCGAGCCGGTTCACAACGCGATTGTCTGGCAGGACCGCCGCACCGCGCCGCTATGCCAGAAACTGAAGAAGCTGGGGTTGGAGAAGAAATTCACGAAAAAGACCGGCCTGCTGCTCGATCCCTATTTCTCCGGCACCAAGATCGCCTGGATGCTGGACAAGGTGAAGGGCGCCAGAAAACGCGCCGAGAAGGGCGAACTGCTGGCCGGCACCATCGACAGTTTTCTGATTTGGCGCCTGACTGGCGGCAAGGTCCACGCCACTGACGCCACCAATGCCTCGCGCACGCTGGTCTACAACATCGAACAAAACGCCTGGGATGACGAGTTGCTGGCCATTCTTGGCATACCTGCAAGAATGATGCCGCAGGTGAAAGACTGTGCCGATGATTTTGGAATCACCGACAAAAGTCTGTTCGGCACAGAGATCAGAATCCTCGGTGTGGCCGGCGACCAGCATGCGGCGGCGATCGGCCAGGCCTGTTTCGAGCCGGGCATGATGAAATCGACCTACGGCACCGGTTGCTTCGCGCTGCTCAACACCGGCAGCGATCTGGTGCGTTCGAAGAACCGGCTTTTGACCACCATCGCCTACAGGCTGAGCGGCAAGACCACCTATGCACTGGAGGGCTCTATCTTTATCGCCGGCGCCGCCGTGCAGTGGCTGCGGGACGGCATCAAGGTGATCGGCAAGGCCGAGCAGAGCGGCAAATTGGCGGCGGAGGCCGATCCGACGCAGAATGTCTATCTGGTGCCGGCTTTCGTCGGGCTCGGCGCACCGCACTGGGATGCCGAGGCGCGGGGCGCCATCTTCGGGCTGACCCGCAATTCGGGGCCGGCGGAATTTGCCCGCGCGGCGCTGGAATCCGTTGCGTTCCAAACGCGCGATCTGCTCGACGCTATGCGCAAGGACTGGAAGGGCGCTTCGGCCAAGACTGTGCTCAGGGTCGATGGCGGCATGGTGGCGTCGGACTGGACCATGCAGCGGCTGGCCGACATTCTCGATGCGCCGGTCGACCGGCCGACAATTCTCGAGACGACCGCGCTTGGTGCGGCATGGCTGGCCGGCTCGAAGGCCGGTGCCTGGCCGAAGGCGCGGGAATTCGCCAGGAGTTGGGCGCTCGAGCGCCGGTTCAAGCCGGAGATGGATGCTTCGACACGTGCCGCCAAGCTGGCAGGTTGGCGCCACGCTGTGCGCAGGACGCTAAGCGTGCAATAAGCAGGGATGGCACCGGCTTCGCACCCATGAAAAACCCGCGCCGTTGCGGGCGCGGGCTTACAGTCTCTAATCACGACTCAGTAAGGCGATCGGCACTGCCGGCGCGGACCGTAATTGGGCTGGTAGGTGTTGTCAGAGGCACGATAGCTCCGATAATGGTCATAGCACCACTGCACATGGGCATCGCCGCGATAGACACGATTCTGGTTGTTGATGATAGCGCCGGTAATCAGCGCACCGGTGGCGAAAGCGGCCAGCGGGAACCAGTAGTCGCCATGGCGGCGATAGCCGCGACGATATTCGCGATAGCCGCGATGGCCACGCCAATACATGCCGTCGTCACGCGCAAAACTGCGCCGGGAGAAATCGCGACGCGAGAAATCGCGATTGAAATTCCGGTGCCTCCGCCACGGCTCGTACTGGACGGTCTGGACATTCGAGGTGAGCCCTTGGGCAGGGGGCGCATAGCTGGGCTGAGCGTTGACTGGCACGATCTCCGCGGCAGCGAATGAGATCGAAAGGGTGGTCGCCAGCAGGCTCGACATGATCCTATTCATGATCTTCTCCTTGAAACGCGTGTCCCTTGTCGCGGAAAAACGGGCAGGCTGCGCAAATTGTTCCGCTAAGAATCCCAAGTTGCTGATCTGCAAAGGTTCTCTCGATTCGCTGCTTGCGCTTGTCCCGCCAAGCGCGAGCTTCGCCCTTGCGCGAGACGGAGGCAATTCCGTCAACGCCGAAGCGCACCGCACGGCATGATGACGCGGCAGGAAGGTCCGGTCTGGGAGCCGTCTTTTTCCGGTTGACCGGCAGAGGCACTCTCCCTATGTTCCGCGCAATTTCGAGGGCGGCCTTTCTGAGCCCGCGGGAGCGCGTAGCTCAGCCGGTAGAGCAACTGACTTTTAATCAGTAGGTCATGGGTTCGAATCCCATCGCGCTCACCAAATCCAGAGGGTACGACCCGGTACGACCCGGAGACATGGGTAACAGTTTGTACCTACGACATGGGTGACAGCCTCGTGCCGAACGCATGCAGTGGCGTTAGCCGCCCGCGCCATCGTCCATCATCGTGCCGGTGAGCGCCTCATAGGCTCTGCTGCACACCTGAGAACCCGGACAATCCTTCACGATAAGCACTGGCGCCACGGTAAGAACCGCCGCGGCAAGGATTTGCAGGAAAAGACCGACGGCGCTTACCTTCCTGCCGAACGCGCCGGCCAGGAAAAAGTAGAGACCCTGGGCCATGCAGGCTGCCGTCAGAATGTCCAGAAGCGTGCTGGTCGCTCTTGCAAAGGGCGTTATGTAGCCGTCGGGAAAACCCGACATGCCGAGATCCATCGACCATTGCAGCGCCAGCATGACGCTCAGAGCTGACCAGACAAGGGCCGTCATACGAGTGAACAGCGTCTGCTTTGGTTTGTTGCTCGGATCGGCCATCGGATCACGTCGGAATTGCTTGCCGGGACATGCGCAAGTTCTGGGTCAAATCAGTGAGACGTTGCCGCCGGCATGGCGTTCGAGCCGGGCGGCGAGGTCGAGCTCCAGCAGCACCATGAACACTTGGGCGGGATGCAGGCCGGTGTGGCGGATGATCTCGTCCACTGATACCGGCGTCGGGCCGAGCGCTTCGACGACGCGGTCGCGATCGTCCTCGCGCGGCGGCGGTGTTGCCGAAAAGTCGGGCGGCTCTTCAAGCGGCGATGTCCTTGGCGACCAGCCGCCGACCAGCGGCGCTATGGCACTGGTGATATCGGCGGCCTCGGTCACAAGGGTGGCGCCGTCCTTGAGCAGGCCATTGGCGCCGGCGGCGCGCGGATCGAGCGGTGAACCGGGAACGGCGAAAACCAGCCGCCCCATCTCGCCGGCGAGGCGGGCGCTGATCAGCGAGCCGGAGCGCTGTGCGGCCTCGACCACCACCAATCCCAATGCAGCACCGGCGACGAGACGGTTGCGGCGCGGAAAGTCCTGTGCGCGCGGCTGCCAGCCAAACGGCATTTCGGAAATGATGGCGCCGCCATGCTCGGCGATCTCGTCGCACAGGTCGGCATTTTCGGGCGGGTAGGGCAAATCGAGGCCGCCGGCGAGCACGCCGATCGTGCCGGTCGAAAGGCTGCCCTGGTGCGCGGCTGTATCGATGCCGCGCGCCAGGCCGGAAACAATGCCATAACCGTCGCGGCCGAGATCCGCCGCCAGCATCCGCGCCATCTTGATGCCTGCCAGCGATGCGTTGCGCGCGCCGACGATAGCGACCGCTGGCAACCGGAACACCGCGCTGTTGCCCCTGACCGCGAGCAGCGGCGGCGGATGATCCATGCTTTTCATCAGCGGTGGATAATCCGTCTCGCCGATGCCGACGAAGCGGGCGCCGGCCCGCCGGGCCGTCTCCAGCTCCGCCTCGACCTCGGCAATGGACGGGATGCGGACGATTTTTTTGGCGCCACCCGAAATCATCAGCTCGGGCAGCATCGACAATGCTGCTTCGGCCGAACCGAACCGGTTGATCAGGTCGCGAAAGGAAGCCGGGCCGACATTCGGCGTGCGGATCAGACGAAGCCAGCTCAGCCGCTGCCGGTCGCTGAGGCGCGGCCCGGCGTCGGGCTCGCTCACTCCTTGGCCCCGATCTTACCCTCGGTGCCGGCAAGCAGCCGCGCAATGTTGGCGCGGTGCTTTACGATGACGATGAGGCTCATCGCCGCGAAAAGCCCGGCAATCTGCTGGGTGCTCAGGAAATACAGGGCAACGGGCACGACGACCGCTGCCGTCAGTGCCGCAAGCGAGGAGAAGCGGAACAGGAAGGCCACCGCCAGCCAGACGACGGCGAAGATCAGCGCCACTTGCCAGGCAAGGCCGATCAGCACGCCGAGGTAAGTGGCGACACCCTTGCCCCCCTTGAAGCCGAGCCAGACCGGAAAAAGATGACCTGAAAACGCGCCGAATCCGGCCCAAAGTCCGAGCTCGGGCGCAAAGCGGCCCGCGATCAACACCGCCGCGGTGCCCTTCAGCGCATCGAGCAGCAGCGTGGCCGCGGCCAAGCCCTTGTTGCCGGTGCGCAGCACATTGGTGGCGCCGATGTTGCCGGAGCCGATGTTGCGCACGTCGCCGAGGCCGGCGGCACGGGTGATCAGCAGGCCAAACGGGATCGAGCCGAGAAGATAGCCGAACACCAATGCCAAGACGGGACTGTAAACCATTGTTCCCCCGAACTTTCCTTGGCTGAGCGAAGTTGAAGACGTGACACCCGCTTCGTCCTAGGCCGAAAACACTGTGCGGCCCGCCACCATCGTTTGCAAGACCTTGCCTTGCAGTCGCGCGCCTTCGAAACAGGTGTTTTTCGAGCGTGAGCGGATGCCGCTCTCGCTAACGACCCATGGCTCGTCCAGATCGACGAGCGCAAGGTCGGCCAATGCCCCCGGTTTCAGCGTGCCGCCGGGCAGGCTGAACAATCTTGCCGGCGCGGTCGACAGTGTCTCGATCAGCCGCAGCAGCATCACGTCGCCATTGTGATAGAGCCGCAGCGCTGCGCCTAACAGCGTTTCCAGCCCGATGGCGCCGGCCGCAGCATCGGCAAAGGGCAGGCGCTTGGTGTCGACGTCCTGCGGGTCGTGCGAGGAGACGATGAGGTCGATGGTGCCGTCCTTGATCGCTTCGATCATCGCCAGCCGGTCTTCCTCGGCGCGCAGCGGCGGCGTCAGTCGGAAGAAGGTGCGGTACTCGCCGACATCGTTCTCGTTGAGCGACAGATTGTGGATCGACACGCCTGATGTGACATTGGCGCCGTCGGCCTTGGCTCGCGTCACAGCAGCCGCCGCCATCGCCGTCGAGATCTTGGCCGCGTGATAGGCGCCGCCGGTCAGCCGCGCCAGCGCCAGATCGCGCTCCAGCGGGATGGATTCGGCCTCGCGCGGAATACCGGCAAGGCCGAGCCAACTTGCATATAGGCCTTCATTCATCACGCCTGACGAGGCGAGATCGGCATCCTGGGTTTCGTGGGCGATCACGCCACCGAAATCGCGCGCATAGGTCAGCGCCCGGCGCATCACCAGCGCGCTGGATATGGTGTGGCGACCGTCAGTGAAGGCGACCGCGCCGGCTTCGAGGAGCAGGCCGAACTCGGTCATCTCACGGCCTTCGAGACCCTTGGTGATCGCCGCTGCCGGAAAGATGTTGACTATGGCTGTATCCTTGGCGGTGCGCAGCACAAACTCGACCAATGCGACATTGTCGATCACCGGGTCGGTATCGGGCATCATCACAATCGAGGTTACGCCGCCGGCCGCTGCCGCCACGCTGGCCGAGGCGATGGTCTCCCGGTGTTCGCCGCCCGGTTCGCCGATGAAGACACGCGCATCGATCAGGCCGGGGATGATCGCCTTGCCGGCGCACTCGATCATCGTGGCGGCTTCGGGCGCGCCCTGGTTCAAGGCCGCCTTGCCAGCGGCAACAATTTTGCGCCCTTCGACGATGACGGTGCCGATCTCATCGATGCCGCGCGATGGGTCGACGATGCGGGCGCGGCTGAAGACCGTTATGCTCATCGGCACCGACCCTCGTGGTTTCGACGCGGGTCGAGCAGCGCTTCCATCACCGCCATGCGTACGGCGACGCCCATCTCAACCTGTTCCTGGATGACGCTTTGCGGGCCGTCGGCGATCTCCGAGGCGATCTCGACGCCGCGGTTCATCGGGCCGGGATGCATAACCAGCGCACCGTCCTTGGCCGCCTTCAGCTTCTCGGCGTCGAGGCCGAAATAGCGGAAATATTCGCGCACCGACGGTACGAAAGCGCCTTCCATGCGTTCGCGCTGCAGGCGCAGCATCATTACCACGTCGGCGTCCTTCAGACCCTCGGCCATGGAACGGGTGACGATGACGCCCATCTTCTCGATGCCGGCGGGCAAAAGCGTCGAAGGGGCGACGACCCTGACCTGGGCACCAAGCGCGTTGAGCAGGATGATATTGGAGCGGGCCACGCGCGAATGCAGGATGTCGCCGCAGATCGCCACGATCAGCTTCGACAGCGGACCCTTGGCGCGGCGGATGGTCAGTGCGTCGAGCAGCGCCTGGGTAGGATGCTCATGGGCGCCGTCGCCGGCATTGACCACCGAGCAGCCGACTTTTTGGGCAAGAAGTGCTGCCGCGCCGGCCGATTGATGGCGGATGATCAATATGTCGGGACGCATGGCATTCAGCGTCATCGCAGTATCGATCAGCGTCTCGCCCTTTTTCACCGAAGAGCTCGCTACGGACATGTTCATGACGTCGGCGCCGAGCCGTTTGCCGGCCAGCTCGAACGACGATTGCGTACGGGTCGAGGCTTCGTAGAACAGATTGATCTGGGTGCGGCCGCGCAGCGTCGATGTCTTCTTGTCCGATTGCCGCGAGATGGCAACGGCCTGGTCCGCCCGGTCGAGCAGAAGCTCGATGTCGGCGGGGGAAAGATCGCGGATGCCCAGAAGATGGCGGTGGGGATAAAGTGGCAGGGACGATGCGTCGGTCATCTCAAGTCGCTGCTATAGGGGGGAGGCTCCGCGGCTGCAAGCATCGGCTTGGGATTGGATCGGTTCTCCCCGGTATTTTCGTCGCGCGCCGCTGGCCATAGGCTATAAACCGCCTTGGCTTTGGATTCGCAGCCTTCAGGTGATAAGGACGAAGCGTGACTGACGACGTGACCAACCAGCCGCCGCCGCTGGCCGGCGGCAACGCCTGGCGGGGCGATCCGTTGCTGATCCAGCTTGCCGAGCGCTTTTCCGATCCGGTGCGTAAGGACCTCGACGGGCTTGGCCGTTTCGTTCTGACACATGAGGCGCAGGAGCTGGCTCGTCTTGCCAATGTCGAGACGCCGAAGCTCAGGACCCATGATCGCCAGGGCCGGCGCATCGACCAGGTCGAGTTCCATCCCGCCTATCACGCGCTCATGCGCCGCTCTGTTGCCAACGGGCTGCATTCGTCGGTCTGGGAGAATGGCGACGCCGAGATCGGCCGTCGCCACCAGGTGCGTGCCGCGCGCTTTTATCTCACGGCTGAGCTCGAGACCGGGCATCTCTGCCCGATCACCATGACCAGCGCTTCGCTGGCAGCGCTGATGGCCAGCCCGAAGCTGTTTCGCGAATGGGCGCCGCGGGTGACGACGCGCAAGTACGATCAAAGCCAAAAGCCGCCGGTCGAAAAAGCAGGGCTGACACTCGGCATGGGCATGACCGAGAAGCAAGGCGGCACCGATGTCCGCGCCAACGTCACCAGGGCCGAGCGCGCCGGCAGCGGGTTTTATCGCCTGACCGGCCACAAATGGTTCATGTCGGCGCCGATGTCGGATGCCTTCCTGGTGCTCGGACAAGTGCCGGAGGGACTGTCGTGCTTTCTCGTGCCCCGCTTGCTCGGCGACGGATCCGGTAACGGCTTCCGTTTTCAACGGCTGAAGGACAAGCTCGGCAACCGCTCCAATGCCTCGTCGGAGGTGGAATTCGTCAGTGCCATCGGCGAGATGGTCGGCGAGCCCGGCGCCGGCGTGAAGACGATCATGGATATGGTGACCCTGACGCGGCTCGACTGCGCTGTCGCCTCGTCGGCGATCATGCGGGCCGGACTGGCCGAGGCTGTCCACCACACGCGCCACCGCAAGGTGTTTGGAACCAATCTGATCGAGCAGCCGCTGATGCAGCGTGTGCTGGCCGATATGGCGCTCGACGTTGCCGCCGCTACCGCGCTGTCGTTCCGGCTGGCGCGCTCCTTCGACGAGGCGGCCGGCGACCGCGGCGAGGCGGCCTTCGCCCGCGCCATGACGCCTGTCGTCAAATACTGGGTTTGCAAGATTGCGCCGCCGCTGCTCTATGAAGCGATGGAGTGCCTCGGCGGCAATGGCTATGTCGAGGAGGGGCCGCTCGCCCGCTACTATCGCGAAGCTCCGGTCAACGCGATCTGGGAAGGTTCAGGCAACGTCATGGCGCTCGACGTGTTGCGCGTGCTCGGCCGCGCGCCAGGCCTGTTCGACGACGTGCTGGCCGGCATCGACCGCGATCTAGGCGCCGGCGGACGCGGCACCGTCGGCGTGCTCAAGGCGGCAATGCAGGTCGCAGCAACCGACGAGGGCTCGGCGCGGCTCTTGACCGAGCAATTGGCATTGTCGGCGGCGGCGGCAGAGCTTCGCAGGCTGGGGGCAGGGCGGATCGCCGACGCCTTCGTCGAAACGCGCCTCGCCGGCCAGTGGCGCAATACCTATGGCATGATCGATTCGCGCCATGATGCCCGCATGATCATCGATACGCTCTACCCGCCGATCAACTAGGTGCCGTCGCCAAATTCGCTGCCGCTCTCGCGCCCCTGTGGATGGCCGTTAACCTTAACGAATGGTTTCCATTGCGGCGGCCGGTGGCAAAGCCCAATGTTATGGTTAAGGCAAGGACTGTTCAGCTTGAGCGGCTTTGCCCTGCGAAGCGGGAGCGTCATGCGGCATATTCTGAGCTCTTTTCTGGCATTGCATTGGGCGGCCGTTTTCGCCCTGCTGGCGTTCATCTGCATCGACGGGAATCGAGGCGTGGCGACGGCCCTTGGCGTACTGGGCGTTCCCGTCCAGAACACTCGATTTGCCGATCTCGAAAACGCCGTCGTCGTGGCACCGCTCGCCGTGGCACTGCTTGTCGTCGCGGTGTTGTTCTGCTGGGCTTTTGTTGAAGCACTGACCAGCCACGCGACCAACCCGGATCCTGCCGACAGCATCGTGCGGATCGCCTTCATCTCCGCCTTGGGCGTGCTGTCGCTGATAGTCATCGGCGGCGCCGCGCAAGGCATCAATGGGCTGTTCATGGTTGTCGCGGTGCAATTGGCGGCACTTCTGGCGTCCTATGTCGCGATGCTCGCCGAGAGGCGGTCGGCCGTTGCCGCTGCAGTTCCAGGGACCGGCGACATCCGAGCGGCCGCGCATGTCATGGCCAAGGCAGCGGCGCATAATTCCTCGCTTGCCCGCATTTCCGGCCGGCTGGATTCGAGGGACGACCGCTGATGCGCACCTTGTTCGCGCTTTGGGCGGCTCCGCTCCTCTTGTTTTGGGGCTGGTTCTTTCTGTCGCTCAACGACATCAATTTCGGCTACGTCATGCTGAGCCGTCAATTGCACGATCTCGTCTTCCAGCTCTATGGACAGATGCTCGGCGTCGATCCGGCACTCATTCCGGGCATGGTGGCGAAAGCTTGCGTGTTCGATGGGCTGCTGCTGACGGGGTTCTGGGCATTTCGCCGCCGCAAGGCGATTGGTGGCTGGATCACGGCGATGCGCAACCGCTATTTCGACCAGGCATCGACGCCGAGCACCTGAAGCCGGTCGAGAACGCCTTGGAGGATAAAAGCGGCCGCCGCAGAATCGATCTTGCCGGCGCGTTTCTTGCGGGAAAAATCCATCTCGATCAACGTCCGCTCGGCCGCCACCGTCGACAGCCTCTCGTCCCAGAAGACGAAGGGCAGATCGGTCAATCCAGCCATATTGCGCACGAAAGCGCGGGATTTTTGGGCGCGCGCGCCTTCCGAGCCGTCCATATTGATGGGGAGGCCGATCACCACGGCGCCGGCATTTTCCTTCTGTAGCAGAGCGAGCAGCACTGCGGCATCGAGCGAGAATTTCCTGCGCATGATGACAGCGCGCGGGTGGGCGAAGGACAAGCCGCGATCGGAAACCGCCACGCCGATCGTCTTATCGCCGAGATCGAGACCGGCCAGGGTCTTGCCGCCGCCGAGCCGGGCCGGCAACTCCTCGATGGTGATGATGCCCAATGGCTTTTCCTTTGACCGCGACGCCGCACGTCCTATACGCGCAAAGCGTGCGCGGCACTTTAATTTCGCCGTCGGCGTTCTATCCTCTACCGAAGCAAAAATCGAGGAAAGCATTGATGAAACTGACCTGGTACGGACATTCGGCATTCCGAATCGAAATCGAAGGCGCGAAAATCCTCATCGACCCCTATCTGGTCGGTAATCCGTCGTGGACGGGTGGGTGGGAAGGGCCGGCCGAAGGGGTCACGCACGTGTTGCTCACCCATGGCCACAGCGACCACATCAGCGGCGCCATCGAAGTGCTCAAGAAGAGCGGCGCGATGGTGGTCGCCAATTTCGAGATTTGCATGTACCTGGTCGGCAAGGGCGTCGGTAACAAGCAGATCAATCCCGGCAATATCGGCGGTACGGTCGATTGCGGCGGCTTCACCACCACCTTCGTTCAGGCTCTGCATTCATCGTCGTTTCCGGGCGAGGGCGGCCAGAATACCTATCTCGGCAATCCGGGCGGGCTTGTCCTGCACTTCCCCGAGGACAAGACGCTTTATCACATGGGCGACACCGACATCTTTTCCGACATGGCCCTGATCAACGAGTTGCATGAACCGAAGATCGGCATCGTGCCGATCGGCGATCGCTTCACCATGGGCGGCGCGGTGGCAGCCCTTGCCTGCCAGCGTTTCTTCAAGTTCGAGACGGTCGTTCCCGCTCACTTCGGCACATTTCCGATGATAGATCAGACCGCCGACAAATTCGTGGCCGGGCTGGACGGATCGGGTGTGAAAGTGGCGTTGCCGAAGATCGGCGAGACGATTACGCTGTAGCGACAGCGAACCGGAATGACGACATGGATCTGAGAAATTCTCTTTGCATTTCCATGCTGGTTGCCGCGTCGCCGGCGCTGGCCGCCGGGGATTTCATCAACGGGGTCTATCTGCAATCGGAGGATCTCTGCGCGCAGGCCAAAAAGGATACGCTGCAGACGGTGATCGAGGGCGGCAATATCGTGCTGTCGGCAAATGGGGTGGAAAGCATCGAATATAATTGTGAATTCCTGCAGATCACCAAAGCGACACGCTCACCAAGCTGGGCGGTGACCGCTATATGCCAGGAGCCGGGCTACGTCTTTCCCGATGTTCTCTCACTGACACAGATGAGCCCGAAGCAGATCGACCTGGTATCGGTACGGCCTGCCGCCGACGAAGGCGAGCAGAGCGGTAACGGCGGCAGTTATTTCCTCTGCGACGGCGTCACGATGCCATAGGGCAGTTGTCGGCACGATGCATGTTGCGCGGCACGCGCTGCGCCGCTATAGCGCTGGTTTTCCCCGAGGCACAAACATGTCCGTTGATATAAAAACCGTGAAGCGCGTCGCGCACCTTGCCCGTATTGCGGTGAGCGAGGAGGATGCAGAGCGTATGACCGGCGAATTGAACGCCATTTTGGGCTTTGTCGAGCAGTTGAATGAGGTCGATGTTTCCAGCGTCGAGCCGATGACCTCGGTCACGCCGATGGCAATGAAAAAGCGCCAGGACGTCGTCACCGACGGCGGCAAGGCAGCTGACATCGTCGCCAACGCGCCAGCGACCGAAGAGAATTTCTTCCTTGTGCCGAAGGTCGTGGAGTAGCAGGCCGATGGCAATCGACATCGCCGCTGAGACGCCGCTGCAGGACGATGTGCGTGGGCTGGTCGAGGAGCTGAACGCCACATTGCTGGAGCTGACGCCGCCGGAGCATTGCTATCATTTGACCGTCGAGCAGATGGCGGATCGCGACACGACCGTTTTCATCGCCCGCGATAACGGCCTTGCCATCGCTTGCGGCGCACTGAAGCGCCACGATGCTGTGGTCGGCGAGGTCAAGCGGATGTATACGCGACCTTCGCATCGCGGCCGCAAGATCGGCGCGAAGATTGTCGAGCTTATCGAGACGCTGGCGCGCCAAGAAGGGCTTAAGCGTCTGGTGCTGGAGACGGGGGACCGTCATCCCGCCGCCTGGACCGTCTACGAACGCGCCGGTTTTTCGCGCTGCGGCCCGGTACTGGATTATCCCGATTCCGAGTGGTCGGTGTTTTACGAAAAGAGCCTTGCCTGATGAGCGACCTGACCCAGCTGACGATTTCGCAGGCCCGCGCCAAACTACGTTGCAGGGAGATCACCGCCACCGAAATCACCGAGGCCTATCTATCGGCGATCGAGCGAGCCAATCCGGTGCTCAATGCCTATGTCGTGGTCACCGACGACAAGGCGCGCGGCATGGCCAAGGCCTCCGACGCGAAATTGGCCAAGGGCGATGCCGGGTCGCTCGAGGGTATCCCGCTCGGCATCAAGGATTTGTTCGGCACTGAAGGCGTCCACACCCAGGCCTGCAGCCATGTGCTGAACGGCTTCAAGCCGCGCTACGAGTCGACGGTCACCGCCAATCTGTGGGCGGATGGTGCCGTCATGCTCGGCAAGCTCAACATGGACGAGTTCGCCATGGGCTCGTCCAACGAGACCTCGTATTACGGGCCGGTCATCAACCCGTGGCGGCGTTCACGCCTCGACACGGTGGTGATGCCGACGACACATCAGGGCGAGGGCGGCTTCGTTTCGGCGGGCGGCACCAGGACCGCGCGCACGTTGGACAATGCCCAACTGGTGCCGGGCGGTTCGTCCGGTGGCTCGGCATCAGCCGTCTCGGCCTTCCTGTGCGCAGGCGCCACCGCCACCGACACCGGCGGCTCGATCCGCCAGCCCGCCGCCTTCACTGGCACAGTCGGCATCAAGCCGACCTATGGCCGCTGCTCGCGCTGGGGGATCGTAGCTTTTGCCTCGTCGCTCGACCAGGCCGGGCCGATCGCGCGCGACGTCCGCGATGCCGCGATCCTGTTGAAGTCGATGGCTTCGGTCGACCCGAAGGACACGACGTCCATCGACCTGCCGGTGCCGGACTACGAGGCGGCGATCGGCCGCCCGATCAAAGGCATGAAGGTCGGCATCCCAAAGGAATATCGTGTCGACGACATGCCCGCGGAGATCGAGGCGCTGTGGCAGAAAGGCATTGCCTGGCTGCGGGATGCCGGCGCCGAGATCGTCGATATCTCGCTGCCGCACACCAAATACGCGCTGCCGGCCTATTACATCGTGGCGCCGGCCGAAGCCTCGTCCAACCTCGCCCGTTACGACGGGGTCCGCTATGGGTTGCGCGTGCCCGGCAGGGACATTGCCGACATGTATGAAAAGACCCGCGCCGCCGGCTTCGGGCGCGAGGTCAAGCGCCGCATCATGATCGGCACCTATGTGCTTTCCGCCGGCTACTACGATGCCTACTATCTGCAGGCGCAGAAGGTTCGAACCCTGATCAAGCGCGACTTCGAAAATGTGTTTGCCGCAGGCGTCGACGTCATCCTGACGCCGGCAACGCCTTCCGCCGCCTTCGGCATCGCCGACGAGGACATGGCCGCCGACCCGGTCAAGATGTATCTCAACGACATTTTTACGGTGACAGTGAACATGGCCGGCCTGCCCGGCATAGCGGTTCCGGCTGGGCTCGACGCCAAGGGGCTGCCGCTCGGCCTGCAGCTGATCGGCCGGCCCTTCGACGAGGAAACGCTGTTCCAGACCGCCCATGTCATCGAACAGGCGGCCGGCACATTTCAGCCGGATAAATGGTGGTAGGATCGTTTCTCATCTGAGGGGGTGAGGGATGTTCTTCTATGCCTCCAAGATTCTCTGGTTCTTCGTTCAGCCGTTGAATCTCGCGATCTTCCTGCTGCTGGCGGGGCTGGTCGCGGCGATGTTCGGCCGGCGGCGATTGGCGGCCGTCGGCAGCACTCTTGCCTTCTTCATCCTTGTTGTTGCGACATGGAGCCCACTCGGCCCCATGATGCTAAATCCGCTGGAGGAGCGCTTCCCCAGGCCGCCGCTGCCGGAAAAGGTCGACGGTATCATAGTGCTTGGCGGCAGTCTGGATGGCGCCGTCAATCTGGTGCGTGGCGGCTATGAAATGAACTCCAGTGGCGACCGGATGGTCGAGGCGGCCGTGCTGGCGCGGCGGTTTCCGACAGCGAAAGTCGTTATCTCCGGTGGCAGCATCGAAACCTTCCGCGGCGGCGAAGGCGATGCAGATACCGCACCGCGTCTTTTTGCCGCTTTCGGCGTGGCGGCCGATCGGCTGATCCTCGAGAACAAATCCCGCAACACCTACGAGAATGCTGTCTTTACCAGGGAACTGGTGACGCCGAAACCGGGCGAGACCTGGTTGCTGGTGACCTCGGCCTTCCACATGCCACGCGCCAAGGCGCTGTTCGACAAAGCCGGCTTTTCGACCATTCCGTGGCCAGTCGACTATCGCACCTCCGGTAGGGAAGGCATCGCCACGTTCCCCTATCCCGGCGACTGGCTGGAGGTCACCACTGTTGCGATCCGCGAATGGATAGGGCTCACCGCCTACTGGCTGTCGGGCCGCATTGATCGGCCTTTTCCCGGGCCGGGCGGCTGACCGAGCACCGCTTGCCGCGCCGCCGAGAAAAATTGGCGGCGCACCAGCACCGCCAGCAGCAGCAGCGTCGATAGCACGAAAACGGCGGGATCGACGAACCAGCCAAGATAGCCAATCGAGAAGAACACGCCGCGCAGGCCCGAATTGAAATGCTTCCCGGCCAGCATGTTCATGCGCGCCGCACGCCAGACTGCCGTTTCGGTGACCGGATTGCGCGACGCCTCGCCATGCGGAATCGGCACGGCGCCGATCAGGATCGAGCAATAGTTGAACAGCCGGTAAGCCCAGCCGAACTTGAAGAAGGAAAAGGCCAGGATCAGCACAAGGCCGAACACCTTCGTCTGGAACGCCGCGCGTGAGGGCGTAGCGCCAAACGGCAGGTCACCCAGCACGGTCAGAACCTGGTCGGAGGCGCCGAGCAAGGCAAAACAGCCGCCGATCGCAATCAGCGAACTCGAGGCAAAGAAGGCGGTTCCCTGCTGCAGGCCGCTCATGATGGCGGTGTCGACGATGCGGATCTCGCGCTCGGCCATGGTCCGCATCCAGGCCTCGCGCTGCGCGTTCATCGCCCTCGTCAGCGACATGCGGCTGACCAGCATTCCGTCGGCGGCGAGCGTATGCAGCACCCACGCGGCAAGGAAGAACCCCAGCGCCGCAAGGTCAGCCATCGATAGATGAAAGGAATCGCTCATGCGTTGCTTTTACCACAGGCGGAGGGGACGCTTCGATGGCCGAAGCTGGAATGTCGCTGCCGGAGCAAACAAGGTCGGCAGGCGCAGCGCCGCGATCTTCAAAACAGCGGAAAACACCATGGGAATTCCTATATGTAGACCTCAACAAGGTCCCAGGAGAAAACGCCCACGTGTTCCTTTCGGTTTTCGACCTGTTCAAGATTGGCATCGGCCCATCGAGTTCGCACACGATGGGGCCGATGACGGCTGCGCGGCGGTTTCTCGACGAGATTGCGGGAGACGACTGGCCGCGCCCGGCCGGCGCCAAGGTCGACCGGATCGCGGCCAGCCTGCATGGCTCGCTCGCCTATACCGGCATCGGCCATGGCTCCGATCGTGCCGTGGTGCTCGGCCTCGCCGGCCAGACGCCGCAGACGGTGGATCCCGACCAGGCGGACGGCATCGTCGCTCGCATCGCCGCCGAGAAGCGGATCTCGCCGCCCGGCCATCCGTCCTATCGTTTCGACCCGGCAATGGATCTGGTGCTGGATCGCAAGACGCCGCTGCCGGGTCACGCCAATGGCATGGCCTTCTCTGCCTATGATGCCGGCGACCGGTTGCTGCTGAGGCGCGTCTATTATTCGATCGGCGGCGGCTTCGTCATGTCCGAAGAGGAACTGCAGCGGATGAAAGCAAGGGGCTCGGCGACAACCGAAGGCAAGAAGGTTCCGTATCCGTTCAAGAACGCCGTCGAAATGCTGTCCATGGCAGCGAAAAGCGGGCTTTCCATTGCCGAGATGAAGCGCGTCAACGAGGAGACGCAGATGTCGCGCGAGGAGCTCGACGCCGGCCTCGACGGCATCTGGAGCGCCATGAAGGGCTGCATCGAGCGCGGCCTGTCGCAAGACGGCATCATGCCGGGCGGACTCAAGGTGCGCCGCCGTGCCCGGATGCTGCACGACAAGCTGCAGGAGCAATGGCAGCAGAACCGGCCCAACCCGCTGCTCGCCAACGACTGGCTGTCGATCTATGCGATGGCGGTCAATGAGGAGAACGCCGCCGGCGGCCGTGTCGTCACCGCGCCAACCAATGGGGCGGCCGGCACTCTGCCTGCGGTGCTGCGCTACTGGTTGCATTTCCATCCAGAAGCCGACCAGCCCAGCATCCGCGATTTCCTGCTGACGGCGGCGGCCGTCGGCGGCATCATCAAAACCAATGCTTCGATCTCGGGGGCGGAAGTCGGCTGCCAGGGCGAGGTCGGTTCGGCTTCGGCAATGGCTGCGGCGGGATTGTGCGCCGTCATGGGCGGCACGCCCGAGCAGGTCGAGAACGCTGCCGAGATCGCGTTGGAACATCATCTCGGCATGACCTGCGATCCGGTCGGCGGGCTGGTGCAGGTGCCGTGTATCGAGCGCAACGCGCTTGGTGCCGTCAAGGCGGTGACCGCCGCTTCGCTGGCCATCAAGGGCGACGGCGTTCATTTCGTGCCGCTTGATGCCGCGATCGAGACGATGCGCCAGACCGGCCTCGACATGAACGAAAAGTACAAGGAAACCAGCCTTGGCGGATTGGCAGTGAATGTCGTGGAGTGCTGAGCGCCAATCTGGTGGCCTGGACCACCACTGTGGAGAAGTCGATCAGGCCGTTGACGCGTTCGCGTGCTGGACTAAACCTTAAACGATGTCTCTCAATCTCATAAAGCTTTGCGTCGGCTGTGACAGCGTCGAGGATCTGGAAGAGTGGATTGCCTTCCGTCTCGACGAGCGGCGCCGCGCCGGCGAACCGGCCGAGCACTACCACACCACCCGCATGGTGCCTGCACGCGGTGCCGAGATTACCGACGGCGGTTCGCTCTACTGGGTGATCAAGGGCAATGTCCAATGCCGCCAGCTGATCACCGAAATCCGCCCCTTCACCGATGACGAGGGCATCGGCCGTTGCCATCTGATCCTCGATCCCGAGGTCGTGCGCACTGACTGGCAACCGCGCCGCGCATTCCAGGGGTGGCGCTACCTAAAGCAGACGGACGCGCCGGCCGATCTCGGTAAGGGCAAAGCCGGGCTGATCGAGATGCCGCCGAAGCTCAGGCGTGAGCTTGCCGATCTCGGCCTGCTCTGACGCCGAGAACCGCAACGCCAACACCACCAGCCGAAGTGCTTGTACGCAGTTGCCATCATCGGTCCTCCAGGTCGCCTCATCTGGGCTTGCAAGCCGGGGAACAACGCCACATCTTGAATGTCATGAGCGACAAGAAGCAGCCCGTGCCTGCAAGGGCCAATCCTGCACCGGTCGAGTCTCAATCGAGCACCGGCGAGATCGACGCGTTTCTCCGTCAGGCAAGGACGCTCGCTGCATCCGCCACCGGTTCAGGCAGGCTGATCCTGTCCCTCGACGCGACGATGAGCCGTCAGCCGACCTGGGATCTCGCCTGTGCGCTGCAGGCCGAGATGTTCGACGCCGTCGGCAAGGCCGGGGCGCTCAAGATTCAACTTGTCTATTTTCGCGGCCTTGGCGAGTGCCGCTCCTCCGCATTCGTCACCGATACCGAAGCTCTGAAGCAGCTGATGACGCGCATCGACTGCCGCAGCGGCCATACCCAGATCGGCAAGGTGCTCGCCCATGCCCTGAAACAGACGGCGGCGGCCAAGGTCAACGCGCTGGTCTATATCGGCGACGCGATGGAAGAAAACATAGATAATCTGGCCGAAAAGGCCGGCAGCCTCGGTCTGCACGGCGTTCCTGTCTTCGTCTTTCAGGAGGGCGATGATGCCGCCGCGGAAAAGGCGTTCAAGGAGATTGCGCGGCTGTCGAAAGGGGCCTGGTTCCGCTTCGATCGGCGGGCTGCCGCAACCTTGGCCGGCCTGCTTTCGTCCGTCGCTGTGTTTGCGACCGGCGGGCTGAAAGCACTGGAGGCCCGGGGCAGACCGGAAGACCGGCTGATGATCGAGCATATGCGGGGCGGCGGAAACTGATGGGCGCAATTATCGCTTTTGTAGCGTTGCTTCTAGTGCTTCTCGGCATGCTCACCATCTTCCTGCGCGCCGATGCGGCGAAGCTTGCAGGCGGCATGAGAACGCTTGGACCTGTACTGCTCGGGCTGGTCGGCGTCGCCGTGCTGCTGGTCGGGCGCGAGGGCATCGGCGGCTTGATCCTGTCGGTTGCGCTCGCCTGGTACGGTTCCATGCGCATGAATCGGCCGGTGGCAAAACTGGCACAAGGCAAGCGTTCGACAGTTCGTACCGCGGCGCTTGAAATGGAACTCGATCACGATACCGGCGGCCTCGAAGGCCTCGTGCTGGCCGGGCGCCATGAAGGCAAGATGCTTGGCTCGATGGGGCGTGCCGAATTGCAGCAACTCTATCGCGAACTCTCCGGCGATCCGGAGAGCCGCCAATTGCTAGAGACGTATCTTGACGGCAGATTTCCCATCTGGCGCAAAGACGCTGATGCGAATGACGGCGAAGGGCTGGGTGTTGCGCCAGGTTCTGGCGCCATGACTAAGGAGGAGGCCTACAAGATCCTTGGTCTTGAAGCGGGGGCTGCCGCGGCGGATGTCCGCAAGGCGCACCGCCGCCTGATGCAGCGCCTGCACCCCGATATCGGTGGCACGTCTTTCCTGGCGGCGCGGATCAATGAAGCCAAGGACGTCTTGCTCTCCAATCACAACTAGTCTCCTTCGACGCAGAACTTTCGGGAAAGATATCGTTTCGCGCGCCGCTTACTGCTGGACGGCGTAGCACTCGATCTTCTTCTTTTTCAAAGCGTTGCAGGCCTTCCAGGCAGCGGTCTTCGAACCGAAACCACCGAACCGGGCGCGGTAGTAGGTGACGCCGTCCTTGTCGAAGGCGACGGCGAAACCGGAGGCATCGGCAAGAACGGAGGGTGCCTGCTTCGTCGCCTTGTCGAGGAAAGCCTTCGCTTCGGCCTGTTTTGGCGAAGAGGCGACCTGGATTGCCCAGCCGGATGGCACCGATGCCGTGCTGACCGGATCGACCTCTGCCGCCGGTTCGGCATAGGCTGCGGCGACCCGGGCTGTCGCCACGTCGTCCACCGTCGCCACCGCCGTCGTCTTGACCCTCTTGGCCTGAACGACCGGAGTGGTTTCTTCAACGACGGGCGCATTTTCCTCGACAAGAGAGGCAACGGCATCGTCGTTCGGCTTACTGTCCGGTGTCGGCGCGTCATGCTTCGGTAGAAACGCCTTGGCCAAGGCTGAAATCGGATTGCCACCGCCAGCCTTGGCAATCAGCACGCCACCGCCGCTCGACGACGCCTTCGGCATGTAGGCATTGATCAACCCGGCCATCTGGCTGTCGCGGCTGCCGCCGGATCTGCCGCCCATGACCACCGCTACGATCCGCCGATCGCCATCCGAGACCGAGGACACCAGATTGTAACCGGAGGCGCGGGTGTACCCGGTCTTGATGCCGTCGACGCCCTTGATGCGTCCGAGCAGACGGTTGTGGCCGTTGATGCGCTGCCGCCCATAAAGAAAGGAGCGCTGCGAGAAATAGCCGTAATATTGCGGAAAATGCTCTCTCAGGGCGATGCCGAGCATCGCCATGTCGCGCGCGGTTGTGAACTGGCCGGGATCAGGCAAGCCGTTGGCGTTGCGGAAAACGGTTCCCCTCATGCCCAGCGCCCGCGCCTTGGCGGTCATCATGCGGGCGAAATTGGCTTCATTGCCGCCGAGCATCTCGCCAAGCGCCGTTGCGGAATCGTTTGCCGATTTGGTCACCATCGACAGGATCGCGGTCTCGACCGTGACCGAGCCGCCCCGCTTGACGCCTAGCTTCGTCGGCGGCTCGGCAGCGGCATTGGCCGAGAACACGACCGGGGAATTCTTGCTGATCCTGCCCTTCGCCAATGCCTCGAACGTCAGATAAAGCGTCATCATCTTGGTAAGCGAAGCCGGATAGCGCCGGCCATCGGCATCCGATGAATAAAGCACCTTGCCGGTCTTGGCATCGATGACGATGGCCGCCGACTTGGCCGCCATGGATGAAGCCGCGTCCGCGACGACGAAGCTCATCGCCATGGCGAGGATCATGATCGTTTTGAGGGGTGACGCGGATTTGGAAACGAAGCCCGACAACGCCTTACGCACTGATAGTTCCTTTGAATTTCCGTTGCCTCGGAGGCGGCAAAGGGGTCCTGCCTCACCTTCGGCCACGCTAACGCGGGCAGCGTTACCAATCCGTTTATGGTAACCGCCGCGTTCACCATTTTCTGCGGGATTGAGCTTCTCTTTATTCGAATCTTAGCGATTGCCGGCAGCTCACGATGCGCATTGCCGCGGGAATCTTGACTTTTTGTGCACTGCACAATATATTTACACGCATTGCACAACGCGGCCCGGACAAGGCGCGTCTATCGTCCAAGGCAACCGTTCAAGGGAAAGCGTGAAATGACCCAGACCTATGAAGATTTCAGCAAATACGGCAAGGAATTTGCGGACACCGGATTGAAGAGCTTCGCCTCGCTGTCCAAGGGTGCACAGGCTATCGCCGCCGAGGCGGGCGAGTACACCAAGAAAAGCTTCGAAGCCGGTAGCGCCGCTGTCGAGAAGCTCTTTTCCGCCAAGTCGCTGGACAAGGCGATCGAGATCCAGTCCGACTATGCCAAGCAGTCCTATGAGAGCTTCGTCACCGAGGCCACCAAGCTTGGCGATCTCTATGCCGAACTCGCCAAGGAAGCTTACAAGCCGTTCGAATCGATCGTCGCCAAGGCGAAGTAAATTCGACGAACATTCCGAGCCGGCCCCTGGGCTTGCAAAGACAAACCCGGTCGCGAACGCACGGCCGGGTTTTTTCATGCCAGCTCGAAATCGGGGGCCTACGGTCTTCACGATTTGAAAAATCGGGCAAGTTTGGCCACCTAGCCATATTGTCAGCTAAACAGAAGGGCTTAAAATCGTCCATCGAACACCTACATGTCGAGCATGCATGAGGATTCGAAAGAGGCAGGACTACGTGACTACAGGTTTGACTGCCACGAGCTACGTGGTGCGAATGCAGAACGGCAGCAACGGCAATGAGGCCGGTCGCGGCACGGCCGTCATCACGCGCACAAAAACCAAGACCAAGAAGCCCAGTCTGTATCGGGTCCTCATTCTTAACGACGACTACACACCCATGGAATTCGTGGTCCACGTGCTGGAGCGCTTTTTCCAGAAGGACCGCGAAGCCGCCACACGCATAATGCTTCATGTTCACAATCATGGGGTGGGCGAGTGCGGGGTCTATACATTCGAGGTGGCCGAGACCAAAGTGTCTCAGGTCATGGATTTCGCCCGACAGAATCAGCATCCGCTGCAATGCGTGATGGAGAAGAAGTGAGGTAACATGCCGGCTTTCTCCCAAGGCCTGGAAAAGGCGCTTCACCAAGCGCTGACGCTCGCCAATGAGCGGCACCATGAATATGCAACCCTTGAACATTTGCTGCTCGCCCTGATCGACGACACCGAGGCGGCGGCCGTCATGCGTGCCTGCAACGTCGATCTCGACGAGTTGAAGCATACGGTTCTCACCTATATCGACACCGAGCTCGACAATCTCGTCACCGGCTACGATGAAGATTCCAAGCCGACTGCCGGTTTCCAGCGCGTCATCCAGCGCGCGGTGATCCATGTGCAGTCGTCAGGCCGCGAAGAAGTGTCCGGCGCCAACGTGCTCGTCGCCATCTTCGCTGAGCGTGAGAGCCACGCCGCTTACTTCCTGCAGGAACAGCAGATGACCCGCTACGACGCGGTCAACTACATCTCGCATGGCATCGCCAAGCGGCCCGGCGCTTCCGAGACGCGTACCCCGCGCGGCGCCGACGACGAGCAAGGCAGCCAGAGCGGAGCCGAGCCGCAAGAGGAAGGCGGCAAGAAGAAGCAGCAGCAGGACGCGCTGACTGCCTATTGCGTCAACCTGAACAACAAGGCCAAGGCCGGCAAGATCGATCCATTGATCGGTCGCGAGAGCGAGATCAACCGGACCATCCAGGTGCTGTGCCGCCGCTCCAAGAACAACCCGCTCTATGTCGGTGATCCCGGCGTCGGCAAGACGGCTATCGCCGAAGGCCTCGCCAAGCGCATCGTCGAGGGCGACGTTCCCGAAGTGTTGCACAATGCCACCATCTTCGCGCTCGACATGGGCACGCTGCTGGCCGGCACCCGCTATCGCGGCGATTTCGAGGAGCGGCTGAAGCAGGTCGTCAAGGAGCTCGAGGATTATCCCGGCGCCGTGCTGTTCATCGATGAAATCCACACCGTGATCGGGGCAGGGGCCACCTCCGGCGGCGCCATGGATGCATCGAACCTGTTAAAACCCGCACTGTCGTCCGGCGCCATCCGCTGCATCGGCTCGACCACCTACAAGGAATTCCGCCAGTTCTTCGAGAAGGACCGCGCGCTGGTGCGGCGCTTCCAGAAGATCGACGTCAACGAGCCGACGGTCGAGGACGCCATCGAGATCATGAAGGGCCTCAAGCCTTATTTCGAAGAGTTCCACAAGGTCCGCTACACGAGCGAGGCGATCAAGGCTTCGGTCGAACTCTCGGCGCGTTACATCAACGACCGCAAGCTGCCGGACAAGGCGATCGACGTGATCGACGAGACAGGTGCCTCACAAATGCTGGTGCCGGAAGCCAAGCGCAAGAAGACCATCGGCATCAAGGAGATCGAAGCGACGATCGCCACCATGGCGCGCATCCCGCCGAAGACGGTTTCCGCCGACGACGAGAAGGTGCTGCAAGGCCTCGACATCGAGTTGAAGCGTGTCGTTTACGGCCAGGACACCGCGATCACAGCGCTGACCTCGGCCATCAAGCTGGCGCGGGCCGGCCTGCGGGAACCGGAAAAGCCGATCGGCTCGTACCTGTTCTCGGGCCCGACCGGTGTCGGCAAGACGGAAGTCGCCAAGCAGCTCGCCGCCTCGCTCGGCGTGGAGCTGATCCGCTTCGACATGTCGGAATATATGGAACGCCACACCGTTTCGCGGTTGATCGGCGCGCCTCCCGGCTATGTCGGCTTCGACCAGGGCGGCCTTCTGACCGACGGCGTCGACCAGCATCCGCATTGCGTGCTGTTGCTGGACGAAGTCGAGAAGGCGCATCCGGACCTGTTCAACATCCTGTTGCAGGTCATGGACCACGGCAAGCTGACTGACCATAACGGCAAGCAGATCGACTTCCGCAATGTCATCCTGATCATGACCACCAATGCGGGCGCATCCGATGCGCAGCGCGCGGCGATCGGTTTCGGTTCGACCAAGCGCGAAGGCGACGATGTCGAGGCGATCAACCGGCTGTTCACGCCGGAGTTCCGCAACCGTCTCGATGCGATCATTCCGTTCGGCTCGCTGCCGGTGCCGGTCATCCATCAGGTGGTGCAGAAGTTCGTCATGCAGTTGGAAGCGCAGCTTTCCGAGCGTGGCGTGACCTTCGACTTGTCGCAGGATGCAATCGCATGGCTGGCCGACAAGGGCTATGACGAGCGCATGGGCGCCCGGCCGCTTGGCCGTGTCATCCAGGAGCACATCAAGAAGCCGCTGGCCGACGAGGTGCTGTTCGGCAAGCTCAAGAAGGGCGGCACGGTGCGTGTCACCGTCGAGAAGAAGGAAACCGGCGAGACCGGCCTGAAGCTCGAATCGCTCGCCGACGAGGCGCCGGTGAAGCCGAAGAAGGAAGAGCCGGACGACGTGCCGAAGGCCAAGAAGGCGGTGGCAAAGAAGCCCGCCGCGAAAAAGGCGGTGGCGCAGAAGCCGGAGCCCAAAGGTAAGGACGGCGGCAAGCGCAGTCTCGTGCCGCAACTGCCGCGTAAGAACTGACGAACCAGCCAGTAAAAAAGCCCCGGAAACGGGGCTTTTTTTGTGACACCCTCCGGTTAAGCACCCGGCGCCCGCTGGAGCGGTTTGCGCCGGTTCAGCTTGCCAGCGCCATCCGTATCTTGCCGGCGTTCTGGGCCAGGACTTCAGGCTTTTCCATCTGTCCGCTGTGCGGTTTCAGGGGAATGCCCTCGAAGCGCGGAATGACATGGACGTGAAGGTGAAAGACAGTCTGCCCCGAAGCTGGTTCGTTGAACTGCATAACCGTGACGGCATCGGCATCGAAGGCCTTCTTTACGGCCCGCGCAACTTTCTGGACGTGAGCGAAGAGCGGGCCAAGCACCGCCGGATCCGCGTCAAGCAGGTTGCGCGACGGCGCTTTCGGCACCACCAGCGTGTGACCCTGTCCTTGCGGCATCACATCCATGAAGACAATGACCGCGTCATCCTCGTAGACGCGGTGCGAAGGGATTTCTCCGCGCAGGATTTTGGCGAAGATGTTGCTGCTGTCGTAGGTTGCTTCGGCCATGGCGCGCCCTCCGGTTCTTGGCTCGCTGTCTCGTGTAGCGAAGCTGTTCCGGGCGGGCAAGATGATCGATCGACATCGGCCATGCGGGCCCGCGCGGCTGAGCGATTGGGCTCGCTACCCTACTCCGCCATGTCCTTTCGGAACGGGGTGTGCTCTTCCAGATATTCGCTCATCCGCTCGACTTCGCGCCGCTCGCGCTGGAGGTAGTCGGCCACTGCATTGCGCAGACCTGGATGGGCGATATAGTGCGCCGAATGCATCGTCACGGGCCGGTAGCCGCGCGCCAGCTTGTGCTCGCCCTGAGCACCGGCTTCAACCACCTTCAGCTTGCGCGAGATGGCGAAATCGATTGCCTGATGGTAGCAGACTTCGAAATGCAGGAATGGGTGGTCCTCGATGCAGCCCCAGTTGCGGCCGTAGAGCGCGTCTGAGCCGATGAAGTTGATGGCGCCCGCTATGTAGCGTCCGTTGCGTTTGGCCATGACCAGCAGGATGTCGTCGGCCATGCGCTCGCCGATTAGGGAGAAGAAATCGCGGTTGAGGTAGGGCCGGCCCCACTTCCTGCTGCCGGTATCCATGTAGAACGCGAAAAAGTCGTCCCAGGCCTTTTCGGTCAGATCCTTGCCGGTCAGCCAGTCGATCGAGATGCCGTCGGCGAGCGCCTCGCGCCGCTCTTTCTTCATTGCCTTGCGCTTGCGCGACGCTAACGTCGCGAGAAAATCGTCATAGCTCGAAAAACCTTCGTTGAAGAAGTGAAACTGCTGGTCGGTGCGATGCAGGAAACCGGCCGCCGCCAATATCTGGACATCGTCCTCCGGCGCGAAGGTGACATGGGCGGAAGACACGCCGAGCTTATCCGTCACCGCCTTCAGGCCGGCCGCAAGACCGGCCTTGACGGTGGGACTGTCCTCGCCCTTGCCGACCAGCAGGCGAGGGCCGGTGACGGGCGTGAACGGCACCGCGCATTGCAGCTTCGGATAGTAGCGCCCGCCGGCGCGTTCGAATGCGTCCGACCAGCCATGGTCGAATACATATTCGCCTTGGCTGTGCGACTTCAGATAGCAGGGGACCGCCCCGAGCAGCTTGCCTCGGGCGGTTTCCAGCCTCAGGTGATGGCCTTGCCAGCCGGTGCGCCGAACAGCGCAGCCGGAATCTTCCAGCGCGCTCAAAAAGGCAAATGAAACAAGTGGGTTGTAGCCGTTTTCTGCATCGCCGCGTGTAGTGCCGCCGAAGCTGTCCCATTCAGCGCTGGTAAAGGCCCCGATGCCCGCTGCGATGCGGATCGACAGCTCCGCGTTCGCCGTTTGTCTTTCGCAGTCGTCCCCTTGATCCATGAGGCTTACTTAAGCTCGCTGTGGACCCATACAAGCCCGCTCAAGCAAGCCGTACCAGATCTGGCTCGAATCCTTCGAACGTCATCTGGTCGGCATATTTGAAGGTCAGCTCGACGGCAGGCTGGTCATGCACGGTCCAGGTGATCACCGGCATGCCGAGTTTTTCTCGCACGAAGGAGACGAACCGGTTCGGCAGGTCGCCGGCGGCGTAGGAGGTGAAGGCGATGTCATGCGCCAGCATGGCGAAATGCGCCTCGATCAGGTGGTTGTCGTTGCCGTAGGCGGTCAAACCGCCGGGTATGCCGGGAGCATATTTCGGGAACTCACGGATCAGCCAATGGTCGAACGACATGATCGCAGCCTTGCCGTTGTATTGCTTGAGCATCTTGCCGACGCTTTCGACCAGGCCTTCGTCGTGCCCGGCAGCTCCTTTCAGCTCGACAACCATCGGCACACGGCCGTCGACCAGATCAAGCGCCTGCTGCAGCGTCGGCAGATGGTCAGCGGTGCCGCCGACCTTCAGCGCGGTGATCTCGGCAGCCGTACGCTGCCAGACGAAGCCGTTTTCGCCGGTCAGCCGCCGCAGATCGCCATCGTGGATGATGACGGGGACGCCGTCGGAAGACAGGTGCACGTCGCATTCGATCGCGTAGCCGCGCTCGGCCGCCGCGGCGAAGGCGGAAAGGGTGTTCTCCCAGCGCGTCTTGTTCATGTCGTGGAGGCCGCGATGGGCGACGGGCCGGGCGGTCAGCCAGGAAAGATCGGTCATCGTTGCAGTCCCGGTCATTCGACTTCGAAGATCGCTTCGATTTCCACTGCGGCATTAAGCGGCAGGGAGGCGGTGCCGACGGCGGAGCGGGCGTGCTTGCCGCGACCGCCGAGCACCGCGGCGAGAAAATCCGAGGCACCGTTGGCTACCAGATGCTGTTCGACAAAATCCGGTGCCGAGGCGACGAAGACGGTGATCTTCACCAAGCGACGGATTTTCTCGAGATCGCCAAGTGCTGCCTGGGCTTGCGCCAATATGTTGATCGCACAGTATTTTGCGGCTTCCTTGCCGGTCGCGGTGTCGACATCGCGGCCAAGTAGTCCGCTCGCCTGGAGCTTGCCGTCCTTGAGCGGCAACTGCCCGGCGGTGAACAGCAGATTGCCGGTCCTGCAATAGGGCACGTAATTGGCGGCGGGCGCGGCGGCGGCCGGCAGCGTCACGCCGAGACCGCTTAGCCGCTTTTCGATTGTTTCGCTCATGCTATTTCCCTATTGCTTGAAGGTGCCGCGCAGGCCGGGCCGAAATTGCTATTTTTGCCTCGCTTCCGCCACGACTTTTTTTAAGCTGGACCATCTTTCCATGCGGCCTGCCATTAGCCGCGATGATCGGAGCACCCCATGCGCGCAACGCGCCTCGCATTCAACGCCGTTCTCTTGACAGCGGCTTCCTGGGCGGCTCCCGCTTTTGCGGTGCCGGCGCTGCAGGCGCATCGCGCGGTTTACGACATTTCACTCGACAAAGCCTCCGACCGCTCCGGCATCACCGGCATCACTGGCCGCATGGTCTACGAGTTCAACGGCTCGCCTTGCGAGGGCTATACGGTAAAGTTCCGTTTGGTGACCCAGATCGTAACCAGCGACAACACCAGGCTGACCGACCAGCAGATGACCACCTTCGAGGATGCCGAGGGCAAGACCTTCTCCTTCGTGAATAAGTCCTTTGTCGACCAGAACCTCGACAAGGAGGTCAAGGGGACTGCAACGAAGGAGGCCAACGGTCTCAAGGTCGATATCGACAAGCCCGAGAAGAACAGCTTGGAACTCGCGCCGACCCAGTTCCCGACCCAGCAAATGGTCGAAATGATCGGCAAGGCGGAAAAGGGCGAGCGTTTCTACGAAACCAACCTGTTCGACGGCTCTGAGGATGCCAACAAGGTGGTGACCACCACCGTCGTCGTCGGCAAGCAAGCCGATGCCGACAACGCCGATCCGGAAGCGCCGGCGCTGGCCAAGCTCGCCACCGACAAATACTGGCCGGTCGACATCGCCTATTTCGATGATGCCGACAAAGGCGGCGAGGAGGTGCCGGAATACCGGATCAGCTTCAAGCTGCACAAGAACGGCATCACGCGCGATCTCGTCATGGACTATGGCGAGTTCTCGATGACCGGCAAACTGGTCAATCTGTCGCTGTTCGATCAGCCAAAGACCTGCCCGTCGAAATAGGCTCGAACCAACGACAAGCCGCCGGCCGCTATCCGGGATAGTAGCGCTTGATCTTGCGGGGCGTGTCGTATCGACTTGACCATGCCGCAATTGGCTATCATCGTCTTACGACGGTAAGCGCCGTGGGGGAGCAGGTTGAGCAGGATCGACGTTTTTGTGGCGCCGCGGCCCAATGCGACGCTGATCAAGGCCATGACGTTCGTCAACCGAATTGTCATGCTGCACGGCATTCCAGGCTTTCGCGACCTGTTGCCGTTCAACCGTCTGGCCGGTTTGCGCGGCGTCGCCAATGTCCGCCACATCGATTTTCCGGAGGATGACCGGCAAAGGCTGAAGGCTTGTTGCGGTGCGGGCAAGGCGACGTTCATCACGCCCAACCATCCCGAATTCTTTACCGACTGGATGATCGACAAGGAGGTCGTCTCGCGGGTAAGCCCGCTGGCGGCATCCTGGGCCACGCACGGCGTCGTCAACGGGCTTGGCCGGCTGATGCAGAAATTCTGGTTGGCCAACAATCTGATCGCGCAAATCCCGGGCAACAGCGCGGCCGCCAAGGAACATTCGGTGGCCTGGGCGCTGAAGGGGCACGGCGTGCTCCTACATCCCGAAGGCGGTGTCGGCTGGCATGCCAACATCGTTGCCCCGCTGCTGCCGGGGGCGGTCGAAATGGGGTTCGAGGCGCTGAAGCGCGGCCGCCTGATGGATCCGGATTTCAAGGTTTGGATCGCGCCCGTGATCTGGAAGCTTGCTTTCACGGGGAATGTCGAGGCAGCGCTGGCAAAGGAATGCGCCTATGTCGAGCACAGCCTGAAGATCGAACGCCGTGCCGGCAATACGCTGCCGGAGCGCGTCCATCACACCTATGCGACGCTGCTGTCGCGGGATGAGGCTGCATGTGGCCTTCAGCCTGATGAGCGGGCGCTGTACGGCGCGCGTCAAAAAAACCTGCTTGCCGAACTCGGCCGTCGCCTTGCTGACCTTGTTTCGGCCGACGCCGGCACGCTCGACGGTTCAGAGCTTTTGCGTCGGTCACGCCGCTGGCTGCGGGAAAATACGGACGACACCGGACGGCAGAAGCAGGTCCGAATGCTGGCGGATGCAATCCAGCGACTGCAGCGTGTCGGGTCGTGGGCTTCAGCCAATCCGCGCATCACGCAGGAGGAGATCGCCGAACATTTGAAGCGAATCCGCAACGATTATTGCCGGGGTACGCTGCGCGATACGGTCAACCGTTTCGTGCCGCAGCCGGCAGGCCCGCGCCGCGCCTATGTCCGGGTACCGGAGCCGCTAGGCTTGCATGCCTATCAAGGTTCCGTCGAGGAGGCACTCGCCGAACTGCACGACCGCATGCAGGAGACCGTCACCAGGACGATGACGCAACTCGAGGCCGGCGGCGCCTTCATTTTCTATGCCAATCCCTTCTATCATCGTTAGCGGCGTGTTGGTCGGCGCAAGATGAAGGAGTGCGGCAAACCTCATGGCGGTCTATGTCGATGCGGCGATCTGGAAATGGGTCGGCCACCGCTGGTGTCATCTGCTGGCAGACGATACCGACGAGCTGCATCGCTTCGCCGCGCAACTCGGCGTCAAGCGCTCGTCCTATCAAGGGCCGCCCAAGACATCGGCGCCGCATTACGACATAACCGGGTTGGAGCGTGACCGCGCAGTGCGGTTAGGCGCCATCGAATGCACCCGCGAGGAGATCGTCGCTGTTTTCCGGCGTGTGCGGGTGCCGAAGGGGAAGATGCGACAATGACACCGGTGCGCTGATCGCCGCACGCTGAGCCGCAAGACGCCACAGCGCTTGCGTTTGTCGCGCTTCCCCTCTATATGCGCGCTCATTCCACACACGGACTTTGGTGTCTGCCCGGGAGAAATCCGGCTGAAACCTCCGGTGGCGTTTGAGGACAAAGTCCAAAAATGCCTGTGTCCGTGGAGGCTAACCGGAAAGGAAATAAGAATGGCTCTGCCTGATTTCAGCATGCGCCAGCTATTGGAAGCTGGCATTCACTTCGGCCACCAGACCCACCGCTGGAATCCGAAAATGGCGCCCTATATCTACGGCGCCCGCAACAACATCCACATCATCGACCTCTCGCAGACGGTGCCCCTGCTGCACCAGGCGCTGAAGCAGGTTTCCGACACTGTTGCCAAGGGCGGCCGCGTGCTGTTCGTCGGCACCAAGCGCCAGGCCTCCGACATTGTCGCCGATGCCGCGCAGCGCTCGGCCCAGTACTATGTCAATTCGCGCTGGCTCGGCGGCATGCTGACCAACTGGAAGACGATCTCGAATTCCATCCAGCGCCTGCGCAAGCTCGACGAGATGCTGGCCGGCGAGGCTCAGGGCCTGACCAAGAAGGAGCGCCTCAACCTCGATCGCGAGCGTGAAAAGCTCGACAAGGCGCTGGGCGGCATCAAGGATATGGGTTCGACGCCCGATTTGATGTTCGTGATCGACACCAACAAGGAAGCGATCGCCATTCTCGAGGCCAAGCGTCTCGGCATCCCGGTCGTTGCCATCATCGATTCCAACTGCGACCCGGACAAGATCGACTTCCCGATCCCCGGCAATGACGACGCGGCCCGCGCCATCCAGCTGTATTGCGATCTGATCGCCAAGGCAGCTATCGACGGCATCGCCCGTCAGCAGGGCGCGCTCGGTGTCGATATCGGCGCATCGGTCGAGGCTCCGGTCGAGCCGGCGCTCGAGCAGACCCCGGCCGCCGAGAGCCCGGCAGCCCAGACCCCGGAAGCATAGTAGCGAAGGCCGGCTGCGGCCTTCATCTTTCCAATATGTTGGCGCGGTAAGCGCTACCGGCACCAGGCGCATCATCGAAAATCGATGGTGCGTCAGTGCATTTAGACAAAGAGGCGACAATGAGCATTTCGGCTGCACAGGTCAAAGAACTCCGCGACTTGACCGGCGCGGGCATGATGGACTGCAAGGCGGCGTTGAACGAGACCAACGGCAATATGGAAGAAGCCATCGACTGGCTGCGCAAGAAGGGCATTTCCAAGGCCGACAAGAAGGCTGGCCGTACCGCTGCCGAAGGCCTGATCGGCGTCGATTCGGGCGTCCGCGAGGCAGCGATCGTCGAGGTCAATTCCGAGACGGACTTCGTTGCCCGCAATGCTGCGTTCCAAGAGATCGTCGCCAATGTCGCGAAGGTCGCGCTTGCCTATGGCGGCAAGACCGAAGCCGTTGCCGCCGCTCCCTATCCGGGCTCGGGCAAGTCGGTCGCCGAGACCATCAAGGACGCCGTCGGCACCATCGGCGAGAATCTGGGCTTCCGCCGCTCGGCCAAGCTCACCGTCGAGCACGGCGCTGTCGCAACCTACGTTCACAATGCGGTCGCCGACGGCCTTGGCAAGCTCGGCGTGCTGGTGGCCATCGAGACGACAGGCAACGCGCATGCCGCGAACGCCTTCGCCCGTCAGGTTGCCATGCATGTCGCTGCCACCAATCCGATGGCCTTGACCACTGAAGAGCTCGATCCGGCCGCGGTGGAGCGCGAGAAGGCGATCTTCGCCGACCAGGCACGCCAGTCCGGCAAGCCAGAAGCGATTATCGAGAAGATGGTCGAGGGCCGTTTGCGCAAGTTCTACGAAGAGGTCGTGCTGCTCAAGCAGGCTTTCGTGCTCAATCCCGACATCACCGTCGAGAAGGCGCTGAAGGATGCCGAAAGCGAGATCGGCGCGCCAGCCAAAATCGCTGCCTACCTGCGCTTCGCGCTCGGTGAGGGCATCGAGAAGGAAGAGACCGATTTCGCGGCGGAAGTCGCGGCAGCGGTCAAGAAGTAAACTATTCGTTTAAAAGTCTTTTTCGGCCGGGTGTCCGCGAGGATGCCCGGCCGATTCTTGCGCGGCGTAGGATCAACTCAAGGACGACCTCGGCGCGCTCGATTTCGACATTGCGCAGGACCTTCGGGCACGGCTCGATGCGGTGAGCCGGTCTTTCACACCCTTTTTCGTATTCGTTCTTCGGCTCGGAAATACAGGATGGCCTTACCGGAGGTCAGACAGTCGGTGACAAGCCGGCTGGCAACATGCCGAACCCGTTCATGCAAGGTGCTTTTGCCGTGTAAGCTGAAGCTGGAAGAGAGTTTTCGGGCTCGGGCGCCGCGTGACATCGTGGCGCCCTTCGTGTATCGGAACGCCCAGTGTTTCGGGGCGCACCGAAACGCATCACACGCACGATGACGAGGACCAGATGACGGTGAAGCCCCTCTACCGACGTGTCTTGCTGAAAGCATCGGGCGAAGCGTTAATGGGCGAGCAGCATTTCGGCATCGACGTATCGGTGGTCGACCGCATCGCCGCCGACATCGCCGAGGCCCGCGCATTGGGCATCGAAGTCGGTGTCGTCATAGGGGGCGGCAACATCTTCCGTGGCGTCGCAGTCGCGTCAAAAGGCGGAGACCGCGTCACCGGCGACCATATGGGCATGCTTGCCACCGTCATCAATTCGCTGGCGCTGCGCACCTCGCTCAACAAGATCGGCGTCGACGCCGTGGTGCTGTCGGCGATCGCCATGCCCGAGCTTTGCGAAAGTTTTTCGCAGCGTCAGGCGACCGCCTACATGAACCAGGGCAAGGTCGTTATCTTCGCCGGCGGCACCGGCAATCCGTTCTTCACCACCGATTCGGCTGCAGCCCTTCGCGCCGCCGAGATCGGAGCCGATGCTCTGTTCAAGGGCACCCAGGTCGATGGTGTCTATTCGGCTGATCCCAAGAAGGACCCGCACGCGACACGTTTCGAGCGGATCAGCCATGACGAAGTCATCAAACGCGGGCTTTCGATCATGGATACGGCGGCGATTGCACTTGCGCGCGAAAACAACATTCCGATAATCGTCTATTCGATCCACGAGAAGGGTGGTTTCGGCGATATCCTGAGGGGTGGCGGCCGTTGCACGGTCGTCGCAGACGATTGACCGGACCATGAACCCGAAAGGGATCGGTTGCGGATGAGGCTCGAACAGGGCTTACCCTAAGCAGTGAACCCGGGTTAACGGGTCGAGGAGACGATGATGAATGGCGAATACGACGATCTCAAACGGCGCATGGACGGGGCGATCGCCGCGTTCAAGCATGATCTGGCTTCGCTGCGCACCGGCCGCGCGTCGAGCAACCTGCTCGATGCCGTCCAGGTGCAGGCCTATGGCACCACCATGCCGATCAACCAGGTGGCAACAGTGTCGGTTCCGGAACCGCGCATGATTTCGGTTTCGGTCTGGGACAAGTCGATGGTCAGCGCGGTCGACCGTGCCATCCGTGAAGCCAATCTCGGGTTCAATCCTATCGTCGACGGTACCAATCTCAGGATTCCGCTGCCCGAGCTCAACGAACAGCGCCGCAAGGAGCTGGTGAAGATCTCGCACGGTTATGCCGAGAATGCCCGTGTCGCCGCACGACACGTTCGCCGGGACGGCATGGACTTTCTGAAAAAGGCGGAAAAGGACGGCGACATCAGTGAGGACGACCATCGCAAACGGGCCGACCAGGTTCAGAAACTGACCGACGAGACAATCAGCACCATCGACCACCTGCTTTCCGACAAGGAAGCGGAAATCATGCAGGTCTAGGGTCTGGCCACGGCTGGCCCGGAAGTGAGAACATGGCAACGCCCGCGCATGTCGCGATCATCATGGACGGAAACGGACGCTGGGCCAAGGCGCGCGGCTTGCCTCGGCTGGCTGGTCACCGCGCCGGCGTTGAGGCGCTGCGCAAGACAGTGCGCGCCGCCCCCGGCCTCGGCATCTCCTTCCTGACCGTCTACGCTTTTTCGTCGGAAAACTGGTCACGACCGAAATCTGAAGTCAGCGACCTCATGGGCCTGCTGAAGCTTTTCATCCGACGTGACCTCGCCGAGCTGCACCAGAGTGGGGTGCGGATCAGGGTCATCGGTGACAGGGCAGGGCTGCAGCCCGACATAAGGGGCCTGCTTGAGGAAGCCGAAACGCTCACTCTCCGCAACGAAGCGCTGACGCTGGTCATTGCCTTCAATTACGGCGGGCGCGACGAGATCGTGCGCACCGCGCGCAAGCTCGCAGCTGCGGTGGCGCGCGGTGAGATCGACAGCGAGGCGATCACGGCCGAGTCCTTTGCCAGCTCGCTCGATACAGAGGGCATTCCGGATCCGGAACTGGTCATCCGCACCAGCGGCGAGCTTCGGTTGTCGAATTTCCTGTTATGGCAGGCTGCCTATAGTGAACTCGTTTTTCTGCCTTGCTATTGGCCCGACTTCAGTCGCGAGCACCTGTCCGATGCACTGCGCGATTTCGCCGGCCGCGAGCGCCGCTTCGGCGGACTTGCCGCCCAAGATGTCGCCTCAGGCTGAGGAATGAGCAACCTCCAACTCCGGGTCATTTCGGCCGTCGTGCTTGCCATCGTGACGCTTGGCCTGACCTGGCTCGGCGGACTGCCCTTCCGGTTGCTTTGCGCTGCCATGGCGGCGGTGATCTTCTACGAGTGGACGCGGATGAGCCGCCCCGTTGCCCCGGCAGGTGCTAGTCCTATGGCAGGTCTCGGCTTTCTGCCCGAGGCGCTGATCGTGGTCTTTATTGGTGCCCTCGTCGCCGGCCTGCCTGCGTCTTTGCTGCTGCCGCTCGTGGCGGCTCTGGTTGCTGTCACTGCCATCGCGGCGTCGATGCGAAAGGCAGGACCGTGGGAAGCATCCGGCCTTGCCTATGCGGCCGTATCGGGCTTATCGCTGGCCTTCTTGCGTGATGGCGACCATTCAGGGCTGCTGGCCATTCTGTTCCTATTCGCCGTGGTTTGGGCGACCGATATTTTTGCTTATTTCGTCGGCCGCTCCGTCGGTGGCCCAAGGCTGGCGCCGTCGATCTCGCCGGGCAAGACGCGGAGCGGGGCGCTCGGTGGGGTGGTCGGCGGCGTAGTGGCCGGTCTGCTTCTGGCCGCAGTAGCCGGAACGGGCAACCTCGCCGTGCTTGGCGTGGTCGCACTGGTGCTTTCGATCGTCGCGCAGGCCGGCGACCTGTTCGAATCATGGGTCAAGCGACGCCACGGCCGTAAAGATTCCGGCACGCTGATACCCGGCCATGGCGGCATCATGGATCGGGTCGATGGGCTTGTCGCGGCGGCTTTCGCCCTATACGTCATCGGCTGGATTTCCGCGACCGCCGACCATCCGGCACAGGGGCTGTTTCCGGTTTGAACGGCATCGTCGGTGGGCCGGCGCGGGGCTGCGTCATGGATTCGCCTGGATTGATGTCACAGTCGCGGCGTGATCTGCGCCGTGGATGAATTTGAGGGCATGAATTGAACGAGATTCTTCACGCGGTTTTCAGCACGGACGGCCTTGTCCTCGGTACGCTGGTGCCTTTCCTGTTCGTGCTGACCGTGGTCGTGTTCGTCCACGAAATGGGCCATTACCTCGTCGGCCGCTGGTGCGGTATCGGCGCAAAAGCCTTTTCGATCGGTTTCGGCCCAGAGATCATCGGCTTCAACGACAGCCGCGGCACCCGCTGGAAGCTTTGCGCCATACCGCTCGGCGGCTACGTCAAGTTCGTCGGCGATATGAACGCGACGTCGAGCCAGCCCAGCTCGGAGGAGGTCGAGGCGCTGAGCGACGACGAACGCAAGGTTGCCTTCCACACGCAGCCGATCTGGAAGCGGGCGGCGACCGTCGTGGCGGGGCCGCTGTTCAACTTCCTGCTGACGATCGCCGTCTTTGCCGTGCTGTTTTCCATATATGGTCGGCCGGTATACGAGCCGATGGTGGCTGAAGTCACCGAAGGCAGTCCGGCAGCGGCGGCCGGCATCATGCCCGGTGACCGATTCGTCAGCGTCGACGGCAGCAAGGTCGAGACCTTTGCCGACGTCCAGCGTCTGGTTTCGGGCCGCGCCGGCGACAGCATCACCTTCGTTATGTTACGCGGCGGCAAGGAAATCACCGTCACGGCGACGCCGCGTTTGATGGAACAACAAGACGCATTGGGCAACAAAGCCCAGGTGGCCGTGATCGGCGTCATCAACAACAAGGAACTCGGCCAGCCGCGGCTGATCACCTACAGCCCGGCCGGGGCAGTCGGGGCGGCCATCCAGGAAACCGGCCACGTCATCCAGCGCACCGGCCAGTTCCTGCAGCGTTTCGTTGTTGGCCGCGAGGACAAGTGCCAGCTGGGCGGGCCCATCAAGATCGCCAAGATGTCGGGCCAGGCGGCAAAGCTCGGCTTCGAATTGCTCGTCCAGCTTGTTGCATATCTGTCAGTCGGGATAGGAATTCTCAATCTTCTGCCGATTCCCCCCCTCGACGGAGGGCATCTTCTGTTCTACGGCGTGGAAGCTGTCATCCGACGGCCGGTGTCCGAACGGATGATGGAAATGGCTTATCGGAGCGGCCTCATCCTGGTGCTCGGCTTCATGGGTTTTGTTTTCTGGAACGATCTGTTTGGGTGCTGAAATCATGAAGAAATTTGGCTTCAGCGCGACCAATGTTGAGACGCCGTTTACCATGCGTGGGGATATGCGTGACGCGAAAGCCACGCCACAGGGTTAAGTAAATACAAATTAACCAGAAGCCTTGCGTGTAGGGAAAATCCGGTTAATACGGTAGGGGAAATTACCGCACGTCCGGTTTTCTCGCCGTGGGGACTTCGAGAAAAGGTACAAAAGCCCGATGAAGGCAGCATCCAAGGTTCTGAGCGCCGCGTCCGCGGTGGCTATGTCCGCTGCTCTGGTTGTACCAGGCGCGCTCGCAGTGCAGTTCGTTGCCACATCGGCCGCCGAGGCGGCTGTCGTCTCCAGAGTCGAAGTCACCGGCAATCAGCGTGTCGACGCGGACACCATCCGCAATTACGTGACAATCAAGCCCGGCAAGGCGTTTTCCAGCTCCGACATCGACGATGCGGTCAAGGCGCTGTTTGGCACCGGGCTGTTTTCGGACGTGCAGATCAACCAGGTCGGATCGACGCTGGTCATCAAGGTTTCCGAATACCAGGTCGTCAACCAGGTGCTGTTCCAGGGCAACAAGAAGCTCAAGGACAACGCGCTTGCAGCCGCGGTGCAATTGAAGCCGCGCGGCACCTTCTCGCAACAACAGCTCGACGCCGATGTCGAGGCGGTCAAGGCCGCCTACCGGCGTATCGGCCGCGACGATGCCGCCGTGACCACCCAGATCATGGATCTCGGCGACAACCGGGTAAACGTGGTCTTCAACATCAACGAAGGCGGCCGCACCCAGATTGCGGCGATCAATTTCGTCGGCAACAGCGCCTATTCGAGCCGCCGTCTGTCGGACATCATCTCCACCAAGCGCTCGTCCTTCCTGTCGTTCGTGCTGCGCGACGATGTTTATGACGAGGACAAGCTGCGCGCCGACCAGGAGCTGCTGCGCCGCTTCTATTATAATCACGGCTATGCCGACTTCCAGGTCGTCTCGGCTGTCGGCGAACTCGACGACACAACCAACAAATACACCGTTACCATCACGGTGCAGGAGGGCGAGCGGTATACGTTCGGGGACGTCAGCGTCGAAAGCACGATCCCCGAGGTCGACAGCAAGTCGCTTGAATCGGTGGTCGAGACCCACAAGGGCGATGTCTATAACGCCAAGGATGTCGAGGACACGATCATCGCGCTGACCGAAAAGGTCGCCGGTTCTGGTTATGCCTTTGCCCAGGTGACGCCGCGCGGTGACCGCAACTTCGAAAACCACACCATCTCTGTCGTTTATACGATCGACCAGGGCACCAAGGCCTATATCGAGCGCATCGAGATCCGCGGCAACGATCGGACGCGCGACTACGTCATTCGCCGCGAGTTCGATGTCAGCGAAGGCGACGCTTTCAATCAGGTTCTCATCCAGCGCGCGAAGAGGCGGCTGGAAGCACTCGATTATTTTGAGAAAGTCGAGATTTCCACCGTTCCGGGCTCTGAGCCTGATCAAGTCGTGCTGGTGGTCGACGTGGTCGAGAAATCGACCGGTGAGTTCTCGGTCGGTGCCGGTTATTCGACTGGTGGCGAGACGGCTGGTCCGTCCGTAGAAGGTTCAATCAGTGAGCGGAACTTCCTCGGCCGCGGCCAATTCATCAAGGTGGCGGCTGGCGGCGGCAAGAACTCGCGCGATTACAGCTTCTCGTTTACCGAACCGTACTTCCTTGGTCGCCGTATCGCTGCCGGATTCGACATCTACAAGCAGACTCGAAACTATGACCATTACGATAGCGACACGACGGGCGCGACAGTGCGCTTCGGCCTGCCGATTACCGACAACATCTCGACGCAGCTCGCGTATAATATCGCTCAGGAGAAGTATGAGTTCGACGAGGACTGCGACCCTGCCACCTGCGATGTCTCCCAGGCGATTATAAACGGTGTCGAAGAGAGTCCGTGGCTCAAATCGTCGGTTAGTCTCGGCCTAGTTTACAATACCATTGACGACATGAAGAATCCCCATGAAGGCATTTTTGCCAACGTCGGCACGGAAGTGGCTGGCGTGGGCGGCGACGCCAAGTTCATCAAGGTGACAGCGCGCGGCAGCATTTATCAGACGTTGTCCGAACAATTGGATCTGGTAGGCCTCATTTCTGGCGGTGCCGGCCATGTCCAGGGATATGGCAGCGGCGACCTGCGTGTCTTCGACCATTTCCAGAGCAGCGATCGAATGATCCGCGGTTTCGAATATGGCGGCATCGGTCCGGTTGCCTCGGACAACAGCAATGACCATCTCGGCGGCACCACTTACTTCAATGCCTCGGCGGAAGCGCAGTTCCCGCTGCCGGTCATCCCGGAAAGCTTCGGTTTGCGCGGCGCGGTATTCGCCGATGCGGCAACGCTCTACGGCAGCAAGATTGCCTCCAACCTCGTCAATCAGTCGACGACCGGCATGGAATGGCGCGCTTCTGTCGGCGTCGGTCTGATGTGGGCATCGCCTTTCGGCCCCATCCGCATCGACTATGCGATCCCGGTCAAGAAGGAAAAGACCGACGACGTGCAGGAATTCAACTTCGGCATATCGACCCGCTTCTAATGTGCGGGTAACGATGCTTCCGGCTCGTTTGGATCCGGATGTCAGTGATCCGACACTACAGCGCAGTGCGTCCTATCGGACGCTCAAAGAACGTTGTAGCAATTTGATTTTGCGCATGATCCTTTCCGAGGATCGATTTCCGATTTCGGGGTCATGCGCTAGCTGGATATTGCTTCTGGAATGACCGATCCGGTGTTCTTCGCGCCCTCACGCCGGTATACGGCCGGCGAAGTCGCGAATCTGACCGGCTCGATGCTTGTCGATTCCGCTCTCTCCGATGTTTCGATCGACGTTCTGGCTCCCGCCAACGAAGGCGGCGAGAACGCCCTTGTCTTCGTCGATGGCAGGCGCAATTTCGCCCTGATGCAGTCACTGCGGGCGGCAGCGGTTCTCTGCCCTGCCGAATTTGCCGCCAAGGCGCCAGCGGGCATCGCGGTTCTGGTGCATCCGCGCCCGCAGCAGGCTTTCGCAATGGTCGGGCGCCTGCTTTTCCCGGCGGCTGCGACGCCTGGACCGATGACCGGCGAAACCGGTATCTCGCCGCACGCCCATATCGATGCGACCGCCCATGTCGAGCCCGGTGCGATCATCGAAGCGGGCGCGGTCATCGGACCGCGCGCTGCCATCGGCAGCGGAACCGTCATTGCCCCTCATGCGGTTATCGGTCCTTCCTCGCAGATTGGCCGCGACGGCTATGTCGGTCCAGGTGCCAGCGTGCAATATGCATTGATCGGCAATCGCGTTATCATTCATGGCGGCGCCAGGATCGGCCAGGATGGCTTCGGCTTTGTGGCCGGCGCAAAGGGTCCTGAGCGGGTTCCGCAGATCGGCCGCGTCATCATCCAGGACGACGTCGAGATCGGGTCGAATACGACCGTCGATCGCGGCGCCATGTCCGACACGATCATCGGCCAGGGCACCAAGATCGACAATCTGGTGCAGATCGCGCACAACGTTCGCATCGGCCGCAATTGCATAATAGCCGGGCTTTCGGGTATTTCCGGTTCAGTGACGATAGGCGACAACGTCACCATGGGTGGCGGCGTCGGCCTTGCGGATCATTTGACCATCGGGTCCGGCGCCAAGCTTGCGGCAAGAAGCGGGTTTATGAGCAATGTGCCTGCCGGTGAGATTTGGGGAGGATATCCGGCGCAGCCGATGGCGGAAGCCATGCGCGAGATAGCGGCCTTGCGCAGACTTGCACGGACGCGCAGACAGGGTGAGGGGGGAAATGGCTGACATCGCAGCGGCGACGCTCGAAGCGGTTGACATAATGCGGCTGATGAAGCTCCTGCCGCACCGCTATCCGTTCTTGATGATCGACCGTATCGTCGACATAGATGGCGACGAATCCGCAATCGGCATCAAGAACGTCACCATAAACGAGCCGCATTTCCAAGGTCATTTCCCTGACCAGCCGGTCATGCCCGGCGTGCTGATCATCGAGGCGATGGCGCAGACGGCCGGCGCCATCTGCATCCGCAGCCTTGGTACGGAAAAGCCGTCGCTGGTTTATTTCCTGACCATCGACAATGCCAAGTTCCGCAAGCCGGTCGTTCCAGGCGACCAGTTGAAAATTCATGTGAAGAAAATCAAGAAACGCGGCAATCTTCTCAAATTCGCTTGCGAGGCCCTCGTCGATGGCGCCAAGGCGGCGGAAGCCGAGATCTCGGCGATGATGGTCGCAAGCGGCTGACAAACGAATGCTAATGAAAATCCAGACAGTCATCCATCCATCGTCGGTCATCGAGGCAGGCGCCCAAATCGGCGAAGGCGCCCGCATCGGGCCCTTCTGTCACGTCGGCCCCGATGCCGTGATCGGCGACCGCGTCGAGCTGGTCAGCCATGTCTCGGTGATTGGCGCGACCACCATCGGTGCATCGACCAAGGTTTATCCGATGGCGATACTGGGCGGACCACCGCAGAACACCAAGCACAAGGGCGGCCGTACCACGCTGGTGATCGGCGAGAACTGCACGATCCGCGAAGGCGTCACCATGCATGTCGGCACCGATTCCAGCCGCGGCGAGACGACGATCGGCGACAACGGCAATTTCCTTGCCTATGCCCACATTGCCCATGACTGCGTGGTCGGCAAGAACGCCACCTTCGCCAATCAAGCGACGTTAGGCGGGCATTGCGAAGTCGGTGACAATGTCTACATCGGCGGCCTGACCGCGGTTCATCAGTTTGTCCGCATCGGCGATAACGCGTTTCTCGGCGGCTGCTCGGCGATCGTCGGCGACGTCATTCCCTACGCCATCGCCGTTGGCAACCGTGCCAGCCTTCGCGGCCTCAACATCATTGGGCTGAAGCGCGCCGGCCTGCCACGTTCGGAGATCCATTTGCTGCGCAAAGCCTATAAGACGATCTTCGATCGCTCCCGGACCGTCGGCGAAAACATCGAATTCGCCAAGGCGGAGTTCGCCTCGTCGCCGACTGCCATGAAGATTGTCGATTTCATCGCCGGTCGCGGCAAGCGGCACTATGCCGTGCCGTCGCTCAAGGGTGGCGACGGCGACGATACCGATGATGAAGACTGAGAGCAGATGACGAAGATTGAGGCTGCCGGAAAGGGCCTTGATCTCGCGCCAGATGCCAAGGTCGGCATCATCGCCGGCGGCGGCAGCCTCCCGGTCGAAATTGCCCGAGCGCTCGCCCGGCAAGGCAAATTGCCCTTCATCGTGATGGCGGCGGGCGAGGTCGATCGCATAGCCGATTTCGAGCCATATGAGCAGGTGGTCTTGAGGCTGGAAGACGTCGGCTCGCTGGTGCCGATCCTCAAGCGGCATCACGTTACGCATCTGGTGACCGCGGGTCATATCACGCGCCGCCCCAGGCTGAGCGCCATGCGCCTCAATTTGGGCCTGCTCGCCTGGCTGCCCAGCCTCTTCGTCGGTGTAACCCGGGGAGACGATACGGTGCTGAAATTGTTCGTGCGCAGGATCGAGCGCAGCGGCATCAAAGTCGTCGGCGCTCACGAGATCGTGCCGGAGCTGGTCGCAGCCGAAGGCCTGCTGACCAAGGCGGCGCCACGCAAAGCCGACTGGCGCGACATCGAGGCAGCGCACGCGGCGGCAAAAGCCATCGGCGCGCTGGATATCGGCCAAGCGGCTGTTGCGGTCGGCGGCCGCGCCATTGCGCTGGAAGGCGTCGAAGGGACTGACGGGCTGCTCGAGCGGACAAGGGAATTGCGCGGGCACGGCAGGCTGGCTGGCCGGACGCGCGGTGTCCTGGTCAAATGCGCCAAGCCCGGTCAGGAACTGCGTGCCGATCTGCCCTCCATTGGCCCGCTGACCGTCGAGGCGGCGCATGCCGCCGGACTGGCCGGCATTGCCGTAGAAGCCGGCCGCTCGCTGGTGCTCGAAGGTCCCGCCACCATCGGGCGTGCCAATGCGCTCGGCCTGTTCGTGATCGGGCTGCCTGCTGCGGAGCCGGCGCATGGCGAATGAGCGGCCGTTGAAGATAGCCGTCGTCGCCGGCGAGGAGTCCGGCGACCTGCTTGGTGCCGATCTTGTGCAGGCGTTAAAACGCATGACCGGGCGCGACGTTCGGCTTGTCGGCATCGGCGGCCGCCATTTGCAGGCACTCGGCCTGGCGCCATTGTTCGACGGCAGCGAGATCGCGCTGATGGGGCTTAGCGCTATCCTGCGCGACCTGCCGCGCCTGATGCGGCGGATCGGCCAGACGGCAAACGCGATTTCCGGTGAAAAGCCCGATTGCCTTATCACCATCGACAGTCCGGATTTCTCGCTGCGCGTCGCCAAAAAGGTGCGTGCCGCCGATCCGACTATCCCGATCGTTCACTATGTCTGCCCGAGCGTGTGGGCTTGGCGGCCGGGCAGGGCGGCGGCGATGAAACCGTATGTCGATCACATTCTTTGCATCCTGCCGTTCGAGGTGAAGGAACTCGCTCGCCTGGGCGGGCCGCCCGGGACCTATGTCGGGCATCGCCTTGCACACGATCCGGGCATAGTCGGTGCCGCCAGGGCGCAGGCGCAGCCACGTGACCTGTCCGCAGATCACGTCAAAACGTTGCTTGTATTGCCCGGTTCGCGTCGCGGCGAGGTGCGACGCCTGGTCGGGCCGTTCGGCGAGACGGTGTCGATCCTGCGGGCGCGCGGGCACCGCTTGCGCCTGCTGTTGCCGACGGTCCCGCACGTCGCCGATCTGGTCAGGACCTCGGTTGCGAGCTGGGACGAGAAGCCGGAGATCATCCTTGATGCCGAACGCAAATGGCAGGCCTTCGGCAAGGCGGATGCGGCGCTGATCGCGTCGGGGACGGTATCGCTGGAACTTGCACTGGCAGGTGTGCCGATGATCTCCTGCTACCGGCTCGATCCGGTCATGCGCATGGCGCAGCCGCTGATCAAAGTATGGAGCGCAGCCTTGCCCAATCTCATTGCCGACCGGCCGATTGTGCCGGAACACTACAATCAATATGTGCGGCCGCATTATCTGGCGCGGCAACTGGAAGCGCTGTTCTCCGATACCGCCTACCGCACCTGGCAGAAGCACGGTTTTGCCGACATTGCCGGGCGTATGGCAACCGCCACGCCGTCAGGCGAGATTGCTGCGGGGGTGGTGACGGGGATGGTGAGGAAGTGGTGAATGGTGAATAGCGAGTAGGAAATGGTGCTGGCGGTAACGGCCAAGCTGCTTCAGCTACTACTCGCTACTCGCTACTCGCTACTCGCTACCTTCACCGCTTCGCGATCGGCACGTAATCCCGTTCCGGCGCGCCGGTATAGAGCTGGCGCGGGCGACCGATCTTCTGGTGCGGATCCTCGATCATCTCCTTCCACTGCGCGATCCAGCCGACGGTGCGGGCGACCGCGAACAGTACGGTGAACATGGTGGTGGGGAAGCCCAGCGCCTTAAGGGTGATGCCGGAATAAAAATCGACGTTGGGGTAGAGCTTCTTCTCGATGAAATAGGAATCGGTCAGTGCGATCTTTTCCAGCTCCATGGCGATGTCGAGCAGCGGATCGTCCTTGATGCCGAGCTCGCCCAGGACTTCGTGCGCGGTTTTCTGCATAATCTTGGCGCGCGGATCGTAGTTCTTGTAAACGCGGTGGCCAAAGCCCATCAATCGGAACGGATCGTTCTTATCCTTGGCGCGCGCAATGAATTCCGGGATGTGATCGACATGGCCGATCTCGCCCAGCATGTTCAGGGCTGCCTCGTTGGCGCCGCCATGTGCAGGACCCCACAGGCAGGCGATGCCGGCAGCGATACAGGCAAAGGGATTGGCGCCCGACGAGCCGGCCAGGCGGACGGTCGAAGTCGAGGCGTTCTGTTCGTGATCGGCGTGCAGGATGAAGATGCGCTCCATCGCACGCGCCAGCACCGGATTGATCTTGTATTCCTCGCAAGGCACGGCGAAGCACATATGCAGGAAGTTGGCTGCGAAATTCAGCTCGTTCTTCGGATAGATGAACGGCTGGCCGATGTGGTATTTGTACGCCATCGCCGCGATTGTCGGCATCTTGGCGATCAGCCGCATTGAGGCGACCATGCGTTGATAAGGATCCGAGATGTCGGTGGAATCGTGATAGAAGGCCGACAGTGCGCCGACCACGCCGCACATCACCGCCATCGGATGCGCATCACGGCGGAAGCCGGTGAAAAAGCGCGACATCTGCTCATGCACCATGGTGTGGCGCGTCACCCGGTAGTCGAAATCGTCCTTCTGCGCCTTGGTCGGCAGTTCACCATAGAGCAAGAGATAGCAGACTTCGAGGAAGTCGCCGTGCTCGGCCAGTTGGTCGATCGGGTAGCCGCGGTGCAAAAGAATGCCGGCATCGCCATCGATGAAGGTGATTTCCGATTCGCAGCTCGCCGTCGACGTAAAGCCGGGATCGTAGGTAAAGATGCCGGCGGTGTTGTAGAGCGAACCGATGTCGATGACGTCAGGTCCTACCGAACCACTTCGTATCTTGAATTCATGGGTTTTGCCGCCGAGTTCCAGCTTGGCCGTCGATGCCTGGGTTTTGCCGCCAAATTCCATTTTTGTCGCAGGTTCGGTCATAGCAAACTCCTTTTTGTTTCCTCAGGCCGGCAAAGGCAAAATATCTGAACCCAACACGTCAAAAGCATCGGAATACGCACATTTGCGCCCGCAATTGAATCTGCGCGGCAGATTAGGCCAAGACCCAATGTTGCACTGCGAAACACACCTTTCAATGCCAATCTTCTTAGGCCAGTTTGCTAATCGATTTGATCAGCGATCCGCGCCAGGCTTTCCTCGCGGCCAAGCACGGCAAGCACATCAAAGACACCTGGCGAGGTACTTTTGCCGGTGACCGCGGCGCGCAAAGGTTGGGCCACGGCGCCGAGTTTATGGCCGGCGGCCTGCGCATAGTCGCGGATCGCGGCTTCGGCTGAGGCGGCAGACCACTCCGAAACCGTGGCTAGTGCCGCATGAGCGCCCCGCAGGATCGCGCGCGCCTCACCGCTGAGCAGCGCCGCCGCCTTCTCGTCGACCGGCAGCGGCCGCTCGACGAAAAGGAATGCAGCCCCTTCAACAAGTTCGACCAGCGTCTTGGCGCGCTCCTTCAGGCCCGGCAAAGCGGCAAGCAGTTGCGCCCTGCGTCTGTCGTCGAGGCGCGCGGCGATTGCCGGGCCGCCTTCAAGATAGGGCAGAGTGGCGATGAAGATGTCGAGCAGCGCCGCGTCGTTCATCCGGCGCATATGCACGCCGTTAAGCGCCTCGAGCTTGGCGAAGTCGAAACGGGCGGCGCCCTTGTTGACGTCGCCAATGTCGAACCATGCAATCATGTCGGCGATCGACATGATCTCATCGTCGCCGTGGCTCCAGCCAAGCCTCGCCAGATAGTTGAGCAGCGCCTCCGGCAGGTAGCCCATAGCGCGATAGGCTTCGACGCCAAGCGCACCGTGCCGCTTCGACAGCTTGGCGCCGTCGGCACCGTGGATCAGCGGGATATGCGACATCGACGGCACCTCCCAGCCCATGGCCTGATAGATTACGGTCTGGCGTGCCGCGTTGGTCAAATGATCGTCGCCGCGGATGATGTGGGTGATGCCCATGTCGTGATCGTCGACGACGACGGCATGCATGTAGGTGGGATTGCCATCCGAGCGCAGAATAATGAAATCGTCGAGATCCTTGTTGGGAAAGCGCACGTCGCCCTGGACGCGGTCATGCACCACCGTCTCGCCGTCTGTCGACGCCTTGATGCGGATCGCCCCCTTGGCGCCGGGCGGCGCCTCCGACGGGTCGCGGTCGCGCCAGCGTCCATCATAGCGGGGCGGAAGCCCCTTGGCTCGCGCTGCCTCGCGCATCGCCTCCAGCTCCGCCGGCGTCGCGTAGCAGTAATAGGCCTTGCCCACGCGCACCAGCTCCTCGGCCACCTCGCGATGGCGCGGCGCACGCTCGAACTGCGACACCGGCTCACCGTCCCATGTCAGGCCAAGCCAGGAAAGCCCGTCGAGAATGGCTGCGGTTGCCGCATCGGTGGAGCGCTCGCGGTCGGTGTCTTCGATGCGCAGCAGCATCGTGCCGCCTGTGTGCTTGGCATACAGCCAGTTGAACAGCGCCGTGCGCGCGCCGCCAATATGCAGATAACCGGTGGGCGAGGGGGCAAAACGGGTGACGACCTTATCGGGCATGGAACTCTCAGGCGGGCCAAGGAAGTGGGTTTGCGGACTTTCGCGCGTTGCGCGTTCATGTAGCATAGGAGGTCGAGGGCGCAAGAGGCAGACCCGATGGCTGTGCGAGGCCGTGGTGCGGGCGAGGGCGAGGACGCTGGTAGCGGCGTCAGCGAACGCTTGCTGTTTGCCGCTCCCCCGCCTGCCCTGCCGGTATCGGCATTGCTGCCCGCTCCGCGCTTCGATGCTCCGTCGCTGCCGGCCAGCGACCCAGCAACGGTTCCGGTGCCTGCGTCCGAGCCCATCGTGCGCCTACGCCGGCGTTTCCGCCTCCCGTCACCATCCCGCATCCGCAACAGCGTAACCTCGGCAGCCGGCCTGGAACTCGACCGTGGCGTCGCCTTCCTGCTGGTGCCGGTGTTCCTCGCATGCGGGGTGGTCGTATATTTCGCGCTGTCGGTGGAGCCGGCCTTTCCGCAGCCGATCGCAATCGTGCTCCTCGCGGCCCTTTGTGCCGTCATCTCGCGGTCATGGCCCAGGACCCGCCTGTGCTTCATGGTGGCGCTGCTCTGCGCGCTTGGCGTGCTTGCCGCCAAGTTCGAGACCTGGCGTGTCGGGACGCATATGCTCGGTTCCGAAATCTCGACGCGGCTGACGGGTCGTGTCGTATCGTACGAGCCCATGGCGAGCGGCCGCATCAGACTGACAATCGATGTGATCTCAACCGCCAGGCCGACGCTGCGCTACATGCCGGAACGGGTCCGCATTTCGGCGATGAAGATACCGGCTGAGCTGGCCGCTGGTTCCGAGATCACCGGCTATGTGCGGCTGCTGCCGCCGACCGGCCCGGTGCGGCCCGACAGCTATGATTTCTCCTTCGACAGCTATTTCGCCGGTATCGGCGGCAGCGGCTTCTTTCTCGGCAATCCGAAAGTCGTGGCTTCGGGCAGCATGCCGCTTGCCGCGCGGCTTTCTTCCGCGATCGAAGACGCGCGCGAATCCATCGCCGACCATATCCGCAGCCGCATCGGCGGCGCCGAGGGCGAGATTGCTGCTGCGCTGATCGTTGGCGTGCGCGCCGGCATTCCCGAGGAGATCAACGAAGCGATGCGGCGTACAGGCATCTACCACATCATCTCCATCTCGGGGCTGCATATGGCGTTGGTCGCCGGCACCATCATGGCGCTGCTACGCGGCGCCTTTGCGCTGTTTCCCGACTTCTCATCGCGACGGCCGGTCAAGAAATATGCCGCAGCCGCCGCGCTTTTTTCGATTGCGGCCTACCTCGTCTTTTCCGGCATTGTGGTAGCGGCCGAACGCAGCTTCATCATGCTGGCGGTGATGCTTATCGCCGTGCTGTTCGACCGGGCCGCGCTCACCATGCGCAACCTGGCGATCTCGGCCATCGCGGTCATCGTGGTGTCGCCGCACGAGGTGGTCGGTCCGAGCTTCCAGATGTCCTTCGCCGCGACGGCGGCCCTTGTCGGCGCCTATGCCGGCTGGTCCGACTACCGCGCCGGCAGGGCCACCACGCCGCCGCCGCGGCGGTCGCCGCTACGCCTCGCCACGCGAAAGGTCCTGCTGGGCATGGGCGGCCTGGCGATGACCTCGATCATTGCAGGGAGCGCCACGGCGCTTTTCGCCATATGGCATTTCCAGCGCGTGGCGCCGCTCAGCCTGTTCGCCAATCTGGCCATCATGCCCATCGTCTCACTGGTCGTCATGCCCTTCGCCGTCCTCAGTGCGCTGGCGATGCCGTTCGGCGCGGATGGGCCTTTCCTATACGTGATGGGCAAAGGGCTGACGGCGATGATCGCCCTGTCCGGGTGGATCTCCGAGCGCTCGCCGATCGATGCGGTCGGACTGATTTCGCTGAGATCTGTCCTTTTGGTGACGATCGCCCTCGTCATTGCCAGCATGGCGACGACCTGGTTGCGGCTCGCGGCACTTCCTTTTGCGCTCGCCGGCTTGCTAACGACAACGCAGACGCGCGTACCCGACGTATTGATCTCGGAGGACGCACGGCTGGTCGCGCTGCCGATCGGCAGCGGTGAGCTCGCCGTCAACCGGGCACGCCCGAATGAGTTCACGATCGACAACTGGAAACGCGCGCTCACATCAGAGGCTATCGTCGCGCCGGAAACACCTGGAAAGAACGATCCGCAATTCGACATTGCCGATCCGGCCGACCTACCGCCGGGCATGCCGTTCATTTGCACGGACGGTCTCTGCCTCGCCAGGCATCCATCCGGCGCGATCATTGCGCAAGCCAAGGACCGCGATACCGCACGGCCAGCCTGCGCCTTCGCCAGCTTGATCGTCATCGACGACGCCACCGCCCATAATCCCTGCTACTACGACCGGCTGGTCCTCGTCGTCACCAAACGGCAACTGGCGCGCGCGGGAAGTGCGGCCGTCTATTTCGATCCACAAGCGGCAACACGCGCCGAAATCCGCTTCGCCGTCGAAAAATCATACCGGCCCTGGCACGTGCAGCGGAAATTTTCACGCGCGGCGCGCGGCCTGCCGCCATACCGCAGAGCCGACAATCCAAAAGCCGGCACCAAGGGCGCAACTCAGTAGCGGCGGATCAGCCCAACGAGCTTGCCCTGCACCTTGACCCTGTCTGGTCCGAAGATGCGCGTCTCGTAGGCCGGATTGGCGGCCTCCAGGGCGATCGAGGCGCCCTTGCGGCGGAACCGCTTCAGCGTCGCTTCCTCCTCGTCGACCAAGGCCACCACGATCTCACCGGGGCTCGCCGTATCGGCGTTGCGGATGATCACCGTGTCGCCGTCGAAAATGCCAGCCTCGATCATCGAATCGCCTTTGACCTCGAGCGCATAATGCTCGCCGCCCATGATCATATCCGGCGGCACCGAAATCGAATGCGTCTGGTGCTGGATAGCATCGATCGGCACACCGGCGGCGATGCGGCCCATTACCGGGATCGAAACGGCGGCGACGACATCGTCGTCATTGCCGGCTGCAGGGACGCGCGACGATGTGGGCTTGCCCTGCCGAGGGGCACCTTGCCCAAGACTGCCCTGGATGACACTCGGCGAGAACTTGCGTGCCGCATTGAGGCCGGGGGCGATCGAGTCAGGCAGGCGTAGTACCTCCAGCGCACGGGCCCGGTTGGGCAAACGGCGAATGAAGCCGCGCTCCTCCAGCGCCGTAATCAGTCGGTGGATTCCGGATTTGGAAGCCAGGTCGAGCGCTTCCTTCATCTCGTCGAAGGAAGGTGGGATACCGCTTTCCTTCAACCTTTCGTGGATGAACATAAGCAGTTCGTGTTGTTTGCGTGTCAGCATAGCGACCCCCAACAGAATCAGAAAACAAACCCAGAACAGACACTATCTGTTCCAGTTGTGTTCCGCAACTGTTTAAAGTTTAATGAATGCGTTAAGGCTCGGGAAACAAACGACGTCCCCTACCGGCGTACCGTATTTTCACCGCCGCGAGCCTCATCCCCTTGATTCTGCTTTCGTTTGCGCCGTTCTGGCCTCCTTGAAGGCGGCACTGGCATCGGCCGTCGGTCGGCAAAGGGCACGGAATTGAACCCGTATCGACTGTGCGGTTTGGTCAATGCACCGTGAACGAAACGAACTCAAAACGCCAACCTCGGGCTAACTCCAGGTTTCCACCGCCTGGTCAGGCTGCTTCTCGCCGGTGGAGCCTTGCTACGCGCTACCCGGTAATGGAAGAACAGTTGATGCGTGTCCGGCGTTGCGTTGGATTTTTTGAGGGAGCAGGCAAATCATGACGGGAATTCCCGATCTCGTGGCCGTAAAGGCGATGGATGCCGCGGATCCGCTGCGCGCGATGCGCGACCGCTTTGTGTTGCCGCAAGGAGTGATCTATCTCGACGGCAATTCGCTAGGAGCTGCTTCACGTGCCGCCTTCGATGAATTGCGCAAGGCCGCGACCGAAGAATGGTCGCATGATCTCATCCGCGCATGGAACACGGCCCGCTGGTTCAACATGCCGCTTGAACTTGGCGACCAGCTCGGGCGCCTGATCGGTGCCGCGGTCGGCCAGACGGTGGTCTGCGACACGACGTCGGTCAACATCTACAAGCTGCTGCACGCGGCCATGGCCATGCGACCGGAGCGGCAGGCCATCGTCGCCGAGGGCGATAGTTTTCCGACAGACCTCTACATGGCTGAGGGTGTGGTTTCGACGCGAAAAGATGCGCTGCTGCGCCTCTCGGGGGTCGACGCGCCGACCATCGAGGAGCTGATCGACGATCGCACCGCCGTGGTGCTGGTCAATCACGTCAACTACAAATCGGGCGAACTGCGCGACATGCCGGCTCTGACGCGCAGGGCCCAGGAAGCCGGGGCGATGATCGTCTGGGATCTCTGCCACACCGCTGGCGCGATGCCAGTCGAGCTCGACAAAGCAAACGCCGATTTTGCCGTTGGCTGCACCTATAAATATCTGAATGGCGGCCCGGGCGCGCCTGCCTTCATCTATGCGGCTGAGCGGCATCTTTCCGACATCCAGCAGCCGCTCACCGGCTGGTGGGGCCATGCACGACCCTTCGCCTTCGAGCCAGGCTATGCGGCCGGCACCGGCATCCGCCGGTTTCTGTGCGGCACCCAGCCGATCCTTTCGATGCGCACGCTGAAGGGCGCGCTCGACATCTGGGACGATGTCGACATGACTGCGGTGCGCAAGAAGAGCATCGCACTGGCCGATCTGTTCATCGAGCTTGTCGAGGCAAAGTGCGGCACTTACGGCCTCACGCTCGAAAGCACGCGCGATGGGGAAAAACGCGGCAGCCAGATTTCATTCATGCATGAGCATGGCTACCAGATCATGCGCGCGCTGATCGAACGTGGTGTGATCGGCGATTTTCGCGCGCCATCGACCATGCGCTTCGGCTTCACCCCGCTCTATGTCGGCTATGCCGATGTCTGGCAGGCGTCGAAGTGCTTGAGGACATCCTGCGCACCGGTGCGTGGAAGGATGCGCGCTTCGCCATCAAGGCGGCTGTCACTGAGATTGATGCGAGAGCTGGAATCGTGAGGCTGGCGATGATGCGCCGCGCGATGCTCGCGGCTAGGTTGCAAGGCCATATTGCCAGGGAGGGCGCAGGGTGTTCGAACGTCATATTGCCGATTGGGACAACGCCTATGCCAACGGCGCCAACATAGCCGGCAGCGATCGCTGGCCGGCGGCCTGGGTCGAGCCCGCGCAGGTTTTCCGCGAGGCGCTTTCGACCGAGGGCAGGGCGCGGCTCGACCTGGCCTATGGCGATAACCCACGCAACCGGTTCGATCTTTTCCTGCCGGCCACCAAGCCGAAGGGGGTCGTGGTGTTCGTCCATGGCGGCTACTGGATGGCATTCGACAAGAGTTTCTGGTCACATCTTGCCGCGGGCGCTGTTGATCGCGGCTATGCAGTTGCCATGCCGTCCTACACGCTCTGTCCGCAGATACGCATTGGCAGCATCGTCAAGGAAGTCGGCGCGGCGATAGGCAAGGCGGCGGCGATGGTCGCAGGGCCGCTGATGCTGACCGGGCACTCGGCCGGCGGCCATCTTGTTAGCCGGATGGTTACCAGGACAACGCCGCTGGCGCCCGAAGTGGTCCGGCGCGTTCGTCACGTGGTGTCGATCTCGGGGGTGCATGATTTGCGCCCGATCATGCGCACCGGCATGAACGAGACGCTGGCGATCGATGAGGCCGAGGCGCAGGCCGAAAGTCCGGTGCTGCTGCGCCCGATGGAAAAGGCCCGCCTGACCTGCTGGGCCGGCGGCGGCGAGCGCGCCGAATTCCTGCGCCAGAGCGCGTTGCTGGCCAACATCTGGATCGGCCTGGGTGCCGCGACCAGCTCCGTGGTCGAGCCCGACCGGCATCATTTCAACATCATCGACGGTTTGGCCGATCCAGACCATCCGCTGACCCGGACCTTGACCTCGGAGTGAGGCAGGTTCAGCGTAGCATCAGCACGTCGCAGGGGGAGCCCGCCGCCGCAGCAGGCGCGAACGGCGCGCGGACGATCAGCCCGTTGGCATCGGCCAGCATTTTCAGCATCGAGGAGTCCTGGATGCCGAACGGCGTCGCCACGAGCGCACCGGCGTCGTCTGTGACAACAGCCCGCACATAATCTTGCCTGAGATCGTTGGCCGGCATGGCAGCACCGAGCCGTGCCCGACGGATATCCCGCTGAAAGGCGCGGCCGCCGAGCCGCGCCAGCAGCGGCTTCAGGAAGAGCTGAGCGCAGACCAGGCTCGCCACGGGGTTGCCGGGCAGGCCGATGCAGCGAATGTCGCCCAGCCGCCCGAACATCAGCGGCTTGCCCGGTCGCATGGCGATCTTCCAGAAATCGAGGGTCATGCCTTGCCCGGTCAGCACGTCATGGACGAAGTCGTGGTCGCCGACCGAGGCACCGCCCAGCGTGACGATGACGTTCGCGCCAGCCTTCACGGCCTTTTCAACCAATGCCGCGATCGCCTCCCTGCGGTCCGGCGCGATACCGAGGTCGAGCGCCCGCGCACCGACCGACTGTGCGGCGGCAGCGACACCATAGGCGTTAGAGGAGATGATCTGGTCGGGGCCAAGCTCGCTGCCCGGCGGCAGCAATTCGTCGCCGGTGGCGATGATGGCGACCAGCGGCCGTTTGACCACGCCGACCTCGGGGTGATTGGCCGATGCCGCCAGCGACAAGGCGGCCGAATCGAGCAGGCGGCCTTTGGGCAGCAGGACATCGCCCTTGGCGAAATCGAGCCCAAGGCGGCGGATGTTGCGCCCCTGCACCGTCGGCTCTGTCACTTCGACGCTGCCGCCGCCGAGGTCGCGGACGTTCTCCTGGATGACGATAGTGTCGGTGCCTTCGGGAAGCGGCGCGCCGGTAAAGATGCGCACGGCCTGCCGCTGCTGCACCGTTCCGGCAAAGCCGCGTCCGGCCGGCGCTATGCCGATCACCGAAAGCCTTGCGGGTAGGGACGCGATGTCAGCCGCCCGCACGGCATAGCCGTCCATGGCGGAGGCGTTGAACGGCGGCTGGGTGCGGAGCGCCACAACCGGCTCCGCCAGCACGCGGTCGGCGGCATCCAGCAGCGCGACACGTTCGCCCGGCAGTGCAACTGCTCCGTCCAGCAGGCGCTCGAGCGCCTCGGCAACTGGGACCAGCGCCATTAGCGGCCTGCCTCGGTGGCCCCGGTGATCTTGTAGTCGCCGGATTTACCGCCGGTCTTTTCAACCAGCCTGATGCCGGAGATGACCATGGCGCGGTCGATCGCCTTGGCCATGTCGTAGATGGTCAGGCAAGCGACCGAGACGGCACTCAAGGCCTCCATTTCAACGCCGGTCTTGCCAGTGACGCGGGTCAAAGCCGTCACCTTCAGGCCGGGCAGTGCGGCGTCCGGCTCGATATCGACAGATATCCTGGTCAGCAGCAGCGGATGGCAAAGCGGGATCAGTTCATGCGTCTTCTTGGCCGCCATGATGCCGGCAATGCGGGCGGTGCCCAGCACATCGCCTTTCTTGGCATCGCCGGCGAGGATCATGCCCAATGTCTCGGGCCGCATCGCGACAAAACCTTCCGCGACTGCCGTGCGCACCGTCTCAGCCTTGCCGCCGACATCGACCATGTTGGCTTCGCCCTGCGCGCCAAGATGGGTGAGGGCGGCCGCCATCCTCAGATCGCCTCTGCCGGCGTCTTGCCCGTCAACAGCAGGCGCGTTGCCGCGGCCACGTCCTGTTGACGCATCAGGCTCTCGCCGACCAGGAAAGTAGCGATGCCGCTCCGCTCCAGCCGGCGGCAATCGTCATGCGAAAAGATTCCGCTCTCACTGACTAGAAGGCGGCCGCCCGGCACCATCGCTACCAGCCGTTCCGAGGTCTCGAGGCTGGTTTCGAAGGTCCGGAGATTGCGGTTGTTGATGCCGATCAGCCGCGACGACAGCCGCAGCGCACGTTCCATTTCCGCCTCATCATGCACTTCGACCAGCGCGTCCATGCCGAGCCCGAAAGCTGTCGCTTCGAGTTCTCTTGCCAACGCGTCGTCGACGCTGGCCATAATGATCAGGATGGCATCGGCGCCCCATGCCCTGGCCTCGTAGACCTGATAGGGGTCGAACAGGAAATCCTTGCGTAAGGTAGGCAACTCGACGGCAGCGCGCGCAGCGGTGAGGAATTCGGGCGCGCCTTGGAAAGAGGGTGTGTCGGTCAGCACCGAAAGGCAGGCGGCACCGGCTTTCGCATAGGCCCTGGCCAGCGCCGGCGGATCGAAATCGGCGCGGATCAGGCCTTTGGATGGGCTAGCTTTCTTGATTTCGGCAATCAGCGCAAACCCGCCGGATTTGCGCGTTGCTTCAAGGGCGGAAAGAAATCCGCGCGGCGCGTCGGCATCCGTCGCCCGTGCCTTGATCTCGGCCAATGGCACGCGTGCCTTGGCCGCCGCGATCTCGTCGCGCTTGTAAGCCTCGATCTTGCGCAGGATGTCGGACATGGTTTTAACCGTTCGAAATCTCGACCAGCCTGTCGAGCACTTTCAGCGCGCGGCCGCTGTCGATGGCCTGCGCCGCCGTTACCATGCCGTCGGCAAGCGTCGTCGCCTTGCCGGCTACCACCAGCCCGGCGCCGGCATTCATCAGCACCGTATCGCGAAAGGCGCCAGCGGCGCCGCCCAGCATGTCGCGCAGTGCCTGGGCGTTGTGGGCGGCGTCGCCGCCGCGCAACTCGTCCTTGGTGTGACGCGTCAGCCCGACTGCTTCCGGGGTCAGCACCAAGCTGCGTATCTCGCCGCCGGCCAATTCGGCGACCTGCGTTTCGCCGGTGGTGGTGATCTCGTCATAGCCGTCGCCATGGACGACCCAGGCGTGGTCGGCGCCAAGCTCCTTCAACGTTTCTGCCACCGGCATGATCCATTCGGGCAGGAACACGCCGACCATCTGCCGTCTGACACTGGCCGGATTGGAAAGCGGGCCCAGCAGATTGAAGATGGTGCGGGTGCCGAGCTCGACCCGGGTCGGGCCGACATGCTTCATCGCCGGGTGATGCGCCGGCGCGAACATGAAGCCAACGCCGGCCTCGTGAATGCAGCGGCCGATCGTCTCCGGAGGGATGTCGATCTTGACGCCCAATGCGATCAGCACATCGGCGGCGCCGGTCAGCGAGGACAGTCCGCGATTGCCGTGCTTGGCGACGGGCACGCCGCTGCCGGCGATGACGAAGGCGGATGCGGTCGAAATGTTGACGCTGTGCGAATTGTCGCCGCCGGTGCCGACAATGTCGATGGCGCCCTCGGGGGCTTCGACGCGCAGCATCTTGGCGCGCATGGTGGCGACGGCGCCGGCGATCTCGCTGACGGTCTCGCCGCGCACGCGCAATGCCATCAGGAAGCCGCCTATCTGGCCCGGAGTAGCATCGCCCGACATGATAATGTCGAAGGCCTCGCGCGCCTCCTCGAAAGAAAGAGCGCTGCCGGCGGCGACCTTGGCGATGTGGATCTTCAGTGCGCTCATCTGGCCAGGGCTTGGGTTACGGCCGTCTGATCGATGCGGACGTCATATTGCGTCTGCAACTGCGCTACCAACTGGTCGAGCAGGTCGTCGGACATGCCGGATGTGAAGGATTTCTGTGCGTCCTGGGGTACTGAGCTGGCGTCGGCCCCGGCGGGCTCGAATACCTCGGCAACCTTGAACAAGATCTGTCCGTCGCCGGTGGGCGAGGGGATCAGCCCGGTGCCGCCTTCGCCGACGCCGAACATCGCGGCGGCCCCTTCCTTGCCGAAATCGACGTCGTCAGCATCGCGCTTGACGCCGCGCTTGGTCTGTTTTTCGAGCTTGAGCTCACCGGCGATCACCTCGAGCGTCGCGCCGGCCTTGAGACGCTTCTCGAGCTCTTGCGCTTTTGCGGTGAGCCGTTTGGTGGTCTCCGCCGCGGTCCAGTCGGCCACGACCTTCTGGCGGACTTCGTCCAATGTGCGGTCACGGGCCGGCGTGATCGCGCTCACGTCGTAGAAGACGAAGCCGTTATCGGCGGTGGTGAGACCTTCATTGTCGGTTCCGGGTTCGGATTCGAACACCGCCTTGATGAGCGCCGGCGATTCCGGCAGGTCTTTGACGATGCTTCCATCCGGCCGTTGGCCGGTGCGGTCGATGGCGTCGATGGTGACGACCTTCAGCTTCAATTTGGCGGCTGCCTCGGCGAGCGAACTGCCCGAGGCGCGCGTATCCTCGTAATTGTCGTGCACGTCCAGCAAGATGCGGCTTGCCTCGCCCAGTGCCAGGTCCTTGCGTATCTGCTCGGATACTTCGGCCAGCGGCTTCACCACTTCCGGCTTGATCTCGGTGACGCGCAGCAGAACGGGACCAAATGCGCCTTGTACGACCGGGCTGACCTCATTGACGTTGAGCTTGAAGACGGCGTCGGCGACCGCCTTGTCGGCGATCTTGTCCTTGGCCAGCGTGCCGAGCAGCGTGTCGGCCGGGGTCTTGCCCTCGGCGGCGACGATCTTGTCGAAAGTCGCGCCGGTCCTGAGCGAATCGAGCGCCGCCTTTGCGGCATCAGGCGTCTTGAATACAAGCTGCTCGATGGTGCGCATCTCCGGCGTGGTGTAGCGCGCCTTGTTCTTGTTGTAGTCGTCGCTGACCTGTTGGTCGGTCACCGCGCTCAAATCCATGATGTCTTCCGGCTCGAGCCTGACATAGGAGAACTTGCGGTATTCGGGCGCGGCGTAGGTTTTCTTGTTGTCCTCGAAATAGGCCGAAAGCACGCTGTCGGACGGCGCTTCTATCGGCTCGACAAGCGATTTCGGCAAGGTCAGGTAGTCGATGGTGCGATCTTCGCCGCGATAGAGCGCGACCGCCTTGAAGAATGTATCAGGGGCCTTGAGGCCGTCCGAAACCGCCTCGACGATCTGCTGGCGGACCGCGACCTGGGCGCGGTTCTTCAAATAGTCTTCCGGCCGCATGCCGATCTGCCGAAGCAGGTACTCGAACGTTCTCCTGTCGAAGGTTCCGGCAGGCCCTTTGAACGCCGGGTCTTCACGCGTCAGTTCGGCGAGCCGGTCCTTGGACAGGCCGAGGCCGAGCTTGCGGGCCTGCTCGTCGAGGACGGCACCCGATACGAGTTGCGCCAGCACCTGGTTGTCGATGCCGAGCGCCGTCGCCTGCTCACGGCTGATGCGCTGGCCGAATTGCTGCGACATGACGCTGAGCTGGCGATCGTAGGCGAGGCGGTATTCGTTGATAGAGACCTTGGTGACTCCGGCCGTGATCACGGCGTCATGGCCGGCAAGACCGCCCATCAGCCGTCCCGAGATACCCCAGACGGCGAAGCTCAACACCAACAATGACAGCAGCAGTTTCGCGACCCAGGTCCCCGCCGCACTTCTCAACATACCAAGCATGAGTACTTCCGATTTTTGCGCATTTCGCATGCGCCGAGTCTGAAACAAGCGCAATAGCGCCCTTCCTGCTCACTGTCGATTGCTTTGTGGCCTGATTTTGATAGTGAGGGCCAGCTGGAAATTGCCCGGAGAAACAATCCCATGACGCCTGGAATCCGCCCGCTCGTCGCCGGCAACTGGAAAATGAACGGTACCAGCGCCTCGCTCAACGAGCTCAGGATGATCGGCAACGGCTTCATGAGCGGGCTCGACGCCGAGACCGAAGCGGTGCTCTGCGTGCCGGCGACCTTACTTGCGCACGCCGCCGAGATTCTGTCGCGCACACCGGTGCGGGCCGGCGGAGAGGATTGCCACACCGAGGAAAGCGGCGCCTATACCGGCTGCATTTCGGCCGAGATGCTGAAGGATGCAGGAGCCAGCCATGTCATTGTCGGCCATTCCGAATGCCGCGCCGATCGCAAGGAGGACGATGCCTTAGTGCAGGCCAAGGCCTCCGCCGCATGGCGTGCCGGGCTGGTGGCCATCATCTGCATTGGTGAGACAAGAGCCGAACGCGAAGCAGGAGCCACGCTCGACGTGCTGTCGCGCCAGGTCGCTGGCTCGGTCCCGCCAAACGCCACGGCTTCCAACACCGTCATTGCCTATGAGCCGGTATGGGCGATCGGCACCGGCTTGACCCCGACCGCCGCCGACGTCGCCGAGGCACATGCGCATATCCGCGAAGAACTGGCCCGGAAGCTCGGCAATACGGCGGCCAAGATGCGCATTCTCTACGGCGGCTCGGTCAAGCCGTCCAACGCCGTCGAGTTGCTAGGCGTCAGGAATGTCGATGGCGCGCTGGTCGGCGGCGCCAGCCTAAAGGCGGCGGACTTCCTCGGCATCGCGGAAGCCTATCGAAACATCGCTTGATACAAGGCTGCTTGCTGCATTTGAGCGGACGGCCGGCGCCGAAATCGTTGCAAAGGACGCATTGCTTCCCATATTCCGGCCACGGGCTTGGAAATGCCGTCAAAGCATTGTATTGAGCCGCCTCCAAATCAGCGGCCGCACCAGGCCTTGCCAGGATAAATTATGGAAACCGTACTGATCGTCGTCCACCTCATGGTCGTGCTCGCGCTTGTCGGCGTGGTGCTGCTGCAGCGCTCCGAAGGCGGCGGCCTCGGCATCGGCGGCGGATCGGGCTTCATGACCGCGCGTGGCGCCGCCAATGCGCTGACGCGGGCGACGGCGATCCTGGCCGCAGCTTTCTTCGTCACTTCGCTGACACTGTCGATCGTAGCGCGCTATGGCGAGAAGCCGATCGACATTCTCGATCGCGTGCCGGCGACCTCGGACGGGGCAGGCAAGGGCGTACTCAACCAATTGCCCGGAACCACGACGCCGACGCCGCCTTCGGGCACCACGGCGCCGACCCCGCCGTCCGGCAATGGCGCGGCAACGACGCCGCCGGCAACCGCTCCGGCGACGCCGCCAGCGACAAACGGCGCCACCGCGCCGGCCACGCCGCAGGTCCCCAACCAGTAATCGGGCATCTTATGCCGCGATCTGTTGTCGTTTGAACACAGTCGCGGCAAATGCCGCACGATCACGAAGATTCGACCGCACCGCGCGCTTGAGGCGCTTCCGGCTAATCGATTATAGGTTGCACGCGGCATTCTCGGCGTCCTTGGGGGGCGCCGGGCGATGCCGTGGGCAACAAGCATTGAACGATCGGATCTTCCCCATGCAGCTTCGCAGCTTCATTTTTGCCGGCCTTTGTGCCGTGCTCAGCCTAGGTGCGCCCGCTTACGCGGCCATGCCGACGGCAAACTCGGCCCATAAAGCCGCAGCAACAACCGACGTCGTCAACGTCGCTGCCAAAAGCGATGCGGCGCAATTGAAGCTTCTCAAGAAGAAGAAAGATCCGACGCCGGACGACCTTGCGCAGATCCGCAAGATCGAAGCCAAGATCGCAGCCGACAAGGAAGCCGCTCGCGCCAAAGCACTCGAAGCCAGGAAGCTGGCGATGCGGGAGGCGGCGAAAGCCAAAGCCGATGCGGAACGGCAGGCATTCCTTGCCAAGAAGAGCCAGCCGCTCGCGGCGGCGAAGGTGGCTGACGCTACGCCAGCCAAGAAGAAGACCCTCAACATCATCGAACCGATTGCACCCATTGCGCAGATCCAGTCGGCCGAGCCGATCCCGGCCGAGGCCATGAACGTTGCCCTGACCGGCAACAATGGCGAGTTGCGCAGCGAACCGGTGGGGCAGAAGCCGCAGAGCGTCGGGCTGTTCGCGGGACTGTTCGGCGGCACAACTTCGTCGTCAATGTCGCTGCTTCCGGAAACACGCGCGCTCGACGCCGCACTCGAAAGGAAGCAGGCCAAGCGGCAGTTCAAGGTCAAGCCGGAATTCGTGCCGCAGGAGGTCGAATTCACTGGCTACAACCCGGGCACCATCGTCATCGATACCAGCGCTCGCCGTCTCTACCTCGTCGAATCATCGTCAACCGCCCGCCGTTATGCCATCGCGGTCGGCCGGGAAGGCCTGCAGTTCAAGGGTACGGTTGCCGTCGGCGACAAGCAGGAATGGCCGCGCTGGATTCCGACGCTGGATATGCAAAAGCGCGAACCCAAGCACTATGGCCAATACAAGGACGGTATGCCCGGCGGCGGCGACAATCCGCTCGGTGCGCGCGCCATCTATCTTTACGACGGCAAGAAGGATACCCACCTGCGCATTCACGGCACCATCGCGCCGCAGTCGATCGGAACCAGCGCCTCCAATGGCTGCTTCCGCATGATCAACGAGCACGTCATGGACCTTTACCGCCGGGTGAAAGTAGGCACCAAAGTCGTCATCATCTGACGCTTTGACAGATCGTGCCAAAAGGGCCGGCCTCGCCGGCCCTTTTGTTTTGATACGCCAACGACCAGAGCGCCTTCTTGGGAAAAAGCCTTCGCGGCGGTTTTTTCTCTGGCGGAATCAATTCGGCCGCGTTAAGCGATGACTCCCATGGCGCGATATGTATTCATCACAGGCGGCGTGGTTTCCTCACTTGGAAAAGGCATTGCTGCGGCGGCCCTTGGGGCTCTCTTGCAGGCGCGGGGCTATCGCGCACGCATCAAAAAGCTCGATCCTTATCTCAATGTCGATCCCGGCACGATGTCGCCCTATCAGCACGGCGAAGTCTTTGTGACCGATGACGGGGCCGAGACCGATCTCGATCTTGGCCATTATGAGCGCTTCACCGGCCGCTCGGCCAACCAGCAAGACAACATCACCACCGGCCGCATCTATAAGAACATCATCGAGCGCGAGCGGCGCGGCGACTATCTCGGCGCCACCGTGCAGGTCATTCCGCACGTCACCGACGAGATCAAGAACTTCGTCCTCAACGGCAATGACGATTACGATTTCGTGCTGTGCGAGATCGGCGGCACCGTCGGCGACATCGAAGCGATGCCGTTCCTGGAGGCGATCCGCCAGCTCGGCAACGACCTGCCGCGCAACAACGCCGTCTACGTCCACCTGACCTTAATGCCTTACATTCCGACGGCAGGCGAACTGAAGACCAAGCCGACGCAGCATTCGGTCAAGGAGTTGCGCGGCATCGGCATTGCACCCGACATACTGCTGGTCCGCGCCGACCGGCCGATCCCCAAGGAAGAGCGCAGAAAGCTGTCGCTGTTCTGCAATGTCCGCGAAAGCGCCGTCATCCAGGCGCTCGACGTCCCGCACATCTACGACGTGCCGATGGCCTATCACAATGAAGGGCTCGACTCGGAAGTGCTGGCCGCCTTCGGCATCGATCCGGCGCCGAAGCCGCGCATGGAACGCTGGCAAGCGGTGTCCAACCGCATCCACAATCCGGAAGGCGAAGTGACCATTGCCGTCGTCGGCAAATATACAGGCCTCAAGGACGCCTACAAATCGCTGATCGAGGCGCTGTCGCATGGCGGCCTCGCCAACCGGGTGAAGGTCAAGCTCGACTGGATCGAAAGCGAGATATTCGAGAAGGAAGACCCGGCGCCGTGGCTGGAGAAGGTCCATGGCATTCTCGTCCCCGGCGGTTTTGGCGAGCGCGGCTCGGAGGGTAAGATCCTGGCGGCGAAGTTCGCGCGCGAGCGCAAGGTGCCGTATTTCGGCATCTGCTTCGGCATGCAGATGGCCTGCATCGAGGCGGCGCGTTCGCTGGCCGGCGTCGAGCACGCATCATCGACCGAGTTCGGCCCGACCGAGGAGCCGGTCGTCGGCTTGATGACCGAATGGCTGAAGGGCAACATGCTGGAAAAGCGCAGGGAAACCGGCGACCTTGGCGGGACCATGCGGCTCGGTGCCTACCAGGCCGACCTCGCCAAGGGATCGAAGATCGCTGAGATCTATGGCGATACCCAGATTTCCGAACGCCATCGTCACCGCTACGAGGTCAATGTCGACTACAAGGAGCGGCTCGAGAATTGCGGCCTGGTGTTTGCCGGCATGTCGCCGGACGGCGTGCTGCCGGAAACGGTCGAATATCCAGACCACCCCTGGTTCATCGGCGTGCAGTACCATCCCGAGCTGAAAAGCCGGCCGCTCGATCCACACCCGCTGTTTGCCAGCTTCATCGAGGCGGCGGTAGAGCAGTCGCGTCTGGTCTAGACTAGCCGCCCATGCAAACTTACGTCGCGCTGCTCTACAGCGTTGTTCTGGGCGAGGGGCGGCGGGTCGCCATGTCCGATCTGAAGGCGATGGCCGAAGACCTGGGCCTGAATAACCCGCGCACGCTGGTGGCGACCGGCAATCTTGTTTTCGAGGCGCAAGAAACAGAACTTGCGGCGTTGGAGCAGCGGCTGGAGGCGGCGTTTGCAAAGACTTTCGGCCGCCACGTCGACATCGTCGTGCGCCGCGCCGACGGCTGGCTGAGGCTGGCGGCCGGCAATCCGTTCCCAGCCGAATCGGCTGAGGCCGCGGACCAGGTGGCGGTGCGCGTGATGCGGGCGCCCGTTCGCGACGAGGCCGCCGCGGCGCTTGAGGCCTATGCCGGCGAGGGCGAGAAGCTGCGGATTGTCGGCGGCGACATCTGGATCGTCTTTTCGCGCGAGACGCCGAGTTCGCGGCTGCTTGCAGCGGTCAGTCAGAAACGCCTGGGCATCGGCACCTCGCGCAACTGGAACACCGTACGCCGCCTGGCCGAGATGGTCGCAGAATGAACGGGGCGGCTTGCGCCGCCCCGAATCGCTCAAGCCTTGGCTATCCTGGCTCCGGCACCGAGTGCCATCGTGCGCAGCACGTAATAGATGACGCCGGCAATTGCCACGCCGAAGAACCAGCCATAGACGCCCCACCATGACGGCAGCAGACTGGTGAAGTTGGGCAGGATCGAGGAGAAGACCGCGCCGATGCCGGCGGCGATGAAGGCATTGACATGCCAGCCGCCCTGGAAGCGGAATTCGCCATTCTCCCTGTAGAGCGCCTCGACGTCGACCTCGCCCTTCCGGATCAGGTAATAGTCGACCATCATCACGCCGAAGATCGGCCCCATCGTCGCGCCAATGATGTTGACGAAGGAGGCAGCACTGCCTTCCCAGGGCGCGAAAGGATAAAGCACAAGTGCTATCAACGCCGCGATGTAACCGCCCTTCTTGAAGTCGATCTGGCGTGGAAAGACGTTGGAGAAGTCGAAGGCCGGCGACACGAAGTTCGCCACCACATTGATGCCGAGCGTCGCCACCGCAAAAGTCAGCGCTGCGAGCGCCGCCAGGAACCAGCTGTCGAACTTCGCCGAGATCTGGTCGGGATGCAGCAGCACTTCGCCATAAACGTCGAAGGCGGCGATCGTGGTGACGCCGGCGACAAGCGAGAACAGGATGAGATTGACCGGCAGGCCCCAGATGTTTCCCTTGCGCAGCGATGCCTTGTCCGGCGCATAGCGGGCGAAATCGCAGAAGTTGAGATAGAGCGCAGAGAAATAGGTCACCCAGATAGCCGCCACCGCAAACAGCGAGGTCCAGGAGCCCGGCGTGCCCGGCACGCCCGCGTCCTTCGTCTTTTCCAGCAGCACATCCATCGGGATGTCGCTGGTGAAGGCGAAGGTGCCTGCCTTGATGCAAAGATAGACGGCCAGGATCAACATCATCACCCACACCGCCGGTCCGGCCCAATCCTGGAAGCGGCGCACCGTTTCCATGCCCTTCTGGATGATCAGGAGCTGCAGCGCCCAGATGACGGCGAAGCAGATCACCTCGAGCCCGGAGTGGCCGAGGAAATGTGTGCTCTGGTTGAAGTCGGCGAACCATTGCGAGCGGATCAGCAGAGCTACGATCGCGCCTGAGGCAGCCGCCGTCTGCGCGCCGTACCAAAAGCAGGCGACTACGGCGCGCACCAGCGCCGGTACGTTGGCGCCCCAGATGCCGAAGGAGGCACGCGCCAGGACAGGGTAGGGCACCCCGGTCTTCACGCCGGCATAGCCGACCATGTTCATCAATGCATAGATGATCAGCGAACCGATACCGATGGCGATGATGAAGTTGACGAAGCCGCCGCAAAACAGGAACAGACTGGCCGCCAGATAGTAGCCCCACAGGCTGTGGACATCCGACGTCCAGACGTTGAAGATCGAGAACGGTCCCCAGTTTCGAACCTTTGCCGGGGCGAGATCGTCATTGTACAGGTCCGGTGATGCACCTTGTATGGTCATTGCTATGTCCTCCCCTTGTTATGGCACGCGCCTCCACGCATGGCAGCAGGTTAAGCCTGACGCAGGGGAACCGGCAAGCAGACGATTTGCCGGCTTGGCCTTAAAGACATTCAATGAGAACCGCGCTTATCGGCCGGACGATGCCGTGGCTGCGATGTTGATCTTCGCCCTTGATTCGGTCTCTGCCTGCTTGTCGGCCGGTAGAGCACCGGAGACCGCCGACGTCTCGAAACTGGCCTTGAGCCAGGCTATTGCGCCGGTCACGTCGTCGAGGGCATAGTTTGCGGCCGTCGGCCCGTTCGGCTTCACGCGGATGGAGATGCCGCCAATTTCATTGATCGCCTCGAAACCGTGTTCGTCCGATGTATCGTCTCCGAGGAATATCGGCCGCCGGCCGACAAAGGGCGGAATGTCCACAAAACGCCGGATGGCTGCACCTTTGACGGCTTCCAGGGGCATGAGCTCTACGCCGGCGTTTCCCGGAAGCACCCGATAACCCTTCGGAAGCCGGGCCAATGCCTGTTCGACGAGCTGGATTGCGGGCGCAAGCAGTTGCGGTGCTGCTCTTGTATGAACGGCAAGGACCGGCCCCTTGCGCTCGACATAGACCTTGCCGCTGCCCAGTTCGGCCTCGATCTCGTCGGCAAGGGCGGCGATGTCGGCCGGCGCGTCGGCGGCATCGATCGGACCGGTCGGCGTCAGCCGGTGCTCCAGCCCATACAGTCCGGCGATCCGCAGCTTCAGCGGATGGAACAGCTTGTCCACGGCGGGAATCGATCGGCCGGTGATGAAGGCGACCGCACCATCCAGCCGCCGCTCGATGCGTCCAAGCAGATTGCGCAATTCCTCGCCAACAAACACCGCGTCGGGATGGGCAGCGTGTTCCAGCAAGGTTCCGTCGATGTCGAGGAAGAGCGCCCATTGCCCTTCCGACAGGCTCAACGCTGGCGGTTGTTCAAAGCTTTTCACGATGCTGCCTTCCGTGCCCGCTCGAACATCGAGATGACGTTGTTGGTGTTCGATGGCGGGCGCTCGCCGGTTCCGGTCACCCTGTCGAGATCGCCGCGTTTGCGCAGGCGTGCGGCGTCCAGCAGCATGCTGCCGGCCCAGCGGTAGACATTGTTGTCGCGGACCATCTCACGCATCGGCCGCAAACGTTCGCGCTGCTCTTCCGGCGTCATCGTCAGCGCCTGCAACAGCGCCTCGCTCATCATGGCCGCATCGTAGGGGTTAACGATCAGTGCTTCCAGCAGTTCGCGCGACGCACCGGCGAAGGTGCTGAGCAAAAGCACGCCCTGTTCGTCGTCGCGCGCTGCGACGAATTCCTTGGCGACAAGGTTCATGCCGTCATGCAGGCTGGTGACCATGCAGATGTCGGCGGCGCGATAGACCTCGTAGACCTGCTCCTGCCGATGATGTTCGGCGACCATCAGGATAGGACTGTATGTCTCGCTGCCATAGCGTCGGTTGAGCTCGTCGGCATAGCGGCGGCATTCGTCGTGGAGTTGCTGGTAGGCGGGCAATGTCCCCCGGCTCGGCGCCGCGATCTGCAGGAAAACCACCTTGCCTATCCATTCGGGATATTTCGTGAACAATTCGTCCAAGGCATGGAAGCGATCGAGAATGCCTTTCGTGTAGTCGAGGCGCTCGACTCCGATGCACAGTTTGGTATCCGCTGACAGGCCGAATCTGTCGCGGACACGGGCGCGGCACTCCTCGACAGACGGCAGTTTTGCCAGCAATTGGGCCGGCCATTCTATGGAAATGGGATAGGCGTGGACCAATGTGGTCTGCCCACCATAGGAGATTGCCGCGTCTGCCCGTTCGATCCGGCTCTCCAGAAAGCGGTCGACACTTTCGGTGAAGTTGTTGGCATGGAATTGGGTATGAAAGCCGATGATCGAACTGCCGAGCAGTCCCTCCAGGATCCGCTCACGCCACGGACAGATGCTGAACACTTCCGAATTGGGCCAGGGGATATGCCAGAAGGTGATGACTATCGCGTCCGGCAGGCGCTGGCGAATCATGCGCGGCAGCAGCGCAAAATGGTAGTCCTGCACTAGCACGATCGGCCGTTCGTTGCGGGCTTCGGCAACCACCGTATCGGCGAATTTGCGGTTGACGGCCTCGTATGCGTCCCAGTCCGAGGCGCGAAACACGGGGCGGGTGAAGGCGATATGGCAAAGCGGCCATAGCCCCTCATTGGCGAAACCCAGATAATAGCCTTGATATTCCTCCTCCGTCAGCCAGACCCTGCGCAGCGTGTAGGACGGATTGCCTGGCGGCACCTGCACCCGGTCGTCCTTGTCGACTGTGAGGCGGTCTGCCGTGCCGCCGCCATAGGCGATCCAGGTGCCGGCACAGGCGCGGGTGATGGGCTCGAGTGCCGAAACCAGCCCGCTGGCCGGCACTAAAAGTTGCACGCCGTCATCCTTGATGTTGTGGATGTAGGGTTCGCGGTTGGACACGACGATGACCTGTGCGTCCGGCAGGTCATCGGCCAGGATCTTGCGCAAGGTGTCGGGCGACCACGTGACGAGTGCCGCATCGGCCGATTGGCCGTTCTTTTCGAACTCGCGCAGCACCTTGCGTGCCGCTTCCGACGCGACATCCTCGCTCGGCGTGTATGCGGCCGCCGTTGCGCGGCCGCGGCGCTGGCGGGATATCGATAGGAGAATGGCAAAAGCGGAAAAGCCAAAACTTGCAATCAGCAAAACCCAGAGCAGGTTTACAGTATAATCTGACATCGAATGTGATCTCGCCTCCGGCCGGCCGATAGCCGTTTCTATTTGTTTTTCTGGTTCGCTGCCGTGTGACGACGACAGCATTCCCCGCTGCCCATTTTGCAACGCACAAAGAGGCTATCGGTTCCGGACGATTGCAATGCCGGGCATCATTTCGATGCGTCGCAGCGCGGCGGCATCAAGTGCGCACGATGAGCGGCACCATCCCCTCATACCGATCGGCGAGAAAGGCGACGACCCGGTCGCCGACACGCTGGAATGTGAGGTCGACCACCGTCGAGCCGACACCCAGATGCCGCAATGTCAGCGTGTCGATGCCGATCGGCAGCCTTGGGCGGGTGACCCGGATTTCGCTCTTCCAGCCGTCGATTTCGAGGCCAAGGCAGGCCTGCATCAGCATGAAGGCCGATCCCGCCGACCAGGCCTGCGGCAGGCACGCGACGGGATAGGCGATCGGCGCTTCGCCCGGCGACCGGGTAAAGCCGCAGAACAGTTCCGGCAGCCGCATGTTGAAATGGACAGCCGATTCGAACGTGCCGCTCATCAGCCGGACCACGCTGTCGCGCACGCCGTAACGTGCCAGGCCGGCACCGCACATGGCGGTGTCGTGCGGCCAGATCGAGCCATTGTGGTAGGACATCGGATTGAAGAATATCGCATCGTCGGCCAGCGTCCTCACTCCCCAACCAGAGTGGAACGACGCGGAGAGCAGCTGATCGGCGACCATCTGCGCCCGTTCCGGCTCGGGCAGCCCGACATAGAGAAGATGGCCGGCATTCGACGTCCGTACCTTGCAGAGCTCGCCTGCACCATCGATCGCCAGTGCATAGAAATTGAGATCGTCCATCCAGAAATGGCGTTCCACCGCGACGCGCATGGTTTCGGCGCGTTCCTCCCAATGATCGGCCTTGTCGTCCTCGCCGCGGCGGCGGGCGAGCGCTGCCAGCCCACGGAACGCGGCAAAGACGTAACCTTGCACCTCGACCAGGGCGATCGGCCCCTTGGGCATGCGGCCATCGGCATGGAAGACGGAATCGAAACTGTCCTTCCAGCCCTGGTTGGCGAGGCCGGTCTCGGCGCCGCGCTGGTAGGTAACGAAGCCGGTCGCGCGGCTTGTGTCTTCCGTCCATTCGGCCGCTGCACAAAGCGATGGCCACAGGCTGTCGACGAACGCCATGTCGCCGGTACGATCCGCATAGGCGCAAGCGAGATGAATGTAGAGCGGCGTGGTATCGACACCGCCGTAGTAGCGGCCGAACGGGAGCTCCCGCAGCGCCGCCATCTCGCCCTTGCGGGTCTCGTGCATGATCTTGCCCGGCTGCGAATCGCTGAACGGCGACGTTTCGGTTGCCTGATGCTGGGCGAGAAAGGCAAGTACGCCGCGCGCCAGCCCAGGATTCAACCACAGCATCTGCAGTGCGGAAATCACCCCGTCACGGCCAAACGCCGTCGAGAACCAGGGTATGCCGGCATAGGGGTAAGGTCCGGTTGCAAGCTCGGTGGTCAGCAACGCCACGTCTGCGCGCGCGCGTTCGATCCAGTCGTTGAAGACGCGGCCGGAGCTGTGCACCGTCGCGCCGTGGCGGCGTTTGGCGCGCATGCCGAAGCGAGCGCGGGCGGCGGCAGCCCGAAAACGGTCACGGTCGGGTGTCTCCGCCACCTCCGGGCCGACCTCGATATAGAGGACCTCGCTACTGCGCTTCGTCACCGCAACCAGGAAATCCGCACGGCTGGCGGTCAAATTGTCCGGCGCCTGCGAGAACGAGATCGCCGACAGGCGTACGAGCTGGTCCAGCCCGTCATATCGAAGCACCACGGATGTCGGACTGGTCTCGGCGGCGTGGGCTATTCCGCGCTTGAGCCGGGTCGAACCGCGCACCTCGAACATGTCGCGGAAATCTGCTGCGAAATGCAAGGAAACCCGAATGGCCGACGATTCCTGGCTGTAGTTCGAAAGGGTGATGCGCTCGAACAGCCGGTCCTGCCAAAGCAGCCTGACGCGTTCTATGTGGATCGCCCCCTGCGGAATGTCGCGGCCACCGACACTCTGGATCGGCAGATTGGTCAGGTTAGAGGTGAAAAGCACATTGTCCTGGCTGAGCGATGCGCCCAGCAGCGACATTTGCCGGCCACCGATCGTCAGCCGGAATTCCGAAAGCACACGCGTGTCGTCTCGGAAAAAGCCGTCGCCGGCGCCGCGGATGTCGCCATAAGCGTCGGCCACCGCGAAGCAGTCGCCTTGCTTGAGGGCGAACAGTCGGTGCGGCTCCCGGGGCGCAACCTCGTCGAGCGAGGCAAGGGCTACGGCGGGATCAAGCTTACGCTCGTCGAGTTGATTCATACGTCACAAGCTCTGTCGTTTCGTTTCCAATGTCCACAATGACGCCGATCAGGACGCTCTCGCTTCACCGGGAGTGCCGATCAGGTGCGCATAGGCAGTCACATAGTCGTGGGCCATCCTCGTGGCAGAAAAACGGTTTTCGAATACGGCTCTCACCTGTCGCCTGTCGAGGCGCAGCAATTCCGGTATCGAGGCGACAGCAGCTTCGACTGAATCGACAAGGAAACCGGTCACGCCGTGGTCGATGATCTCCGGCAGGGCACCGCATTTCCAGGCGATCACCGGCGTGCCGCAGGCCATAGCCTCTATCGCGGCAAGACCGAACGGCTCCGGCCAATCGATCGGAAACAGCAGGCCGGCCGCCTTGCCGAGGAATTCCGCTTTTCTGTCCTCTTCGATCTCGCCGATGTAGCCGACACGGTCGCCGTCGATCAGCGGCTCGACCGTGCTGTGGAAAAAAGCGCGGTCGTCGTCGCCGATCTTTGCCGCAACCTTCAGTTTCAGCCCGGAGCGCAAGGCGATCTCAATGGCACGGTCCGGCCGCTTGTCGCGCGACAGCCGGCCCAGAAAGGCCAGATACGGCTCGTCCGCATCCGTCTCGAAAGTCGGCTCGTAGATATTGATCGGCAGCCCGTGATGGATGGTCGCCAGCCAATTGGCCATGAGTAGCCCGGTTCTCTGGCTGCGCGAAATCGAGATCATCGGAAAGCGCGGAAAACGTTCGTAGGCCGGGGCCAGGTCGACATAGTCGAGCCTGCCATGCGGTGTCGTCACCGTCCGGTCAGGCATGTGTTCGAAGAAAGGAAAATGCAGGAAGTGGCTGAGATGGAAATGGATGATGTCGAACTGTTGCGCCCGGTTCCTCACCTCGGCGAGCATCGCGAGATGCGCCGCGGTTTCGGATTTGTGCGGGCGCGGATCGAGACGGAGCGCGCGCTCGCGACACGCCACCAATTTTGCCGATGTCTTTGTATCGCCGCTGGCGAACAGGGTCACGTCATGGCCAAGCTCGACCAATCCTTCGGTCAGATAGGAGACGATGCGCTCCGTCCCTCCATAGAACCGGGGTGGCACGGATTCATGGAGCGGCGCCACATGGGCTATTCTCATGTTTTGGCATTTCCCTCAAAAAAGACTGCTCGTGGCATCGAAATGCATCAGCCGCGCTAACGTTCCCGTACCATAGCAAGATGTCATCCAATTGGGGCAAGATGTCATCCGATAGGGGCTGCGGGGCGTTTCCACCGCTGCTCGTCTGGTCCGCCAACATTTTCCAAGCCAAGCCCTCTTTGCCGGGAACCAAAGCCCGGTTCGCGAGTTTAGTGGGGTTCGATCGCACGCATCCGGTCGACGGGGAGGAAATGATGGACCGCTTGCAATTCTTTTCACCCGTGCGGATTTTGCGCGGACAGGGACAGCCCGTGGAGGAGATCGACAGCGTTGCCGAAGCAATGGCATTCTTGCGAAAATGGCCGGCCGGGCGGCGCGGGCCCGTTTACCAGTGCGCCGTGAATTGCTGCGCTGCGGCCATGGCCGGCCGGATGTCGGCCGAGGAAGCGCGAAAGGCTTTTACCGGCTTTGCCCGGATCACCCGCCTGCTCGAGGGCGATCGGCCGTTGCCGATGAGCGGCGAGGATCGGCATCGCGATCACGCGTTGAGGCGATAGGCGCCAACTGCCGCTGATCGTCAGAGCACGGGTGGCATTCAGCCGGAGCGCTCGATCGGCGACCGATGCGCTTTTGCGAACAGACGCGTTCATGGCCTGCAAATGCACAGGCCAGCTTCTGTCGACGAGCATCGCGACAGCCAGCGCAAGACCAAGCAATCCTGCGAGGCCGGTGAGGGGCGCGGTCGCCGATTTCGGTTGGAGCGTCAAGCTACTACTCCCGTTGTTATGAGGATTGATTGCCGTTGGCGGCCGCCAGGTCGCCGGCATGGGTCAAGTAGAGTGGCCACCGCCGCTGGTACCGCCTGTTCCGCTGGTTGCGGTTGTCGTGGCCGCCACCGCCATGATCGAGAACCGGAGTAAATTCCGAAATTTTGCATAGACACCTCGCTTTCTGACGCCTCGCTTCTCGGGCTCGCGCCCAAAGCTTCCTCGCTGTCGAGTGGGTGTTTGCAACAGGGCGGCAAACGGATCGCTTACGCCTCAGCGGTCGGGCTCAGGGGCGGCATAGAAAGTTGGACGAAGCGCAGACAATGGTGCCGCATTGCTGTATTTCGACCGGAAAAGGCCAGAGATGCACTTTTGGGGGAATCGATAATGTCGAAACGGCTTAGACTGGTCCTGGGAACTGCCTGCGCAATCGCCGTCGCCATCATCTGGGGGATCGTCGCGACGTTGATGGGGGTGCCATCGATTCTGATCACCGTAGGAGCGGTCGCTATCGGCGCAGGCATCTACAGCTATCAAAGCCGGAGCTGATCCGGTATCCGGCGACGGCAGCTTAGCCGAAAAATCGCACAGTCGCGGACTGCCTGCGGCAATGTTCAGTGTACGAATATTACCAACGGCAGCGTTCTGGAACGAGTGGCCTCTCGAAGCTATTGTGTGACGGCCCGAGACCCCCGCCTCGGGCTATTGGGTCACCCAGCCGAGTGGTCCGCTGCTACCCAATGGCAGCGGACCCTTCACCCGGAAGACGGACATTGTGCCGAATCGAGGGAGAACGATGGTCGTCGACGAGATTGCAGCGCGGCGCCTGACAATTCTGATCGAGCAATATATCGAGACCAGGAAGAGGCGCCACGATGAGGTTTCCACCGCAGCGGCTGAGATGGCGATCACGGCTGTCATGCCGAATTGCCCGGTCTCCGGAAAAGCCCTGGACGACATGATTGCGGCATGTGCGTTCGAACATGGGCTGGGGGTGCTGTTCGATCGACCTGACGCATGAAGGCCTGAATGCCATGAATCCCGATGTCAAAATCGTACAGTGCTGTCCTGTACGAATCCAACGCTGTTTCTGAGACCGCTCGCGACGACATAACCAACCAGCCGGAGCGGCATGCGAGATATTTTTTTCATTTCCGAAACAATGACGGCCGTTTGACGGAAAATTTCGAGGGGGAGCTGAATGGCCTATCTGCCGCCCAGGACAACGCCATGGCTTCGGCCAAGGAAATCCTGGCCGAGGGTCTGCTCAGCGGCGGCCCAGTTCTGACAGGCCTTTCCTTCGAAATCTGCGACGAGAACCGGAAGCTGCTTTTCCGATTTCCCTTCTCGGAAGCTGCCGAAAAGGCCGGCGCTCGACCTTGTTGGCCAAAAAGCCCGGGAATGCGGGCGAGCTTTGATCGAGCCTGGCTGAAAAACCGCATCTCGCGGCAAGACGGTCGTTGGTGCAAATCAGCACCGTAGGCAAATTAGTAGCATAGCTGCCGGCACAAAGCAAGAACAAACATGGCTTGCCTTGCCGAAAGGGCGTACGTTTCAGGAACTCGAGGGCAGGCCCGGGTAGGGGGCACCAAGCGACATTGCGGTTTCCAACCGATGTGTCGATCTGTCGAGCTGGTGTTCGTCAGCTTCCCGAAACGTCTTCGCAGGATGCTGTGATCAGGAGTTCCTTTCTCCCGCGGTTACGTTTACAGGACGTTCTGGACAGTGTCGTTTGCGCGCCAGCAACTGGTCCGGGGCCAAGGCCCAGCGCACAGTCGTCCTCCGTCAAGGAAACCAGTCCGGCGCCGCTTTTGGAGAACAATGATTTGTGGTGGTCAAATAAGCAAAAGAGATTCAAGGGAACGTGGGACGACCGACTGGACGGCCTATTCTCAGCAGAGGTCGACTACGCCGGGAAGTCCATTCTCGATGTTGGCTGCAACATGGGTGTTGTCGCCTATGAGATATCCAAGCTAGGACCGACTTCGATCCATGGGATCGACATTCTCAAGCCGCATATCGAGACGGCCAGGATGATCTTCCTGGGTTGTCCGGTTCAAAGCCGGTTCGATTGTCTCGATCTTGGCAGCCGGAAGCTGCAAAATGTTCTCCAACGGCAGTATGACATCGTCATGCTGCTGGCGGTCTACCATCACATGCAGTGGAGCCTCGGCGCGGATAAGGCGCGACGCGTGCTGTGCGATATCGCCAGGCGTGCTCAAACGATCGTTGCCCGCGTTCCTCCTGGCAAGGATAGAGAGATGATCGCGGTGCTTTCGGATGTGGGCTTTTCAATCAAAAGCAATCACACCTCGCCTCTTGGAAGCCATCTCATGGTCCTCGGGAAACACTGACCGGGCATAGCGCCGCCGACGGCGAATGGCGCAAGAGCCGCGTGGCTGGGTCCGCTATGCTCGTACGCGAGGAACCGACGGTCGCAAGCCGATGACGTGCAAGGATCCGGTTCGGCATTGACTGCGGTCGGGAACGAAGCCACAGACAGGTGATCGAAACCGTTTCGCGCTTCAAGACAACACGAAGACCGGACGGGATCGCAACGGGCGGCGACGAGATGATTGCAAAGAAACGAGTATCAACTGCCCCAGCATATCCGCTGATCAAGCGTCTGATTGGCGAAAATCTGCCGCCGCACAAGATGCTGTATGTGACAGGTTTGCTGTGCTCGATCGCTGCTGCTGCGGCGACCGGGGCAGCGGCCTGGATCATGAAAGTCATGATCAACACCATCTATGTCGAGCGAGACGCTGCCGCTGTATCGGGTATCAGCGTCGTCATCATCGGCATTTTCCTGGTCAAGGGCATAGCTGCCTACTGCCAGACCATCACCACGGGGAAGATTCGCCGGGCTATCGTTTCAGACCTTCAAAACCGTCAATTTTCCCGAATGGTGTATTTCGACATCAGCCGTTTCGCGAACCAGCATCCGGCAAAATTTATCTCCAAAATCATGTTCAACGCGCGCGCCGGGGCGACCGTTATTCTCACCCTCACGAGCAGCGCCGTCTCTGATCTGCTGACACTGATTGCGTTGGCCAGCGTCATGGTCAAGCAGGACCCGGTGATGTCGCTGATATCCGTGGCGGTTCTGCCGATGCTGTTCCTATCAGTCGGCGCGATAACCAGGAAGCTCAAGGCGCTGGCGAGGGGCGAGACGGAATTGGCCGCACAGGTCCAGTCGATCGGCACGGAAGCCGTCGAAGGCATCCGCACCATCAAATCCTTCCAGCTCGAGGACAAGGCGGTTGCCAGCTTTGCAAAGGCCGTCCGCAAGATGGAAAGACGTGGCATCCAGATCAACCGGACGTCAGCATTGATGAGCCCATTGATGGAGACCGGCGGCGGCGTGATCATCGGGCTTTTCGTTATGTACGCCAGCTGGCAGACCCTCGGCAACGGCAAGACGCCCGGCGAATTCATGGCCTTTATTACCGCGTTCCTGCTTGCCTATGAGCCTGCCAAGCGGTTGGCCCGGGTCAATGTCGACATCCAGAAGCAAATGGTCGCCGTCGAACAGATGTATGATTTGATCGACACGCCCGAGCAGCGGCGACGTGCAATCGCGGGCGAGCGCCTGGCCGACGTCGATGGTGGTATCCGCTTTGAAGATGTGGCCTTTTCCTATGACGGCAACAGCCCCGCGCTCGAGGGTGTTTCCTTCGACGTGCGACCTCGTGAGAAGCTGGCGATCGTCGGCCGCTCCGGCGCCGGCAAGACCACCATCGTCAATCTGATCCTGCGCCTGATGGAGCCGGACAAGGGCAGGATCCTGATCGACGGAAAGGACATTTCGAAGATCAGCCTGGCCGACGTTCGCGACAATATCGCACTGGTGTCACAGGACGTCTTCCTGTTCGAAGGCTCGATCCGCGACAACATTCGCGACGGCCGCCCGAGCGCCACGGATCAGGAAATCGAGTCCGCTGCGAACCTCGCCCGGGTCACCAGCTTTGCTTCGGCGCTCGAAAACGGGCTCGACACGCTTGTCGGGCCGAGCGGCACTAATCTGTCGGGCGGGCAGAAACAGCGCGTCGCCATCGCACGCGCCCTGCTCAAGAATGCTGCGGTAATCGTCTATGATGAAGCGACATCGGCGCTTGACGGTGAAAACGAACGGGCAGTCATGGAGGCAGCCTTCGACAACACATTTCAGCGCACAGTGATCTGCATTGCGCACAGGCTGTCTACAATTAAGGCGGCCGATCGTATTCTCGTGTTTGACGCCGGACAGCTTGTCGATGCTGGAACGCATGACCAGCTTGCCAAGCACAGCGAGATATATCGTTCGATATTCCACCTGGAGGCGCCCGATCCGATGGTCGAAAGCGGCAAAAAGCTGCGGCAGAGCATATTGCGCTGAGGGCCGATGACCAGCTTTTATCACGGTTCCTATGTTCGGTATGTGATTGGTGGACTGGGCCTTCAGGTGCGCCGGTACAAAAAGGCGGTGCGCAGGTTGTTTTCCGGCCCCAAGCAGCCGCGGTCCATTCTTGAGCTGCAAGCCAAGGTTGAGGCCCTGATCGTTCGCAGGGACTGGAAAGGCCTTGAAGCCGGTACCAATGAGATAGCTGTCGCGGCCGATCATAATCGCGACCCGGAGCTGATGCAGAAGGCGGGCCAGGCATTCGAACGGCTTGGCAACTTTGCGCGGGCAGCTGAGCTTCGGCTTTCCGCTCGCCGGCTGCGGAAAGGGAAAAGCGCGAACGAGTGGACCGGCGAGAATCTCGGATCGGATACACTGCTGATCGACCTTGTGGAGGATGACCCGCGCAGCCTTGGCCGGGTTATCCGCCACGCGCGACTGGCCGGCGCTGCCGCTGCCTATGCGCAAAGCGCAACAATCCGGGTCGAGCCGCGCCTGGTACCAATTCTGCAGCGAACGTTCCCGAAGGCGACCGTGGTCCCGGCGCAGCGGGATGTGGTCGCCAACAAACGTGCGACTTTCGAAGATCTCGCCTGGGTGTTCGGACGCGATGCCGAAAAGCTTGCTGCCGACTTCGTGCCGCTGCGGGCAGATCCTGAACACGTCGAGACATTCCGCAAGCGCTATCGGGCGATGACGGATCTGCCGCTGGTCGGCCTCTCCTGGGGCAGCAAATCCCACACCAAGGACGTGCCTGATTTTCCTGAATGGGCACGGTTCATCGCCCAGACACAAGCGACCTTCGTTTCGCTCCAGTACGGACAGATCAAGCCGGCGTTGCGGCGCCTTCGCAGCGGCAATGACGCGCGTCTGATCTTTGACGACGGCGTCGACCAGATGGTCGACATGGACGGTTTCGCGGCACAGGTCGCCGCACTCGATGCTGTCGTGACGATCAGCAATACGGCGGCCCATCTTGCCGGAGCCCTTGGCGTGCCGACTGTTTTCCTCATCGACGATAATTTTCAGACGGCATGGCCGGTGACCGGCGACCGGACACCCTGGTATCCGAAGGGCATTGTCATTCGCAAGGAGGGGCGCACTTGGTCGCTGGTGCTCGACGAGGCCGGCCGGCGGCTCTCATCGATCCTGACGGCGCTTTCCGACGCTCCCCGAGGACGATAGAACATCGCCGTGCAGAACAGACGAACCGTCCTTCAGAAAGCAAAAACCGCCGATCTGCGCCCGCAAGGCGCCGCCGGCAAGCGGCTGCAGAAGGTTCTCGAGCGGGCAAAGGAACTTCTTAGACGGCCCTCGCGCCACGCCGACGAAAGTGCCGAAAGGCATATGAGGCTGATGGAGGAAAGCGTGCAGCGTGGTGACTGGCAAACTGCTCGCGACCATGCACTGGCGCTTGGCGCGCTTGGTGAGCAGCTTGGCGATCTCGGCCTGATCAAGAAAGCGGGGCGCGGACTGAGGCGTCTCGACGGAGGAAATCGCATCTGGCAGTTGATGGCGGCGAGCAAGCAGCGCGGCAGACCCGATTGGGATGGCAGTGATCTTGCGGGTCGCACGCTTCTCGTCGATCGTCGCGAAGGCGACCTGGCGATCTTTTTCCAGTTCGCGTCGCTGCTTGGTCCAGTCGTCGCGGCTGCCGGTCGATGCATCGTCTTCGTCGAGCCGCGACTGGCACCGCTTTATCGCAGAACATATCCTGCGCTCGATGTCAGGATTGAAGGGGAAGAGGACATGGCGGCAGTGGACGCCGATGTCGTTGCCGGTTTCGAGACACTCGCAAAGCATTTCTGGCCGGACGACCCGGCGGCACGCGCGCCCTTCGTTCCGCTGGAGCCGGACCGCCGACTGGTTGCCGAGCTGCGCGGCACCTATCTCGATGGCGGCCCAGGTCCCCTGATCGGATTTGCCTGGGGAAGCCTCAACAAGAGCAAGGATCTGCCGGCCCTGGACGACTGGCGGACGCTGTTCGCCAGCCTGCCGGGGCGCCTCGTCAGCTTGCAATATGGCGATGTCGGGCCGGCCCTCTCCGAGTTTAAGCGCCACGCGCCGGGGCGCATCATCCATGATGCTTCCGTCGATCAGTTGACGGACATGGACCGCTTTGCCGCCCAAATCGCGGCGCTCGACGCGGTGGTGACGATCAGCAATACCGGTGCCAACCTGGCGGGAGCGCTCGGCGTGCCGACGGTTGTCATGCTCGACGACGGGTTTCGACTGTCCTGGCCTGCCTTCGGCGAGACCGTCGCCGCATATCCGAGCGTTCGACTGGTCCGAAAAGGCGGCCGAGCCTGGGCGTCGGCAGTGCAGGAAGCAGGCGGACGCCTCATGCAAATCATCGGCGGAGCTGGCGATGGAAGGTAGCCTACTTCTCGGCCGGTTGCGCCGCGCTGTCGCGCTTGCAGGCTACAAATACAAGGTCTGGTTCCGACGTCACCGGCGGCAGCTCTTCCTTCGCTGGCGTGACGGCGACATTGCCGATCAGATGGCGGATTATCGGCGGAGCGTCGAGTCCCGCGATTGGCCGGCGGCACTGCCGAAAGCCCTGGCTCTTGGATCCATTGCAAAATCGAGGGGCGAGGTCCACCTGCTCGACGAGCTCAGCAAGGCGCTGATGCGGATGGGCGCCTATGGCGCAGCCGCCGAACTCAGGATTGCACGACGCCACATCGTCAACGGCCGCGTCGATGGCGAGTGGCTGGGCCAGGATATTTCTGGCCAGACGTTGCTGATCGATCTGATGGAAACGGAAAAGCAGGGTCTGGCCACCGCGATCCATCATGCGAGCTCCGTCGGCTGTGCCCTGGCGCGCGCCGCCTGTTCGATCGTCCTTGTCGAGCGCCGCCTGGTACCGCTCTTTCAGCGCACTTTTCCAACTGCCGATGTGCGGCCGGTCGGCGCTGGCGGCAAGGCCGTCTATGCCGAGGCGCAGGCCTTCGCCGGCGTCCAGCATCTGACTGCCGTTTTCGAGACCGACGAGGCAACGATCCGCGAGCATTTCGTGCCCCTTAAGCCGGATCCGGCCCGGGTCGCTGAACTTCGCGCCCGCTACCGGAAGGAAGGGCGGCCGTTGGTCGGTATCGCATGGGGCAGCTCCAATCCCGGCAAAGACCTGCCGCCGCTTGCCGCCTGGCGAAACCTGATCGGCCGCCCGGACCTCCGGTTCGTCTCGCTGCAGTACGGCCAGATCGAGACCGATCTGAAGATCCTGACCGACGGTGAGCCGGAGCGCATCCTTTATGACAGATCGGTCGATCAGCTCGTCGACATGGACCTTTTCGCCGCGCAGGTTGCCGCGATGGACGCCGTGGTGACCATCAGCAATACCGGAGCGCATCTGGCGGGCGCGCTCGGCATCCCCTCGGTTTTCATTCTGGGCGACGGCTTCAAGCGCTCCTGGCCGGTCGAGGGCGACCGCACGCCCTACTATCCATCGGCCGTGCTGGTCTCGAAACGGGAACGCCCCTGGTCCGTGGTGATGAGCGAGGCCGAGGCCATCCTGGCGCCATGGATCACAAAAGTGAGTGGCTAATGCATGTCGTCCGAAAGCGCGTCACTGAATACGCATCGACGCGATCCGCATTAAGCGTTCGGCCGACGGATCGCGGAATGGAGCGCCCGTGTCGAACACTCGTCGCAACAGGCCAAAAAACATAAGGCATTCCGAACCGGGATATAGTAAAGGCCAATTCGCCCCGCAGAGGATCGCAATTCTTGCCGGTATTTCTGCCTTGTGTTCGAATCAGCCGTAGGCTTAGGCGCCCAGTAATGGGGTTGGTCTGGCCGGCAGCGGTTCGGGCGCCAGCTCTGATAATCTAAAGGAGGTCTCTCCCATGTCCTTTCTAAAATTTTTCCAGGCCAAAGCGCCGGCTCTTCCTCTTATCGTATCCTTTCCAAAATCAGGGCGCACGTGGCTGCGTGTCATGCTGGATGATCTCGGGGTTGAAGTTCAATACATTCACGACGGAACCGACCACAAGTTACTTCGACCAAAATCGAGCCTCAAGGAGAATAAATCTCGATACAAGAAGAGAAGAACAATAATGCTTGTTCGCGACCCAAGAGATACGGTGGTCTCAGGGTACTTTCAGGTTCAGAAGCGCCACATGCTTCCAGCCGGATCGTTCAGTGATTTTATCAGAAGCGACAATCATGGGATTGAAAAGATCATCAGGTTCAATCTGCAATGGTTCGCAGCCATGCCCCGGATGCGCGAAATCCGGTATCTTCAATATGAAGATATGCATCGGGATACGGCTGGTGTCCTTCGCGCGATCCTTGGATTCCTGAACCAGCAGGCTGACGATCAGACGCTTGTCGACGTGGCGAACAACCGAACCTTCGACAAGATGAAAGTGAGTGAATCGACCGGTGATCTGTCCGATCGATACGGCAAGATATTACAGCCGCGCGATGCGAATGATCCCGAAAGCTTCAAGGTGCGCAAGGGTAAGATAGGCGGTTACGGCGAATATCTTTCCGAGAACGACGTGGCCTATTGTGACGAGCAGTTGGCCAAGTTCGAATATTGGGAGAAGCTGGACAAGGTCTTTAGCACGAACGGCTTGTGCTATGCTCGCGTCGATAACCGCGCCCGGGTCGCCTTGGGTTAGGGGGCATTGCCGACATGGTGATGCGGACCGGATTCATTTGCGGCTGCGGCCATAGCGGGACGACGTTGATTGCAACGATCCTTGCGTCGCATCCTGACGTCTACCTGCCGCTCCAGGAAACCAACATTTTCTTCAAGTGGACGCCACTGGCCATGTTCCGCTTCTGGAAACTGAAGCGGGCGGCGCGCGAGGCTGGAAAGAACGTGCTGCTTGAAAAGACGCCGCGGCATATCCGCCGTGTGGCCCGCATTCGCCGGCTCGTGCCCGGCGCGCGTTTCATCATGCCGGTGCGAGACGGGCGCGACGTCGTGGCGTCGCTGACGAAACGACTTGACGACCCACAGGAGGCTCTCGACCGCTGGATCAACGATAATGCGCTGGTTCTCGCGGAACGGGGAAAGCCGGATGTGCTGATCTATCGCTATGAGGATCTGGTCGAGAAACCGGCCAAAGTGGTCGAGCAGATATGCGGCTTTCTTGATGTGACCTTCAGCCCGGATCTCCTCGACTACCACAAGAACCCGCAGCAATGGTTCAAGCCGACCGACGCCAGCGTCGAGACGCCACACGAGGTGCTCCGGAACCACCAGGTCAATCAGCCAATCTATGACGGGAGCGGGAGATGGCGCTCCGAACTTGGAAACGCCGAGTTACAGGACCTGGTACAAGGACGAGGTGCCCAGCTCATGAAAGCGTTCGGTTATGCATGATGTTGGTTCGGCATCTGCCGGAGTGCCGTCTACCAATCAATTTTGTCGATCAAACCCGTTTGGAATAGGCTGTGAGCGCCTTCGTACAGCATTGACTGTTCGCTCATCGCGCTGAGAGCGGCTTTACCGCTCGATACCTCATGATACTGGCGATATTTGGAAGCGCCGTTCCAATACTGACCTTCCGCCACCGCGACCTGCGCCTTGTCGTTGAAATCGGCGAAGAACTTGAAATGAAGCAGGCCGGCCAATCCCTTTATATAGTTTCGCCAGTAGGGCAGCGGTGCGTGAATCGACGTAAAAATCGTCTGGCGATCAACATATATCAGAGGAAACTTGGTCAACTTGTGCTGCCTGGCGAAAAGCCGGGTCCTCGGGCCGCCTGTGATCTTGAGATGCCGGGGGCTCCTCGTCACCTCATAGCCGCTGCCGTCGAAATGGTCCGCAACCTGCCATGGCGGCACGATGGGATCGAAGGGTACGTCCCAGATGTTTCCGCTCGGATACATGTCGATCATCGGCGCCAGCAGGCGTGTCATTCCGCGCCGCTTGAGCCAGGCGGCCATCGCGCCGAGCGGATTCTGATCCATGCCGTCATAGACAAGATATTCGTCCGCATCGACGGTCAGATACCAGCGAGGCTGACCATAAATCTGCACAAGACGCTGCCGCCAAAGGTTTCCCAGGTCCGACTGAGAATAGGTGAGCGGCGAGCTGAATAGATCGACATCTGGCTGCTCGGCCAGAAGCTCAGCTGTTCCGTCGGTTGAGCGATCATCGAGGACGGCGAATCTGGTGACGCCGAGCTCGCGATAGTGCTTCAGGAACGGGCGTAGCCTGTCCGCCTCGTTGCGGATGACGAGGATCAAAGGCAGGTCATTCACTTTGAGGGGCGTTATCGGCCGCAGCGATGACACTTCTGCCCGTCTTCCGAAGGTGTGTCTCAGCCGATATATGGCGGTGTCGGTAATCGTCCGGCGGACAATGGCGGGCCAGGTTGCTTTGCTCAAGCCGTCGATTCCCCCTCATAGCGGTCACTATCCGGCTGGAGCTGGCGCTGATCCGCTGTTTGCAGTTAATTTCTACATGCAGCACCGTCAGGCAAATCGCAAGCAGTCGCGGACAATGGACACAGGCCTGTTCTGAGTTCCGCGAGTGAGCTCTCCAACTGTTGCCGATGCGCGCTGGCCTCTATAGACATCGTCAGATGGCAACAAGGCCGGAGCCCTGACCCAATGCATGCCGGCATTCGTGGCATCGAAAATCAATTCGACAGGCCGATCCTGTTCGTGCGCCAGCGTTATGCGCCCTTTGGCGGCGGCGAGATCATGCTGGAAAACATCATGGCTGCATTTGCCGCGCGTCAGCGGTCGGTGGCCGTGCTCTCCGGCGACTGGCCGCGCTATGAAGGCATAGAATTCATCCATTGCGCCGGCCGCCGCTTTCCGCGTTCGCTGCGGGCGGCGTCCTTTGCTCAAGCCGCCTGCCGCAAGATCGCCGAGATGCCACCCGCGCTGGTGCAGAGCAACGATCGCCTCCCGTGCTGCGATGTTTTCCGGGCCGGGGAGGGCGTTCATGCCGCCTATCTTGCCGAACGGCGGCGTTTCGAGACGCGGCTTGGCAGGGCGGCAATGGCGCTGAGCCCCTTTCACCGCCAGACGCTGCGCCTCGAGCGCGCAACCTATGCCAGCCTACGGCTCAAAGCTGTCATAGCGATTTCGAAGATGGTCGCCGAGGACATTGTCCGTCACTATGATTATCCGGCCGAAAATGTGCACCATATTCCCAACGGGGTGGACCTCGACCGCTTCAATCCGCAACTGCGCCAACAGCATCGGGCCGCGCTCCGCGCGCGGCTCGACGTCGACGAAAACAGGCCGGTCGTCCTGTTTGTCGGCTCGGGCTTTGCGCGAAAAGGACTGCTTGCACTGATGAAGGCTGTCGCCACGCTCGATGGCGAGCCGGAATTGTGGGTCATCGGCCATGATTCGCGCGCCAACGCCTTCAGGCAGGCCGGTAACAGGCTCGGTCTCGGCGCACGGCTCAAGATGCTGGGGCCGCAGAAAGACATGCTGCCGTGGTACGGCGCGGCCGATATTGCCGTGCTGCCTTCCATCTATGATCCTTTCGGCACAGTGGTCATCGAAGCGATGGCCAGCGGCTTGCCCGCCGTGGTAAGCACCGGCTGTGGAGCGCGCGAGCTTGTCGAGCGGTTCGAGCCGACGCTCGTTTGCGATGCGGCCAGCGAAAGTGACCTCGCAGCAGCGCTCGCCCACGCGCTGCAGTTGGCGTCACGACCTGAAACCGGAGCCCGGGTGAGAGCGGCGGCCGAACACTATGATTTCAATGTCATGATCAAGCGAATGATGGCGCTGTATGAAAGCCTTGATCTGAAATGATTTTCGACTTTGTTGAATAGATTAGTACCCTCAATGTGCTAACGGGCCGGGAGCCGATGCTGCAGATGCATTCGAATGACAGTGGCAGCTTTGATGCCGGAACCTTCTGACCGTGCCGGCGCTCTCGGTCATTATCATCACCCGCAACGAGGAGGCGTCCATCGCGCGCTGCCTTCGCTCGGTGGATTTTGCAGACGAAATCATCGTTCTCGACAATGACAGCAGCGACAGCACCAGGGAGATTGCCGGTGACTTGGGGGCCAAGGTTTTGATGACCCTTGATTGGCCCGGTTTCGGCGCGCAAAAAAACCGTGCGCTGGCCGCGGCAACGGGGGATTGGATCCTCTCGCTGGATGCCGATGAGTGGGTGGAGGCGCCGCTCGGCGCGGAAATCAGGGCCGCAATCGCCGACCCAAAAGCCTATGACGGCTTCGAAATACCGAGAAGATCGCGCTTTTGCGGGCACATTGTCCGCCATAGTGGCTGGTCGCCCGATCTGGTGCTCAGGCTCTTCCGTCGCCGCTCCGGGCGCTTCAGCGACGACACCGTGCACGAGAAAGTAGTGCTGAACGGAAAGGTCGGGCGATTGTCCCAGCCGATCGAGCACGACTCGATCACCGACCTGGCAGATGCCCATGACAAGATCGGCCGGTACGCAGAAGCATCCGCCGCGCAGCTGCTTGCCGAGGGCAGAAAAAGCTCGATAGGCAAGGCAGTTTTGCGTTCCGTCTGGGCCTATGTGCGCAGCTATATTTTCCGGCTGGGATTTCTGGACGGTTCCATTGGTGCGATGGTGGCCGCGTATTCGGCCAGCTACACCTATCAGAAATGGGCGCGTGTCGCATTGGAAATGCGAGGTCAGGTCCACCCAAAAAAGCAAGGCTGAGGCCAGGACAAATCTGTGAGAAACCGGCTCGGTTGACCGCAATTGTTGCCGAGCCATCGCCAACTAGTTAGTGTACGACCGTTAAAATCGAAAGCCAGGGTAGTGAATATGACTGATGCGTTTAGGGTATTTATCGGATGGGACAGCCGTGAGCCGATCGCGTACGACGTCGCGCGACACTCGCTGCTCAAACATGCGTCGGCGCCTGTCTCCGTCATTCCGATCAAACAAGACGAGATGCGTGCCCGCAGGCTGTATTGGCGGGAAAAAGATCCACTCGCCTCGACGGAGTTCACCTACACGCGCTTCCTCACGCCTTTTCTCGCCGACTACACGGGTTGGGCCCTGTTTTGTGATTGCGATTTTCTGTGGCTTGGTGACGTCGCTGGCCTGCTGAAATATACGGACTCGGACAAGGCGGTCTATTGCGTCCAGCATGACTATACGCCGAAGGCCACAACCAAGATGGATGGCGTGGTCCAGACATCCTATCCTCGGAAAAACTGGTCGTCGCTGATGCTGTTCAATTGCGCGCATCCTTCGGTCAAATCGCTCACGCCAGAGGTCGTGAATCAGGAAAGTGGCGCCTATCTTCACCGAATGCAGTGGGTTGCCGACAAAGATTTGGGTTCATTGCCGGTAGAGTGGAATTGGCTCGAAGGCTGGAACGAAAAGCCTGCTGTCGGCACACCTAAGGCGGTCCACTATACGAGCGGCGGCCCGTGGTTTGCCGAGTGGCAGAATGTCGACTATGCCGACTTGTGGATAGCAGAACGCGACGAGTTCCTGGCTTCCGATCAGGCAGAATCTTCTCAGAGCGCAGTTCGATAAGAGCATCGTGTTTGGCAGGTGACCTGGGCGCTTCCGAAGTGGCATCGGCGTCGGCAACAACGCGTGGTGCCGCCTCGGGGCGGGACCGGGGCAGATTGCGCCTAGGAATCTGGCGGTTCCGGCTGGGGAAGCATGACGCGCTGAGATAAGGATCAGCTCGCGGCAATATGATCGGTTTGGGGTCCGTCAGCTCTTTCATCGGCCTAGCCGGCACGCGAAGGTCGACCATGTCGTCACTGCGAAGACGCCTCGATCGTTTCCTGGAAAACCGCGGGCCTAAAATACCGCGGCTGCGGCTGAACCATGTCGAGCGCCTGGCGCTGGTCCGTCGCCATGGTGATTTTTCCCTTGCCTATTCGACCGCCGTGCAGAAGGGGCTTCACTACTTCGGCGATGCCCAGGGCTACATCGCTTACGGAACCAAAACGCGACATCACTTCGCGCTCGGTGATCCAATGGCTGCCCCGGCCGATCGGCGCGACTATATCGAACGTTTCATCGAGGTTGCCGGCAGCCCGTGGTTCGTGCAGATCGGCGAACAGACGGCGCACGTGCTTGCCGGACTTGGCTATCAGGTCAACCGCCTCGGCGTCGACACCAGGCTTGTCCTGCCCGGCCACGACTTTTCCGGAAAGCGCAATGAGACAGTGCGTTATTCCGAACGCTGGCTCTTGAGGAAGGGGTTTTCCTTCGCGGAGGACAATGGGACCGTCTTCCTCGACGAGATTGCCAGGCTCTCCCAGAATTGGCGGGCCGACCGCATCGTCAAGCGCTGGGAGATGAGGTTTCTCAACAGGCCTTTTGCCGATCACCTTGGCGTCGATATGCGCCGTTTCGTCCTGCACGGTCCGGATGGAGAGCTCGTGGCCTTGCTGGATTTCGATCCGCTGTTCAGCGACGGCAAGGTCATCGGCTACACCACCTCGTTCAAGCGCAAGCACATCGATGCCTCGGCGCATGCCGAGATCGGCCTGACCAAATTCGCGGTCGACCGCTTTCGCGACGAAGGTGTTTCCGTGGTCACCCTCGGCCTGTCGCCGCTTGTCGAAATCGGACCTAGCGGGTTTGCCGAAAGCGATTTCTGGCGGCGCGCCTTCCAGCGTGCCTATGAATCGCCGTGGGTCAATCGCACCCGCTTCAACCTGCAGGGGCAGGCGGCCTTCAAGCGCCGGTTCCATGGTGTCGAAGAGCCGACCTATCTCGCCTTTCGCAAAGGGACCTTTTTCGAAGCGCTTTCTTTGCTCCGGCTGATCAGGGCCGTCTAGTGCCTGGTGGATGAGGGCTCGTCATCTCCCAGCATGGTCGATACCACGCCGGCCAGGCTTGGTTGTTTAGGTGGGAAAGGAAAGCCGTGTCGGGAAGCAAAGGACCGGCTGCGAAGCGCCGGACCATTCTGCTGCGTCCCCCAGTCCCGCCGGCTACTTTTGGCAGCCCGAGAACGGCTCCACATCAGCGGGCGCCATGGGGCGGACTCACGGTTGCTGCTGCGTACCGCCAGGAATAACGAGAGTACCCTGGCCCGGCCTTGAGTATCTGAAGCCTATGAAGAACAAAGCAACGATGATCAAACAAATGACGATGACCGCGACGACGCTGCCAGGATGGTGTCCGGTATCTGGCGGTTGGACCATTGCCTTCCCGTATGGCTATCGCCGCTGACCTTCTTCATCTTCCAACCGAGCATGACGACTGTCAATGGATACAGGAGTTGCGCCCGCCATCCAATCAGCCGACTGCAGCGTCGATCACGTTGCGCGCTTGCCGACCGAAGCTGATGATGGGCCTAACCGCGGCTTGCTCCCAAGCACGCTTCCATCGCTGCGAAGCGTTGAAGGGCGGCGATCCATCGCGGCTTAGTCAGGCCGGAAACAGGAATGCAGCAGCCGGATCGAAAAAGACCTGCCGGGTGCAGGGCGACACGCGATTGCATGGCGGCGGAGGTCGGCCTGATGTCAACCTCCTGTCCAGCGGCGATGCGCGCGACGATCCGCCGGCGCTCGCCGTAAAATGCGATGTCGACGATCTCGACATTCAGTTCCGCGCTCGCCGGGCTCCGCTCCATGCTAAAGGCTTCGGGCCGGATCATCAGCCTGGTCTTCTGGCCTTTGCCGAACGTGCCGTTGGCCCTGACGCCGGATATGACCGAACCGTCTGTCATGCGGATCGTTGTCGTGCCGTTGGTGGTGCCGAGATGTTCGGCAGCGAGGAAATTCGAATTGCCGATGAAGCCGGCAACGAAATCGGTCGCCGGCCCGAGATAGAGATCCTCGCCGGTGCCGGTCTGCTCGATGCGGCCATCCTTGAACAGGGCGATTCGGTCCGACAGATGCAGCGCCTCTTCCTGATCGTGGGTGACGTAGAGAATAGTGATGCCGCTCTGGCGATGGATGCGGCGGATTTCGCCCTGGATTTCCTCGCGCAGCTTCTTGTCGAGCGCCGACAATGGCTCGTCCATCAAAAGGATCGGAGGATCGTAGGCCAGCGCCCGGGCCAGCGCGACGCGCTGCTGCTGGCCGCCCGACAGCGCACCGGGTAAGCGCCCGGCAAAGCTTTCGAGCCGCGCCAGGGCCAGCATGTCGGCGACCTTTTTTTTCTTCACCTCGGCGTCCGGCCGGCGGCGAACCCGCAGCGGAAAAGCGACGTTTTCGGCCACCGTCAGATGCGGAAACAGCGTGTAGCGTTGGAACACCATGCCGATGTTGCGCTTGTGCGAAGGCACTGCAAGCAGTGATTTTCCTTCCAGCAAGACATCGCCGGAAGTCGGGTCCTGAAAGCCGGCGATCGCCGAATGACCGAAATCATGGATGCAATCCGGTCGCGCAAGCCGGACGAGGCGGCGGCGCGGCGGCATGTCGAACGCGTGGCAGATCGCCCGCAACACGCTTCGCCTTGGCTGACTGGTATGCCGCCGGCGGTGCATCGTTCCACGGCAGGCATCTAACTGGTGCGTACAGTGACATTGTGACATGCCAATTTGCTTTCAGTTGCGGCGGCAAAATCGTATATCGCGTTAGTTAGGTGTTGTATCTCTTGCCAAATTGCTCTGTCATTCGAACGGAGTGTCGGACGGATTGAGACAGAGAAACTAGAAAAATGAATATGTTACGCCACAAAGTTGCCGTGGCCCCGATGATGGACTGGACGGACCGGCACTGTCGGTTCTTCCATCGCCAGCTGACGCGCGAGGCGCTGCTCTACACCGAGATGGTGGTGGCCGATGCGGTCATCCACGGCGCACGCGAGCGCCTGCTTGGCTTCGACGACAGCGAGCATCCGGTGGCGCTGCAACTCGGCGGCGCCGATCCGGGAAAGCTGGCCGAGGCGGCGCGCATCGGCGAAGCCTTCGGCTATGATGAAATCAACCTCAATGTCGGCTGCCCGTCCGACCGCGTCCAGTCGGGCACCTTCGGAGCCTGCCTGATGAAGGCGCCTGTGCTCGTCGCAGATTGCGTTGCGGCGATGAAGGCGGCGGTGAAAATACCGGTTACCGTCAAGTGCCGCATCGGCGTCGATGAGCAGGATCCGGAACCGGCACTCGATGCGTTGGCCGATGGTGTTTTCGCGACCGGCGCCGACGCGCTGTGGGTGCACGCCCGCAAGGCCTGGCTGGAAGGACTGAGCCCAAAGGAAAATCGTGACATCCCCCCGCTCGACTATGACCGCGTCTATCGGCTGAAAGCCAGAAAACAAAACAAATTCATCGGCATCAACGGCGGCATTCAATCTCTCGCAGAGGCGCTGACGCATCTCGACCATGTCGATGGCGCCATGCTCGGCCGCGCCGCCTATCACACGCCAGGGATACTGACCGGCATCGATGCCGCGTTTTACGGCAGCACGGCTGAGTCGTTCGATTTTGCCGCGCTGATCGATGCCATGGCGGATTACGCGTCACGCCATATCGAGCAGGGCGGACGCCTCGGGCATGTCACCCGGCACATGGTCGGGCTGTTTCACGGCCTGCCCGGTGCACGCCGCTACCGGCAGATCCTCTCCACCGAGGCGACACGGCCGGGTGCCGGACCGGAGGTGCTGAAGTCAGCCTTCGCCGAGGTCGATTTCGGCAGGGCCGCAGAGGCGGCCTGAGCAAACTTAATCCCGCAAGATCATGCGATCGCCACGGACGTCGAAACCCGACAGCGAGCTAATGAAATTCATGCCGAGCAGGCTCTGACCGAGGGTGCCGGGTGCGGCGATCATGATGGGCATGTCCTTGCGCACGATGCCGCCGATCGACAGTTCGTCGCTTCGCACCGCCGCTGCGCGCGTCATGCCGTTGGCGGTCGAGATCGGGATGGTGAAGTGGAGAGCCGCCGAATTGAACCCGGCCGCCAGAGCGTCCTCGGCGGTCAGCACTGTGCTGGTCGCGCCGGTATCGACAACCGTCAGGATCGGCGTGCCGTTGATCGTGACGCGCGCTTCGAAATGGCCGCTGCCGGCCTTGTCCAGGGTGACGGTGGCATGGCCTTCTTCCACGCCCAGCGCCAGCGGACTGCCGGGAACAAGGCCGGCGGTGACGCGGCTGGCGAAATCCTGCAACTCATAGCGGTACTGATAGCCGGCTATCAGCGCCAGCACGATGGCGCCCCAGGCGCCGAGGCTGCGGGCCATGGTGCCCAACGGCCTGCCCGATCTGAGCAGGCCGGCGCCGACGAGTGCCGCTAAGGCGCCAAGCCAGATCAACTGGCTGAAATCGTAATTCTCAATGCCGAATGTACTGCCGGCGGAATCGTTGAGCATGAGCAGGAGTACACCTGCCCCGATCGCGACGATCAGAATCCACAGCAGTCGGTTCATCTCTGCGGCCGGTTCACGAGAGGGCGTCGCGTTCGCGTGCCATGCGGCTGCGACGGGTTTCCCGGCGGGGGCGTCGCTCGACCGTTTCCAGCCTTGCCGGCAGCTCGGCCATCACGCTGCGGCGGGTTTGCGGGGTCATGTCGATCCAGGCTGCGATTTCCTCGCGCGTGCGCCCGCAACCGAAACAGAAGCCGGTTTTCATGTCGATCGAGCAGACCAGGATGCACGGGGATTCAATGGCCGTCATAAGGATTTCCTTGGCTAGCCTCCACATGGTGCAACGACAAAGTCAATGCAAGCCCTCCGGGATGCGCCGCCAACGGGTGCGTTCGCGTCAATACCTCGAAGTTGTGCCGAGGTTGTGCCGGCCCGCCAAGGCGGCTATGCCGCTCCCCAATTCACAGGGACGATTGCCATCGACATGACCAGCGCACTGCCTTTCGACGATTTTCGCGACCTCCTGGTGAGCCTGCCGCCGGCAGATATGGTTGCCAACACCCGCGTTCGCCAGTTGTTTGCCAAGGCAGACAAGCCCGAAGGCTCGCTTGGCCGCATCGAGGACATCGCCGCCTGGCTCGCCGGCTGGAGCGGTCGCTCGCCGCCGGCGTTGACTCGACCATTGGTGGCGATCTTTGCCGGCAATCATGGCGTCACCCGCCACGGTATTTCGCCGCGCCCCGCCGCCGCTACGGCAAATGCAGTCGAGCTCTGCGCCGCCGGCGGTGCAGCGATCAACCAGATCTGCATCGCCAACGATCTCGGCTTGAAGGTGTTCGATCTGGCTCTGCAGATTCCGACAGCCGACATCACCGAGGATGCGGCACTGGACGAGCGCGGTTGCGCCGCCACCATGGCCTTCGGCATGGAGGCGATTGCCGGCGGCACCGACCTGCTTTGCCTTGGCGACCTCGGCGTTGGCAATTCGACTGTCGCCGCGGCCCTTTGCACCGCACTGTTCGGCGGCACCGGCGCCGACTGGGTCGGCCCCGGATCAGGGGCCGACGCAGCGATGCAAAGGCGCAAGGCGGAGGTGGTCGATGCCGCGGTCGCGTTTCACGGCGCGAGCCTGAAGGACCCGCTGGAAGCGCTGCGCCGGGTCGGTGGACGGGAATTCGCAGCGATCTGCGGCGCCATTCTGGCGGCGCGGATGCAGAAGATCCCGGTGCTGCTCGACGGGTTTGCGGTGACTGCGGCCGCTGGCGTCCTACATACCGCCAACCCCGCCGCGCTCGATCACTGTCTCCTCGCAAGCCTGTCGCCGGAGCCTGGCCATGCCAAGGCCGCCGAGCGCCTCGGCCTTCGCCCGCTGCTCGATCTGGGCGTCAGTCAAGGCGAGGGGGTAGGAGCGTCGCTTGCCGCCGGCCTGGTCAAGGCGGCCGCGCTGACCAGCTCCGGCATGGCAGCCGCGGTCGGCGGTTAAGCATTCAGCGCCGGCGCGAAGCAACCGCCTTGGTCGGCAGCGCCGGCAGTTCCTCCATCACCCGGCTCAGCGGGAAGATGGCGATCGCCTCGGTACCTTCGCGCAGCCGGGAATGGAGCTGGAATTCGCCGCCATGCATGGCCAGCAGGCCTTGCACGATCGGCAGGCCAAGCCCTGTACCCTGTTCGGCGCTCTTGATGGCGATCGAGCCCTGGCCGAAGGCCGAGAGCACGATTGGAATCTCGTCTTCCGGTATGCCCGGCCCATTGTCCTTGACGGAGAGATATTGCCCGCCGCCCGCCGTCCAGCCGACGCGCACGCGGATTTCGCCGCCGGTCGCGGTGAACTTGATGGCATTGGACAAGAGGTTGAGCACAATCTGCCGCACCGCGCGTTCGTCGGCAAACAGGCGCGGCAAGGCGTTTTCGAAATCCTGGACGATGCGGATGTCCTTGTTGCGCGCCTTCAACTCCATCATGTGGCAGCAATCCTCGACGACGGAAAGCAGCATCATCGGCTCCTCATTGAGCTGATAACGGCCCGCTTCGATGCGCGACAGGTCGAGGATTTCGTTGATCAGGTCGAGCAGATGCTGTCCGGAGTCGTGCACGTCACGGGCATAGTCGCGATATGTCGGGTTGCTCATCGGGCCGAGCACCTCGTTGGCCATTACTTCGGAAAAGCCGAGAATGGCGTTGAGCGGCGTGCGCAGTTCGTGGCTCATCGAGGCCAGGAAACGCGATTTCGCCAGATTGGCGTCTTCCGCCCGCCGCCGTGCCTCGTCCGACATCGATTTCGCCGTCTCCACTTCGGCGATCAGCGCATCCTTTTCGGAGCGGAACGAAAACAGCATCAGCGAGGAACGGTTGAGCTGGCGCGCCACATAGGCGAAGAACGGCAGCGACGAGATCAGCAACCCGGCCATGATCACTTCGACCGGCATCCATAATTTTGCACTGGCATAGGCATAGATGGCGACCGGGAGGGCGAAGGTCGCCAACAGCGCACCGCGAAGGGACGATGCCAGGATCGCGGTTGCCGACATGGCGAGCAGCAGCACCACCGCCTTGGCGACCTGGAACTGATCCATTTGGCAAGTTTCGCAGCCGAGCCATGCGAACCAAGCCCAGCCAAGCCCGCACAGAAAATGGCCGATCAGGAAATCCCTATGCGTTTCCAGCGGGTTGAGCTCGGACGCTTGAGTGACGCGTTTGGCCATGAATGCAACGATGGTATAGCAGATGAATGTGAACAGCGCCCAGACGCCGATCTCCTTGCCGATGCCCGCGAGCAAGCCTGCCGCGGCCGTTGCCAGAACGAGCAGCGGAAGGACGATCACGCCGCCGGTCATCGAAAGCGCGTGGAGCTTCAACAGCTCGCGGTCGAAGTCGGGATTTCCGGCTTGCTGCGAAAGACGGTCGCGCGTCTTGCGCACCGCGCGCGCGACATCGCTGTTGCGATGGCGTTTCCTGCGGTCCACAATAAACTTGTCCGCCGTGGTCGAGCGTTGCAGGGGCATGAAGTCTTCAATTTACACGGGCAGCAATTTCAAATCGTTAAGCTACGTTCGAATGATTAACCAACGGTTTGCCATATGAGCCGTTCGTGGTCGCGATGGCCGCGCCAGCGAGACTATGCGCCACGTCCGCGAAGCCTGTGGCGCCGACTAATGGACTATGGGCTGACACTCATCGTGCTCGGCCTGGCGATCCTCCTGGCGGCGCGCCTCGACCGGATCGAGACGCGCAAGACGGAGGGCGCGGCCACCGTCAATGACGGCGATAGCATCACGCTCGGCGGCGAGCGTATCCGCATGCGCGGCATCGATGCGCCGGAATATTCGCAGATCTGCCGCAAGGACGGTGCCGACTATCCCTGCGGCAAGCTCGCGCGGCAGTCCCTGGTGCGGTTGATCGCCGGCAAAGCCGTCTCCTGCAGCGGCTGGCAGCGCGACCGCTACGGCAGGCTGCTCGGCGACTGCAAGGCCGGCGGCAAGGATCTCAACCGCGCGCAGGTCGAGGCCGGCTGGGCGGTCGCCTTTGGCGATTTCGAGACCGAGGAAGCTGCTGCGCGCGCGGGCAAAGCCGGCATCTGGGGCGGAACTTTCGACGAGCCGAAGAACTGGCGCGAGAGCCACGGCCATGAGCTGGTCGAAAGAAAGCACGGTACCTTGGCGTCGATCGGCGACGCCTTGCGCGAAATTTTTCGCTTCTGGTGAGCTGTCGCCTATAGTTCGTCGAGACGGACGAGGAGGATAGAGATGAAGCTGTTCGACGGCGGGCGCGCGCCCAATCCACGTCGGGTTCGGATTTTTCTGGCCGAAAAGGGACTTCAGGTTCCGCTGATGCCCGTCGACATGGGCGCGCTGGAGCACAAAGAGCAGCCGGTCAGCTCGCGCAATCCGCTGAAGCGTCTGCCGGTGCTCGAGCTCGACGACGGCACAGTCATCACCGAATCCGTCGCAATCTGTCGTTACTTCGAGGAACTGCACCCCGAGCCGGCTTTGTTCGGGCGTGGCGCGCTCGGCAAGGCGATCGTCGAGATGTGGCAAAGACGTGTGGAGTTCAATCTGTTCGGCTGCGTCGCCGCGGCGTTCCGGCACATCCACCCCGCAATGAGGGAATGGGAGATCCCGCAAATCCCCGAATGGGGCGAGGCCAACAAGCCGAAGGCGATCGAATTCCTGAGATTTCTGGACACTGAGCTCGCCGGCAGGGAATTCATCGCCGGCGATGCCTATTCGATCGCCGACATCACCGGGCTGGTCGCCATCGACTTCATGAAGCCGGCTCGCATCAAGGTACCCGAAGAGTGCACCAACGTGCTGCGCTGGCATCGGGAAATCTCCAGCCGGCCGAGTGCCGCCGCCTGACAACGAGTTCCGAATGAGCGAAGAGCTGGAAGCCTTGGCGGCGAGGGTACGCGCCTGCCGCATCTGCGTCGATAACCCGGCCGCCAGGCCGCTGCCGCACCAACCGCGGCCCGTGCTCAGGCCATCTTCGAGTGCGCGTATCCTGATCGCCAGCCAGGCGCCGGGTACCAAGGTTCACATTACAGGGATGCCGTTCACCGACGCCTCCGGCGACCGGCTGCGAAGCTGGCTGGGCGTCGGCAGCGAGGAATTTTACGACACGGACAAATTCGCCATCGTGCCGATGGGCTTTTGCTTTCCCGGTCAGGACGCCAGGGGCGCCGACCTGCCGCCGCGCCGCGAATGTGCGCCGGCATGGCGCACATCGCTGATGGCGCTGATGCCGCAAGTCGATATGGTGCTGACGATCGGCATCTACGCGCAAAGCTGGCATATGGGCGCGGCGCGCCGTCCCTCGCTGACGGAAACGGTCATGGATTGGCGTGCCATCTGGGCGGCGGCGACCGACCCGAAAGTCCTGCCGCTGCCGCACCCGTCCTGGCGCAACACCGGCTGGCTGAAGCGCAATCCATGGTTTGAAATGGATTTGCTGCCATTTCTGAGATCGGAAATCCGCTATCGCCTCGGCTAGGCATCCAGCAAGAAATCACTCGCTTTCGTACTGTGCGGCAGAATTTCTTTCTTGTAATAGGCTCGAACAAGAGGGATTATGGTAATCCATTCCTCGAAGCGCGTCGCGCATGAGGGGACGCGCGTTAAATTCTTGTTTTTATGCATGTCGTTGTGCCAAGGCCGCTGCGCACTTGGACGACTTGCATCAGGGGAGCACCCAATGGACCGCCTTGATAGAAAAATTCTCCGCCTCCTGCAGGAGGATGCGACGCTTGCAGTCGCCGACGTCGCCAAGAAGGTGGGCCTGTCGACGACGCCGTGCTGGCGGCGCATCCAGAAGCTCGAGGAAGAGGGCGTCATCAAGCGGCGCGTCGCCATCCTCGATCATGAAAAGGTCAATGTGCGGGTCACGGTGTTCGTCTCGATCCGCACCAATTCGCACAGCCATGAATGGCTGCGGCGCTTTTCGGAGGTCATCCAGGAATTCCCGGAAGTGGTCGAATTCTATCGCATGAGCGGCGACGTCGACTATCTCTTGCGCGTCGTGGTGCCCGATATCGCCGCCTACGACGCCTTCTACAAGCGGCTGATCGCCAAGATCGAGATCCGCGACGTGTCGTCTTCCTTCGCCATGGAGCAGATCAAATACACGACCGAGATGCCGCTGGATTACATGATGCTCGACAAGGAGTCCGGCGCGAACGCCGCCTGAGATTCTTCTGTTTAGTTCTTCTTTTTGTTGAGGAAACTCCAGGGCGAGTTGACCGGCAGCGTGATCGTGTCCGGCACGGTGTCGACATTGACCACCTCGGCCTTGCGCACGGTGTAGCCCGACTGGATGACGCTGACGCCGTCAAGGATGAAAAGCTGGCTCTTCTCCATGCCCGGCCGTAATGCGCCGGTCACCGAAACCGGCTGGTAGGCCTCGGACATCCTGTAAGGGTGTGCAGGCGTGACGAGGACGATCTGGTTGGGCGGCGGCGTCGGCATGTGGCTGCAGGCTCCCGTCCACGGCACCAGCAGGAATTGGTAGACGAGATCACCGTCGCGATCGACCGGCAGCGCATAGCCCGCGAGCTGCACGGTCTTGTCCTGCAAGTTGAGTGAGAGCGTCTCGCCATGATCCGGCATTTTGGCCGCAATCATTGGCAGTCCGACGCTTTCGGCGGCTGCCTGGGTCGCCGGGCGCAGATCCTTCCAGAAAATATGCATCGTCCCGGCGCAAGCGCTGTCTGCCACAATGGACACGAACACCGCGGCCGCCAGGATCGCTCCTGAATTGAGACGGTTGCTCATTGCTGCTCCACTGTTGAGCCTTGACCTTGCTGCCGGTGACATCAAGTAAAACCGCCGCTGCCCACAGGTCAACGTTCAAGCCGCATCACATGCCGGCGCGAGCCGGTCATGCCGATCTCGCGAAAGCCGCGGGCGGCGAACGTGTCCCGAAAACCCATAAAGCTGTAGCTCGGCGACGCCTGGTCGACCGGATAGGCTTCGATCGTCCTGGCGCCTTTGGCAAAGGCGTGATCGATGGCCGCGTCGAGCAATGCGCTTGCCAGCCCGCCGCCGCGCAGCGCTCTCGGTACATAGAAGCAGACGATCGACCAGATGCCCATCTCGCTATCGTCCTGCTGCCGTGACAGCTTGCGGTAGGTCTCGCGCGGCGCAATCGAGCACCAGCCGACGGTCCGGCCATCGATCTGGGCGACAATGCCGACCGGCGTGCCGGCGTCGATCAGCGTCATCATCGCGCGTTTCTTCTCGTCGTTCTCGACATGCTCGCGGCGGTCGAGATTGCGCCAAGCCATACACCAGCCCGCCGGGTTGCTCGAACAGGTTTTCGAAATCGGCGCGCGTCGATTGCGTCACCTCCGTGAAGCGCACTTCGCTCAGGTCAAGCTTTTCTGGCGGCGAGCCGCTCGAGCGTCTTGGCATCGGAAAGTTCCTTCACGGCGTCCTTGCCGATCCAGCGTGCGGTCCTGTCTGTCGAGGCCGCCAGTTTTAGCGCCACGGCAAGGGCAGGGCCGTGCAAATTCATCGATCGCTTGCCGATCGAACGAAGCGCCCAGTTCACGGCCTTCTTCACAAAATTGCGGCCGTCGGTCGCATGCGCTTCGATGATCGACAGGAATTCGAGGAAGGTCGTCTTGGGTTCCTTCTTCCGGTGGACTACCGACCAGGCCATCATCGCAAAAGCCGTGCGTCGAACGAATTCCCGTTCGTCGACCGCGAATTCGGCGATCAATTCCTTCCAGCAATCCGTATCGACAAAGAGATCGGAGACCCCGTCGACGATATCCCACGAGTCGAAAGTCGCCGCCCATCGTCTTGCATCCGCGGCGGAGAACCGCTCCGGATCGGCTGTCACGGAAGCGATGAACTGCGCCTCCATGATGCCTGTCTGCCAAAGCTCAAAGGCACGCTCATGGTTGCGCTTGATTTTCTTGGCAATCTGCCGCTGCACGCCATGCGAGATACCGAGCGCACGTTCGATCTTGATGCCGTAGCGCAGCATGCCAAGCCGATTTTCCTCCGAGGCGATCGAGCGCAGATGAGCAACGATTTCATCGGCGCTGGATTGAGGCGAAAGCTCGGCCACGGTGAAGTCCTATTTCTCCAGCCGCGCCAGCAGCGAGGACGTGTCCCAGCGCTTGCCGCCCATCGCCTGCACGTCCTTGTAGAACTGGTCGACAAGTGCCGTCACCGGCAGTTTGGCGCCGTTGCGGTCGGCCTCGGCGAGGCAGATGCCAAGATCCTTGCGCATCCAGTCGACGGCGAAGCCGAAATCATATTTGCCGGCATTCATCGTCTTGTGCCGGTTCTCCATCTGCCAGGAACCGGCCGCACCCTTGGAAATCACCTCGATGACCTTTTCGATGTCGAGCCCTGCCTTCTTGCCGAAATGGATGCCCTCGGCCAGGCCCTGAACGAGGCCGGCGATGCAGATCTGGTTGATCATCTTGGTGAGCTGGCCAGCCCCGGCCGGTCCCATCAATCCGACCATGCGGGCATAAGCATCTATGACTGGCTTGGCCCTGTCGAAGGCGTCGGGCTCGCCGCCGACCATCACGGTCAGCATGCCGTTCTCGGCGCCTGCCTGGCCGCCGGAGACCGGGGCGTCGAGGAACGCAAACCCGAGCGCTTGCGACTGCTGCGCCAGTTCGCGCGCGACCTCCGCCGATGCCGTGGTGTTGTCGATGAAGATGGCGCCTTTCTTCACGGAATTGAAGGCGCCTTCGGCACCGGTCGTCACCGAGCGCAGATCGTCGTCATTGCCGACGCAGGAAAAGACGAAGTCCTTGCCCGCGGCCGCCTCGGCTGGTGTCGCGGCGAAGCTGCCACCATGCTGGGCAACCCACTGCTCGGCCTTGGCCCTGGTGCGGTTGTAGACGGTGACGTCGTGACCGCCCTTGTTCTTGAGATGTCCGGCCATCGAATAGCCCATGACGCCAAGACCAAGAAATGCCACCGAAGCCATGTTTTCGAATCCCTTAGTAGCCTGCTTTGCGGTCTTCTTACCGGATCAGGCAAGGCGATGGGAGTCAGCGGTGCAGATGGATGGTGATGCGCCGTTCGATCCACTCGACGCCGTGGCGCAATGTTTCCACGATGATCAGATAGATGATCGCCGCCCAGATGTACGACTGAAAGTCGAAGGTGCGCGCATAGGTGAGCCGGGTGATGCCCATCAAATCGTAGACCGTGATGATGGCGACGATTGCCGAGCCCTTGATCATCAGGATGATCTCGTTGCCATACGGGCGCAACGCGACGATCAGCGCCTGCGGCAGGATGATCTTCCACATCGTCTGCAGTTTGTGCAGGCCGAGCGAGGCGGCACCTTCCCACTGGCCCCTCGGCACGCTCTCGATTGCGCCACGCAAAATCTCGGCCTGGTACGCGGCCGTATTCAGCGAAAAGGCGAAGATCGCGCAGTTGAACGCTTCGCGGAAGAAGCCCCACAGTCCGACCATCTCGAGCTCCGGCCGGAAGGAGCCGACCCCATAGTAGACCAGGAAGGTCTGCGCCAACAGCGGCGTGCCGCGAAAGAAATAGACATAGGCATAGGCGAACCCCGAAAGGATCGGGTTCTTCGACATGCGTGCATAGGCGATCGGCACCGACAGGATCGCGCCAAGCACAATCGAGATGGCAACCAGCAACAGGGTGATGCCGAGGCCGGATATGTAGCCGGGTGCATATTTCTGGAAGAACTCCGGGTTCCACGCAGCGACCAGGTAGACGACCATGCCAATGCCGAGAGCGATCCACAGGCCGACCAGGACATGGCCGAGGATGCGTTGACGCGACCAGCCGCGTGCGGGCGGCGGCGGCCGGTCGACCTTCAGCGTGTCGGTGGCCAGGCTCATCTCTTGACCTCGCTGCCGCCGACCGCTCGTTCGATCGCATTGATGCCGAAGGAGGAGACGATCGCCAGCAGGAGATAGGTCAGGCCGGCAAAACCGTAAAACAGGAAGGCATGCTTGGTGACGCGCGCGGCAACCCCGCTCTGCCTGAGGATCTCGTTGAGGCCAACGGCCGAGACGAGCGCGGTGTCCTTGAGCAGGATAAGCCAGAGATTGGCAAGTCCGGGTAATGCGATGCGGATCAACTGCGGCAGCACGATCAGCCGCATCGTCTGGCCGCTGGACAGGCCAACCGAATAGCCTCCCTCATATTGCCCTTTTGGAATGGCGCGGAAGGCGGATAAAAACACCTCGCTGGAATAAGAGGAGAAAATGAAGCAGAGCGCGATCATGCCGGCGACGAAACTGTTGACGTCGGCGGACGTTCCAGGGCTCACTAGGCGGACAATGTACTGCAGGATCAATGGGATGCCGAAGAAGATCAGAAACAGCGTGAGCAGCTCGGGTATTCCGCGAAAAATCGTGGTGTAGATGTTCCCGGCCAGTCTCAGCGACGGCTCTTCCGACTGTTTGGCCAGCGCCACGAAAAAGCCGAGCGTCAGCCCGAAGGGCAGAGTGGCCAGCGCAAGACATACTGTGACAAACACACCCGCGGCGATGTCGTCGAGCCAGCCTTCGGGTCCCCAACTGAGAAGCGTCAGTGCGCTCTGCATCCGCCTGCCTGTTCTCCTTGAGGCTCTTTGAGACCCGTGCCGCGTCACCCCTCGTGCGCGGCATCCTTATAAGAACGGCGGGAATCTCCCGCCGTTCAAGTCCTCGTATGTCGGTCGATCAGGACTCGCCGCCATAAACGTCATATTTGAAGTATTTGTCGTTGATTTCCTTGTACTTTCCGTTTGCTCGGATGGCGTCGATTGCCGCATTGAACTGGTTGACCAGGTCGGTCTCGCCCTTGCGCACGGCAATGCCGGCGCCCGGACCGTGGATTTCGATGACCGGCTTGATTGTGCCGACCAGCTTGCAGCAGGCGCCGTCCGGCGAATCCAGCCATTGCTGCAGCACGACGATGTCGTCATTGGCGGCATCGAGCCGGCCATTGGCCAGATCGAGCTGGTATTCCTGTGCGGTCGGGTACGGCTTGACGGTGCTGTCGGTATAAGTCTTGGTCGAATAGTTGAAATGCGTGGTGGACGCCTGCACGCCGATCGTCTTGCCGGCCAAATCTTCCTTGGTTACACCCTTGATGTCAGTGTCCTTGGGGGCGGCAATCGCCGGCGGCGTATTGTAATATTTGTGGGTGAAGTCGACCTTCTCGGCGCGTTCCGGCGTGATCGACATCGACGCGACGATGGCGTCGAACTTGCCTGCCTGAAGGGCGGGAATGATGCCGTCCCAGTCCTGCGCGACAAAGGTGCACTTCACCTTCATCTCGTCGCAGAGCGCCTTGGCAATGTCGATATCGAAGCCTACGAGCTGGCCGTCGGCTGTCAGATTGTTGAATGGGGGATAGGCTCCCTCGGTGCCGATCCTCAAGGTCTTTTCCTGGGCCTGGGCAACGCCAAGCGTCAGCAGCGCAGCCGAAGCGGCAAGCGCGATACGCAGTGCAATACGCATAATGGTCCTCTCTGTTGGTCCCGGCCGTCGTTCCCGAACGGCTCTGTGGGCGGTGCTTTTGACCGCCCGCTGATGCGATACTCCCATTCTTTCCCAAGAAAAAGCAACTGCAAAACCGTCGCTTGAGGGAAGGTCATGTTCAGAAAGCGATGACGCCGGGTCAGACGCCTAAATTGGAAAGCAAGTGGGCGGAAACTGTCTTCTGCCGCATTTTCAGCGCGACAGGCTTGTGGCGCGCTCGATGAAGTCAGCTATCGAATTCGTGTCGTCGAGATCGAAGGCCGGCAGGTCTTCGCCGACAATGGGGAAGTCGGAGGCGATGGCGACAATGTGTGGATCGCCTGCCGAGAGCGGTGTCCGGTCCTTGGCCTCGAGCCGTCTCGTCTCGAGTTTCTTGTGCGCTTCGCGCTTGTAACCCTCGACCAACACGATGTCGCACGGTGCCAGCCGTGACAGGATCGCGTCTAGCGTCGGCTCGTCCTCGCCGCGCAATTCGTGCATCAGCGCCCAGCGCCTGCCCGACACGACCGCGACCTCCATCGCTCCCGCCTGCCGGTGGCGAAAGCTGTCCGCTCCGGGTTTGTCGATGTCGAAATCATGATGGGCGTGTTTTACCGTCGACACTTTCCAGCCGCGCCGGACGAGTTCGGCCACCAGCTTTTCGGTCAATGTCGTCTTGCCGGAGTTCTTCCAGCCGGTGATGCCGAAAATACGTCTTTTCATGGCTCGATGCTCTGCAACAGATGCACGGCCTGGGCAAGGTCGTCGGGAGTGTTGATGTTGAAGAACGGATCGATCTCGGCCCCGCCGGATTTCAGGATAGGAAATTCCACCTCGACAAAACCGTGCCGGTCGATGAACGCCGCAACTCGCCGGTTGTCTTCCTCGACGAGAAATTGTCGCAAGACCTGATCTAACCCTAGCGGCCAGAGTGCAAAGGTCGGATGCCGTTTGCCGCCGGAACAGGCGACCGCAATCGAGCCGGGGCGTTCGTCGGCTGCCGCGAGCAGCCGCTCGACCATATCCCTGGGCAGGAAAGGCGTATCGCCGGCAGCCGTGACCAGCCCCTGGCAGGTCGTGTCGGAAGCCCATTCGAGGCCGGTCAGTATCCCGGCAAGCGGCCCGGCATAACCTTTGACGGTGTCGGCAAGCACCGGAAGCCCCGTCGCGGCAAACCGTGTCGGATCGCCATTGGCGTTTAGCGCAAGCGGACCGACCTGCGGGCCAAGGCGCGAAACGACACGGTCGAGCAGGGTACCGTCGCCAAGCGCAAGCAGCGTCTTGTCGCCGCCGCCCATCCGGCTCGACCGGCCGCCGGCCAGAATGATCCCTGCGATATGTCGGCCCATCGTTTGCTGCCCAGACCCAAAATCCAGTTTTCAAATCAGACAGTCGTCGACAGTCACTCTATATGCCGTCCGGCGCCATGTCCGGTCCAGTGCTTTCGGCGGCTGTTTTTCGCCGGCCGACGATCCGTTCGCGGTAGAGTGCATAGAGGCCTGAGCCGATGATGATCGTGGCACCGCCGATCATCGGCAGATCCGGGACATCGCCGAAGATCGTGAAGCCAAGCAGGATCGACCAGAGCAGGGCGGTGTAGCGGAACGGCGCGATGAAGGAGATATCGCCCACCCGCATCGCCGTGATGATGAAGTGGTAGCCGATGAGCACGAGCACCGCCGCCAGCGCCAGGAACGCCGTGCTTTGTCCTGTCATCGGTGTCCAGCCGCCCATCGGTGAAAGCAATGCCGCGCCCAGAAACGTCATGGCAAGGGCGGTGGCGCTCGATACCAGCAATGTCGGAATTGCCTGCGGTATCCGCTTGGTGGCGAGATCGCGCACCGAACAGCATGCCACGCTGGCCAGCGCCAGCAGAGAAAAGACGCTGAACCCTTCGAAGCCCGGCCGCACGATGATCAGCACGCCGGCAAAACCGATGGCAATAGCCAGCCAGCGCCGCCAGCCGACGCCCTCGTTGAACACAAGCGCTGCGCCCATCGTCACCGCCAGCGGCAGCGCCTGCAGCACGGCGGAGACATTGGCGATCGGAAGATGCGCCAGAGCAACCAGGAAGGACACCGTGGCGCCGGCCTCGCTGGCAACGCGCAGCGCAACGGTCGGCTGCAGCATCGAACCTGGCCGGGCAAGCGCGCCGCGTTGCCACGCAAGCAGGCCAACGAAAAGCGAAGCGAAGGCGCCGCGGATCAGCATGACCTGCGCCATGTTCATCGATTCCGACGAGAATTTGGTGATAGCGTCGTTGAGAGTGAAACCAGCCATGGCCACCATCATGAACAACGCGCCGCGCAGGTTTGGCGAAAGAGGCAAGGCAGATTACCGGGTGAGTCCTGCAGCAAGCGTCTAGCAGGCACCCGCAAAACAGCAACGTCAAAGGGCTGGGCCACAGCCTTTCTATGGCCCGTAACATCTGTCGCGCAAGAGCGGCAGGGCTTATTTGGGCGTCAGTACCTCGGTGCCGTTGCCTTCCTTGCCGGCAATCGTCCACAGGCCACGCAGCGAGCCGTCGTCCTGCACCTTGTAGACGACAAGACCGACCGCCTTGCCCATGACATAACCGGCGGAGAAGGCATCGTCGTTGCGCATGCAGATGCCGTCCGAGGACGAGCCGCCTGTCTCCCAATGGATCGTGCAGGTCGTCTCGCTAGTCAGCGTGATCGTCGCGTCGCCACCATAGGACGACCCATCGAAATTGGTGCCGGCCACGGCATAGGTGCCGCCGATCGACTGGGCCGCCGCGGGCAGGGCCGCGAGGCTGAGCAATGCAAGAGAAAGAATGAGTTTGCGCATATCGTATTCCCCCACTGGGCGAAGCACCGCTCCAGAGCAGAGGCTAGGCCCGAATGGGCTTGCGGTAAATCCGGTGACCGTTTGCGGACAAGACCTTTTCTGGTGTGACCCCGAAAGGTGCCCTTTTAAAGGTTCGGTTCGGATGGCAAATCGATCACACTGCCGCTCGAGGAAAATTCTCGACGAGATCAATTTGCTCGGCAAGAGTCGCCAAATTGGTCATTGTAGGCTTCTGATCTTGTCTGGGGAGGTGGTCCATGACGAATGCACGAGGCAATGCGGCCAGGCTTGGCACAGGCAGCAGGCGGCACGTTTCGTCGGCTTTCCGGTTCTCTTCTGCACTGGCGGTCATCTTCATGGCGATAGCGCCTGCGTTGGCCGAGAACGGCGCTTCGGCATCGGCAGTCGAACGGATGTCCACGCCGGGTCACGAAGCGAATGAGCTCGCTCGCCGCATCGGGAAGTGGAACGTCGTCAACACGATCTGGCCAACCCCCGGTGCGCAGCCGATCGTGATGACCGGGCTGGTGGCCGAACGTACGATGATCGGCCCCTTCATGCAGGAGGTGATGCGCCCGGCGCCCGGGTCGAAAATCCCGGACTTCCAGCGGATAGCCTATTTGAGCTATGACCGGGTGGAGGGCCGCTGGAAGTATGTCTCCATGGACACCCGTTTCCCGGCAGGGATCATGCCCGCCTGGAGTTTTGGTGGCGAAGAGGACGGCAAGATTTCACTGCTGTTCGAGCCGCTTGGTTTCGTCGGCTTCAGGCCCGAGGTCGAAGGGCGATACACGGCCTCCGATTTCATCATTTCCAGGGATGGCGACAACCACGAGGTGGCCGAGCAGCATTTCCTCCAGGCCAATGGCAGCGGCAGGAAATGGCTCGCCGTGCAGTACGACTACACGCGTCAGCCTTAATTCATCAGCAAAAACAATAGGCTGCGAATACGTCGAGACGGGCCGGATGCTCACGGCCCCCTGAGGCTGCCGGCGATGGCACCGACGAGCGGGTCGTATTTCGATTTCAGGGCTGGCGGATAGTCGATCCAGACCGTGCGGATGACACCATCTTTTCCGAACAGGCGGCGTTCGTAGAAGATGTTCCCGCCTTTGATGCCCGACAGCACCGCCCAGTCCTTGCCGGTCTTGCTGTAGGTGATCTTATAGCCAGGTTCCTTGCTGGCCCTCTCGGCGGAGAGGAAGGCTTTCGGGGTGTCATCATCGACATTGAGAATGCCTGAACAGATCAGGCTGGCGCCATCGGCAGTGAGCCACCGTTGTCCATCGCCATTATCCGGCTCAGCCTGGCGAAGAGTGAAGATTTCATCCGGAAAGGTGCAGACGGTACCGAAGCGCTCGTTCGTATAAGTAAATGGCGCGGCAACTGCCATGGTCCCCGCCATCACTCCGAAAAACGTCAGGACTAAAAGAAACCGCTGCACGCCTTGCCTCGCGCTGATACCAAGGCGATTGTTCTTGCACGAAATCGGCTAAAAATCAGCCGCCGGTGACGCTCATATGCCGCGACACCGACGGACGGTTGGTGCGGCGATCGATGATGAAGTCATGGCCTTTGGGCTTGCGGTCGATTGCTTCGTCGATGGCATCGGCGACCAGCTCGTTGCCTTCCGACGCACGCAGTGGCGCGCGCAGGTCTGCGGCATCTTCCTGGCCGAGGCACATGTAAAGGGTGCCGGTGCAGGTCAGCCGGACCCGGTTGCAGCTTTCGCAGAAATTATGCGTCATCGGCGTGATGAAGCCCAGCCGCCCGCCGGTCTCGGCGACATGGACGTAGCGGGCCGGGCCACCGGTCTTGTAGGGAATATCGCTCAGCGTGAATTGGCGCTCGAGTGCTGCACGCAGCAGCGACAGCGGCAAATACTGATCGGTGCGGTCGGCATCGATCTCGCCCATCGGCATGGTTTCGATGACCGTCAGATCCATGCCGCGGCCATGCGCCCAGCGTAGCATGTCCGGCAATTCGGCGTCATTGAAGTCCTTCAACGCCACAGCGTTGAGCTTTACCTTCAGCCCGGCCGCCTGCGCGGCGTCGATGCCATCCATGACCTTGTCCAGATTGCCCCAGCGGGTGATCTGTCGAAATTTGTCGGCATCGAGAGTATCGAGCGAGACGTTAATGCGTTTGACGCCGCAGTCGGCGAGCTCGGCGGCAAAGCGGGAAAGCTGCGATCCATTGGTGGTCAGCGTCAGCTCTTCCAGCGCACCGCTCTCGAGATGCCGCGAAAGCTGGCGCACAAGATGCATGATGTTCTTGCGTACCAGCGGCTCACCGCCGGTGAGGCGAAGCTTGCGCACGCCCTTTTCGATGAAGACCGTGCAGAGCCGGTCGAGCTCTTCCAGCGACAGCAGGTCCTTCTTGGGCAGGAACGTCATGTCCTCGGCCATGCAATAAGTGCAGCGAAAATCGCAGCGGTCCGTAACCGACACGCGCAGGTAGGTGATCGTGCGACCGAAAGGATCGATCATATCCATGCTGTACGCTTCCCGTGGCCGTGAACGGCTTCGTTATATATAGCTATGTGATACGAGCCAACTTGCCATTCAAGATATCAGCTCGCGATCTCCGGTAACATTCCGACGCCGACAGATCATGTCGGAACTTTCGATGCGGCCTTTTCCCTCGACACGAAGCGGCGTAGGGAAGGGCGGTTCTCCGCAGGATCCACCACCATGACAGCGCCGAAGGAACTCAGGGTCTCGAAAGATCGCAAGCTGCTTTCCGTGACCTTTCCGGGACATCAGCCGTTCGAGTTGCCGGCCGAGCTTCTGCGGGTCGCCTCGCCATCGGCCGAGGTGCAGGGCCATTCGCCCGAACAGCGCGTCACCGTTCCCGGCAAGCGCAATGTGGCGATCCTGAAGATCGAGCCGGTCGGCAACTATGCCGTGCGCATCACCTTCGACGATTTCCACGACACCGGTATCTTCACCTGGAACTACCTGCATACGTTGGGTCATGAGAAGGACGCACGCTGGGCCGCCTATCTCGCCGAGCTGGAAGAGAAGGGGCTGAGCCGCGACCGCTGAATGGTTTCGCGGTATGCTCAGCGCAGGATCGCCAGGATCTCGCCGGTGTCATAGTAAAACGGCGTGCCTTCGATCAGTCGGTCATCCTTGAAGCGCAAGACTCGGCAAACGGCTGTATGATTGTTGCACCAGTGGCTCGCGACGTCAGCGAAAGCATGCAGCTCATGAACACCACGTTATCGTTCTGGGCGGTTTGAAGATCCTCCACCGCCACGTCGCTCCAGATTTCCCGCATCTTGCGGAAAAGAGCGCCAACGCCGTCGAGGCCATTCCAGTCACCGGCATAGGGCAGGGACTGCGGCTCATGCACCACAATCTCGGCATGGAATGCGCTGGCAAGCACATCGAGGCTTTCCGATCCTGATTGCAGGAAACGCATTTCAACATTGAACATGTTTTCAATAAGTTCCATGGCGGTGCGTCGCCGGTCGAGCGGTTTATCCATTTTCGGTCTCCGTATCCGTCGGTGCGATTGTGTAGGTGAAAGCGGTTTGCCCTTCTTCGCGTTGCCTCGACACCCGTTTCCTGATGACCGGCAAGCGGGCACGATGTCGTGAAAACGTCATGCATCTGGAGCAGCCGGCAAAGCTTTGGAGACGAAAACATGTCCATGATCACCAGCGTCGAACAGCTCGAAACGCTCTATGGCCCGCCTGGCGAGGCGTCGGTGGTCAAAGAACTCGATCAGCTGATTCCCGAATACGCAGCTATCATCGAGGCTTCGCCGTTCGCCGTGCTCGCAACCTGCGGGCCTGAAGGGCTGGACTGCTCGCCGCGCGGCGATCTCGCCGGCTTCGTCCGCATCCACGATCCGAAAACGGTGATGATGCCAGACCGGCGCGGCAACAACCGTGCCGATTCGCTAAGGAACATCCTTCGCGATCCGCGCGTCGCGCTCCTGTTCCTGGTGCCGGGTTCCGGCACGACGCTGCGCGTCAATGGCCGCGCCCACATCACCACCGATGCCGCGCTCTGCGACTCGTTCGCAGTCGAAGGCAAGCCGGCGCGCTCGGTGACGGTCATCGAGGTCGATGCGGTCTATTTCCAGTGCGCCCGCGCCATCCACCGGTCGGAGTTGTGGAATCCGGCAAGGCATGTCGACCCGAGATCGCTGCCGACTCCCGGCCAAATTCTGGAAATCACCAGCCGCAAGAACATCGACGGCGAGGTCTACGACAAGGAATGGCCGGAGCGCGCGAAAAAATCGATGTGGTGAAGCACTTGTTGGTGGAGCGCTGGGCTGTCAGGCGGTCTTCAAAACCTCGGCAACCCTACGCATCTGTTCGCCGATCATGTCGCATTGCTCCGGCGTCGACTGGCTCATCGCCTTCTCGATCAGCGCCATATGGACCTTCAGCGCCTGCATCAGCAGTGCCTCGCCGGTCTCGGTCAACGTCAGCCGCAGCACGCGCTTGTCCTTCTCGTCGCCCTCGCGGCGCAGCAGGCCACGAGTCTCCAGCTGCGGCAAAAGCATGGTGATGTTGGAGCGACCGACCAGCAGCCGGCGAGCGAGGTCGTGCTGCGACATGCCGGGATGACGGTAGAGGTTCATCAGCACGTCGAGCTGCGCCGGCTTCAGGTCGAGCGGCGCCAGCTTCACCGCCAGGGTGCGTTCCAGCACGTGGCATGCGCGCGCCACTGCCACCCAGTTGCGAAAGCGCGGGTTGTCCCAGGGCAGGTCTTGCTTAATGTTCATGTTTGAACTATTATGTTCATGCTTGAACCAATGAATGGATCGCCACTATGGCATCATTTGGACTGAAGGTCATCCGCGGCACGTTCGGAGTGGCTGAGCATGTGGCACCGCGACTCACCGGGCGCGCTGCATTCGAGCTGTTCTGCCGCACGCCGCATGAGAAGAGCTTGAGTGAAGGCGAGCGCCGCGCAATCGATCGCGCCGCCGATTTCATGACCCAGGCACGACATCACCGGCTAAAGACCAGAACCGGCTGCGTCATGGTGCATGAATTCCGGCCCGAGCCGGGCAGGGCCACTGCCGGCACCGTGCTCGTCATCCATGGTTGGCGTTCGCGCACCGAATACATGCGCACGCTGATCGAAGCCTATCGCGATGCTGGCTATAAGGTCGTCTCGCTCGACCTGCCGGGCCACGGCCAGTCGCAGGGCCGCCGGCTTACCCTGGTCAGTGCGGTCGACGCGGCACGGGTTGCCGGCGAATGGTTCGGGCCGTTTGCCGCGATCGTCGGCCATTCCTTTGGTGGTGCCGTTGCCGCCAATGCAGTTGCCGGTTCAATCAGGAACATCCCGCGATTGGCGGCCGGGCGACTGGTGCTTATCGCTGCGCCGAGCTCACTGCCGGCAATCTTTGCTGATTTCAGTCGCATGCTGAATGTCGGCTCGCGCTCGCAGGTCGCCATGGCCGACCGGGTCGAGCGTATCGCCGGCCGGCCGTTGCACGAGTTTACCGGTGATCGCCAGCTGGCAAGCACGCTGCTGCCGACGCTGGTGATCCACGCGCCGGACGACCGCGAAGTGTCCGCCGATCATGCAAGGCTCTACGCGCGCGCCGGAGACCATGTGCGGCTGTACTGGGCCGACGGGCTCGGCCACCGCCGCATTCTCGCCGACAGGGGTGTGGTGGAGCGTGCCGTTGGCTTCGTTGCCGGCAGGCTGGAGCCGTCTCTGCAGTGATCTGAATGTCTGGTCTTGTCTGCCGGGTTCGATCGTCACGCCGCCACCCCGGTGCCGGCCATCGCTATCCAAGCCGCCATTGCCCCGGCCACCGTCGCCAGAAGGGCCGAGCGCGACGCGCCGTCGCGCGCCTGGATCGACATGCCGTGCTGCACGGTGGCGTAGAAGGTCGCGGCCGTACCGCAGTCGAAATCGGCCGGCAACTCTCCTTCGGCCACGCCACGCTCGAAGCGTCTCAGCAAGGCTTCGCGGTTTTCGGCGCGGCGACGGCGCAGATCATCACAGATGGCGCCGCGGCTTGAGTCCTGGTGCAATGCGGCGAGCGCGATAAGGCAGCCTTGCGGACGACCGGTCTGTGAATAGGCCCTGGCAGTCTGCCGCAGGAACCGCTCGACGGCCTGGCGCGCGGTCGGCGCCTTTTCCAGCGCGGACCAGATCTCGGTTCCCTCGACCCGCGTGTAAAGCTCGGTTGCCTCGAGAAATAGCGCTTCCTTGCTGCCGAAGGCGGCATAGAGGCTGGGTGAGTTGATGCCCATTGCAGCGGTCAGATCGCTTATCGACGCGCCCTCATAACCCTTGAGCCAAAACACTTCCATTGCGCGCCGCAAGGCGGCGGCTCGATCGAAGGTGCGGGGGCGGCCTCGTTCCGGCATGGTATCCTTTCTGTATTGATCGATACATAATTCAGTTGACGTGGTTCAGCAAGGCTGGCAGATATTTATGTATCAATCACTACAAAATGGAGAAGCAGATGTCATCCAGAAGCTTGAACGGCAAGGCCGCCCTCGTCACCGGCGGCAGCCGCGGCATTGGTGCGGCGATCGCAAGAAGGCTCGCGGCCGACGGCGCAGGCGTGGCGATCACCTATGTGAATGGTGAGGAAAGGGCACTCGCGGTGGTCAGGGAAATCGAGGCGGCCGGCGGCCGGGGCTTTGCCATCAAGGCCGACAATCGCGATGCTGCGGCGATCGAGGCGGCAGTCGATGAGGCAGCAAAAGCCTTCGGACGGCTCGACATCCTCGTCAACAGCGCCGGCATCTGGCGCGCTGCGCCGATCGATGCTCTGTCGCTTGCCGACTTCGATGAGACGATGGCGGTCAACCTCAGGGCCCCGTTCGTCGCCGTCAAGGCGGCAGCAGCACATATGGGCGAGGGTGGCCGGATCATCTCGATCGGCAGCAATCTGGCCGAGCGTGCCACCGACGCCGGCCTGAGCGCTTATTCGGCCAGCAAGGCTGCCTTGGTTGGCCTGACCAAGGCCTTTGCCCGCGATCTCGGTCCGCGCGGCATCACCGCCAATGTCGTCCATCCGGGGTCGACCGATACCGACATGAATCCGGCAGCCGGCCCGCACGCCGAGCATCAGCGCCAGAAGATGGCGATGCCTCGCTTCGGAACGGCCGACGAGATCGCCGGCATGGTCGCCTGGCTTGCCGGTCCCGAAGGACGCTTCGTGACAGGCGCGGCATTGATCATCGACGGCGGCGCAAACGCGTGAGACTTGGTCATTGGACGGTTGCCGTTCTGGCCGAGGACGGCGACGGATTCGCTTGACCCGTCACGACCTTGTGAAACCGTTCTGCAACAGACGTTCCGAAATTTATGGAAGCTTAACGAAATCAGTATGAATCAGTGTAGTCACGCCTTACATCCGCCATGGGGTGGGCGAGACCGTGAAAGCGGTGCGGAACGGGATCCGGTTCAACCGGAGCGGGTGATCCATGAAACTCCTTGGAAACAAAGCAACCGTGCTGCCGTTCGCGGTGGCCGCGGCAATGCTGGCCTTCGGGACGCCGCAGGTTGAAGCGCAAGGGTTCTTCGACATGCTTTTCGGCGGCGGCGTCAAACACGCACCGCCGAAAGGTAACTTTCCGCCGCCACCGTCAAAATACAAGCCCAAGGCGCCAGCCGCTTCCGGTGGGGGTGGTGGTGCGCAAATCAGCAGCCCGTCCTATTACACCTACAAGAGCGATCCGCTGGTGCGCGTCGATTTTTCGGCACTGTCGGCAGCGCCTGAACCGGCAACGCCTCAGGATGCTGCATTCGAGCCGACGGCCACCGGGGCTGCATTCCGCGAAGCCATTGCCGGGCTCGACGGCTATGATCTCTACGCCGAGAAGGACATCGCCAAGGCGCTGATCGCGTACTACTCAGCCAATCCGGATTTCCTCTGGGTGACGGGAACCAGTCCCAACAGCCGTGCCGAGGATGCTGTGCGGGTGCTGGGCGAGGCCGCGAGCTACGGCCTGACGCCCGCCGACTACACCGTCGAAGTTCCGGCAGCAGGCGCATCGGCGGGCAATGCCGATGAGCGCCTGAAAGAGCTGGTTCGCTTTGAGATGGCGATGTCGGCCCGTGTCCTGCGCTACGCCCGCGACGCACAAAGCGGCCGCGTCGATCCCAACCGCATCACCGGCTACTACGATTTTCCGCCGAAGCCGCTCGACATGGAAGGGGTACTGAAGACGCTGGCCCATACCCAGCAAGTGCGCACTTATCTCGAATCACGGCATCCACAGAATTCCGAGTATCAGGCGCTGCGCGTCGAACTGGAATCGCTACAGGCCAGCGCCGAGGACGAGATCGTCGTCGATCCCAATCTGCTGTTGAAACCGGGGCAGACCAGCCCCGAGCTGCCGAAGCTTTTGACAAGGATCGCGCGCAATCTCGATGACGAGATGGGCGGTGCCTATGGCGAGGTGCTGGCGAGGCTCGCCACCAGCGAGGTCTACGATCCGGAGCTGGTGCCGGTGATCAAGGCGGTGCAGAAACGGGCCGGCATGAAAGGCGACGGCGTCATCGGCCCGCGTACCGTTGCATCGTTGGCCGGAACGTCCAAGGCCGACAAAATTCAGAAAGTTCGGGTTGCGCTCGAAGAGTTGCGCTGGCTGCCTTCCGACCTCGGCAGCCCGCGCGTCTTCATCAACCAGCCGGCTTTTACCGCGAGCTATATCGACGACGGCGAGGAAAAGCTGAAGACCCGCGCCGTGGTCGGCAGGCCCACCAACCAGACTGCTTTCTTCTATGATCAGATCGAGCAGGTCGACTTTCATCCCTATTGGGGCGTGCCGCAGTCGATCCTGGTCAACGAGATGTTGCCGCGGCTGCGGCGCGATCCTGGCTATCTCGACCGCGCCGGCTATGAGGTGGTCAATGCCCGCGGCAAGCGCATTCCCTCATCCTCAGTCGATTGGGGTGCCTATGGCGCAAAGATACCCTACGGCGTGCGCCAGTTGCCGAGCGAGGCCAATGCGCTGGGCGAGCTGAAGATACTGTTTCCCAACAAGCACGCCATCTACATGCACGACACACCACAGAAGTCATTTTTCCAGCGCGACATGCGCGCGCTCAGCCATGGTTGCGTTCGCTTGCAGGATCCGCGCGGCATGGCGGCTGCCGTGCTCGGTACCTCGGTCGACTACATCGAGGACAGACTGAAACACGGACATTCGACCGAGGACGTGACACGCAAGATCCCGGTCTATGTCGCCTATTTCACCGCATGGCCGGACCTGTCCGGTACCGTCGAATATTTCAATGACGTCTACGGCCGCGACACAAGGCTGCAGCAGGCGCTCGACAGCACGGAAGCGGTGCGTTCGCCGGCCAGCTGAGAGATACGGTTCTAGCGCTGAAACAGTGGGCGCCGGAAACCCGCATCGCGTCCGGCGATGAGCCAGTAGACCAAGCCCGCGACAACGCCTGCCGCGGCAATGATGCCGATATCGGCCCAGCGCTCCGGGTTCGTGTCGTCCGGTACACTGGGCCAGATCAAGGCGAAGCCGCCAACCGCGGCCGCCGCGCCGAAGACCATGTGCAGCCAAAAACTGCGCAGCGAGAAAAACTCGGCAATCAGTGCGAAGATCAGCGTCTGCAGGCCGGTTATCACAATCGTCAGAAAATAGATGAACATGCCGAGCGGCGGCAACAGCAGCACCGCAACGGGGGTGACACCCATGACGTCGAAATAATTCGGCGCATTTGGCAGCGAACTCAGCCCGCCATAGATCGCCGCCACCGCGATCAGCCCAACCAGTACCGCTATGAAATAACCCGCGAGCACCATCAAAAAGCGTTTCAATACGTGCTTTACCGTCGCCATGCCCACCCCCGCGCGCAATGATAGCACCCAGTCAGCCATCAAAGTCATATCTACGCAAGGGTGTGCCGAAGGCCGCGGGCCTTCGAGGAGCGGCATTTTTTAGAATCTGGACCGTTGGCGGCCAGCCTCATTTCGGCGCGGCTGTCACCGGATCATAGGTGATTTCAACTTTCGCCTTGTCGTTCGTGTAATAAATGACGGTGTAGGCGCCGCTGTCCCAATCGATTTCCTTGATGTAGCGGAAGTCGTCGCGCTGCTCGACCTTGGCGATGATTTCCGACAGCTTCTTGGCATTCTGCGGCGGCACCGGATTTTCGTCCGCGGCAAAGGCCGATCCGCCGACAAGCAGCACGGCGGCCGCCAAAACAAGTCTGGACATGGCTTTCCCTCACATTGCGATGAGCAGAAACTCATCTACATACGGGTTTGTTCCCGGACTCGGGCTTGCGGATCGTCCAGACCGGCAATTGTGCTAAGCGTAAGTGTGCCTGTCAGTCTTATAGCTTGCGGAAAAGCGCACGGAAAACCAATGCGATCATGCGCTGGTTCTCGATCACGGCAGCCTTCCCCGTCGGTGATGGCTAAGTGCCGAAAAGATGGTGGGCGATGCAGGGATTGAACCTGCGACCCCACCCGTGTGAAGGGTGTGCTCTCCCGCTGAGCTAATCGCCCGCTCGTTGCCCGAAGGCCAAGCGCGCCGCGATATAAGGGAGGCCGGCCTGCGAAGTCAACCACTTGTCGGCCGTCATCTGGCCGTCTGGACTATGACCGGCTTCAGCCTTCTGCCGCGGCCATCAGCACTTGTACCAGATCGAGCGTTAACGAATCGAAATGCGAGATCACCGCCGACGGTTCGAACTCCCGCACATGACGATCGGTGTAGCCGAAATCGACTGCCACTACCGGAATGCCGGCGGCCTTTGCCGTGTCGATGTCGGTCTGCGAATCACCGACCATCAGTGCACGGTGCGGATCGCCGCCGGCACGCGCGATGGTCTGCGTGAGATGGCGCGGGTCGGGCTTGCGGAACGGAAAACTGTCCTGGCCGCAGATCGCCGCGAAATGCCTGGTCATACCGAGCGCCTCGATCAGCGCCACCGAATTGGCCTCATATTTATTGGTGCAGATGGCCAGCAGGTAACCGGCTGCCTCGAACCGTGCGATCGCCTCGGGAACGCCCGGGTAGGGGCGCGATTTGCCGGGAATGTTAACGGTGTAATGGTCCAGAAACAGCTTTAGCAGGCGATCGTGCTCCTCCACGGCCAGCGACCTGTGTTGCGCTGCATGGGCGCGCTCGATCATCACACGGCCGCCATGGCCGACGAAACGCTTGAAGCCGGCTTCGTCGACGGCCGCGAGCTGGCTGGCGGCAAGGCTGTGGTTGAGACTGTCGAGCAGGTCCGGCGCCGTGTCGATCAGCGTCCCGTCGAGGTCGAACACGATGGTCGGTCGGGTCATGGCCTGTCCTGTGACGATTCGATTGCCGGCAGGCGATAACCGCTGCGGCCCGTTCAGGCAAGCCGGCTTATCCACCGCGGGCAAGGTCCTTTGACCAGCTCGGCAAAAATGCTACGAGCGCCGAAACAAATCTTGGGGCCCGGCATGGATGCGAGGCAATTGAAGGTTGAGGCCGCGCGGACAGCGCTGGCCCATGTGACGGATGGCATGCGGCTCGGCATCGGCACCGGCACGACAGCGGATGAGTTCGTGCGGCTGCTCGCCGACAAGGTCGCCACCGGCCTGACTGTCATCGGCGTGCCGACCTCGGAGCGCACCGCCGTCCTTTGCACCGAGCTTGGTGTGCCGCTGTCGACCCTCGAGGAAACACCGGAGCTCGACCTCACCATCGACGGCGCCGACGAGATCGATCCGGCGCTGACATTGGTCAAGGGCGGCGGTGGCGCGCTGCTGCGCGAAAAGATTGTCGCGGCGGCCTCCGCCCGCATGATCGTCATCGCGGACAGCTCCAAGATGGTCGAGATGATCGGCCGCTTTCCGCTGCCCATCGAAGTCAACCGGTTTGGCCTGCGCGCCACCGAAATTGCGGTTGGCGTGGCGGCTGCAAACCTGGGCCTTTCCGGCCCTGTTACATTGAGGATGACGGGGACCCAGCCATTTGTTACAGACGGCGGCCATTTTATCCTCGATGCATCTTTTGGCCGCATTCCGGATACAAGAGCGCTTTCGAATGCTCTCCACTCCATTCCCGGCGTGGTCGAGCACGGTCTTTTCATCGGGCTGGCGACAACGGCCATCATAGCCGGCGGCGACGGCATCCAAACCGTCCATGCCGCCCGAAAACCAAGGAGTTTTACCGATCATGATGTTGCATAACCGGGTTGGCCGCTTTTTTGCCATTCTGGCGGCCTCGGCCGTTTTCGCGTTTTCGTCGCCGGCGTTTTCGCAGGACGTCACTGATGCGCATCTGAAGGCGGCGCGTGCCGCGGTCGCGGCGATCCATGCGACGGATACGTTCGACAACATCCTGCCGCAAGCGGCCGCGGCGCTCGAGCAGCAGCTGATCCAGAAGAACCCGGACATGCAGGAACTGATCGCCAAGACGATCAACGAGAAGGCGATGGCCTTGGCATCGCGCCGCGCCGACCTGGAAAAGGAAGCAGCGCTTGCCTATGCAAAGGTGTTCTCGGAAAAGGAACTCAATGAAATCGCCGCCTTCTACAATTCCGAGTCCGGCAAGAAGCTGCTCGACAACGGCCCGATCGTGACGCGCGAACTGGTGAAGGCTGCCGAGATCTGGCAGAACGGCTTGGCTCGCGATCTCGCCCAGCAGGTCGGCGAGACCCTGGGTGCAGCGGCGAATGCCAAGGCGCAGGCTGCACCTGCCGAGGGTGCCGCCCCGGCAGACGGCGCTGCTCCCGCGGACGCCACGCCGAATTGATCAAGGACTTCCGAGTGGCCTGACCGCCACTGGACCAGAAAGCCCGGCAAGTCCGGGCTTTTCTTTTGGTGGCTGGCAGCCTACCTGTCTCGTTGTTTGAGGGGCAGGAGCTGGACCATGGCCGGTTACGACTACGATCTTTTCGTCATCGGCGGCGGCTCCGGCGGGGTGAGGGCGGCGCGCGTCGCGGCTCTACTCGGCAAGCGTATCGGCATTGCCGAGGAATTTCGTTACGGCGGCACCTGCGTGATCCGCGGCTGCGTGCCGAAGAAGCTTTATGTCTACGCCTCGCAATTCCCCGAGCATTTCGCCGACGCTGCCGGTTTTGGCTGGACGGTGCCTGAGGCGCATTTCGACTGGCAGAAGCTGGTCGCCAACAAGGACCGCGAAATCAGCCGGCTGGAGGCCGTCTACAAGAAGAACGTGCAGGGCGCCGGCGGTGAGGTCTTTCATTCGCGCGCCACCCTGGTCGATCCGCATGTGGTGCATCTTCTCGGTGAGGATCGCACCGTTACCGCCGACCAGATCCTGATCGCTACCGGCGGGCGCCCGGCGCCGCATCCGGCATTGCCCGGCCATGAGCACTGCATCTTTTCCAACGAAGCCTTCGACCTCAAGGAGCTGCCGAAGGCAATCATGATCGAGGGCGGCGGCTATATCGCCGTCGAATTCGCCAATATCTTTCATGGGCTGGGCGTCGACACGACTCTGGTCTATCGCGGCAAGGAGATACTCAGCCGCTTCGACATGGACCTCAGACGCATGCTGCACGAGACGATGGAAAAGAAGGGGATAAAAATCCTCTGCCACGCCGTGTCCGAGTGGGTCAGGAAGCGCCCTGACGGCCGGCTCGACGCGCTTGTCACCGGCGGCACCGTGCTGACGGTCGACCAGGTCATGCTCGCCATCGGCCGCATTCCCAATACCGAGAACATGGGGCTGGAAGGCGTCGGCATCGAGATGACCAAAACCGGGGCAATCCAGGTCGACGAATACTCCCGCACGAACATCGACAACATCTGGGCGATCGGTGACGTCACCCACCGCGTGCAATTGACGCCGGTGGCGATCCACGAGGCGATGTGCTTCGTCGAGACCGCCTTCAAGGACAATCCGATGGCGCCCGACCATGACACGATCGCTACCGCAGTCTTTTCACAGCCCGAGATCGGCACGGTCGGCCTGTCGGAGGATGAGGCGGCAAAGCGCTTTTCGGATCTTGAAATCTACCGCGCCACCTTCCGGCCGATGCGGCACACGCTTTCCGGCCGCGATGAAAAGATGCTGATGAAGCTGGTCGTCGACGGCGCGTCGAAAAGAGTCCTCGGCGCCCATATCCTCGGGCCGGACGCCGGCGAAATGGCGCAGCTTCTCGGCATACCGCTGAAGGCCGGGCTGACCAAAGATGATTTCGATCGCACCATGGCGGTGCATCCGACCGCGGCGGAAGAACTCGTCACCATGTACAAACCGACTTACCGGGTGAGAGATGGTGAGCGCGTCTGACGCGACGACGACCCATCGCGGCAACGAGATTGCCGCGATGGAAGTGCGTGATCTTACAGCAATGTTCCGCGCAGGATTACCAGCGCCACAGAAAAATAGATCACCAGCCCGGTGACGTCGACCAGCGTGGCGACGAACGGGGCCGATGCGCTGGCCGGGTCGAAGCCGATGCGCTTCAGGGCGAACGGCAACATCGATCCAGACAGCGAGCCGAAAGTGACGATGCCAACCAGCGTGGCGCCGATCGTCATTGCGATCAGCGGCCAGTGCGGGCCGTAGTCGTAGAAGCCGAAATATTGCCAGAGCGCGATGCGGCCGACGCCGACTACGCCAAGGATCGAGCCAAGCACCAGGCCGGTGGGCAGCTCCCGCAGGGCCACCCGCCACCAGTCGCCAAGGCCGATCTCGCGCAGCGCCAGGGCTCGGATGACGAGCGAGGTCGCCTGCGAGCCGGAATTGCCGCCGGAGCTCATGATCAATGGAATGAACAGGGTCAGCACGATCGCCTTTTCCAGCTCGCCCTCGTAGCTCTGCATCGCATTGGCGGTCAGCATCTCGCTGATAAACAGCGCACACAGCCACCCGGCGCGCTTCTGGATCATCGCCAGAAAACCCATCTTCATATAGGGCTCGTCGAGAGCCTCCATGCCGCCGAAACGATGCACGTCCTCGGTCGTTTCCGAGATCATCGTATCGATAATGTCGTCGATGGTGACGATGCCGAGAAGCTTGCCGTTGTCCACGACCGGGACGGCGAGCAGATCATATTTGGAGATCAACTGAGCAACCTTTTCACTATCGGTCAGCGGTGAAACAGTGATAGGCGCACGATCCGGCGCTATTGCCATGATCAGTTCGTCGGGTTCGCCAGCGATCAGTCGACGCAGGCTGGTCGAGCGCAACAGGACCTGCGTTTGCGGATCGACGATGTAGATCGCGTAGACGGTTTCGCGCGTCCGCTCGACCTTGCGAATGTAATCCAGCGTGCGGGCAACGCTCCAGTCCGGCGGCACGCTGACATATTCAGTCGTCATGAGCGAGGCGGCGCTGCCCTCGGGGTAGCCGAGAATAGCAAGCAGCGTCGCGCGCAGCGGTGGCGCCAGGCCGCCGAGCAGCTCGGAACGAGCCGGTTCGTTCAGATCGCGCAGTATGTCGGCGGCGCGGTCGACCGACATGGCGGCAAGCAGTCTGCCTGCCTTGATGCGGGGTAGTGCCTCGACGAGTTCGGATGCGCCGTTGAGCTTCGGCTGGTCGAAGATCTCGACCAGCCGCTCGAACGGCACTTCGCAAAGCAGCTCCGATGCCGTCTCGCGGGGCTCCTGGTTCAGCGCCTCGACCATGTCGGCGACGTGTTCGTTGGCAAGTACGCGGGCGATGGCGACGGCGTCGCCGCCCGCAACGGGGGAAAACTCGTTCATGGCTCACTCCTTGCCGTCCGGCAGGACGTGAGCCTGTCAGATCACGTCAAGCGGACGGCGGTTGCGTTCGACTGTGACTGTCGCCAGGCATGGCGCGGTGACCTTTCTGCTCGCGAGTTCGGATTGAGATTCTGCAAGCCGGCGCAACATAGGAGCGCGCCTTGCCAAGTCAATCGCGAGAGCGGGTTAAAACGGCGGCAAACCGACTGGATCGCGAGACTGTGATCGGGCTACGTGGCAGGCTGGCTGGATGCTGGCAACGGTGCCGCAGCTATCTCTGCTTAAGCCGGCGGGGAAAGCGCAGCCACTTGTCCTCGGCCGGCCGCGTCGGCTGCGTGAGGATGGTGGTGAGCTCGACCGGCAAGCTCGGAACCAGCGGCTTCTTGGTGGCGACGCCGTCGGCGATCGCAACGACGCTGTGGTAGAATTCGGTGCCCGCGAGCGATCTCGGCGGCGTCGCCTCATGCATGATCGAGATCACAGTTGCATCAGGGCAATTGTCCTTGATCGCCTGGTGGAAGGCGATCCGTCCATCGGGATCGAGAGCGCCAGTGGCTTCATCGAGGAACAGCAATCCCGGCTGCTGCAGCACGATACGGGCGACAACCAGCTTCTGTTTCTGCCCACCCGAGAGAACCTGATCCCAGATCTTTCCTTCACGGCTCTCATCGGCCAAATGCTCGATGAAATCGCCGAGGCCGGCCTTGTGCAGGGCGGATGCGACCTGCACGTCGGGATAATCATGCTCGGAACCCGGCAGGCAGACCAATTGCTTCAGCGAAACCTGCTGCAGCTTCACCTCCTGGGCGGCGTAGAAACTCCTGACCCCTTCCGGGAAGACGATGGTGCCGCGGCCATAGGGCCAAAGGCCGTTGATCGCCTTGATCAGCGAGGTCTTGCCGCAACCGGATTCGCCCTTCAGGAAAGTCCATTCGCCACGCCGGAAGCGCAAGTTCGCGGCACTCAGGAAGGGCGTTGCGTCCTCGCCCTGATGCGCCAGCTCTAGTTTCTGGATGGTCAGGCCGAAAACAGGGTTTTGGCGGTCGTAGCGAAAATCGGAGCGGCCGGTCTGCTGATAAAATTCCTGCGGGTGCTGAACGTTTTCGATCGCGTTTGCGAGTTCGGTGACGCGCTGGCTGTTGGCCCGCAGCGCGGCGATGGCAGGCATGACATGGATGAACCACGAGCATTGACTGATCAGCGAGTTGACCATCTCGGAGCCGGTTATGTAGCCCTTGAGATCGAACCCGTTATGGATGAAGGGAACCAAGCCTGGCCCGTAGGCGACAATGCGGGCACCGATGAAATTGTAGATCAGCTCGAACGAATTGTAGCCTGTGTTGACGATGTTCAGCCGCGCCCAGGTGCGGTCGATGTCGACATAGCGCTGGCTGTGCACTGCCTTCTGCACGTTCTCGCCTTGCGATGCGGCGACATGAAAACTGCGGCGCAGAAAGGTGATCAGCTCGCCGCGATAGCTGCCTTCGGCTTGCTGCATCCTGACATTGAGCCGTTCCAGCAGCCTGCCCAGCTTGACGGCGATCCAGGTGTTCAACGGCACGTAGGTGGCGACTGCCAGAAAGGCGAGGACGGCGCTGCCATAGCTGCCGAGGAACTCCAGCCCTTTGACCTCCGCCGAGTGTGCAAGCAGTTGCTGGCCGACGAAATACAATGAAGTAGCAACGGCCAAAACCCCCATCGCGAGGCCGATGGCGCCGCCCGTCATATCCTTGATCGATTCCTGGATGCGCTGGTCGATATTGTCGGGAGCGGCGGCACCTGACGAGCCATGCTGAGCGTGGAAATGGGTGTGATTGGAATCAAGCAGGGCTTCGTTGAACTGGCTGTCCAGCCAGCCGCGCCACTTGCGATGCAACGTTGCGGATACCAGGCTGCGGATACCGGTAAAACCCGCATCCTTGAGCAAGACCAGGAGGACAAGTATCCCGGCATTGGCCAGCAGTGTCTGAAGCGGGGTGGTGTTCGCGGCATCATGGAAAAAGGCGATCGAGTTGACCAGCTCTCCGGATGCTACGGCAAACCACACGCCTGACTTGCTGGAGAGCGCGGTGAGCAGCGCGATCACCAGCGTCAAGGTCCAGGCTTCCACCCACTTGTCCGAAAACCAGTAGGCCCGCATCAGGCCCCAGAAGCTGCGCATCGACGATACGGGCGTAAGGGGCGACTGCCTTGCGGCACCGCGGAGCCATTTTTCCGATATTGAATGTCGCGTTGGTCTATCGACCCGAATCACTATCCCGCCCAAACGATTTTTCTTTTATTACGGACAGTAACACCAATTGATCATTTTCCATTAGCTTTTCACCAGCCGCGGGTGGCTTAACTCGCCGGCCGTTGCAGTGGAGCAACAGAGTGGATGATCACGGGGCTGTGCCGTCGGAATTCTAGGCGCTTGATATCAATGCAATTTCAATATGTTACTTGCCTGCACCGGAGAAAGTAGGGACCTTCCCTTGGGGAAGGCCCTCACACAGCTTTGTGAACGTAGAAGCGCCGTCCAGCGGTCGATCTTCACAGCCTGAACCGATCTTCAGCGCGCCCTTACGGCCAGGTCCGACCTCGTTGGCGGCCAGAACGCGACCTGTATGATTCGTGGGTGAAGCCGCCTTGTCGGGAGAGCCCGTAATCAGCCAAGCAACGACGTTGCCCCTACGTCCAGGATGCGGACCGACATGGATTCCGACACAGATCACGAACCCGGGCGAGCAAGGCCTACGGCAACAGCTGGAGCAAGGGGCTGTTTTCCTGCCAGTCCTCCACCAAGGGATTGACCTGCACCGCCAAGCATGGCCATGGCTTTTTCGTCAGCAAGGCGAAGGTGACGGTGAAATAGTCGAAAATAGCCCAGCTCAGTTCGCCGTCTCCAGTTCGCCGCGTGCCTTGGCCGCAGCCACCTGGCGCAGCGCATCGGCAAGCGTATCGGCGTCCTGGGCGCCCATCACCGCATATTTGCCTTCAAGCAGAAAGCACGGCACGCCCGATATGCCCATGCGCGAAGCAGTGGCGATTTCGGTGCGCACCGCCTCTACATCGGCGTCCGTCGACAGAAGCGTTTCGACGACGGAGGCATCCATGCCGGCCTCGCGGGCGGCTTCGATCAGCACGGCATGATCGCCGAGATTGGCGCCTTCTTCGAAATTCAGCTGGAACAGCCGGCGCACCAGCCGGTTCTGAACGGCCTCGCCGGCCGTCCCGGCCCAGCGAATGAGCCGGTGCGCATCCAGCGTATTGGGCGCGACCTTGATGGCGTCGAAGGCAAAGGAAATCCCCTCAGCCTCGCCCAACGGCTCGATCCGGGCATGGATCTCGCGGATGCGTTGCTCGCTGCCGAATTTCGCTACCATGTAGTCGCGGCGGTTCTTGCCTTCGGGCGGAATCGTCGGGTCGAGCTGGAAGGGCCGCCAACGTATGTGAACGTCGATGTCGACTGCGGCAATCGCCTTGTCGAGCCGTTTCTGGCCGATAAAGCACCAGGGGCACACGACATCGGAGACCACATCGACGGTAATCGAGTTCTCGTCGTTCATCTTGATCTCCTGTTCTGAAGAGGTCACTTCGGTTTGCGCCACCAGGTCGGCAACTGATAACCGTATATGGGCGTCTTTTGCGGATGTTCCAGATAGTTCCAATAAGCAAGCCATTGCCGGTTGTTGTGCTGGGTCGGCACCATGTAATTGCCTGAGATCAGCAGCCGGTCGAGGACCCGGACAGCAGCGACATAGTCCCCCTTCGAGCGAGCTCTCAACATCGCATCGATCGCCGCGTCCACTGCGGGGTCGGCGACACCCGCTAGGTTGAACGAGCCTTCGGCCTTGGCGGCGGCGGATCCCCAGCGCCCGGCTTGCTCGATACCGGGCGACAGTGAGTTGTTGAAACCGGTCGAGCCGACCAGCACCTCGAAATCGAAACGCTGCTTGCGCGACTGGATCTGATCGCCGTCGAGGCTGCGGATGCCGACATCGATGCCGAGCTTCTCAAGCGTGCGCTGATAGATAGCGGCAAGTCGCTCTTCGTCCTGCGAGGCGGTCAGGATCTCGAAACCGAACGGCTTTCGCTGGGGATCGAGCATCGCGCCGTGCTGCACCGTATAGCCCGCGCTCTTCAGCAGCTCGAATGCCGCCTTCAGCACCTTGCGGTCCTGGCCGGAGCCATCGGTAACGGGCGGCCTGTAGGTGCCGTCCATGACATCTGCGGGCACGCGGCCGGGGTAGGGGGCCAGCAGGGCCTTTTCCTTTTCGCTGGCCGGGTGGCCGAGCGCGGACAGCTCGGAATTCTGCCAAAAGCTCATCGTGCGCGTGTATTTGCCGCCGAACAGATTCTTGTTGGCCCATTCGAAATCGTAGAGCATGCCGAGCGCGCGCCGCACGACCGGATTGGAAAATTTCGGCAGCCGCGTGTTGAACAGGAAACCGTTGACCACCGGCGGAATGCCGGTATCGAAAGTTTCGGCGATGACCTCGCCCCTGTGGAAGGCCGGAAAGTCGAGATCGCGCTCGCGTTTGACTGGGTCGCTGTCGTCGTCGATGGCGCAGATGCCTTTCTTGAACGCTTCCTGCTTGGCGTTGGCGTTGAGGAAATACTCGATGGTGATCTGGTCGTAATTGTCGAAGCCGCGCTTGGACGGCACGTCCTTGCCCCAATAGTGCGGATTGCGCTTGAACACGATGCGCTGGCCGGGCGCGACTTGCGCCACCATGTAAGGCCCGCTGCCGATCACCGGCTTCAGCGTCGTCCTGTCGAAAGTGTCCTTGTTGAACGCGTGTTTCGGGATGATCGGCGTCAGCGCAATGATTAGGGGAAATTCGCGGTCCGCCTTTTCGTTGAAGGTGAAGCGCACACTGCGGTCGCCGGTCTTTTCGAGCTTGGCGATCGCTTTCATTCGCTGGCTGTAAGGTGGCCGACCCTTCTCGGTGAAGACATCATAGGTGAACAACACGTCTTCCGGCGTCACCGGCTCGCCGTCCGACCATTTGGCCCTGGGATCGAGGTGGAATTCGATGCTCTTGCGCTCGGGATCCATGTCGGCGGTATCGGCGAGCAGGCCGTAGAGACTGAAGGCCTCGTCGTAGTTGCGCTGCATCAACGGCTCGAAGACAAGATTGCCAAAAGCTTGATCCATCATGCCGCGCGCGGTGGTGCGCAGACTTCTCAGGATGAACGGATTGAGATTGTCGAAGCTGCCGACGACACAATAGGTAATGCTGCCGCCTTTCGGCGCGTCGGGATTGACGTAGTTGAAATGATCATAGTCGGCCGGCAGCGCCGGCTCGCCCTGCATGGCAAGCGCGTGCTTCGGTTCCGACAGGGCCGGCTGCAGGGAAAGGCCGACAAACAAGATTGTGGCGATCAGCCAAACGACAACGCGGCCCATGACCGTCTCCTTCCCGATTCGATGCGCAGCATACATGAGCCGGTCGTGCACCGGCCAATCCCTCGACCCAGTCCCTCGGCCAAGATTCGCGCGGCCCGGGCTGGATTCGGCGTCGCTTGCAGTGTAACACGCCGTCCGAAGTCATTCTGTTGCCTCATTTCGGCAACAGGTAGCTGGACCACACGGCATGAAAAAAGCCGGTCCCGGGATCATTTGAGAGGAATGCACGACATGACGAGCCTGAACAGCAACGCGTACCGCCTGTCGGTCATGGCCGCTGGCGTGGTCGGCATTCTGGGCGCCGGCATTCCCGCTGCTGTCGCGCAGCAGCAACAGCAGATTCCGCAAGGCTGGTTCAAGGCCTGCACCAAGCAGGAAGATGTCGACATTTGCAACGTCCAGAACATCACCACCGCCGGCAATGGTCAGCTCATCACCGGCGTCAGCCTGATCGAATTGAAGGGCAAGGTGAACCGCAAGGTGTTCCAGGTGACGGTTCCGACTGGCCGTCTGGTTCCTCCCGGCATCGGCCTCCAGATCGACGCCGGCAAGGCGCAGAAGCTCGAGTACGTGATCTGTTTCCCGGATCGCTGCGTGGCGGAAGTGCCGCTGACCGATCAGCTCGTCGCGTCCTTCAAGAAAGGTTCGAACCTGACGCTGACCTCGGTCAATTTCCAGAACCAGCCGAACCCGATCAAGATCGCGCTGACCGGCTTCAGCGGCGCCTTCGACGGCCCGCCGCTGCAACAGTCGGACATCGAGGACCGACAGAAGAAGCTCCAGGAGTTCGTCGCCAAGAACAATCAGGATTTTGCCAAGAAGCTCAAGGAAGAGCAGGAAAAGGCGAAGGCCGCCAACTGATCGACGGGTTTTCGAACAAAACAAAAAGCGGGGTTCATGCCCCGCTTTTTTATTGAATCGGCTGATTATCGGGTCAAGACTTGTCTCAAGCCTGTCCGAGCCCAGCCAGATCCCGACTAAGTCAATGTCTCAATTGGTGCTTCGGCTCGTAGCGCCCGTCCGGCTTCTTGTCGAACATTTCACCAATCTGCGGATGCCGAACCGGTTCGCCCGACCGGTCCTCGAGTAAATTCTGCTCGGACACATAGGCGATGTATTCCGTCTCCGAATTCTCGGCGAGCAGATGATAGAAGGGCTGGTCCTTGCGCGGCCGCACGTCAGCGGGGATCGCCTCGTACCATTCGTCGGTATTGGCGAATTGCGGATCGACGTCGAAAATGACGCCGCGGAACGGAAACAGCCGGTGGCGAACCACCTGTCCGATCGAGAATTTGGCTGTCTTCATCGCACTCACCACTTGAACTTCTTGAACGCCACGCATCCTGGAACACGCAACGAAACGCTCCAGGACTTTAGATTCTTACACACCGGTCAGGCAAAGATCGGCCCAGGCCTTACGGTCGATATCGTCATTATTTGGCGCAGACGCCGCGTCAATTCAATCCCGATCAACTTGATGCCGGGTTGAGCATCACAAGATGCGGATCAAGGGCGGCGCCACGATCGCTATCGCGCGGCCGCTTTTCGCAATCCGCCAAAAAACGCCGCAAAACCGCTGCCGGGTCGAAGACCCTCGCGCATGAAAAACGCCCGCAACGGCGCAAACCCCTCAAGCGCGCCAAGACCAGCACTGCGCATCAGCTGGGCCGGCAGCATGTCGGAAAGCAACGACATGTTCAGCAGGTTGACCGCGCTGCTGCGCGCCAGAATGTCCGGCCGCCGCTTGAAATCATAGGCTGCAAGCGCCTGGGCGGCGCCCGGGTCCGAGCGGTTTCTGCTTGCGGTACCAATCAGGTCGTCAATGTCCCGGATGCCGAGATTAAGCCCTTGCGCGCCGATTGGGGGAAACACGTGGGCGGCTTCACCGACAAGTGCCACGCGGCGATGCGCAAACCGCCACGGGCTCACCGCTGAAAGTGGGTAGACCTGCCGGCCGGGCTCAACCGACACGCGGCCCAGCATCGATTGCATCCGCTGTTCGACCCGCGTCGAAAGCTCGGCCTCGTCGAGTGCTGCAAGATCCTTGGCGATTTCGGGTTCGAGCACCCAGACAAGGCTGGACCGGTTGCCGGGCAGGGGAACCTGTGTGAACGGACCGGTCTCGGTGTGGAATTCGGTCGAGGTGAATGCATGGTCGCTGCGGTGACCGAAATTGAGCACCAGCGCCGCCTGCGGAAAGGATCGGACCGAGGTCCGGATGCCGGCTGCCTCGCGGGCCGGCGATTGACGGCCATCGGCGGCAACTGCCAACGATGCCTCGATCTCGCTACCGTCGGCGAGAACGGCATGTGCATGGTCGGCATCGAGGCGCCATGCCTCCACCATCGACTTTCGCCATTCGATGCCCGAATGCGCGACAGCCTCGGCTAGCGTGCGGTTGAGAACGCTGTTGGGCAAGTTCAGCCCGAATTGCTCTTCGTTGATCTCGCTGGCGCGAAAGGTCACTGTCGGGCTGCGGATCAGCCGGTTGGTTGCGTCAACGATACGCATCACCTTGAGCGGCGCTGCGTGCGGCCTGATTCCGTCGAAGATCCCTAGCCGTTCGAACATCTTTAGGGCAGGGTTCATCAAGGCTGTCGTCCGGCCGTCGGGGCCGGCAGCGTCGGGTCCGACGAGCGTCACGGGAAAGCCCGCCTCGGCAAAGCCAAGCGCCGCGATCAGCCCCGCAGGGCCGCTGCCGGCGACCAGTATCCGTGCTGTTTCCCGATGGTTCAAATTCGGCTTCCGGATTGCGAGGTGAGGCCTGTCCGACCTGCTGGTCCATATAGGTCAGGTGATGCGGCTTGATCAACGCGGCGATTCGGCCCATTCGGTTGCCATGACCGGCCAACAAGACGATTTCAGCCACCTCGACGGTACCGGCCGCGCGATGGCGAGCGTTGCGCGCAGCCCTCGACTGACCGTGAGCGTTGTTGCCGGCATGGGCATCGCCCTTGCCTGGCTCCTTCTCGGCGTAATGGCAGTTCGGGGGGCGGCAAGCCGGCTCCCGGGCGCTGATGTACCGGGCGACGCCGTGCTGGAATACCTGCCGCTACTGCCGTTGCCGGATTTCCTTGCGCGTTTCTTCGCCCTCTGCCTTGCGCCGGCGCCGCTTCGCGCAAGCCTAGGCGCGCAAGGCGGGGCACTCACCGCGATGTGGCTGTTGATGGCCATCGCGACCATGCTGCCCTCCGCGGCGCCGATGATCCGCACCTATTGCGAGATCGCGGATACCGCCCGGATCAAGAGGGAGCCGGCCGTCCATCCGCTGATCCTGGTCGCTGGATATTTGAGCGTCTGGCTTGTCGCCTCGGCAATGTTCGCTGCCCTGACGCTCGCAATCCATGCATTCGCCTCATCCGGGCAGATGCTCGATCCACTGGTTGGAATTGCCGGGGCAGCCGCGCTGTCGATCGCTGGTCTCTATCAGTTCAGCTCGCTGAAGGAAGTCTGTCTGGACAAGTGCAGAAATCCGTTCTCGGTCCTGTTCGCCAACTGGAGCGCCAGGCCCATTCGTATTTTGCGGCTAGGCATGAAGCAGGGCCTGTGGTGCCTTGGATGCTGCTGGGCGCTGATGCTGGTAATGTTTGCCGTCGGTGTGATGAACGTGTTCTGGATGGCGCTGATCGGCTTGTTCAGCCTGGTCGAAAAACAGACGGCAGGCAATCTGCCGCCGCGGCTGGCCGGTGCGATACTGCTTGTCTGGGCAGCAGCGCTACTAGTAGTCTCGACATGAGGGGGACAATTCGATGACAGACCAAAGCTGGGCAATGAAGGGAGAACTCGTCCTCTCCTGCAATTGCACGGTTTTTTGCCCTTGCGTTCTGTCGCTCGGCAACCATTCGCCTACGGAAGGCTATTGCCAAACCTGGGCGGGGTTCCGTATCGATGCCGGCCATTTCGGCGAGGTCGACCTGTCCGGTCTCAATCTTGGGCTGATCATGGAAATCCCCGGCTATATGAGCCGCGGCAATTGGACGGCCGGCCTTTTCATCGACAAGCGCGCCTCCGTTTACGCTGTGAAGGGACTGACGAAGATAGTCACCGGCAGGGCCGGTGGAACCACATCGCTGCTTTCCATCCTGGTCGGACAGGTCCTCGGCGTCGAGCAGGTGCCGATCACCTATGAGACGCGTGAGAAAACACGCATCTTCCAGATACCGAAGCTCATCGATGGTGCGGTGACGCCGATCACCGGCAAGGATCGCGACAAGGATACGGTCATCAGCAATTCGGAATACTGGATTGCGCCGGAAATCATCGTCGCCAAATCCGACAAGAGCAAAATGCGGGCCTTTGGCCGCAACTGGAACTTTGCCGGCCGTTCGGCCGAAATCTGCAAGCTGGACTGGCGGGGCCCGTGAGCAAGAAGACGACGGCCAGGAAAATCGCCGACCGGATTCCGCGGCCGAAGAAGAAAGTCACCTGGCCGCAGGCGCGGGCGTTCTCGGTCCATCTCTTGACCGCGTCGGGCTCATTCCTGGCGTTTCTGTCGCTAGTGGCAGCAAGCGAGCAGCGCTGGACGGCGATGTTCTGGTGGCTGGGGCTGGCGCTTTTCGTCGACGGCATCGACGGGCCGATCGCCAGGAAGCTCGATGTCAAGGAAATCCTGCCGACTTGGTCGGGCGAACTGCTCGACAACATCATCGACTACGTGACCTACGTGTTGATTCCGGCCTTCGCGCTCTATCAGCGCGGCTTCATGGGCGAGCGCCTGTCGTTCCTGTCGGCGGCGATCATCGTGGTGTCGAGCGCAATCTACTATGCCGATACCGGCATGAAGACGAAGGAAAATTTCTTCAAAGGCTTTCCGGTCGTCTGGAACATGGTGGTGTTCACGCTGTTCGTCATCGAGCCCGGACAATGGGTTTCTTTCGCCGTGGTCGTGGTGGCCGGCATTCTCACCTTCGTGCCGATCAATTTCATCCATCCGGTGCGGGTGAAGCGGTTGCGGCCAATCAATCTCGGCATGACGCTGCTTTGGTGCGCTTTCGGCGCGCTGGCGCTGGCGCAGGCCGCACTTGCCTCCTTCTACGACCAGATCGGCGTGCTGGGCGAGCAGGTCAGCGATTTCATCAAGATCGGGATTACGGTCACCGGGCTTTACCTCGCTTGCATCGGCGCTATCATGCAGTTCTTCCCAAATCTCGGCGCCAAGCCCGATAAGAAAGCCTGATCCCAAGAGAGCCAGAAAATGTCCAAAGCGATCCGCATCCATGCCCATGGCGGCCCGGAGGTCCTGACCTATGAGGATGCCGATCCCGGGCAGCCGGGCTCGGGACAGATCCTGGTCAAGCATACCGCGATCGGTCTCAATTTCATCGACGTGTATTATCGCTCTGGCCTTTATCCGCCGCAGGGCGGATTTCCGCTGATCCCCGGCGGCGAGGCGGCCGGCGTGGTCTTGGATGTCGGCTCGGATGTCGACTGGCTCAAACCCGGCGATCGCATCGCCTACGCCGTGACGACCGGCGCCTATGCCGGGCAGCGCGTGATCGCCGCCGACCGCGTGGTGAAGGTGCCGGACGGCATCAGTGACGAACAGGCCGCAGCCATGATGCTAAAGGGCATGACCGCCGAATATCTGTTGCGCCGTACATTCAAGGTGAAAGCCGGCGACACGATCCTGTTTCATGCGGCGGCCGGCGGTGTCGGGCTGATCCTCGGCCAATGGGCCAAGCATCTTGGCGCGACAGTGATCGGCACGGCGAGTTCCACCGACAAGATCGAGCTCGCCAAGGCGCATGGCTTCGACCACGTGATCAACTATCGCGAACAGGATTTCGTGGCCGGCGTTGCCGCTATCACCGGTGGCGAGAAATGCGACGTTGTCTACGATTCAGTCGGCAACGACACATTTCCAGCCTCGCTCGATTGCCTGCGGCCGCTCGGCACTTTCGTCAGCTTCGGTCAATCGTCTGGGCCGATCCCGCCCTTCAGCATCTCGTTGCTGGCGCAGAAGGGCTCGCTGTTCGCAACGCGGCCGACACTGTTCGTCTATAATGCCAGGCGCGAAGACCTCGAGGTTTCCGCCGCTGCCTTGTTCGACGTGGTGCTCAGCGGCGCCGTCAAGATCAAGATAAACCAGCGTTACGCGCTCAGCGAGGCCGGCAAAGCGCATTCCGATCTCGAAGGGCGCCGGACCACCGGGACAACAATACTTATCCCTTAGGTGCCCGCCGTTTCGGGCCGCCGACGCCGCCGTTCTTGCGAACTGCTTTTTACCGCTTGAGTTTCCGCTGAAATTCTTGAAGCTCTTTCAAGTCGTGAGGCGCTTACCGTAGAGAGCAGCCCGCGCATACGATGCTTGCGGGAACACAGAACATGTCTGGCAAACCAGATGGAGGCACCGTGAGTGCAGATCAGGACGGCGCAAACCTGCTTGAGGTTCGCGGCCTCACAAAGATATTCGGCACGTTGACGGCGTGCGACCATGTCGATCTCAACATCGCCAAGGGCGAGATCCATGCGTTGCTTGGCGAGAACGGCGCCGGCAAGTCGACCTTGGTGAAAATGCTGTTTGGATCGCTGGAACCGAATTCCGGCGAGATTTTCTGGAATGGCCAGGCGGTCAGGATCACCAGCCCCGGCACCGCAAAAAAGCTCGGCATCGGCATGGTTTTCCAGCATTTTTCCCTGTTCGAAGCGCTGACGGCGGCGGAGAACATCGCGCTGTCGCTGGATGACGGCTCGCCGATCAGCACGATCGCGGCCAAGGCGAGGGCGCTCTCCTACAGTTACGGCCTGCCTCTCGATCCGCTATCGCTGGTCGGTGATCTGTCGGTCGGCGAGCGCCAGCGTATCGAAATCATCCGCTGCCTTCTCCAGACGCCGCAACTCATCATCCTCGACGAGCCGACTTCGGTGCTGACGCCGCAGGAGGCCGATAAGTTGTTCGAGACGCTCGAACGGCTGCGTTCGGAAGGAAAGTCCATCCTCTACATTTCGCACCGGCTGGAAGAAGTCAAACGCATCTGCGACCGCGCCACCGTGCTGCGTCATGGCAAGGTGGTCGGCCATTGCAATCCGCGCCAGGAAACCGCGTCTTCGTTGGCGCGGATGATGGTCGGCAACGAGGTGCAGGCCGTGGTGCGGGCACCGGCCGAAGGTATCGAGACCGCGCCGGTGCTGCTTCAAATCCGCGAACTCACCCGCAAGCCGGCGACCCCGTTCTCGATCCCGCTCAGGAACATCAATCTTGAAGTCCGGGCCGGCGAGGTGATCGGCATTGCCGGTGTGGCCGGCAACGGCCAGGGTGAATTCTTCGAATCCGTTTCCGGCGAGGTGCTGCAGGAGGATACCGGCTCGGTCCGCATCCGCGGCAAGGATGCCGGCGGCCTCGCCATCACCGGCAGGCGCCTGATGGGCGCTGCCTTCGTTCCGGAAGAGCGGCTCGGCCACGGCGCAGCACCGCGCATGAAGCTTTCGGAAAACCTGCTTCTGTCGCGCCACGCCACCGACGGCAAGATGTTTGTCGGCGCCGGTGGAATGGTCAAGAGCGATGCGATCTATACCGCTGCTCAACGCATCATAAAGGCAATGGACGTGCGCAAGAGCGCGCCGGACCCAGAGGCTGCGGCCCTTTCGGGCGGCAATCTGCAGAAATTCATCGTCGGCCGCGAACTCGACCGCCGGCCAAGCGTCTTGGTGGTCAATCAGCCGACCTGGGGGGTCGATGCGGGTGCGGCGGCCCACATCCGCCAGGCGCTGATCGAACTGGCGCGCAGCGGCTCGGCGGTGCTGGTGATCAGCCAGGACCTCGACGAGCTGTTCGAGATTTCCGATGCGATCACGGTCATGCACAATGGCGAACTGTCGAAGCCGCTGCCGATAGCTGAAGCGACATTCGAGAAAATCGGGCTGCTGATGGGCGGCGCCGAACCCGGTCATGCCGAACATACGCTGGAGACGGCTTGATGCGCCTCGAACTTGTAAAACGCCCGCAGCGCTCGATGCTGTTTTCGGCACTCTCGCCTTTCATCGCTTTCGTTTTGACGATCATAGCCGGTGCCATCATGTTCGCGCTGCTCGGCGTCAACCCGTTGACTGCGTTCCGCATCTACTTCATCGAACCGATCAGCCAGGTCTGGCAGTTGCATGAGCTGGCGATCAAGGCCGCCCCCCTGATCCTGATCGCGGTCGGACTGTCGGTCTGCTACAAGGCCAACATCTGGAACATCGGCGCCGAAGGTCAGTTCATCCTGGGCGGCATTGTCGGCTCGATCTTCCCTGTGCTGTTTCCGCAGTTCGAAGGCCCATTGGTGCTGCCGCTGATGCTTCTTTTCGGCATGGTCGGTGGGGCTGCCTATGCTGCAATCCCGGCACTGCTGAAGACGCGCTTCAACACCAACGAGATCCTGACCAGCCTGATGCTGGTCTATGTCGCCCAGCTCTTCCTGGATTGGCTCGTACGCGGGCCGTGGCGCGATCCGCAGGGCCACGGTTTCCCGCAAACCATCCAGTTCAACGACTCGGCCATACTGCCGGAACTCCTCCCGGAATCCGGCCGGGCAAACTGGGGATTTGTCTTCGCGTTGGTCGCGGCGATACTGATCTGGATCCTGATGAGCCGTATGCTGAAAGGCTTCGAGGTCCGCGTGCTCGGCTCAAGCCCGAGGGCAGGGCGCTTCGCCGGGTTTGGCCTTAACCGTATGGTCTTCTTTGCCTTCCTGCTGTCGGGCGCACTGGCCGGACTTGCCGGGATTTCGGAGGTCTCGGGAGCCATCGGACAATTGCAGCCGGTGATTTCGCCCGGCTACGGATTTACCGCTATCATCGTGGCATTCCTCGGCCGGCTCAATCCGCTCGGCATCGTCGCCGCAGGCCTTGTGCTGGCGCTGACTTATCTGGGCGGCGAGGCAGTGCAAAGCGCGCTCGGCATCTCCGACAAGGTGGCGCGCGTGTTCCAGGGCATGCTTTTGTTCTTCGTGCTCGGCTGCGACACGCTCATCCATTACCGCATTCGCCTGATCGGCTTTTCCGCGCCGAAGCTCGAGGCAGCGCCGAAGCTGGAGGGAGCCCGCTGATGGACGTCACCGTCAACATCCTCTTGACGATCGCGACGGCGGCGACGCCGCTGCTGATCGCGGCGATCGGCGAACTGGTGGTCGAACGTTCGGGTGTGCTCAATCTCGGCGTCGAAGGAATGATGATCATGGGTGCCGTCGGCGGTTTCGGCGCCGGCTATCTCACCGGCTCGCCTTGGATAGGGCTGTTGGCGGCAATCACCATGGGGGCAGTGTTCTCGCTTCTGTTCGCCGTCATGACGCTGTCGCTGGCCACCAACCAGGTGGCAACCGGCCTGTCGCTGACACTGCTCGGCCTCGGGCTTTCCGGCATGATGGGGACGAATTTTGTCGGCCAGCCTGGCGAGAGGCTGCCAAACCTCGACATTCCCGGCCTGACCGCAATCCCGGTCGTCGGCAGGCTGCTGTTCGGCCAGGATCCAATCTTCTACATCTCGATCGCGCTGACCGCTGCCGTGATGTGGTTCCTGTTCAGAACCCGCACCGGGCTCACGCTGCGCTCGATCGGCGACAGCCACGCATCGGCCCATGCGCTTGGTATCCATGTCATCCGCTATCGTTATCTCTCAGTGATTTTCGGCGGCGCTTGTGCCGGCCTAGCCGGCGGCCACCTATCGCTGGTCTACACGCCGCAATGGGTGGAGAACATGACCGCCGGCCGCGGCTGGATCGCGCTGGCTCTGGTCGTCTTCGCTTCCTGGCGGCCGTGGCGGGTGCTGGCTGGCGCCTATATTTTCGGCGCGGTCTGGATCGGCCAGCTTCATGCACAGGCATTCGGCATTCCGGTCCCCTCGCAACTGCTTTCTTCGCTGCCCTATCTGGCAACCGTCGTGGTTCTCGTTCTAATCTCACGCAACAAGCGTTTGACGATGATGAACACGCCGGCCTCCTTGGGCCAGCCATTCGTTCCGGATCGTTGACAACAAAAAGACGGAAGCTCCAAGGCTTAACTCAGAGAGGTAACAAAATGAAAAAACTGCTTATTGCCCTGCTGGCGACGACGGCCGCATTGTCGCTGGCGGCCTCAGCTGAGGCGACGGACAAGCTGAAGGCATGCTGGGTCTATACCGGCCCGATCGGCGATTTCGGCTACTCCTACCAGCACGACCAGGGCCGCCTCGAGGTGGAAAAGGCACTCGGCGACAAGGTCGAGACCGCCTATCTCGAAAACGTCTCCGAAGGCCCCGATGCCGACCGCGCCTTCGAGCGCCTGGCGCGCGAGGGATGCAAGATCATTTTCGGCACATCCTTCGGCTTCATGGACCCGGAAGTGAAGATCGCCAAAAAATTCCCCAAGGTGATGTTCGAGCACGCCACTGGCTACAAGACCGCCAAAAATCTCGGCATCTACAATGCGCGTTTCTATGAAGGCCGTTACGTACTTGGTCAGATCGCCGCCAAGCAATCGAAGTCGGGGGTCGCCGGCTACATCGTTTCTTTCCCGATCCCGGAAGTGGTGATGGGTATTAATTCCTTCATGCTAGGCGCACAGTCGATCAATCCGAACTTCAAAGCCAAAATCGTCTGGGTGAACTCCTGGTTCGATCCGGGCAAGGAAGCCGACGCCGCCAAGGCATTGTTCGACCAGGGCGCCGACATCATCGTCCAGCACACCGACTCGACCGCTGCGTTGCAGGTGGCGGAGGAGCGCAAGCTGCACGGCTTCGGCCAGTCCTCCGATATGATCAAGTTCGCACCGCACGCGCAGCTGACCGCACTGACCGACGAATGGGGCCCGTACTACATCAGCCGGGTCCAGGCGGCACTCGACGGCACCTGGAAGCCCGACAATGTATGGCTCGGCATCAAGGACGGCGCCGTCAAGCTGGCGCCGTTCACCAACATGCCCGACGACGTCAAGGCGATGGCCGAAGCCACCACCAAGAAGATCGCCGACGGCTGGAACCCCTTTACCGGGCCGATCGCCAAGCAGGACGGCACACCTTGGCTGAAGGAGGGCGAGGTCGCCGACGACGCCACGTTGCTCGGCATGAATTTCTACGTGAAGGGCGTCGACGACAAGCTGCCGCAGTAGGCAACCGGAAGCACACCGAACGAAAGAGCGCCGCGAGGCGCCCTTTCATTTCGGACTGAGTGATCTCAGACCGCCGAGCCGTAGAGGTCGTAAGCGTCGGCGCGATCGATCTTGACCGTGACGATGTCGCCGGCGCGCAGTGGCCGCCGCGACTGGATATGGACCGAACCGTCGATTTCAGGCGCATCGTATTTGGTCCGGCCCTTGGCCGAATTGCCATGCGCCTCGTCGATCAGGACCGGCAGTCGCTTGCCAATTTTCCTGGTGAGCTGCGTTGCCGAAATCTTCTGTTGGCGCTGCATGAAGCGGTGCCAGCGGGCTTCCTTGATCTCCTGCGGCACCTGCTCGAGGCCGAGCTCGTTGGAGCGGGCGCCTCTGACCGGCTCGTATTTGAAACAGCCGGCGCGGTCGATCTTCGCCTCGTCCAGCCAGTCGAGCAGCATCTCGAAATCGTCGTCCGTCTCGCCGGGGAAACCGACGATGAAGGTGGAGCGGATGGCAAGGTCCGGGCAGACGTCGCGCCAGCTGCGAATGCGCTCGAGCGTCTTTTCGCCATGAGCGGGCCGGCGCATGTTCTTCAGCACCTGCGGCGAGGCATGCTGGAACGGAATGTCGAGATAGGGAAGAATCTTGCCTTCGGCCATCAGGGGGATGACGTCAGCGACATGCGGGTAGGGATAGACATAGTGCATGCGCACCCAGACACCGAGCTTGCCAAGTTCTTCCGATAGATCTAGGAACTTCGCCCGCACTTCGCGGTCGCCGAACATGCTGGTCTGGTATTTGATATCGATGCCGTAGGCGCTGGTATCCTGCGAGATGACGAGGATCTCCTTGACCCCGGCCTTGGCCAGCTTCTCGGCTTCGCGCAACACGTCGGCGGCTGGCCGCGATACGAGGTCGCCACGCAGCGCCGGAATGATGCAAAAGGTGCAGCGGTTGTTGCAGCCTTCCGAAATCTTGAGATACGCATAATGGCGCGGTGTAAGCTTGACCCCTTGCGGCGGCAAAAGGTCGACGTAGGGATCGTGGCTCGGCGGTGCTGCCTCATGCACTGCCGCCATAACGCTTTCATAGGCTTGTGGGCCAGTGATGGCGAGGACGTTGGGGTGTCTTTCACGAATGACGTCCGGCTCGGCGCCGAGGCAGCCGGTAACGATAACCCTGCCGTTCTCCGAAAGTGCTGAGCCGATAGCGTTGAGCGATTCGTCGCGGGCCGAATCGAGAAAGCCACAGGTGTTGACGACGACAAGGTCGGCGCCGTCGTGCTTGCGGGCGATCTCGTAGCCTTCGGCCCGCAGGCGGGTGATAATGCGCTCCGAATCCACAAGGGCTTTCGGGCATCCAAGGCTGACGAAACTGACGCGAGGGGCGGACATCAAGCTTTTCCGGATTCAGGATTGGCGGCGCAGTACCACAGTTGTTGCCGCATTGGTATGGGCAGCGGCTGCGGCGAAACGCAACCGCCGGCATCGCCGAAGGCTCGCCGAAATCGAAGTCGCGGCCGATGCGAATTCGAGTCGATGCGTCAGCTCACCGCACTGCTGACATGCGGGAAGACTTCCACCGCGCCTCGATAGATCATATCGAGTGCGACATAGAAGATGATCAAAAGGCCGATATAGGCGATCCAGCGATGGCGGTGCAGCAGCTTGGCGATGAAGCTCGCGGCAAGGCCCATCAGCGCGATCGACAGGACGAGGCCGATCACCAGCACCTGGAAGTGATCGCGCGCCGCGCCGGCGACCGCCAGTACGTTGTCGAGCGACATCGACACGTCGGCGATGACGATCTGCAATGCCGCCTGACCCAAGGTCTTCTTACGCGCCTTGCCAGCCACCATATCATCGCTGTTGATATCGGAATTGGACAGCGCTTCGGTCGCCTCCACCTCGTCGGCATGCGACGTGCGCAGCTCGCGATACATCTTCCAGCACACCCACAGCAGCAAGATGCCGCCGGCCAGCAGCAGGCCGACAATCTGCAGCAGGGTGACGGTGATCGCGGCAAAACCGATGCGCAGCACCGTTGCCGCCACCACGCCGATGAGAATCGCTCTCTTGCGCTGCTCGACCGGCAAGCCCGCTGCGGCCAGGCCGATGACGATGGCGTTATCGCCTGCAAGCACGAGGTCGATGGCGATGACCTGGAGCAGGGCAGAGAAGCCCGCGGCAGTGAAAATTTCCATCGACTGGAAGTCCCTTGCTGGTTGGCCGACCGTTCGCGTCGAATGCCTGGAGGGCCTAACGTGTATGGTTCCCGCGCGTCAAGGGACTGGTTGGAACAAGGTCGGCAATATACAGAGTTTGCGACGATCGGCCCGAAACACCGGCAAAATGCGGCCACAGGTCGCGAATGCCTAGTTATAGAGATTGTATTTGGGCCAGTCGCTTTCCGGAATTTCATCACCGATCCGGTAGCGGAGCTGCAGGACTTCCATATGGTCCGGCGCTGTCTCGCATTTGAATTTCAGCCGGTACCATTGTCCCTTGCTGCGAAACGCAGCACCCGGGCTCTTGATCGCATCGGCGCCCATTTCGGGCGTCGCAAAAGCGTAGGCGACGACACGATCGGCTTTGTATTTGCGGTCGTCGCGGGTAATCCGGTCGAGAATTTCGGCGTCGCATCGCTGCTCCAGCCGGGTTTGCGGATCGAGTTTCAGCAGGCCGGCGCGCAATGCGCTGTCCATCGCGCTGGCCGGCCAAGGCAGCGCCATCCATGCGAGGAGCGCAAAAAATAACCTATTCATGGGCGGGAGAAGCACCATATTTCGGCGCAAAAATCAATCCGATCGGGGGCTCGCTCGCGTCCCGGTCATCTCGATGCAAGTCCGGGAGATTGCTTTCGGGATAAAGAGTGAGCGGCCCGAGACATAGGTGACGATTTGTACCGGACACATAGGTAACACTTTTCGGTTTTTGCCGGGAGGTGTTGATGCCGTGGAGAGAGTGTTCGGTGATGGAGGAACGTCTTCGCTTTGTGGCTCGCCTGCTTGACGGAGAAGGCATGAGCGCGGTGTGCCGGGAGTTCGGGATCTCGCGCAAGACCGGCTACAAGATCTTCAACCGCTACAGGCAAGAGGGGTTGGAGGCGCTTTGCGACCGCCAAGCGTCCTGGCGGGGCTCTCTGAGGGCTTGGGAGAGATCGTCAAAGATCGTTTCCATGGCCCGATTCTAGATCGAACCGGATTCGATGTGAATCCCCTTTTGTCTCAAGGCCGCGCTTCTTAATCGGTCAACGGTGTTGCCGTATTATTTTCTTTACCAAAGGAGTAAAATGCTGAGCGGAGAGATTTGAATAACAGGGGGATATCATGAAGCGCATCCACAAAGCGATTTCGTGCATTTTGATTGCACTAGCCGTTTCCTTGCTCTTTACCCCGAGCAGCATGAGTAAGCTCAATTTGAAAAAGCCGTTTAGCAGGGGAGGGATACTTAGCCCAGGCAAGCCTTTCGCCCCAGGCGGCCGGCTGCGCATCGAGAAATTTCCGGTTCCAAAGCGCTTCAGAGTAGGTAAACCCAAAACGCTGGTGGAAGTTATTAATCCGTACTGCTGGGGAACTCCTCAATCGTGCAGGCGCGCGAATATACGGAACAAACAATCTCAGCCCAATTTGATATCCCCAAAATACAAGTACTACATTACCGGTAGATTTCTCTGTAGAGACAAGAGCAATGGGCAGTTTTCTTCGACTTCGTGCGACTCAAGTCAATTTTCCTCTGTCTCATGCGGGGAAGCAAAGGTCGCGATGAAGAAATATATAGCAGAAGGTGATCCATGTCAGCAGTGTGGCAATTTCACTGATCCCACTGTGTACTGGGATGGGTATAGCGTGGAATACATCCAAGGAGGGCTATGTCAAGGATGGAGATGGTAGGCTGACCACCTGCCCGGATCGAGAAATCACGCCGAAGGTGAAGAAGCGCTAGCGCAACAGCAGGTAGGCGCCCATGCCGGCCATCAGTTGACGGTCCGCTCGATCGTCACTTTCTTGCCTCGCGACAGAAGCACCAGCAACCCGAGGATGATGTCGCCGAACACCCAGATCCACAGCAAAACGCCGACCGCAATGGTGCCGCCGATCGCGGTGCCGACGTGAGATGCGGCGTCGGTTGTCGCCTGATATTGCTCGCTCGCCCCCTTGATGCCGGCAAAGATCCACAACCCCATCAGGGCGTTGAAGGCTAGGAACATCCACCAGAAGATCATACCGAAGAAACCGCGCTTCCTGGTCTCGACGCGTTCTATGTGCGGCATAGTAATTCCCCCTTTTTATTTCCCCGAGACAGAATCGCGCAACTGGCGAGCGCGCGCAAGCGGGCTCCCCCGAAGGGAGCGGCTTGACGAAATCAGCGAATAAGCGGAACGTGAAACGCGCCTGAACGATCTCCTAGACCGCGCCATGAGCCGCCTGATAACGGCGTTGGATCTCATGGCGGCGGACTGCGATCTGGAGGAAACCGCCGACGACGAGTCGTCGCTTGGCTGGGGAGAGCGAAGAGGACATGTGGGGCGATGATCTTAAGTCTCAGGAAGTTCTGGTCTCGCTGTAAAGGTCGCGGAAAACTTTTCCACCACCACGCAAGCCCGCTGCCTTCGGTGGCGGGCTTTCTTTATGTTGTGGCGGAAAAGTCACGCAGCTTGAATATGCAGAGCTTCAACCGGCGCGAGCTTATTATCCAGCTCAGCGAGGCGTACCCTCGTCGAGGGGCAAAAAGGGGACGCTGCCCCTGAGACACCTCCCGAAACTCGCGCCCGCTGCCTCACGGTGGCGGGCTTTTCTCTTTCTTTACCTTATCGCCAACCCAGAAAGTGGGCGCCTAAGCGGTTCATGGCCATCAGAAAGACCTCAAAGCTTGGGAGCAAAAACAGGCACGCTCCGCATACTAGAAGGCACAAGCACAGCACCGATAAGAGGGGTTGTCTCCGATCCAGGAATTCATAGTAAAAAGTTAACGGAGATCTCGCAGTGCCCGAAGTCACCGCGCCTTCTTGCTTCTCAATCACATCGAGCGCTTGCTGAGACACCAATATTCCGTAGATCGTCTTCTGGGTTCCAAACCCGATCAATTTCTGGAATGGAACTAAAGCTTTTCCGGCCCGAAGACACTCGTCAGCATCCTGGTCGCCTTGAACGGCTTCAGCGTAGTCCCGCCGGCTACGGTATATCCTCACCTGTCGCGGGCACGCCAACCAGAATAGCACCAGGCCAAGCAGGATGACTACGCCTCCAACGTAAAGGAGGTAGATACGTGTCAAAACAGTGAACAACAGAGAAGGTCCGAGTGAGGGGGAGAACTTCATCACCAAGTCTTGGAACGATTCGCCCCAAAGCACGGCATATCCCAGCACAGGCACCAAGCTCGCAAACTGCGGTAACTTCGTACGTGTCAACGAGGCAGCATATGTCCATCTCGGCGTGAAGAACAGCATTGTCGCCTTGCACCTAGTTTTGTACGCAAGCTCTCTTAAAATGCAGATTATCAAAGCATTTCAAAGGCACGTGGCGGAGGGAGTGGGATTCGAACCCACGGTGGGCTTGCACCCACGCCGGTTTTCAAGACCGGTGCCTTAAACCGCTCGGCCATCCCTCCAGGGTGATTTTTCAATCACTTAGGATATCGCGAGAGGAGCGGGTTCGAGCTGTCGGTACCGGATTGGCACCAGGACGTTCCCCGATCGGTTCGCGCTCCATTTCTGTAAAGCTGGATTCAACGCCAAGTCAACCGTGGCGGCCGCACCTTTCGGCGCGATCCAGGACGGTGAGCAGCGTCATGGCGAGCTGTTTGTGCTGAGTGTGGAAAATCGTTTTTAAAACCCGCACGGACTATTAATCGTTGCGCGCTGATATGTTGGGCGCATTAGGCACATGTAAGTAAAATCGTCTTCTGGAGTTGAATTTTGGCCGTACTTGGCGCTCTCCCGCCCGGTCTTCGCTGTAGACCAATTCGCGAAACCGACTGGGAGGGAGTGGTCGATTGTCTGTGCAGGGGCTTTCCGGCGCGTAACCGAAGTTACTGGATCCGGGCTCTGACCCGTTTGTCGAAGCGGCCTGCGGTTGCCGAGTTCCCACAATATGGCTTTGCTTTGGAGCATGCCGATCGGATCGTCGGCGTTGTGCTCACCCTTTATGCTCGCTACCAGGGGTCGGAGAGCGAGGAAATCCGCTGCAATCTTTCGAGCTGGTCAGTCGACGCAGAATTCCGTTCCTATGGCGCCATGTTGGTTGCGGCGGTTCTCAAGCGGAAGGACGTGACCTACACGAACATTTCGCCGGCGCAAGCGACATTGAAAGCCAACCGGGCGCTCGGCTTTCGGCTCTTCTCCAGCGGACAATTTACCTTCTTGCCGGCTTTAAATTCGGCGCCGCGGTCATGTCGCGTGGTCGAAGTGCGTCCCGATCTTCCGGAACTGGCGATGCTGTCCGAGAGTGAGAGATACATACTCTCGGAACACGCCGCGCTGGGGTGCCTGTCGTTGATCTGCATCTGCGACGGAGCAGCGTTCCCCCTGGTGTTGATGCCGCGCCGAATATTGCACGGTCTTATCCGGTGCCATCAGGTCATCTATTGCCGCTCGCTCGCGGATTTGAGCCGCTGCGCCGGTGCCATGGGGCGCTTTCTCTTGCGAAGCGGAATCCTGGTTTGCTTTGTCGACGCCAAGGAGCCGATTCCAGGTTTGGTGGGATGGTACCGCCCCAACAAGGGGCTGAAATACTTCAAGGGTCCCAGACCACCCACACCTGGAGATCTGACGTTCACCGAGCTCGTGATCTTCGGTCCCTGAGTCTGCGCTCGCAGACACGCCAGGCGAGGTTCAAAGCCCGCCACGAACGGCGTTTTGCTGATCTAAGCGATGACTTCATCCCGACCGGCGAGACGGTCCGCGCCACAATCTCGCCCGGTTCCGACCACAATCGGTTAATACGGTGATAAACAATTCCTGCGCACAAAAGCATTGGGGTAGGGCGTTGCCGGCGTTTCTGGAGTGGGTGCTTTGGCATCGCTGACGTTTATGCTGCGGTGCCTTCGTCGATGCTATAGGGGACAATCAAAATATGCAGACCACGGCGCGCCCGCGTCTTCGTCGCGCTTTCGCTTTCGCGCTGTTTGCCTTGTCGGCAGCGTTTCTTGCGGCATGTGCCGCGCCGCAGCAGAAGGCGATGGTCAACAAGAAACCTCGCTCCAAGGAATATTTTTCCGAAGCCGAATATGGCGTGAAAGCCAGCCCGCGCGTGATGTTCAAGACGTCTCGGGGGCGCAACCAGCTCGGCAAGCCCTATCAGGTGCGCGGCAAGTGGTATTATCCGAGGGAAGACAAACGTTACGCCAAGGTTGGCCTAGCGTCCTGGTATGGTGAGGCGTTCCACGGCCGGTTGACCGCCAATGGCGAAGTCTACGACATGGCAGATCTGACGGCGGCGCATCCGACTATGCCGCTCCCGAGCTATGCGCGGGTCACAAACATGAAGACCGGCAGCTCGGTGATCGTGCGCGTCAACGATCGCGGACCCTATCATGATGGACGCATCATCGATGTGTCGAAGCGCGCTGCTGAAATGCTCGATTATGCCAATATCGGTACGGCCGAGGTGAAGGTCGAATATGTCGGCCATGCGCCGCTCGAAGGCAATGACGGGCAGTATCTTATGGCTTCGTATCGTCCAGGCAACAGGGCGCCGGATCCGTCGGACGGTCTGCCCAGCGGTATCATGGTCGCCATGAATGGGCCGTCGCCAAGCCTGGCGGTGAGCGCTGCAGCCGTGCCGTTCCCCGGTCAGCTGACGAATACCGGGCAGGGATCCGATGCAGGGCCTGTCATAGCGGTGCAAGCGTCTGCTTCGGGAGACATTGTACTGCCCGATTTCGGCCCGATCGTGCCGGAGCGTCCGGAGATCAACCTGCCGGCGCAATCTCCATTCACCATGGCGTCGCTGTCTTACGCCGACGAGCGCGTGCAGCGCGCCTCCAACGCGTTTGCCGAGCTGGACGACACCGGCATGTCGCCCGCCGAGCTTCTTCAATCGTGGAAGCGGCAAGCTCCTCCAACCCAGTCGCCCACGGACTATGTCGCGGCGGGTTCGTTCGAGGATGCCGCCGAAGCCGAGCAGGTGGCGACCCAGCTTTCCAGCTTCGGCAAGACCGAAATCCAGCGCTCGGAACTTGAAGGCAAGGACTGGTACTCGGTCAACCTCTATGCCGACGGCCGTGGCAGCCTGGACGAGATGCTGCAGGCAGCGTGGTCGCATGGTGCGCCCGATGCGCTTGCTGTACGCGACTGAGCTCGGGGTTGCCTGGTTTTTTCGTGCGCGATTGATCCGCCAGGCAAAAGCCTGATAGCTTCTGCCAACGTGCAAGAGCGCCGGCTCACTGGTCGAATCTGATGAAATTTTTTCGCCCTTTCACTGGGCTTATAGCGCTCGGCCTGCTGCTGCTCTCGCTTGCGCCGGCCTCGGCACAGCTTTTCGAGACCAAGGCCGCGCAGGCCTTCATGATCGATGCCGAAACCGGAACCGTGCTGTTTTCCAAGGACGCCGACAGGTTGATACCGCCGGCCTCGTTGGCCAAGCTGATGACGATGGAAGTGGTCTTCAACGCCATCAAATCGGGGCGCCTGACGCTCGACGACACCTTCGTGGTGAGCGAAAACGCCTGGCGCAAGGGCGGCGCGCCTTCGGGGACATCGACTATGTTCGCGAAACTCAAGTCGACGATCCGGCTTGAAGACCTGATCCAGGGCGTGACCGTGCAGGCGGCCAATGACGGCTGTATCGTCATCGCTGAAGGAATCGCGGGGTCCGAGGCAAACTTCGCGGCGCAGATGACCGAGCGTGCCCGCCAGATCGGCTTGCAGAAATCGACCTTCGTCAACTCCACCGGTCTGCCGGCAGATGGGCAGCAAACGAGCGTTCGCGAACTCGCACTTCTGGCGCTGCATATCTGGCGCAACTACCCGGATCTCTACCGCTATTACGGCCAGAAGGATTTTACCTGGAACAAGATTTCCCAGAGGAACCGCAATCCGCTGCTGGCCATGGATATAGGCGCCGACGGGCTCGCGGTCGGCGCCAGCGAGCAATCCGGGTTCGGCATTGTCGGCTCGGCCAGCCACAACGGCACAAGGGTGATCGCGGCGATGAGCGGCCTGGCAAACGACCGCGAGCGTGCTGAGGAAGCGCGAAAGCTGCTCGACTGGGGCGTTCGCTCCTTCGAGAAGACTGAAGTATTCGCCAAGGACGAAGTGGTTGGCGAAGCCCAGGTCTTTGGCGGCGCGAAATCCGGAGTCGCGTTAAAGGCAAAAGGACCGGTGCAGATCTTCCTGCCGATCACCAACCGCGACAAGCTCACCGCCAGGATCGTCTATGACGGACCGGTTGCCGCGCCGGTGGAGGAGGGGCAGCCGGTCGGTACGCTGCGCGTCTGGATCGGCGATACTCTGAGCCAGGAGACGCCGCTGTTTGCCGCCGAGTCGATCGGTGTCGGTTCGCTGCCGCAGCGCGCGCTCGACGCCGCCAAGGAACTGGCCGTCGGCTGGCTGCGTTAGCACCGTCGCGGTGGACCTTTTTTGCCGCCCGGACTATACGGTCCCCGAAGTATGGACAAAGGCTTTGGCGCGCGGATTTTTCATCACTTTTGAAGGCGGCGAAGGAGCAGGCAAGTCGACGCAGATCGAGCGGCTGGCCAAGAAGATGCGCGCCAAAAAATACGATGTGCTGGTGACGCGTGAGCCGGGTGGCTCGCCGGGCGCGGAGGCGGTCAGGCATGTCCTGCTTTCAGGCGCAGCCGAGCCGTTCGGCCCCAAGATGGAAGCGTTGCTTTTCGCCGCTGCGCGATCCGACCATGTCGAACAGGTCATCCGGCCGGCGGTCGAGCGCGGTTCGGTCGTGCTTTGCGATCGTTTCATGGATTCTTCACGCGTCTACCAGGGCGTCACCGGCGGCCTCGACCCGGCATTCATGGACGCATTGGAGAAGGTCGCCATCAACGGCATGGTGCCGGACATGACGCTGATCTTCGATATCGACCCCGCCGAGGGCCTGAGGCGCGCTACCGCCCGGCGGGGGAGCAGTGACGGACCGGACCGCTTCGAGAAGGAAACATTGGCCATCCACCAACGCCGGCGCGAGGCGTTTCTCGCGATCGCCGCAGCTGAACCCGAACGCTGCGTCGTCGTCGATGCGTCAGCCGACCCCGACACCGTGGAGGATATCGTTACCGCCATCGTCTTCGCGGCTCTCGAGAGGATGATGCCGGCGCAAAGAAGGCAGGTGGCGCCGGCATGATTTTCGAACGCATCGCGCCCGAACAGCACAACACGCTGGACGGGGTGCCCGAGCCATCCGAGACGCCGCGTCTTGTCGGTCACCCGCAGGCGGCCAACATGCTCGCCACCGCTTACCGCTCGGGAAAGCTGCCGCACGCACTGATCTTTGCCGGACCGGTGGGCATAGGCAAGGCGACGCTGGCCTTTCATCTGGCGCATCATCTGTTGAAGCACCCGGCCTTCGAGCAGGCGCTGGAAAGCCTTGCCGTTCCAGATCCGGCTTCGTCGCTGTTTCGCCAGATCGCCACCGGGGCACATCCTTCGGTTCTGCATCTTACACGCCCCGCGAATGACAAGACCAAGAGCTTCAAGACAGTGGTCACGGTCGACGAAATCCGTAAGGTCAGCCGCTTTCTGTCACTGACCTCGCACGACGGCAGCTACCGGGTGGTTATCGTCGATCCCGCCGACGACATGAACACCAATGCTGCCAATGCTTTGCTGAAGAATCTTGAAGAGCCACCCGCGCGCACCTTGTTCATCCTCATCGTCCATGCGCCGGGCAGTTTGCTGCCGACGATCCGGTCGCGCTGCCAGATGGTGCGATTAGCCCCGCTCGATGCCAAGAGCTTGATGGCGGTTCTGGAGGGCATCGAGCCGCCGCCACCGGAGGATCCTGCGGCGCGCGCGGCGCTGGCGGAGCGGGCAGGGGGCAGCGCGCGCAACGCGATCCTGTTGACGCAGTATGGCGGGCTTGAAATCGCCGCGACCCTCGATGCCCTGGTGATGTCCAAAAAGATAGATGTCGCAGGCGCCTACCGTCTTGCCGAGGCGGTCGCCGGCCGCGACCAGGCAATCCCGTTCGAGATATTCAATCGCCGCGCGCTCGACCTGCTGTCGGCCGGCGCCAGCCAGGCCGCGCTCGCCGGCGATCTCGCGCGGGCCAAAACGCTGTCGGATACTTGGCACGAGGCTTTGAACGCTATATCTGAAACCGAGACCTACAATCTCGACAAAAAGCAGCACGCCCTGACCATGATCGACCGCCTGAATTCTGCAATGCGAATGTGACGGCCGCTGGCGTGGCTTTGAAGCCCCTGAGCATTGATCCCAATCAATCGCAGGAACTTCGAAGCCACCACATTGGCGTCGGATGGCAATTGCCGTTTCGATGCGATATCTCACCGCGACATCTTTCATTCAGACATTCATGACGGCTCATCCATGTCACGCGAAAAATACTACGTCACGACGCCGATCTTCTATCCGAACGGAAAGCCGCATATCGGCCATGCCTACAATGTGATCGCCAGCGACACGCTTGCCCGCTTCCAGCGGCTCGACGGCAAGGACGTCTTCTTCGTCTCGGGGACCGACGAGCACGGCTTGAAGATGCAGCAGACGGCGGACGCCGAAGGCCTGACGCCGAAGGCGCTTGCCGATCGCAATTCGGCGATCTTCCGTTCGATGCTCGAAGCGACCGGCTGCTCGAACGACGTTTTTATCCGAACTACCGAGGAGCGGCACTACAAGGCTTGCCAGGCGATCTGGACACGCATGGCTGAGAATGGCGACATTTACCTCGACCGCTACAGCGGCTGGTATTCGGTTCGGCAGGAAGCCTATTTCGATGAGGCCGAAACCAAGGTCGGCGACGACGGCGTGCGCCGCGAACCGCTCGGCTCGCCTGTCGAATGGACCGAAGAAGAAAGCTACTTCTTTCGGCTTTCCGCCTATCAGGACAGGCTGCTCGCACTATACGAGAACAGCCCCGAATTCGTCGGGCCAGCGGAGCGGCGCAATGAAATCGTCAGCTTCGTCAAATCCGGCCTCAGGGATCTGTCCATCTCGCGCACCACGTTTAACTGGGGCGTGCCGGTCCCGGGCGACGACAAGCATGTGATGTATGTCTGGGTCGATGCACTGACCAACTACATCACCGCTGCCGGTTATCCGGATCCGGCCAGCGAGAGATGGTCTTTCTGGCCTGCAAACGTTCATGTCATCGGCAAGGATATCGTGCGCTTTCACGCGGTCTACTGGCCGGCTTTCCTGATGTCGGCTGGCATCGAATTGCCGAAGCGCGTGTTCGCGCATGGTTTTTTGTTCAACCGCGGCGAGAAAATGTCGAAGTCGGTCGGCAACGTCATCGACCCGTTCGCCATGATCGAGCACTACGGTCTCGACCAGGTGCGCTATTTCTTCCTGCGCGAAGTGCCGTTCGGTCAGGACGGTAGCTACAGCCATGATGCGATCGTCAACCGCACCAATGCCGACCTTGCCAACGATCTTGGCAATCTGGCGCAGCGCTCGCTGTCGATGATCGGCAAGAACTGCGGCGGCGTGGTGCCGAAGCGTGGCGAATTGAGCGACGCCGACAAGGCGATCCTCGATCAGGCAGATGCTGCCCTTGTCACGGCGCGCAGGACGATGGCCGACCAGGGCATCCATTTGGCGCTGGCGGCGATCTTTGGCGTGGTGGCCGAAGCCAACCGCTATTTCGCTGGGCAGGAGCCATGGGCGCTGAAGAAGACCGATCCGGCACGCATGGAAACGGTGCTGTGGACGACGGCAGAGGTGATCCGGCGTGTCGGATTGCTGTGCCAGCCCTTCATTCCAGGCTCGGCGGCAAAGCTGCTCGATCTTTTGGCAGTGCCGGCGGACAGCCGCGACTTCGCGCATGTCGCCGAACGTCATGCGCTGGTGTCCGGTACGGCGCTGCCGGCGCCGGAACCAGTATTTCCACGCTATGTCGAGCAAACGGATACAAGCGCCTGATGCTGGTCGACAGTCACTGCCATCTCGACTTTCCGGATTTCGCCGAAGAGCGGGCGACCATCGTCGCCCGCGCCCTCGCGGCCGGCGTCGGCCGTATGGTGACGATCTCGACGAGGGTGAAGCGATTTAGCCAAGTGCTTGAGATTGCAGAGACTTTCGATGAGGTCTATTGCTCGGTGGGCACCCATCCGCACAATGCGGCGGAAGAGCTTGACGTCGCTGTCGATGATCTGGTGCGGCTCTCTGCTCATCGCAAAGTGGTGGCGATCGGCGAGGCCGGGCTCGACTATTTCTACGATCATGCGCCGCGCGACGCACAGGCTCAGGGCTTTCGCACCCACATCGCCGCGGCGCGCGTGACCGGTCTGCCGCTGGTCATCCATTCGCGCGACGCCGACGACGACATGGCTGACATCCTCGAAGAAGAAACAGGGAAGGGCGCCTTCCCCTTCATCCTGCACTGTTTTTCGTCTGGGCGCAGGCTAGCCGAGATCGGTGTCGCGCTCGGCGGCTACGTTTCGTTTTCCGGTATCCTGACCTTCAAGAACTCCGCCGAGCTGCGCGCCGTCGCCGCCGATGTGCCGCGCGACCGTCTGCTGGTCGAAACCGACGCGCCATACCTTGCGCCGATCCCGTTTCGCGGCAAGCGCAATGAGCCCGCCTATGTCGCGCATACAGCCAAGGTGCTGGCCGAGACGATCGGCTTCAGCGAGGCCGAGATCGCTGATATCACCACGGATAATTTCTTCCGGCTGTTCAGGAAAATGCCGCGCCCGAGCGCGCCGGGCGCCTGACGCATGAGCGACCGGTTACGTCTTACCGTCCTCGGCTGCGGCTCATCGCCGGGCACGCCACGCATCACCGGCGACTGGGGCAGTTGCGATCCCGCGAACCCCCGAAACCGGCGCACGCGCACCGCAGCGCTCGTCGAGCGGATCGCGGCGAATGGCGTCCGGACCACGGTCGTCATCGACACCGGCCCGGATTTCCGCGAGCAGATGCTGCTGGCATCGGTCAGGCGCATCGATGCGGTGGTCTATACACATCCGCATGCCGACCATATCCACGGCATCGACGATTTGCGCGGCTTCGTACTGGAGCAGCGCCACCGGATCGACATCCATGCCGATCAGGCCACCATGCTGCGCTTACGCGAGGCGTTCCGCTACTGTTTCGAAACACCGAAAGGCAGTTCGTATCCGCCGATCGTGAACGCCCATATCATCGACCACGACAGGCCGGTGGTGATCGAGGGCGAGGGCGGCGCCCTCACCCTCGAACCGCTGGTGCAGCTTCATGGCGACATCACCTCGCTGGGTTTCCGCATCGGCGGGCTGGCTTATTGCCCTGATGTCAGCGACTTTCCGGACGCGACCGCCGAGCGCTTGCGCGGGTTGGACGTGCTGGTCATCGACGCGCTGCAATACACCGTCCATCCGAGCCATCTGTCGCTTGGCCAGGCGCTTGGCTGGATCGAAAGACTGGCGCCGAAGAACGCGGTGCTGACGCATATGCATGTGCCACTCGACTACGCAACGGTAATGGCCGAGACGCCGGCCAACGTCGAGCCTGCTTATGATGGCATGACGATCGAAATCCCTTACGAATCAGCGTGAAGGATCGAGTTTTTACGGTTGGGTTTCTGAGTGGGGTCTCGCAAGGTGCGTGAAACCAATTCTCGCTCTAAAGCCGGCCCAGCGGCTCGCTGGTGCCACTTCCACGCCACATTCTTATCCGCCATTTCAGTTCCATAACCTATCTTATGCGACTGAAGCTTGTAGCAGCCATTTTAGGAATGCGACGGTTGAGCAAATTAGAGATGCGACATTTGTCGTGCGTCTGACGAACCGCAGCATTACAACCAGCAAATGACCCACTTTCTCGGCTTTCCCGATCACCTCGCCGATGGCCGCATGCCTCGTGCGGTGATCTTCGGAGCCGGTCACGGCAGCACGTATCCCAGCGAGGACAGTCATGGCCTGGCGCGACGAGTTGCATGGCGAACGATACGGCTATTCGAACCCGATGCGCCGGGCGAGCGAGATGCAGCATGTTGCCGGCATCGTGCAGGTCGGCATCCGTGGCGTCGGTAGCGCACGCATCACCGAAATCGAAGCTGCGCGGCGCTATGGCAGCCGTTTCGTGACCGCCCGCGAGGTTCACGCCCAGGGCGTCGAAGCCGCTCTCCGATACATTCCGGAAGGAGCGCGGATCGTCATCACGCTCGACTGCGATGGCCTCGATCCCGGTATCATGCCTGGCGTAGCTGCGCGTACACCCGGCGGCCTCACCTATACGCAAGTGATCGACCTGATCGCGGGCCTCGGCAGGCGGGCCAAGATCGCAGGATTCGACCTTGTCGAGCTCTATCCTCCCGCCGACATTGACGGCCTGTCGGCGATGACCGCCGCGCGCCTTCTCGTCAATGTAATCGGCACCATCGTCCGTCAAGTTTGAAAGCCGGCTTCCTCACGCATGATGGCCAGACAAGATTTCATCGGCTGCCGGCCAGGCGCGAAGATTCTCAACCGGCATGCTAGGGTTGCGAATCATGAAGCGACTTGGGCTCTTCACAAGTTTCGTCCTCACCCTCGCCTGCGTGCTCACTGGCGCGCGAGCGCAGGACTTTGATCGTGCGCCAGGCGAGAACGACCTGGCTTTCGCCAAACGTGTTGTCGGGTTCGCCGACAATGCTGATCCGCACACCACAGCCGTGAGCTGGAGCGGCCTCCAGACACTCTTCGTCGATTACCAGACCGCTGAGGACTATCCGGAACGCCCGCTCGTCGCGCTGCAACGGCTAGCTGACAACAGATATCGCACAATCCAGGTCACGATCGGTGAACAAGAGGGCGACACGCCGGACATAGCGCTCGGCCTCGCCAACGCCGACCACGACCCGGCAAAGGAACTGATCGTGATACTTTCCTGGGCTCAGATGCACTACGATGTCGAAGGGACGCTCTACGAAGTTCGCATCTTCGATGGCCCCAAGCCAGGCCAGAAGGCGCTGACTCAATTGAAAGCGAGCCGGAAGTTCGACGCCACATGCGACTGCCATTGGCGCGACGGCACAACGAAGCACTTCCGCTTCAAGACGATCGCAGCGGTCAAGACTGAACTGAAGCGCCTGGGTTATTAGCCGCCGGCGAGGGCTCGCTTCCCGGATGCTGCCCTCGCCATCTCGCCTATGCTGGCCCGCAATCGTCACCAGCGCCGGCACAGGCACAGTCTGGGTCGCTCGTCAGAACTCCATATCACCGAAGTCACCGCCATTGTCGGAGCTGGCATCGCCTGCCTGATCGGCTTCGTCCGGCTGCGGCGTCGGCTGTTCAGCTGCCTTCGCTTCGCTGCCGCCAAACATGCCGGCGATCGCGTTGCCGAGCAGCACTCCGCCGGCCACGCCCATCGCGGTCTGCGCAGCGCCAGCAAGAAAACCGCCGCCTGCCCGCTGTGGCGTGTCCTGCGGCCCTTCAGTTGCAACGGAGGCGGCGCGCCCTACCCGCGGAACCGAGCCCGAGCGCCTGCCGCCGCTGCGGCCGAAGAAGCTGCTGAGCGGTCCACCGCCGGCGGGCTGCTGCGCCTGCTCTTCCAGTTCTTCGATGCGCGCCTGAGCTGCGTTCAAGGCCTGCTCCTGAACCACGATCGTCTGGGCCATGTAATATGGCGCGCCAGGCTGCTGGCCGATCTGATCCTGGATGAAGCGCTCTGCTTCCGCATCGCGCGGCGACGCCTGGCGCTCGACATTTGCCAACTTCTCGAAGAGGCGTCCGATCGCCTGTTGATCGTTTCTGTCCATGATATCCGCCTCCGGTCGTGGTCCGACGCCGGCTATTCGCGCTCGCCGGTGAAGTTCAACAGCAGTTGGAAGATGTTGATGAAGTTCAGATAGAGCGAGAATGCACCGAAGACAGCGAGCTTCTGCTGTGATTCCGCACCGAAGTTTTCCGCATACTGCTCTTTGATAGTCTGGGTATCCCAGGCGGTGAGGCCGATGAAGACGGCGATGCCGATCACCGAGATCGCGAACTGGAGCGCGGTCGAGCCCAGGAAGATATTGACGATGCTGGCGATCACCACGCCGATCAGGCCCATGATCAGGAACGACGAGAACTGCGTCAGGTCGCGTTTGGTCGTGTACCCGTAAAGGCTGGTCGCGCCGAACATGGTGGCGGCGATGAAGAAGGTGCGTGCGATGCTGGTGCCGGTAAAGACCAGGAACACGGAAGCCAGCGACAGCCCCATGACCGCGCAGAATGCCCAGAACATCGCCTGGGCGCCGGCCGCCGACATCGTCTGCATCCGGAAGGAGAACAAGAGCACAAAAGCCAGTGGTGCCAGCATAACCACCCATTTCAGCGGTGTGGAGAAGATCGGCACGTAAAGCGCGGGTGTGGAAGCCACCACGAACGCGATCACGCCCGTAACGACGAGGCCAAGGCCCATGTAGTTGTAGACGCGCAGCATGTGCCGGCGCAGGCCTTCGTCGTAGACGGCTCCGGCTCGGGCTCCGGCCCCGATATATCCGAGATTGTTCATGTGGTTCTCCTTCTTGAAGGTCGATCAGTAAAGCGTCTTGGCGAGCGCTTCGGCCGTGAGATCTATGCCTTGGATGTCGCTACGTGCGACGACCGCGTAGGCGACCTCGCCGATCTGGAAATAAGCTGAGGAAACGTCGCCCGAGGGAACGACAGTCGGCTTGACGACGTCGAATGTCCCGGGCCTGATTGCGAACAACGAGACCAGCCCCATCTCTTTCGTCTCGACAGCCATCTCGACGCTCGGGCCGAACTGCGATGGGTAGATCTGCACGTCGCGGACCGTCCAGTCCGCTGGCAGCGATGGCATAATGATCGCCGTCGCGGCGCGAACTTCGTCGGCATTGTAGCCGGGCGCTTCGGGTTGCGACGACATCGCCTCGCGCACGAGCGTCGTGCGGTGCGCCCGGACCGCGTCCTCCACATAGGCGGGCGGATGGGTCGAAGCGACGACTTCCGTCACCGATATCGGTCCGATGAGCCCGTTCGCAAGCCAGCCGGCAGCGACGAAGACAGCGACTGCCGCCGCTCGCTGCAAAGCACCAAGGACGCGGCCGCGCGCCAATCCCCGCTCCAGCCGCCGTGCGGCCTCGGCCGTCGAGGGCCGCGCCATGCCTTTCGATCCGGCAAGCGCCACGCGCAATTCGTCACGCATCCGCAGGTCGGACATCACCCGCGCGGCCGCGTCCGGGCGGGCCGAAAGGAACGCCTCGACCTCGATGCGGCGTGCCACGTCCAGCTGATCGTCGACATAGGCGTCGAGATCGGTGTCGGTCACGGGATCGCGCAGTTGGTTCATTATCGACCTCCGACGATCTTCAGATGGCCTTTCGCCCGTGCCGGTGCCGCGTCCTCCATCTCGCGGAGTGCCGCACGTGCCCTGCCGATGCGCGACATCAGCGTGCCAAGCGGCACGCCGCTAACCTCGGCCGCCTCGCTGTAGCTGAGCCCCTCGATGGCGACGAGATGCAGCGCGCAACGTTGCTCTTCCGGCAATGTGAAAAAAGCGTCGCGCACCTGTGCCAGACGGACCGAATGTTCCTGCGCAGCCTGGACGCTGGCCTCGGCGAGATAGCCGGCCTGTTCGATGCGCATTGCTTCGGATTTGCGGGATCGCAAGCCGTCGATGAACGCGTTGTGGACGATCGACAGCAGCCATACGCGAAGGTTTCCGCCGGAGCGGAAGCTGCCGCGTCGCTCATAGGCACGCACCAGCGCATCATGCACCAGATCCTCTGCATCGGCGCTGTCGCGTGTCAGCGAGCGTGCATAGCGGCGCAGTGAACCGAGCTGTCCCAGAATGTCGAAGCGTGGCATCGGCCGTTTCATGTCCTGTTTACGGAGCAGGTCGGAATTTTAATCCCGCTCGCCCGAATTTTTCGGCTCGCCGCGCTCTCTCTGGGAGATATCGCGCCTGCCCTCGCCCGGCAGATAGTATCGGCCGCCCTCGAGGCAAACCGACGCCGCGTTGGCGCATATGAAACTGCTGGCAAAGCACGGCCGGTTTGCGTATCACTCCGCCGCCAACGGAAACTTATCGATGTTCGAAAATCTCCAGCCCGCGCCTGCCGACAAGATCCTGGCCTTGATCGGCCTCTATCGCGCCGACCCGCGTCCCGACAAGGTCGATCTCGGGGTCGGCGTCTATAAGGATCGCGACGGCAAGACGCCGGTGATGCGCGCGGTGCGCGAAGCCGAAAAGCGGTTGCTGCAGGGCCAGGATACCAAGACCTATCTCGGCCTCGCCGGGGATACCGCCTTCAACGCGGCGCTGGCCAGGTTGGTGTTCGGCCCAGCCGCCGACATGACACGCATTTGTGCGGCACAGGCGCCTGGCGGCTCCGGCGCGCTGCGGCTGGTGGCAGAGCTGCTGAAAAGGACCCGCACCGACGCGATGGTCTGGCTGTCGGATCCGACATGGCCGAACCACACGCCGGTGATGCGCGCCGCTGGCCTGCAGACACGCGAATATCCCTATTTCGACGCTGCTTCTGGTGCGGTTCGCTTCGACGACATGCTGAATGCATTGAGAACCGCCAATCCTGGCGACGTCGTATTGTTGCATGGCTGTTGCCATAACCCGACGGGCGCCAATCTAGAAATCCCGCAATGGGCTGCCATTGCCGATCTTGTCGTTGAGCGCGGCCTGCTGCCCTTTGTCGACATCGCCTATCAGGGCTTTGGCGACGGGCTTGATGCGGATGCCGCCGGCTTGCGCCTTCTGGCGGCAAAAGTTCCGGAAATGGTCGTTGCCTCGAGCTGCTCGAAGAACTTTGCCGTCTATCGCGACCGAGTCGGTGCAGCGCTGATCATGGCGAAAGACGGCGCGCAGGCGGATTTGGCGATGGGCCAGATGCTGTCGGCGGCACGTGCCATGTATTCGATGCCGCCGGACCACGGCGCGGCGGCGGTGCGCATCGTGCTCGAAGACCCCGCATTGCGTTCCGATTGGGAGGCAGAGCTTGAAGAGATGCGGCTGCGCATGCTGCGGCTGCGCGTCCAGTTCTCCGAGGCGCTGCGCCGGCAGTCCAACTCCGACCGTTTCGATTTCGTCGCCAGCCATCGCGGCATGTTTTCCCGGCTCGGCCTGTCGGAAGCGCAAGTCGAGCGGCTGCGCGCCGAGCATGGCATCTACATGGTCGGCGACAGCCGCATCAACGTTGCCGGGCTGCCCGAGGACGGCATGGATGCGCTCGCCAAGGCGATCGTCTCCGTGCTCGACTGATGCTTTTGCTAACTAGGATCTTCCGGAAACCGGGTCCACTTTCGTATCATGGTCTGGCGGCCCATCTGTGGACAAGGCGCCCTCACCGGCTGAAGCCGTTGGCCGCACAGCCGTGTACAGGATAGCGTTTCCCAGATGAAACCCTCGAAAGACATTTCCCGGCTGATCGAGATCATGGCAGCGCTGCGGGCGCCGGAAACCGGTTGCCCGTGGGATATCGAGCAGGGCTTTTCGACAATCGCGCCATACACGATCGAGGAAGCCTACGAAGTGGCGGACGCCATTGCGCGCGGCGATCTCGACGATCTGCGGGACGAGCTTGGCGATCTCCTGCTGCAAGTGGTCTACCACGCGCAAATGGCCGAGGAGGCCGGCGAATTTTCATTCGGCGATGTGGTCCAGGCCATCACCACAAAAATGATCCGCCGCCATCCCCATGTCTTCGGCGACGACAAGGCGCGCAGCGCCGGCATGGCCAAGGGCATGTGGGAAAAGATCAAGGCAGAGGAAAAGGCGGAGAAGCGCAGTGCGCGCCTCACCCGTGGGCTCGACCCGGAAGACCATGGCAAGGGCTTTCTCGACAGCGTGCCGGTCGCGCTGCCCGCGCTGACCCGGGCGCTCAAGCTGCAGGAAAAGGCCGCCCGCGTCGGCTTCGACTGGAGCGAGGCGGCACCGATCCTCGAAAAGATAGAGGAGGAGATCGGCGAATTGCGCGAAGCGCTCGCCAAAGGCGACAGCGCGCCGATCAAGGATGAGTTCGGCGACATGCTGTTTGCGATCGTCAATCTCGGCCGGCACCTCAAAATTGATTCCGAAGCGGCACTCAGCGGCACCAACGAAAAATTCCGGTCGCGCTTCCACTATGTCGAGCGGACGCTGCAAGCGTCGGGAAACAGCCTAGAAGAGGCGACGCTGGACGAGATGGAAGCGCTCTGGCAGCAAGCAAAAAGCGCGAAGTAAAGGTCCCTACCCGCTGTTTTGACGTCGCAATCGGCTTTCGATCTCCTGCCGGGCGCTGTGCGTGGCCTTGAGCGCGATGGTCACGCTGCCATCCTCATTGTCATCACGCGAGGCGATGTCGCCGTTGCGGTAAAGCCAGTCGACGACGGCGAGTTGGTCGGGCTTGAGCGTGACGGTGAACGTCTCCAGTTCGCCCGACATCATCGTCTCGATGATCGCCTTCAGCGCATCGATGCCCTCGCCGGTCACTGCCGATATGGCGATTGGCGGTGCCTTCTTGCCGTCAGCACCATCAGCAAGCAGCCGCGCCCGGTAGCCCTCGTCGAGCCGGTCGATCTTGTTCCATACTTCGATGACGCGCTTGCTATCGCGGGCATCGACGCCGAGATCGGCAAGGATGCGCTCGACATCTTCGGCCTGCGCGGCCGTATCGGGATCGGAGATGTCGCGCAGATGAATGACGAGGTCTGCCTCGACCACTTCCTCCAGCGTCGCCCTGAAGGCCGCGACCAGATGTGTTGGCAGGTCGGAAATGAAGCCTACCGTGTCGGAAAGGATGATCGGCGTACCGTGCGGCAGGCGCACGCGGCGCAGCGTCGGGTCGAGCGTGGCAAACAGCATGTCTTCGGCCAGCACCCCTGCTCCGGTCAGCCGGTTGAACAGCGTCGACTTGCCGGCATTGGTGTAGCCGACGATCGCCACCACCGGAAATGGCACCTTCTTGCGCTTGGCACGGTGCAGGTCGCGGGTGCGGCGCACGGTTTCGAGCTCGTGCTTCAGCTTGGTGATCTTGTCCTGCAGCACACGCCGATCCGACTCGATCTGGGTCTCGCCAGGACCGCCGAGAAAGCCGGCGCCGCCGCGCTGGCGCTCGAGGTGGGTCCAGCTTCGGACAAGGCGGCCCTTCTGGTAGTTGAGATGGGCAAGGTCGACCTGCAGCGTGCCTTCTTTGGTGCGGGCGCGCTCGCCGAAAATCTCCAGGATCAGCCCGGTGCGGTCGAGCACCTTGGCGTTCAACTCTTTTTCGAGGTTGCGCTGCTGTACCGGAGTCAGCGGATGATCGACAATGACCACTTCCGCGTGGCCCTCTTTGACGATCTCGGCGAACTCCGCGACCTTGCCGCTGCCGAGCAGGGTCGCCGGACGTGGATCATTGACGGTCACCACCGCCGTGTGGACCAAGTCAAGGTCGATGGCGCTGGCGAGGCCGACCGCCTCGTCGCGACGGGCCTCGGCGGAACGGGTCAGGCGCGGACGATTGGTATCGTCGTCGCCACGCGGCTGCCGGGTAAGCACCGGCACGATGACCACCGCCCGGGTCCGGCCGTTGGCCTCTGTCCCGGTCTGATGTGCTGGTTTTCCGCGAACGCTGCGGTCCGCGTCTTTCTCACGTGCCAATCAGGCGCCCTGGCTTTCCTCACCATCGAACATCTGAACCGGCTGGCTCGGCATGATCGTGGAAATAGCGTGCTTGTAGACAAGCTGGGAATGGCCGTCGCGACGCAGCAGAACGCAGAAATTATCGAACGAAGTGACCACGCCGGTCAGCTTCACGCCGTTGATGAGAAAGATGGTGAGTGGGTTTTTGCTCTTGCGAACTGAATTCAGGAACAGGTCCTGAAGATTTTGCGATCGTTCCGCCATTGTTCTTGTCTTTCGCCGATCCCCTTCGGTTTGCAGGCCAATGCGCCAAATTAGCCGGCACATGTCAAGCACGCAAACACCATCTTGCCGTCAGTAACGACAAGCAGAACGAGATATATTGATGTTCATTCCATCTGTGCGGTTATCAGGCTGGACTTTTTTCCGCAACGTCAAAAAAGGCCTGCCGTAATGAAACTGTTATCGAGCCCGGGTGGCCGTTGGCGACGGGAGCGCCATCGATCGCCACCACCGGCATGGCAATCGTGGTTGCAGAGCTGATGAAAACCTCGCGCGCGGCCTTGGCTTCGGCAACCGAAAAGCCGCGCTCCTCAATCTTCAGGCCAAGCTTGGCGGCGACATCGAACAGTGTCGTGCGGGTGATGCCGCGCAGGATGCCGTGCTCGGCGGGCCGTGTCACCAGCACGCCGTCCCTGGTGATGATCCACGCGTTCGACGATCCACCTTCCTTGACGGTACCGTCAACATCAACGAACCAGGCCTCCTGAGCGCCGGCTTCCTTGGCTTTCTGCTTGGCCAGCACGTTCGGCAGCAGGCCGACCGACTTGATATCGACCCGATCCCATCGGTTCTCCGGCACCGTGATGACCCGGATCCCGCTCTCGGCCCGCTTCGCGGCAACTGCAGGATCGGCTTTTTTGGCGATCACCACCAGTGACGGCTTCGTGCCCGCCGGCGGGAAGAAAAACTCGCGGCTGGCGACGCCGCGTGTCACCTGGACGTAGATCAGACCGTCGACGACATGGTTGCGGCGCACCACCTCGCGCATGACGAGCGGTAGCACGCCGCGCGTGATCGGCCAATCGATCGAGAGTTCGGTAAGTGAGCGGTTCAATCGAGCGAGATGGCGCGGCATGTCGACGATGAAGCCTCGTGCCACCTCGCAGACCTCGTAGACGCCATCGGCGAATTGATAGCCACGGTCTTCGATATGCACCGAAGCTTCGGCGTGAGCGACATAGCGCCCGTTAACATAGGCAATGCGCGGCATGGCAAATCCCTGGAAGAAGTCCCAGCTTTCTTATGCAATTCCAAGGACCGCAGTAACCGATAATTGCGTGGGCCACGACTGGTTTGGCTGTCAGACGCCCAGCGACTTCAGCTTGCGGTGCAATGCAGAGCGTTCCATGCCGATAAACTCTGCCGTCTTCGAGATGTTGCCGCCAAAACGGTTGATCTGGGCGATCAGATAATCCTTTTCGAATTGTTCGCGTGCTTCACGCAGCGGCAGCGCCATTATGTGCTGATCGGACTTGTTTGGAGTGCGCGGCATGACGTCGCCGATCTCGGCAGGCAAGAGGTCGGCGGTGATCGGCGCATCGACATCATCGCCACGCGCCAGGATCATCAGACGCTCGACATTGTTTCGCAACTGCCGAACGTTGCCCGGCCAGTTGTGCGCCTGCAGCACCGCCAGCGCGTCGTCGCCGATGCGACGCGGCTTGATGCCGGCCTGGCGAGCGATCTGCTTCATGAAATTGTCGACCAGATAAGGAATGTCCTCGCGACGCTCGGCCAGTCCCGGCACCATGACCGGAACCACGGCCAGGCGATGATAAAGGTCCTCACGGAAACGGCCGTCGGCGATCATGGCTTCGAGGTTCTGCGAGGTCGACGAGATGATGCGCACGTCGACCTTGACCCGCTTGGTGCCCCCTACCCGCTCGAACTGCTGTTCGACCAGCACGCGCAGGATCTTGTTTTGCGTCTCGCGCGGCATATCGGCCACTTCATCGATGTAGAGAATGCCGCGATGGGCTTCCTCCAGCGCGCCGACCTTGCGTTCGACGCCGTTCGATTCGGTGCCGAACAGCTCGATCTCCATACGCTCAGGCGTGATGTTGGCGGCGCTCAGCGTCACAAAAGGTGCACTCTTGCGCGCCGACAATGCGTGGATGGCGCGCGCCGCCAGTTCCTTGCCCGAGCCGGAGGGGCCGATAATCATGACGCGGCTGTTGGTCGGCGCGACGCGCTCGATGGTCTGGCGCAATTGGCTCATTGCCGACGACATGCCGATGAGGTCGAAAGTCTCGCCGCTGCGCAATTTGAGATCCGAAACCTCGCGTCTCAATTTGGACGTTTCAAGCGCCCGTTCGGCAATAAGGATCAGCCTGTCGGCCTTGAACGGCTTTTCAATAAAATCATAGGCGCCGCGGCGGATGGCCGAGACCGCCGTTTCGATATTGCCGTGGCCCGAGATCATCACCACCGGCAGGTTCGGGTGCATCGTCTTGATCTCGTCCAGCAAAGCGAGGCCATCGAGCCGCGAACCCTGCAGCCAGATGTCGAGGAAGATCAGCCGGGGTGCTCGGTCGGCGACCGCCGCCAGCGCGCTGTCGGCGTCAAACGCCGTGCGTGTTTCGTGACCTTCGTCGCTCAGGATACCGGCGACGAGTTCGCGGATGTCTTCCTCGTCATCGACGATGAGAATATCAGACGCCATTACCGACCTTTTCAGTTTCTTTTTCGTGTTCCGTCTTGCCCTCGCCGCGTATCGGAACTGTGGCGGCAACCGGCAGGATGATGCTGATCATTGCACCCCGCCCATCGTGGAAGTCCGCTGGTGCATCGTGCAATTCGAGTCGCCCGCCATGGTCCTCCACGATCTTCTTGACGATAGCGAGGCCAAGCCCGGTGCCTTTCTCGCGTGTCGTCATGTAAGGCTCGAGCAAGCGCTGCCGGTTTTCGCGCGGCAAGCCCCTGCCGTTGTCGATGACGTCGATTCGAATCGCGCCATTCTGACGTCCGGCTTGAATCCGGATTATGCCGTGCGGACGATCCTCTGCATCAAGTCCGTCGATGGCTTCGGCGGCATTCTTGATGACGTTGCCGAACGCCTGCGCCATCAGGCGGCTGTCGAACGTGCCTTTGAGCGGCTCATTGCCGAAGACGCGCTCGAAGGTGATGTCGGCGCGGCTTACTTCGACCAGGAACGAGGCCTCGCGCAACGAATCGCGCAGATCGATTGCCTTCATTTCCGGTTTCGGCATGCGGGCGAACGCCGAGAACTCGTCGACCATGCGGCCGATGTCCTCCACTTGCCGGATGATGGTGTCGGTGCATTGATCGAAAACCTCACGGTCCTCGGTGATGACCTTGCCGTAACGGCGCTTGATGCGCTCGGCCGAAAGCTGGATCGGCGTCAGCGGGTTCTTGATCTCGTGGGCGATGCGCCGCGCCACGTCGGCCCATGCAGAGGAACGCTGTGCCTGGACCAGATCGGTAATGTCGTCGACTGTCACGACGTAGGACTTATCCTCCGAACCGTCGTCGCCGGCTTCAATCGTGATCTGCACGTTGAAGGTCCGTTCGGTGCCGGCACGATAGAAGGTGACCTGTTCGCGATAGACCGGCTTGCCCGATTTGCGGCCGATCTCGAAGACGCGGCCGACATGCGGCAGCACCGCGGAAAGGTTCTGCCCAAGCGCTGCCGGAGCGGATATGGCCAGCATGGTTTCGGCCGAACGGTTGACGATGGTGACGATGCCATATGGATCGACGCCGATGACCCCGGCGGTGACGCCGGCAAGCACCGCCTCCGAAAAGCGCCGCCGCTCGTCGATCAAATCCTTGGCCGACAGGATCTCGTTGCGCTGCGATTTCAGCTCCATCAGCATCTTGTTGAAGGTGTCGCCGAGCGAGGCGACGTCACCGTCGGAGGGGCGGACAGGCACGGCTACGTCGAGATTGCCGGTAGCGACCTCGTCGGCCGCGCCGATGAGCTGACGAATCGGCCGCACCAGGCGGTCGGCCACCGCAATGCCGGTCCAGATGGCGGACAGGATGATGATCAGCGTCAGCGACAGATAGGGAAGCGCGAAAGCCACTTGCGAGGTGCGGCGATTGTCTTCGAGACCGCGATATTCGGCGGTGTTGGATTTGACGATCTGCCGCGCCTTGATCACCTCGGGATCGACGAGGCGGATGGTGTAAAGATAGAGGCCGTCGATCTCGCGCAGCTTGACGATGGCACCCATGATGTTGCGGGTGCGCGGTTCTATCAGCACCGGCTTGCCGTCTGCAGCGCTTGCCACGGCGCCCTCAGGCGGCTCTGGCATGGCAAAGTCCGCGTCGGTCTTGGCGCTCATGACGAAGGAACCATCGGGCTTGATGAGTGCCGCGTGCGCCAGCGAGCGACCCACCGCCTCCTTGTTCATGAGGTCGAGGAAACCGGTACGATCGAGGCCGTAAAGCGTGCGCGAAGCGTCGAGGTCGTAAGCCATCGACAACGTCGTGCCCTGAAGATTTCGCGCGTTTTCCTGCACATAGGCGTCAGCGATCGACAACGACGAATTGACGATCGTCTTGGTGCGGATCTCGAACCAGCGGTCGAGGCCGATGTCGAGCGTGATCGACGCGATGATCGCCACCATGATGGCGGGGATGGCGGCGACCAGCGCAAACATCGCCACTATGCGCACATGCAGCCGCGACGCAGCCTTGCCATGCCGTCGTGCCATCAGGATGCGATGCACCTCGCGGCCGACCAGCAAAATCAGAAACAGGACGAACGCCGCATTAAGCGCAATCAGCGCCAGCGTCGTCCTCGCGTCGGGCGTGATCGGCGTCGCACCGACCAGAATGGCGAAGGAGATCGCCGCCGTCACCAGCGCACCGGCAATGGCGATCACGCCCGGCAGCGCAAGCAGCCGGCGACCGTCTCGCGCGCCCGTATTGCTGAAAAGCGATTTGCTCAGTGTCGGTGCGTGCAGGGCCATGTCGCTGTCTAGAGCCAGTGATTACGTCGGATGTATGCAACGCATTGTGGCGATTATGCAACAAGTGTGGCCTAGACGGAAATCTTTCGGCAATCGATCCCCTGGAAAGCGCTCGTAAAGGGATTCGTCTAGACCTGCCTGGACGATTTGTAGACGTTGACGCCGAGTTCGCGAATCTTCTTGCGCAGCGTGTTGCGGTTGAGCCCCAGCAATTCGGCAGCCTTGATCTGGTTACCGCGCGTTGCGGTCATCGAGGCGAGGACCAGCGGATATTCGACCTCAGAGAGGATTCGCTGATAGAGCCCGGCCGGGGGCAGGTCGCCGGCAAACGAGGCAAAATAGCGTTGCAGGAAATGCTCCACCGCCTGGCCGATGGAAAGGTCATCGGGAATGAGGTTGCCGCCACCTGGAACGACAGGCCTTTCGCCGGTCTTCAACTCCGCCTCGATGATCTCGGCGGAAATCTCGTCCTGCGAATACAGTGCGGCCAGCCTGCGAATGAGGTTTTCGAGTTCGCGCACATTACCGGGCCATGGGTAGCGCTTCATCAGCTCGATGCCGCCGGTGGAAATGCGCTTGGTCTGCAAGCCTTCACTGACGCCGAGCTTGAAGAAGTGGCGGACGAGGTCCGGAATGTCCTCCGACCGCTCGCGCAGCGCCGGCAGCCTGAGCGGCACAACATTCAAGCGGTAGAACAGGTCCTCGCGGAAAAGCCCCTGATTAATCAGTGTGCGCAGGTCCTTGTTGGTGGCAGCGACGATGCGCACGTCGGTCTTGATCGGCGTGCGGCCGCCGACCGTGGTGTATTCGCCCTGCTGCAACACACGCAGCAGCCGCGTCTGCGCTTCCATCGGCATATCACCGATCTCGTCGAGGAAGAGCGTGCCGCCTTCGGCCTGCTCGAAACGGCCGGTGGAGCGGTTCTGCGCGCCGGTAAAGGCGCCCTTCTCGTGCCCGAACAACTCCGATTCGATCAGGTCGCGCGGGATCGCCGCCATGTTGATAGCGACGAACGGACCGCCTCGGCGGCGGCCGTATTCATGCAGCGCGCGCGCCACCAGTTCCTTGCCGGTACCCGACTCGCCGCTGATCATGACCGTCAGGTCGGTCTGCATCATGCGCGCCAGCATGCGGTAGATGTCCTGCATGGCCGCCGAGCGGCCGACCAGCGGCATCGTTTCCGGCGGCTCGTCGGCCCGCGTATCGATCTTCGGCCGCCGCGGCTCGGAAAGAGCGCGGTTGACGATGTTAAGCAGCTCCGTCAGGTCGAACGGTTTCGGCAGATACTCGTAGGCCCCGGTTTCGGAGGCACGAATTGCTGTCATGAACGTGTTCTGCGCACTCATGACGATGACCGGCAGTTCCGGTCGCGCCTTCTTGATGCGCGGCAGCATGTCGAAGGCGTTCTCGTCAGGCATGACAACGTCGGTGATAACCAGATCGCCCTCGCCCGCCGCAACCCAGCGCCACAGCGTCGAAGCGTTGGAGGTGACACGCACGTCGTGGCCGACGCGCGAAAGCGCCTGGTTGAGGACAGTGCGGATGGCCGCATCGTCGTCGGCGACGAGAATATTGCCGCGAACGGTCATTTGCGGTCTCCTTCACCGTCGTCGTCGGTGCCAAACTGGGTTTCTTTCCACGCCGGCATCAGGATGCGGAAAGTGGTGCCGCGCGGGGTCGATTCGCATTCAATGATGCCGCCATGCTCGCCGACGATCTTTGCGACCAGCGCCAGACCGAGACCGGAGCCGTTCGGCTTGGTGGTGATGAAAGGATCGAAGAGGATCGGCAGGATGTCTTCGGAAACACCCGAACCGTTGTCACGCACGCAGAATTCCAATGGCAGCGATACGCGGTCCTGGGTCCCGGGTACGGAAACACGGATGCCCGGACGGAAGGCGGTCGATAGCATGATCTCGCCCTGCGGATCACTGCCGATCGCCTCGGCGGCATTTTTTACCAGATTGAGAAACACCTGGATGAGCTGGTCGCGATTGGCAAAAACCGGAGGCAATGATGGATCATAGTCCTCCAATATCTTGATTCGCTTGGCAAAACCGTTCTTGGCGATTGCCTTGACATGGTCGAGCACGACATGGATGTTGACGGGGTAGCGGTCGATCGGCCGCTCGTCGGAAAACACCTCCATGCGGTCGACCAGCGAGACAATGCGGTCGGTCTCGTCGGTGATCAGCCTGGTCAGTGCGCGATCCTCGTCGGACGCCGACAGCTCTAGCAACTGCGCAGCACCACGAATGCCGGACAGCGGGTTCTTGATCTCATGGGCAAGCATCGCGGCGAGGCCGGTGACCGAGCGTGCCGCACCGCGATGCGTCATCTGCCGGTCGATCTTGTCGGCCATTGAGCGTTCCTGGAACATCACCACGACCGAGCCTGGAAATTCCGTCACTGGTGCGACGTAGAGGTCGACCACCTTCTCGATGCCGAGACGTGGCGACGACACGTCGACCCGGTATTCGTTGACCGGCGCCCGGCGCTCGCGCACCTGGTCGACAAGCGTCAGCAGCGGGCTGCCGAAAGGAATGAGCTTGTGCAGCGTGTTGCGGGCGAGCATCGTGGCGCTCGACCGGAAAAAATCCTCGGCATCGGCATTGGCGAAGGTGATGAAACCTTCCGGATCGACCATGATCACCGGCCGGCGAATGGTGTTGAGCACAATATGCGCGGCGTCCGCCATATCCGTGCTCTGTGTGACGGTAGCGTTCATGCCGCACTCCGCAGGTTCGCCGCTTCGGGAGCGGTTGAAAACATGTCGCGCAGCAACGCAATGACACGCCCAGGCTCGAAAGACGTGAGTATGGTCTTGCGCCGGTCGTCGCTTGTGCCGCCGGCGTGGCGGTCGAGATACCAGCCGAGATGCTTGCGCGCCTGGCGCACTCCGCTTTCCACGCCATAGAGCGCCAGCATGTCTTCGTAATGGGCAATGACGTAGTCGGCCAGCGCTTGCGGGCTTTCCGGCATGCTGGATACCGGCTCGGCCAGCGCGGCCGCTACAATGCTGCCGGCCGTCCACGGCGCGCCATAGTGCGCGCGGCCGACCATCACCGCGTCGGCGCCAGACTGCTCGAGGATCGACGCGGCCTCTGCCGGCGAGCCGACATCGCCATTGGCAACGACCGGGATCGAGACCGCCTGCTTGACGCGTGCGATGGCACGCCAGTCGGCCTTGCCCTGATAGAACTGGCAACGCGTGCGGCCGTGCACCGTCACCATCTTCACCCCGGCCTGCTCGGCGCGTCGCGCCAGCATCGGCGCGTTGAGCGCGCCTTCGTCCCACCCGAGCCGCATCTTGACCGTGACTGGCACCGCGATCGCGCCGACTACCGCTTCGATCAGCGACAACGCGTGGTCGAGGTCTCGCATCAGTGCCGAACCGGCATAGCCGCCCGTCACCTTTTTGGCCGGACAGCCCATGTTGATGTCGATGATGTCGGCGCCTTCGCCGACCGCGATTCGCGCGCCTTCGGCCATGTGCATTGCCTCGTGGCCGGCAAGCTGGACCATGTGGACAGGCAGCCCGGAATGACGGATGCGCAGGCTGGAACCAGCCCTGCCCTTTGCAAGCTCACCGCTCGCCACCATTTCCGATACGACCAGCCCGGCGCCATGCGCATGCGCGCGTTGCCGGAACGGTTCGTCGGTGATGCCCGACAGGGGCGCGAGAAATACGCGATTGCGGATTCTCACGCCACCCACATCCAGCGGCGAAGCTAATTTGGTCACATCAGGCATGCACAAAAACCAAGCACCTTCGGTTGCTGCACATTCTCTAGCCAGAACGACGGCAATGTGCAACGCGCAATGTCGTGACATTAAGGCGCATTTGGGAAAAAAACGGATCGCCGCACCGCATCAATCCTGGGTCTTTCAAAAGCGATACCACTTTTCGGGATCATGCGTTAAGCGTCTCGGCATGAGAGATGTGAGCGAAAAGCAAGCTGCGGACGACAAGGTCGCCGTGGTCATCGTTGCTGCCGGCCGCGGCGCGCGCGCTGGACAGGCCAATGGGCCGAAGCAGTACCAGCAAATTGGCGGCGGCGCCGTTATTGCACGCACGCTCGGTGCCTTTCTGACGCATCCGAAGATTGGACCTGTCGTCGTTGCTATTCATGCCGACGACGGCGCGCTTTTCCGCCGTGCGGCCGGTGCGAACGCCGACCGTGTCGTCGCTGTGACCGGCGGTACGTCACGGCAGGAGTCCGTCCGCCTTGGACTGCTGGCGTTGAGAAGCAATGCGCCGGGCCGGGTTCTGATCCATGATGCGGCCCGGCCGTTTGTCGATGCGGAACTAATAGACCGCACGATCGCAGCTATTGGCGAGCGCCAGGGGGCACTGCCTGCTTTGCCGGTTGCCGATACGCTCAAGCGCGAAACGGCCGAAGGCATGATCGGCGAAACCGTGTCCAGGGCCGGGCTTTATGCCGCACAGACACCGCAAGGCTTTCCGTTCTGGCCGATCCTGGCTGCGCACGAAAAGGCTCATCATCTGGGCAAAGCGGATTTCACCGACGATGCGGCAATCGCCGAATGGGCGCATATTCCGGTGAAGATCGTTCCCGGCTCGCCGGACAACGTCAAACTGACCTGGGCACGGGATATTGCAATGGCGGATCAGCGGCTTTCTAGCGCCCCACGTTTTCCCGACATCCGAACGGGCAATGGCTATGACGTCCATGCGTTCGAGCCCGGCGACCATGTCACCCTGTGCGGCGTCGCCATTCCACACGACAGGAAATTGTCCGGCCATTCGGATGCCGATGTCGGTCTCCACGCCTTGACCGACGCCCTGCTCGCCACCTGCGGCGCCGGTGACATCGGCACGCATTTCCCGCCCTCCGACCCACAGTGGAAAGGGGCCGCTTCACGCATCTTCGTCGAACACGCGGCCAAGCTGGTGCGCGCGCGCGGCGGGCGCATCGCCAACGCCGATATCACCCTGATCTGCGAGACGCCGCGCGTCGGCCCGCATCGCGAGGCCATGACCGAAACGCTTTCCGCAATCCTGCGAATTTCGCTCGATCGCATTTCGATCAAGGCGACAACCAATGAGAAGCTCGGCTTCGTCGGCCGTGAGGAAGGCATAGCGGCCATCGCGACCGCCAGCGTCGTGTTTCCAGGGGATGTCCCCGAGTGAGCAATAGCGATCTCGCAGATGCCCTGCTTCAGGCCTGCCAGCAGCGCGGCATCACGCTGGCGACGGCCGAGAGCTGCACCGGCGGCATGATCATCGCCGCCCTGACCGACATCGCCGGCTCTTCCGCGGTGGTCGATCGCGGCTTCATCACCTATTCCAACCAGGCCAAGACCGAGATGCTCGGCGTCTCGGCCGCTACGCTCGAGGCGCACGGCGCGGTCTCGCGCGAGACCGCAGTGGAGATGGCGGCCGGAGCCTTGGCCCATTCGCCGGCCGGGCTTGCACTGGCGGTAACTGGCATCGCCGGTCCGGCCGGCGGCTCGGCGGAAAAACCTGTCGGCCTGGTCTGGTTCGGCGTCGCCGTGGCTGGCCGGCCGGTAGTCAGCGAATGCCAGCTTTTCGCCGACAAGGGCCGTGATTTCATCCGCCGGGAGACGGTCCGGCATGCGCTTGAGCTGGGTCTGCGCGCGCTCGCTGCGGATCAGGCTGCCGATGGCGCGCCGTAGATGATTTCGGCCCTTTTCTCGAACGCCTCGGAGAACATGCGGAAGGCACGGTCGAACATGGTTCCCATCAACGCCCCCAAAATGCGGCTCTTGAACTCGTAGTCGATAAAGAAGCAGACGTTGCAACCGCCGCCGTCGGCCGGGTCGAAGCGCCAGACATTGCTCAGATATTTGAAAGGGCCGTCAATGTATTTCACATCGATGGTGTTCTCGTCCGGATTCAGCAGCACCTGCGTGGTAAAGGTCTCGCGGATCGCCTTGTAGCCGATGCTCATGTCGGCGATGAGCAAGGTGCGTCCGTCGCGTTCCTTGCGTGAGCGAACCGTCAGTGCCTCGCAAAGCGGCAGGAATTGCGGATAGGATTCGACATCGGCGACCAGAGCGAACATCTGCTCCGGCGTATGCGCGACGCGGCGATGGGCTTCGAATTGTGGCATGAAACCAGTTTGTTAGGCGGACTTCCTGAGAAACGCTTCACGCGCCGCGCGTAGTCTGGCGAAATCGTCGCCGGCATGGTGCGACGAGCGCGTCAGCGGGCTCGACGCCACCAGCAGGAAGCCCTTGGTCCTGCCGATCGTCTCGAAGGACTTGAATTCCTCAGGCGTGACGAAGCGGATCACCGGATGGTGTTTCTTCGACGGCTGCAGATATTGGCCGATGGTCATGAAGTCGACATTGGCCGAACGCAGGTCGTCCATCAGTTGCAGGATTTCGTTCCGCTCCTCGCCAAGGCCAACCATGATGCCGGACTTGGTGAAGATCGAGGGGTCAAGCTCCTTGACCCGCTGCAAGAGCCTGATCGAGTGGAAATAGCGCGCGCCCGGCCGAACCGTCAGATAGTTAGACGGCACGGTCTCGAGATTATGGTTGAAAACATCCGGCTTGGCCGCCACGACGATCTCCAGCGCACCGTCCTTGCGCAGGAAATCGGGCGTCAGGATTTCGATCGTCGTCAACGGGGTTGCTGCCCTGATCGCACGGATGACATCGGCAAAATGCTGGGCCCCGCCATCCGCGAGATCGTCGCGATCGACGGAGGTGATGACGACATGGCTCAAGCCCATCTGCTTGACCGCATGCGCGACACGCGCCGGCTCGTCGGGATCGAGTGCGGTCGGGATGCCGGTGGCGACATTGCAAAAGGCGCAGGCCCGCGTGCAGATCTCGCCCATGATCATGAAGGTGGCGTGCTTCTTCTCCCAGCACTCGCCGATATTGGGGCAGCCCGCCTCTTCGCAAACCGTCACTAGCTTGTGAGACTTCACGATTTCGCGCGTCTCGGCATAGCCTTTCGACATCGGCGCCTTGACGCGGATCCAGTCAGGCTTGCGCAGTACGTCCTGATCCGGCTTGTGCGCCTTTTCGGGATGCCGCAGGCGCGGCGCATTGGCAATCGTGTCAAGGACGGTGACCATGTGAAACCCGGCTCATTGGCAAGCGCTTGTCCAGCGCTCGCTCTACCCACGTCATCTAGGACTTTTCGGCGAAAAGAAAAAGGCCGCGATCACGCATGCCGCGGTGGCCTTTTTCGCATAGCAAGTGCCGACAGAGGTTAGCGGCGCACCAGTCGTCCGACCGCAATCAGAATGCAGGCGCCGATGAAGCCGGTGATCAGATAGGCGATCCAGCCGACGCCGAAGATGCCAATGTTCAGGGCCTGCAAGATGGCGTTCAACACGATTGCGCCGACAATGCCGAGAACGATGTTCATGAGGATGCCGGTATTGCTCTTCATGACCATCTCGGCGAGCCATCCCGCCAGGCCACCGATGATGATGGCTGCTACCCAGCCCACGCCGTTCATTTCCATATGCCCTCTCCTTGTATGATGGATGATGCCTGCGAAACGAATTGCTCTGCCGTCGAGTTCCGTTGTGTCTTCCCTGTGAGACTCGCCCAACTAATTTATCATGCATTCAGTGCGCGACCATAGGCGTCGAGTACACTCTCCTTCATCATCTCTGACAGGGTCGGGTGCGGGAAGATCGTGTGCATCAGCTCTTCCTCGGTGGTCTCCAGATTCATCGCCACGACGAAGCCCTGGATCAGTTCGGTTACTTCTGCGCCGACCATGTGGGCACCCAGCAACTGGCCGGTCTTCTTGTCGAAAATGGTCTTGACGAAGCCTTGGTCCTCGCCGAGCGCAATCGCTTTGCCGTTTGCCGCGAACTGAAAGCGGCCGACACGGATGTCCTTTCCGTCGGCTTTCGCTTTGGCTTCTGTCAGTCCGACCGAGGCGACTTGCGGATTGCAATAGGTGCAGCCTGGGATCTTCAGCTTGTCGGTGGCATGCACGCCGGGGAAATTGGCGATCTTTTCCACACAGACCACGCCCTCATGCTCGGCCTTGTGGGCGAGCATCGGCGGTCCGGCAACGTCGCCGATGGCGTAGATGCCCGGCACGTTGGTCTTGCCGTAGCCGTCGACGACGACGCAACCGCGGTCGGTCTTCACGCCGAGCGTCTCGAGGCCGAGGTTTTCGATGTTACCCTGTACGCCGACGGCCGAGATCATACGATCGGCGGTGATCTTCTCGACCTTGCCGTCCTTCATCTCGACATGCGCGGTGACCGAACTGGCGCCCTTCTCGACCTTGGTTACCTTGGCTTCGAGGATGATCTTCATGCCCTGCTTCTCGAACTGCTTTTGCGCAAACTTCGACACTTCGGCGTCCTCGACCGGCATCACGGCTGGCAGCAGTTCGACCACCGTCACCTCGGCGCCCATGGTGCGGTAGAACGAGGCGAACTCGATGCCGATGGCGCCCGAGCCCATCACCAGCAGCGATTTTGGCATCTCTTTCGGCACCATCGCCTCGAAATAGGTCCAGATCAACTTGCCATCAGGCTCGATGCCGGGCAGCGCGCGCGGCCTGGCGCCGGTCGCCAGAATGATGTGCTTGGCGCTATAGGTGCCCTCACCCTTGACGCCCTTGGGCGCCGGCGGCTGCGGCTCCATCGGCTTCTTCGACGATTTTGACACGACGATCTCGCCAGGTTTGGTCAGTTTGGCTTCGCCCCAGATGACGTCGACCTTGTTCTTCTTCATCAAGAAGCCGACGCCGCCGTTGAGTCGCAGCGAGACCTTTCGTGATCGATCGACGACGGCGGCTGTGTCGACGCTGACCTTGCCATCGTTCTTCAGGCCGTAGTCCTTCAGATGATCCGAATAGTGCATGATCTCGGCGGAGCGCAGTAGCGCTTTGGTCGGAATGCAGCCCCAGTTGAGGCAGATGCCACCCAAGTGCTCGCGCTCGACGATCGCCGTCTTGAAGCCAAGCTGCGCCGAACGCACTGCAGTGACATAGCCGCCGGGGCCGGAGCCGATGATGATGACGTCGTAGTTCTCAGCCACGGCTTTCTCCTTCACAATTCCAACATGAGGCGCACGAGCGGCGCCAGCGCTTGCCCGACGTTCCGCGTGTTTTCGGCATCGAGATGGACGCCGTCGAGCGGCGTGGTTTTGGCCACCGTGCCGGCATCGAAGAAGCCACAGCCGGCCTCGTCGGCAAGGGCGGAATATTGCGGCGCCAGCCGCTTTGACGCGTCATCGCCGCCAGCGAACATTTCCTTGAACTCGGCGTTTTCCGTGCGGCTGACTACGGGCGGCGCGACGATCAGGATCTGCGGCGCCGGCCAATTGAACGGGTAATCGTGACAGCGCACGATATCGATCAGGCGTTGCATGCCTTGCTTGGCCGCGACCGGATTACCATGAATCCACGGCTTCATATCGTTGGCGCCGAGCATAATAATGATCAAGTCGATCGGTGCGTGCGTCGTCAGGATTGTTGGCAACAGCCTTGCGCCATTGCGGTCCGCCCCGGCCAAGTGATCGTCGAAGGCTGTGGTTCGGCCATTCAGGCCTTCGGCAACGACCTCGACGCCGCTGCCCAATGCCGCCTGCAGCACGCTCGGCCAGCGATCTTCCAGCGGGTGCCGGCCGAGGCTTGCCGCGTCATAGCCCCAGGTCAGCGAATCGCCATAGCAGAGGACCGTTTTCATGCGTTTTCCCCCTCCAACAAAGACCTATCCGCAATCGCTACCGCCCGAACAGCCAATGTACGATAATCGTTTACGAGCCGGATTGGATGGAGGCGAAAAGGCTGGTGTAGAATTTCCGCACCGCCCTGTTCCCCGCTTAGACCAGCATGCCCATCGGATTTTCGATCATGCGCTTGAAGGCGACGAGCAGCTCGGCGCCGAGCGCACCGTCGACTGCGCGGTGATCGGTCGACAGCGTCACCGACATGATTGTTGCGATCTTGATCTCGCCGTTCTTCACCACCGCGCGTTGCTCGCCGGCGCCGACCGCCAGGATCGTCGCGTGCGGCGGGTTGATGACGGCAGAAAAATCCTTGACGCCGAACATGCCGAGATTGGACACCGCCGTGGTGCCGCCCTGATATTCTTCCGGCTTCAGCTTGCGGCTGCGGGCGCGCCCGGCAAGGTCCTTCATCTCGTTGGAGATAACGGACATCGTCTTTTCGTCAGCACGCCGGATGATCGGGGTGATCAGGCCGCCGGGGATCGATACGGCAACGCCGACATCGGCGTGCTTGTGCTTGATCATGGCGTTTTCTGTCCACGACGCATTGGCATCCGGAACCGCCATCAGCGCCATGGCAAGAGCCTTGATGACCATGTCGTTGACCGACAGCTTGTAGGCCGGCGTTTCGCCCTTCTCGGTCTTCTTCACCGGGGCGGCCGCATTGATCTGTGTGCGCAGGGCCAGAAGTGCATCGAGTTCGCAGTCGAGCGTCAGATAGAAATGCGGGATGGTGGTCTTGGCCTCGACCAGCCGCCGCGCAATCGTCTTGCGCATACTGTCATGCGGGACAAGATCGTAGGAACCTTCGGCGAACAGTTTGAGCACCTGCTCGTCCGGCATCGCCTTGGGTGCTGCGGCGGCAGGCGCCGGAGCGCCGGCGGGGGCCGCTTTTGCTGCTGGTGCCGCCTTGGCGCCGCCACCGGAAATTGCGGCATCGACATCGGCCTTTACCACGCGGCCGTGGGGGCCGGAGCCGGTCAGCGCCGCGACATCTATACCGGCTTCGCTGGCAATGCGCCGGGCCAGCGGCGACGCGAAGATGCGCTCACCGTTTGCCGATTGGCTGATCTCCCCCCGTGTGGGGGAGATGCCAACTGGGGGCAACGAGGGCAGGCCAGAGGGGGGCGCCTCGCTCCCTGCGGCGGGAGGGACAGCGCCCCCCTCTGTCGACTTCGTCGACATCTCCCCCACGGGTGGGGAGATTGGTGCTTTTTCCTGCTTCGCCTCAGCCTTTGCCGGCGCAGCGCCATCACCGCTTTTCGCGGCGGCCGCCGCATCCTCCCCCTCAGCCGCCAAGACCGCGATCAGCGCATTGACCTTGACGCCTTCAGTGCCCGCCGGAACCACCAGCTTGGCGACCGTGCCTTCGTCGACGGCTTCGACTTCCATCGTTGCCTTGTCGGTCTCGATCTCGGCAATCACGTCGCCGGGCGAAACCTTGTCGCCTTCCTTGACCAGCCACTTGGAAAGGTTGCCTTCTTCCATTGTGGGCGACAGCGCCGGCATGGTGATGTTGATAGGCATTTTGTCCTCCGCCCTGCTCAGCGATATGTGACGGCTTTGACCGCCTCGACGACCTCGCCGACATTGGGCAACGCCAGCTTTTCGAGGTTCGCTGCATAGGGCATCGGCACGTCCTTGCCGGCAATGGTGATGACCGGTGCGTCGAGGAAATCGAAGGCACGCTGCGAGACCTGATTGGCGATATGGTCGCCGACCGAGTTCTGCGGAAAGCCTTCCTCGACCACCACCAGGCGATTGGTCTTTTTGACCGAGGCGATGATCGTGTCGAAGTCGAGCGGGCGGATGGTGCGCAAGTCGATTATCTCGGCATCGATGCCCATGCCACGCAACTCCGCCTCGGCCTTAATCGCGTAGGTCATGCCGATGCCGAACGAGACGATGGTCACGTCCTTGCCGGATTTGTGAATGCGCGCCTTGCCGATCGGCAGCACGAAATCGTCCATCTTCGGCACGTCGAAGGAGTGGCCGTAAAGGATTTCGTTCTCGAGGAAGATGACCGGGTTCGGGTCGCGAATCGCCGCCTTGAGCAGACCCTTGGCGTCGGCGGCGGTATAAGGCATCACCACTTTCAGGCCGGGAATATGGCTGTACCAGGCGGCATAGCATTGCGAATGCTGCGCGGCGACGCGGGCAGCCGCCCCGTTCGGGCCGCGAAAGACGATCGGGGCACCCATCTGGCCGCCAGACATGTAGAGCGTCTTGGCGGCAGAATTGATGATCTGGTCGATCGCCTGCATGGCGAAGTTGAAGGTCATGAATTCGACGATCGGCTTCAAGCCGGCCATCGCCGCGCCAACACCAACGCCGGCAAAGCCGTGCTCGGTGATCGGCGTGTCGACCACGCGCCGCGGACCGAATTCCTGCAACAGGCCTTGCGTGATCTTGTAGGCGCCCTGGTACTCGGCAACCTCCTCGCCCATGACAAAGACATCGCCGTCGCGGCGCATTTCCTCCGCCATTGCATCGCGCAAGGCTTCACGTACCGTGGTCGAGACCATTTCGGTGCCGGCCGGGACGTCGGGATCGGCGGCAATTTCCAGCTTGGGTGCGGCGGCAACAGGTGCTGCAGCTTCGCTCTTGGCCGGAGCAGCCGCGGGCGCTTCCGCTTGCGACTCAATGGCCTCCTCGCCGATACCTTCGCCTGCCTCGTCGACGTCTTCGCCATCGACGGCCAGCACAGCGATCAGTGTGTTGACTTTGACACCCTCGGTGCCGGCAGGAACCACGATCTTGGCAAGGGTGCCGTCGTCCACGGCTTCGACTTCCATCGTTGCCTTGTCGGTCTCGATCTCGGCAATGGCGTCACCGGCTACGACCTTGTCGCCCTCTTTCTTCAACCACTTGGAAACATTACCCTCTTCCATGGTCGGCGAGAGGGCGGGCATGAGAATTTCGATCGGCATGTCCTTGCCCTCTCGTTAAAGTACGATGTCGGTCCAGAGCTCGGACGGATCCGGCTCCGCGTCGTTCTGGGCAAATTCTGCGGCGTCGGCGACGACGTCGCGGACTTCCTTGTCGATGGCCTTGAGTTCGTCCTCGCTTGCCCATTTCTTGTCGAGCAACCGCGCCTTGACCTGCTCGATCGGGTCACGTTCGGAGCGCATTTTCTGCACTTCTTCCTTGGAGCGGTATTTTGCCGGATCCGACATCGAATGGCCGCGGTAACGATAGGTCTGCATTTCGAGAATGAGCGGCCCGTTGCCGGCGCGGCACCATTCGGCGGCGAGGTCGCCGGCGGCCTTAACGGCGCGCACATCCATGCCGTCGACCTGGATGCCTGGAATCTTGAAGGAGGCGCCGCGGTGCGAGAAATCCGTCTCGGCCGAAGAGCGCGAGACCGAGGTGCCCATGGCGTAGCGGTTGTTCTCGATGATGTAGATCACCGGAAGCTTCCACAGCGACGCCATGTTGAAGCTTTCGTAGACCTGGCCCTGGTTCGCGGCGCCATCGCCGAAATAGGTCAGCGTCACATTGTTGTTGCCGCGATAGCGGTTGGCGAAGGCAATGCCGGTGCCGAGCGACACTTGCGCGCCGACGATGCCGTGGCCGCCGTAAAAATGCTTCTCCTTGGAGAACATGTGCATGGAGCCGCCCTTGCCTCTCGACAGGCCGCTACGGCGCCCGGTCAGTTCGGCCATGACGCCGCGCGGTGACAACTCCATGGCCAGCATATGACCATGGTCGCGATAGGCGGTGATCATCTGGTCGCCATCGATCAGCGCCATCTTCATGCCGGTAACGACCGCTTCCTGGCCGATGTAGAGGTGGCAGAAACCGCCGATGAAGCCCATGCCGTAAAGCTGGCCGGCCTTTTCCTCGAAGCGGCGGATGAGCAGCATGTGCCGGTAGGCGGCAAGCTCCTGGTCTTTGGTGAATTCAACAGGCTTCGGGGTGGAAAGGCCCGGCGTTTTACCGTCTGATTTGGATTTGGCAGGCGCTTTTCTGGTGGCGGTGGCCATGCATCACTCCCTGTTGGCGTCTCTTGGCGGACAGCGAGGGAGATCAGTTCTCCCACCGATTTGAGGCAGGCTAACATGCAGGGAAGGCTTTCGCCATGCCGAAAACGCATGGCTGTCATGCATCTAAGCAATTAAAATCATTGCAAATATCGCCGATTAACTGAAATCAGGTTATCTTGCGACCGGCAACATAATGGTGATCTCGTCGGCGTGGGACAGATTAAGCGCCTTGCGCGCCTGCTCGTCCAGCATGTCCTTCTCCAGCGTGCCCTCATGCATCAGCTGAACGCGGCGCTCGAGATCGATCCGGCGCGTCCTGACGGCATTGAGCCTGCCCTGCAATTCGGCAGTCTCGGCTTCGAGCTGATACTTGGAATATATCCCGAACTCGCCATGATAGGCATGGAAGCCGAAATAAGTCAGGAACACCACGCAGAGCGAGGGGATGATCAGCCGGCCGGTGTTTCTTTGCTTGTGCTGGCGTGTCCACATGGTCCGAATCCCCTACGCCGCCTTTGTCGCCCGATTGTGCTTAATGGACGGTTACAGCCTGTTGGATTCAGAGCCAGGAAGCAAAAAAGGGCGGGAATGTCCCCGCCCTCACCGCCACGGATTTTCTCTCGGAATCACCTTTTCACGATCGACTTGCCGGCATATTGCGCCTGCTTGCCGAGCTCCTCCTCAATGCGGATGAGCTGGTTGTACTTGGCCATGCGATCCGAGCGCGACAGCGAGCCCGTCTTGATCTGCCCGCAATTGGTGGCAACGGCGAGGTCGGCGATGGTCGCATCCTCGGTCTCGCCCGAGCGGTGCGACATCACTGCGGTATAGCCGGCCTTGTGCGCGGTCTCTACGGCGTCGAGCGTTTCGGTAAGCGAGCCGATCTGGTTGACCTTGACCAGGATCGAATTGGCGACACCCATGCGGATGCCGTCGCGCAGCCGCGCCGTGTTGGTGACGAACAGATCGTCGCCAACCAGCTGCGTTTGCTTGCCGATGAGATCGGTCAGCATTTTCCAACCGTCCCAGTCATCCTCCGCCAGGCCGTCCTCAATGGTGATGATCGGGTAGTCGGCAGCAAGTTTGGCCAGATATCTGGCCTGTGCCTTCGGGTCGCGGGTTTTCCTCTCGCCTTCATAGACGTAGTTACCATCCTTGAAAAATTCGGTCGCCGCGCAGTCGAGGCCTAGCGCAACCTCCTCGCCAGGCTTGAAGCCAGCCTGCTCGATCGATTCCATGATGAAGTCGAGCGCGGCCGGCGCGCTCTTCAGGTTGGGAGCAAAGCCGCCCTCGTCACCGACATTGGTGTTATGGCCGGCGTCCTTCAGCTTCTTTCGCAGCGTATGAAAGATCTCCGAGCCCCAGCGCACGCCGTCGCGCAGCGTCGGCGCGCCGATCGGCAGGATCATGAATTCCTGGAAATCGATCGGGTTGTCGGCATGCGCGCCGCCATTGATGATATTCATCATAGGCACCGGCAGCACATGGGCCTTGGTACCGCCGACATAACGGTAGAGCGGCAGGTCGGCCGCTTCGGCCGCGGCCTTGGCCACCGCCAGCGACACGCCGAGGACGGCGTTGGCGCCGAGCCGGCTCTTGTTGGCCGTACCATCGAGCTCGATCATGGTCTGGTCGATATGGATCTGATTCTCTGCCTCCATGCCGCCGATCGCCTCGAACAGCTCGCCGTTCACCGCCTCGACCGCCGTGAGCACGCCTTTGCCGAGATAGCGGGGGCCGCCATCGCGCAGTTCGACCGCCTCATGCGCGCCGGTAGAGGCACCGGACGGCACCGCGGCGCGACCCATCGAACCGTCTTCGAGCACGACGTCGACCTCGACGGTCGGATTTCCGCGGCTGTCCAGGATTTCACGCCCGACAATGTCGATGATGGCCGTCATTGCGATGTCCCCGATTGATCGATTGAAGCGTCGCGCACCTCTTAGCCAAAGCGCCGCAAAACGCAATCGGGGCAGTTGCAAATATTGCCCCGCGCCCATTGCCGCTCTTGGGACTCACGAAGCACAAAACACTGTCATCATTTGTCATAGGCCGCATGCCGGTTTCTGGTTTATGGCTGTTGTCGCGCGGGGCGAAACAGGAGGAGTTTCGCCATGTCCCAGTTGAGCGGTATTGTGAGTTTGTTCCTGATCGCGGCTGCGTTCCTGACGTCGTGCGACAATCAGCAACCCCCGCAGGGATCGTCGCCTTTGCCGGCCCTGCAGATTGCGCAGTAGCAACCCGCCACATCGAAAGGCCCCCGATTTCCCGGGGGCCTTTTTGATTCCAGGAGACTTAGTCGGTGCCAGTAAGGTCAATGCCAGTAAGGCTCGACCTTGTAGTAGTTGTATGAGGCGTCACGTGCGGCCTCGCCGTCGGCGCCGGTCAGCTCGTTGATCGAGTAAGAAGGAGCGGCCATCAGCTGGTCTTTGGTGAACGGCACGACATAGCCACCCTTGTTCTCGTCATAATCAAGGCTCGCCCACGGAATGGCGTGGTATTTCTCGCCAATGCCGAGAAATCCGCCAAAACCGATCACGGCAAACATGATTCCGTTCGACAATTTGTCGAGCATGACGTCCTCGATGTCGCCGATATGAGTGCCTTCCGTGTTGTAGACCGATGTGCCGATAACCCGCGAAGCGGCGATGGCTTCGGTGTGTCCCGTCTGGGTCGTCATGGTGTTCTCCTCGTCGTCGTTGACATTAGATTTTGACAATGAGGGCCGCGGGCTAAGGTTCCAGGCGGGTTCGAAATTCTTCAAAGTTTTCTTGACGACGCTGCTGTGGCGCAACTGCTGGTTCAACCCACGCTCTTGGCAATGCGATCGAACGCCATCAGCCGTTCAAGCAATGCGGGAAGATCCTTTAGCGGCACCATGTTGGGACCGTCGGAAGGCGCGTTGTCGGGGTCCTGGTGCGTCTCGATGAAGACGCCGGCGACGCCAACCGCGACGGCCGCGCGCGCCAGCGTCTCGACAAAGCGCCGGTCGCCTCCAGACGAACCGCCCTGCCCACCCGGCTGCTGCACGGAATGGGTGGCATCGAAAATCACCGGCGCACCGATCTCGGCCATGATCGGCAGCGCCCGCATGTCGGACACCAGGGTGTTGTAACCGAAGGATGCGCCGCGCTCGGTCACCAAGACATTGGCGTTGCCGGAGCCGATGATCTTGGCGACGACGTTTTTCATGTCCCACGGCGCGAGGAATTGGCCCTTCTTCACATTGACCACCTTGCCGGTTCTTGCCGCAGCAATCAGCAAATCGGTCTGGCGGCTGAGGAAGGCAGGAATCTGCAGGATATCGGCATGCGGAGCGACGATCGCGCATTGTTCCTCAGTGTGGACGTCAGTCAGGATCGGCAGCACAAAATTCTTGCGCAAGTCGTCGAAGATAGGCATTGCCGCTTCAAGCCCCGCGCCGCGCGTGCCGCCAAGCGAGGTGCGATTGGCCTTGTCGTAGCTGGTCTTGTAGACGAGCCCAATGCCGAGCCTTTCAGTCAATTCCTTTAGCGCACCGGCCATGTCGAAAGCGTGCTGCCGCGATTCCAGCTGACATGGACCGGCGATCAGCGATAAGGGCGCGCTGTTGCCGAAAATGACTTTGCCGACCGCAACGGAAGAGTTCGGCATCAGTGGATTGAGCTTGTTCATGCGATCTCCCGGAAAATGAAGGCGGCGCCCTGCCCTGGCGCCGGCGGCACGATGATATCACCGCCGCGCGTGTGGTGTTCGACGGAATTGGCTGCAAGCAGCTTGGCGACGGCGTCGGCGTGCCTAATCGAAAAGACGATCCCAGCAAAGCGGAGTTCAGATGGCGCGCCGGCAGGAATGCCGAAGCGTGCCGAATAGGCTGCAGGATCCAGAATGGTTACAACGGCATTCGGCAGCTCATAGACAGTGCCGCCCTGCGCCTCGATTCCGGCTGCGATCGAAATCAACCGGCCTTGTTCGAAAGGTTCGCCAGTGACTGCTACGACTTCGACAATGCCGGTTGCGCCATTAGCGTGGACCTGCAACGCAGTGCGGTCGATGTTCGGCGCATTGATCCGCTCGCAGGCGAAGAGAAAAGCGTCCGTTGCCTTGCCTGTAGCCGCGAAGGCCAGTTTGAACGATGCGGTGTCGCTCGTTCCCGTCGCATCGGTGAAGGCGCGCGAAAAGCTTAGCGCGTCTCCCGCCGACAGACCGGCTTCCATGTAGCGCGCGTAGTCCGCGGCGGCGCTTTCGGTGCCCAGCGCCACGGCAGAAAATCCTTCATCGCCGTTTTCTTCGCGATAGGTGCGATCACGCGCGACAAAGACATTGCGGTTCGCGATCGCCTTTGCCACGGCCTGTCTGTCGGCGACCACGAGCGGCTCGAGATAGGTGCCGTCGGTGAGGAAGACACAGCAGTTTTCCGTTCCGAAAGGGTGGATACCTGTCGGGGCAACGGTAAAGCCAAGCAGGGTCAAGCGCGCCCGCGCAATATCGAGGCTCGCGGTCGGCAGCACCAAGTGATCGAGCGGATGAGGCCTTGCGGAGGTGTTCTCGGTCATGTCCCGCGCGGTGTGCCTCATTCCTGAAAATGGTTCAAGGGCTGGCCGACGCCTCAGCGGCAAGACCACATCGCCTAGGGGACGGCGACTCGTCAACTTGCAACGATGTCGGCCGAATAACGCAATTCGCGTAGCGGTTTGACCCGGCTGGTCGTCTCTGCATAGAGCGGATGCGCCTTGTAGGCGGCGAGCGCCGCTTCGTCCTCGAACTCGGCGTAGACGACCACATCGATCTCATCCGAGAGCGGGTCGACCTTGGTGTTGAGCGTTACCTCGAAATGACGCGAATGAGGTATCTTGCCAAGCGCCAGGAGGCCCGTGCGCACTGCCTCGACATCCGCTTTATGCCGTGCGCTGAAGAAAACGATATGCCGGATCAACCCAGCCTCCTCGACCGTTGGACCGGCGTTCTTTTGTGTCAGCGGCAGCGTGCCGTCAATCGGCAGGTTTGTCGCGTCTGCGAACCGTAGCAGCGAAGAGAAACTACACCATGCTGGTTACATAGTGCACGATGCGGGTCACCTCCCTGACCGTCCTGTCGAGGTAGCGGCCTTGGTTGTAAATGCCGTCCCAGATCAGGAAAAAGGTGACGGTCGTGATGACGATGACATAACGCATGACTAAAACTAGCGCATATGGACGGCTGCAACCATAACGATTCCAACGCTGCTGGGGACCCTCCCCGGGAATCTTTAGCGGCCGTTTGATCTGCCCGGCCGTCAAAAAGTCCGATCGTGACGCAGGATGCGGCCATAACGGCCAATGGGAATCATATCATGCGCAGACGGACGATCTCCCTCGTTGCAATTCTTGTCGCTGCGGGCGGCATCTGGCTCAACAACACCTCGCTGCTTTCGAGCCGGCCGGCCGGCACCCCTTCGGTGCTTGCGCATCGCGGCCTGGCTCAGGATTTCGACCGTACGAACCTCGGATCGGAAACATGCACGGCCGCTCGCATGCTGACGCCGCGCCATTCCTTCCTCGAGAACACGATACCGTCGATGGAAGCCGCCTTCGCGCTCGGTGCGGACGCGCTCGAACTTGATGTCCATCCTACCACGGACGGCAAGTTCGCCGTCTTCCACGATTGGACGCTGGATTGTCGCACCGACGGCAAGGGTGAAACGCGCAGCCATGCAATGTCCGAATTGAAGACGCTCGATATTGGTTATGGCTACACTGCCGATGGCGGCAAGACCTTTCCGTTTCGCGGCAAGGGTGTCGGCATGATGCCGTCGCTGGATGAAGTCTTGCAGCGCTTCCCGAACCGGCGCTTCAACATCAACGTCAAAAGCAACGATCCCAAGGAAGGCGAGATGCTGGCTGCCTGGCTCGCCACATTGACGCCGGCCGAGCGCGCCAATCTGACGGTCTATGGCGGCGACAGGCCTATGGACGCGGTCAAGGCAGCATTGCCGGATACGCACACGCTGAGTCGCGCATCCCTGACGCGCTGCATTCTTCGCTACACTGCGCTCGGCTGGAGCGGCTACGTTCCTGATGCCTGCCGCCAGGGCACTTTGCTCATCCCCGTCAATGTCGCAAAGTGGATGTGGGGCTGGCCGGACCGTTTTCTCGACCGTATGGACGGTGTCGGCAGCCATGTCTACCTGCTCGGTCCCTATTCCGGCGGCGGCTTTTCACAAGGCCTCGACGACCCAGCCTCGATCGACCAACTGCCGGACGATTATTCCGGTGGGATTTCGACGGACGCACTGGATCTGGTCATGCCTGCCATCAAGCGGCGTTTCGCACCACGTGGGTGACAAGGCCATCTGCTGGAAAAAGGTTTGCCATACCGGACAGTATCTTAGCGCTGAGACAGTTTCGAGTCGACGCTCAAATCCTCACCTAGAGAGTGATGCGGTACTTGGCAAACCCTGCTTCGCCCTCGCCCGCCGGCTCGATCTTCAGCGACGTCACTTGCGCAATGAAATCCTTTGCCCTGGCGCCGGTCTGGAATACGACGCTGGTTCCCGGTAGTGGCGCAAACGACCAGTTGGCGTCCGCCGACGGATTGATGGTGCCTTTGCTGACGATATAACGAACGATCACATCGCGGTTGGTGTCGGGCGCTTCGTAGATGATCTTCGAGGCATTGATCTGCGGGAAATTGCCTCCGCCGCCGGCTCGGTAGTTGTTGGTGGCGACGACGAATTTCCCCTTGGGATCAATTGGATTGCCGTTGAACATCAAGTCAATGATGCGGTTCGAGCCAGCATTCACCAGCCCGCCCTTCGAATCATATTTCGGTGGCTGCGACAGATCGATTTTGTAGGTGACGCCGTCGATCACGTCGAAATTATAGGATGGGAAGTCAGTGTTGATGAGCGCCTGGTCGGCTTTGCCCGGTTCGATCCGGTTGAAGATGCCGGCCGACATTTCCAGCCATTCCTTCACCTCCGCTCCGGTGATTTCGACGGCGCGCACCGTGTTTGGATAGAGGTAGAGGTCGGCGACGTTCTTGATGGCGATATCGCCCACCGGCACGTCGGTGTAATAGTCGGCGCCGTTGCGCCCACCCGCCTTGAACGGTGCCGCTGCCGACAGCAGCGGCATATCCTTCCACTCGGTGTTCTTCAGGATGTCCTTCAAGTACCAGGTCTGCGCCTGACTGACGATCTGGACCGATGGATCGTCGGCGACCAGCGCAAAATAGGAATAGAGCGGCGCCGAGGTTTTGCCGACAGGCCGGCGCACATAGGCGAGCGTCGCCTCGTGATCCTGTTTGAGCGCGTCGACGATGCGCTGGTCGTCCGCGACGGTCGGCTTGTTCGTCTTGTCGACCCGCTCAAAGATCGGCCTGGCCTCAGAGGTCGCCGGGACGATTTTCCATGTCGATCCGTCGCGCTCCAGCAACAGATCGATCAGCCCCATATGCGAGCCCCAGAAGCCGGCCATAACGGCGGGCTTGCCTTGCAGCGTGCCTTTCGCCGGATCGACGGCTTCCAACGACTGAAAGTCCTTCTTGCCAGGGAAGACGAGGTGCTGGTGGCCGGTGAACACTGCATCGATGCCTTCGACACCTGCCACGAAGGCGGAGGCATTCTCCATCATGTCGCTTTGCTTCACGTCGATGCCGGAATGGGAGAGCGCAATGACGATGTCGGCGCCTTCTTCCTTCATTTGCGGCACCCACGCCTTGGCCGCCTCGACGATGTCGCGCGTCTTGACACTGCCTTCGAGATTTTTCAGGTCCCAGACCATGATCTGCGGCGGCACGAAGCCAATGATGCCGATCCTGATCGGTTGCTCGGCGCCCGATCCGTCTTTGATCTTCCTGTCGAGGATGACATACGGCTTGAGATAGAGCTTGTCGTCGCGCGGGTTCGCGGCGAGCTCGGTGCCGCGGATCAGGTTCGCGCAGACGAACGGGAAATTGGCACCGGCCAGCACCTTGTCCCATGAACGACAGGCCATAGTTGAACTCGTGGTTGCCGAGCGTCGAGCATTCGTAGCCGAGCAGGTTCATGCCCTTCATGACCGGATGCAGATCGCCATCCTTCATCCCTCTCTCGTAGGCGATGTAGTCGCCCATCGGGTTGCCTTGTAGAAGGTCGCCATTATCGACCAGCATCGCGTTGGTTGCTTCCTTGCGCACGGCTTCAATCAACGATGCCGTTCGCGACAGCCCCATCGTGTCGTTGGCTTTGTCGGCGTAGTAATCGTAAGGCAGCACATTCACGTGGATGTCGGTCGTCTCCATAATCCTCAGATGCGCCTGATTGGCTTGTGCCCGGGCGGAGAACGGATGCAGCATAATCAGCGCTCCGCTCACGGCAACGCCGGCGAGGAAATCGCGGCGTGAGACGAGGTGGCGCAGTTGGGACATTCGTTTTCTCTTTCTTCCACGACGTGACAAGTCCTGCCCGAAGCAAAGCTTCGCGCCGAAATCCAGCCGAGTCCAGAAGCCGATTCCATCAAGAGGAGGTGACGCGCCGATGAATGTCCGGCAGCGAACAATCAGCCCTTATCGTCGTCGCCCTGGGTGATCAACCGCGCGCTGCGCTGACCGGTGAAGTAGATCCATAGCCAGCTCAGGGAAACCGCAAGCCGGTTACGAAAGCCGATCAGGAAGTAGATATGCGCCAAGCCCCACAGCCACCAGGCAAGCCTGCCGGTGAGCTTGATCCAGCCGAAATCGATGGCCGCGGCGCGCTTGCCGATCGTCGCCAGATCGCCGTCATGCCTGTAGCTGAAAGGACGCGGTGTCGCGTCACCGGCAAGCCTTGCCTTGATCGTCGCGGCGACGTGCCGTCCCTGCTGCTTGGCGGCGGGCGCGACGCCCGGCACCAGCCGGCCATCCGGCCGCAGGACGTGCGCTGCGTCACCGATGACGAAAATCTCCGGGTTTCCCGGCACACTCAGGTCAGGCTCGACAAGCACTCTGCCCGCGCGGTCCGCTGCCGCGCCGAGCCATTCGGCGGCCGGCGAAGCGGCGACGCCCGCCGCCCACAGGATTGTCCTGGCCGGCAAGTGTGTGTCCCCGAAGACGACACCCTCGGCATCGCAGCGCGTAACCGCCCGGCCGAGTTCGACGGTCACGCCGAGCCGTTCGAGCGCCTTCGTTGCATAACCGGAGAGTTCGGGAGCGAAATTGGAGAGAATGCGGTCGCCGGCCTCAATCAGCACCACACGCGTCTGCCGCGGGTCGATGTTGCGGAACTCGCCGCGCAGCGTGTCGTGCGCCAGCTCAGCAATGGTGCCGGCCAGTTCCACGCCGGTCGGCCCGCCGCCGACGATCGCCAACGTCAGCAATGCCTGACGCTTGGCGGGATCGGTTTCCCGTTCGGCCCGCTCGAAAGCCAAAAGAATACGCCGTCGAATGGTGGTGGCGTCCTCCAGCGTCTTCAGGCCCGGGGCGAACGGTTCCCATTCGTCATGGCCGAAATAGGCGTGCCGCGCGCCGGTGGCCAGCACAAGCGTGTCGTAAGCGACCGTGCCGCCGTCCTGCAGCAGCACGCGCTTGCCGGTGCGGTCGATGCCGGTAACGGCGGCGAGCAGCGTCGTCACATCATCGCGCTTGCGCAGGAGATGGCGGATCGGCCAGGCCACTTCGGAGGTGGCCAGCGCCGTCGTCGCCACCTGGTAGAGTAGTGGCTGAAAGAGGTGATGATTACGCCTGTCGATCATGGTGATGCGCACCGGCGCGCCGGCAAGTGCGCGGGTGAATTCGAGACCGCCGAATCCGGCGCCCACGACGACGACGCGATGGTTGACTGTGTTCATCTCACTCATCCCTCTCGCCAAGGCTGATGTAGGTGTCGTTGTGCAGTGCAGCAATCCCTGCGCTGTAACTAACTGGGAGTCGTCCCTTGATGTCGTGAATACGCATGCTGCAGACTCGTTCCCAGATATAGCCTGCGTCCAGGATACGACTTGGTTGGAACTGTATATTGCAGGTGAAGCATGGCTAGCGATGAAGATGAAGGCTCAGCGCAGTACGCCTCGCCGCCTTGTTTTATGCACGAGCTCGACCCGGAGTTCCAAGCGCCGCTATCCGACTGGACCGACGTAAGGCGCTGGCGCAAGGCCGAGCGCCAGCGATTGATCGCATCCCGCCTTGCCGTTTCAGCCGACACGCGCGCAGCCATGTCGCAGCGCATTGCCGAAGGGCTCGACGCGGTGATCGGTGACGTCGCCGGCCGCGTGGTCAGCCTCTATTGGCCGTTTCGTGGCGAGCCGGACCTGCGCCCGTGGATGGAAACCGTCAACGCGCGGGGCGGGCGCACGGCGTTGCCCGTCGTCGTCGAGAAAGACCGGCCGCTTGTCTTTCGCGCCTATACCCACGGAGACCGGCTGGAGAAGGGCGTCTGGAATATCCCGATACCGGCTGACGGCGATCCGGTGTTACCCGACATCGTCATTTCGCCGATTGTCGGCATCGACCCTGAGCAGTTTCGCCTGGGCTATGGCGGCGGCTTCTTCGATCGTACGCTTGCCGCGATGCCCTTCAAACCGCTGGTCATCGGCGTCGGCTACGAACTGCAGCGCATCGTCACCATCTACCCGCAGCCGCACGACATTCCGATGGACTGTGTGGTGACCGAGGCAGTCAACAACTAGGCGAGTTCAGGTTTCATTCCCACGGCCGTGCGATCGACGATTTCGCGCAAGGCAAAGGACGAATTGATCTTCGTCACATGCGGCATTGCCGACAGCCACTCCTTGTGGATACGTTCGTAGTCGACGAGATCCTTTGCCGCTATGCGCAGGATGTAGTCATACTCGCCCGACATCAAATGGCAGGATAGGACGTTCGGGCAGCGCTTTATCGCTGCCTCGAAATCCGACAAAGTCTTCTCGAATTGCCCGGACAGCGATATATGCACGATCGCCGTCATCTGGTGCCCAAGTGCAGCGTTGGACAGCCGGGCGTGATAGCCGCGGATGGTTCCGGATTTCTCCAGATTGTCCAGCCGCCGCGAACAGGCCGACTGCGATAGGCCGACCTTCTCGGCGAGCGCTGCATTGGGTATCCGCCCATCCTTCTGCAACGTCTCAAGAATGGCGATATCAATCCTGTCGAGCGGCATTTTTGCGAGTTCCTGCGACAATTGCAATGTTTTGCGCAACGATTATCGAAGAGTCGCCTCTCAGGCAAGCGCATTCGCAAACACTTATCGAGCGATTCGTGGTTCACTATCTCTAGACAGGGAACGAGCCCCAAGGGCCGGATCAGGAGAAAAAAGATGCGCGTCGGTTGCCCCCGGGAAATCAAGAATCACGAATACCGCGTCGGCCTGACACCGGGCTCGGTCCGCGAATATGTCGCGCATGGCCATGAAGTGCTGGTCGAGACCGGCGCCGGTGCAGGCATCGGCGCCGATGACAACGCGTATCGCGCTGCCGGCGCCACGATCGCCAAGACGGCAGCCGACGTGTTTGCCAAGTCCGACATGATCGTGAAGGTCAAGGAGCCGCAGGCCAACGAATGGGTTCAGCTCCGCGATGGCCAGATCCTCTATACCTATCTACATCTTGCCCCGGATCCGGAGCAAACCAAGGGCCTGTTGGCCTCCGGCGTGACCGCGATAGCTTACGAGACGGTCACCGACGAGCGCGGCGGCCTCCCGCTCTTGGCGCCGATGTCGGAAGTTGCCGGCCGCCTGTCGATCCAGGCGGGCGCCACGGCGCTGCAAAAGGCCAATGGCGGCCGCGGCGTGCTACTTGGCGGCGTGCCCGGCGTGCTCCCCGGCAAGGTCACCGTGCTCGGCGGCGGCGTTGTCGGCCTGCATGCCGCACGGATGGCGGCCGGCCTCGGCGCCGACGTCACTATTATCGACCGCTCGATCCCGCGCCTGCGTCAGCTCGACGACATCTTTGGCGGCCGCGTTCACACCCGCTACTCGACCGTCGAGGCGCTGGAGGAAGAATGTTTTTCGGCTGACATAGTCGTCGGCGCCGTGCTGATCCCGGGGGCAGCAGCGCCCAAGCTGGTGACGCGCGAAATGCTGTCGGGCATGAAGAAAGGCGCCGTGCTGGTCGACGTCGCCATCGACCAGGGCGGCTGTTTCGAGACCTCGCACGCTACCACCCATGCCGAGCCGACCTATGAAGTCGACGGCATCATCCATTATTGCGTCGCCAACATGCCGGGTGCGGTGCCGGTCACCTCGGCCCACGCGCTCAACAATGCGACGCTGCACTATGGCCTGCAGCTCGCCGACAAGGGCCTCAAGGCGCTGGTAGACGACCACCATCTGCGCAACGGACTGAACGTCCACAAGGGCAAGATAACGAATCGCGCGGTGGCCGAAGCGCTCGGTTACGAACTGGTCGAGCCGAAGGCCGTTCTCGCGGCCTGATTTCCAACCGTTTGTTCCTGATGAGTCGCCGATGCTGTCGGCGGCTGCTTGTTCACAGGCAATTTTCTCGGTCTACAGCCGGTCTTGCCCGCATCTGGTGCCCGTTTGATGCAATGTGCTCTTTCTGTGGCTTTTTTGTTACAGCCGCCACAATGAGCCGATGCTACGTAGATGCCGGGTTCACCAGGGGCATGGTAATGATCAGCAGAAAATTCACGAAATCTCTTCTTCTCGGCGCAGTTTCTGTTCTGGCGCTTGGGTCGGTCTCTCATGCCGCCGACGTGGTCGAACCGGTCGTGGAGACGGCGGGCTTCAACTGGAGTGGCATCTACGTCGGCTTTGGCGTTGGCGCCGGGGCGAACGTCCACGAGTTGAGCAGCGACTTCATTCCTGGGGTGTCGTTCAACGGTATTGGTGGCGAAGGCCTGTACGGTGAACTCACCGTTGGGTATGACTATATGGTGGCGCCGCGGTTCCTGATCGGCGGACTTCTGGACGCTCATGCCGGCAACATCGAAACCTCCCTCGACGTTGCTGGATTCGACGCATCGGTCAAAGAGACCTATGGTTTCGACGCTGGCTTGCGGGCAGGCTACCTCTTCACGCCAAACACTTTGGGCTATGTCCTTGGTGGCTATTCATGGCAGAAATACAAATTTGACACGAGCGCAGGTTTTGACTTCGACTGGGACCAGAGCGGCTACTTCGTCGGAGCCGGCGTCGAGACGGCCATCAACAGCAACTGGACCATCAAAACCGAATATCGTTTTACGCAATTCAGCACCAACGATGATGTCCTTTCCGAGTTCGGTGTACCGGATGGCGCAATCAACCTCGATACATCGCGTCACACGTTCCAGGTAGCAGCCAATTATCGTTTTGGCGCCCAGAATGGCGGTGTCTCTTCCTTTGAGGCACCTACCTACAACTGGACCGGCTTCTATATCGGCGGTGCGGGCGGCGCGGGTGCGTCGGTGCATCAGATCAATGTTCCGCCGCTTGGCGACCTGGAGTTCAACGGTATCGGCGGCGAAGGCGTGTTTGGCGAATTGAACGCCGGCTACGATCATGACTTCGGCAGCTGGGTTGCCGGCGTTATGGTTGATGCTCGCTACTCCGGCATGACCTCGGAGCTGGAAGTGCCCGGCGGGTCCATTAATCTGGACACCGACTATGGTTTCGATGTGCTGGGCCGGGTCGGTTTGAAGGTCAACGAATCAACCCTCGCCTATGTGCTTGGCGGTTACAGCTGGCAACATTTCGATCTGAACGCATCTTCACCCATCGGCGACATCATCGATTGGGGCTCGAGCGGCTTCTCGGTCGGTGGTGGTTTGGAAGCGGCCGTGACCAACAACGTAACTGTCGGTCTCGAATATCGCTATTCGCAGTTTGCCGAGAAGGACATTCTGGAGGAGTTTGGAGGGCCGAGCGATGTCCTCACCACCACTCCTTCTTTCCACACCGTCCGTATCGGTGCGAAGTATAAGTTCAACTAAGGCCCTCCAGGCAAATCGTTCAAGCCCGCCGGCTAATCCCGGCGGGTTTTTTTGTTTTGCGAACAATGCAGGCACAAAAAAGCGGAGCCAAAGCCCCGCTTCCTCGGTTATCGAGATTTCCGCCGGTTCATCCGCGGTCGGCAAATCGATCGACAGTCTCTTTCTACCGCTTGTATGCGACGGGAGTGCGACAGGCCCAAGCCGGTGCAGCCTGTTCGGTTACGCGCGGTCGATCCGGCACTGATAGCAATTGTTGCGGGCCGAGCGGATGTGGACGTAGGCAATGTCGTCGCGTTTGAACAACGTCTCTGCCCGTGCGGCAATGGCGTCGGTCGGAATGACGCCGCCGCTACCGTAAACAATACGGTCGTCCTTGCCATAACCGCGCACGATGTAATCGCTGCTTTCGAGCATTTCTGGAAGCAACTCAACCTCGGCAGCGCGTTCGCATTCTTCCGCATGCAGAAAGATCGGCCCGGTTTCGGCATAAGGCTGCAGCTCCGGAAAAGGCCTATAGGCCAGAACAAGATAGGCTTCCCCCGCAGCAACATTCTTCAAGCAATGACGGCAAGGCACGCCGTCGCCGTCCGAAATCTGCCGCTCTGGCATCAGGCCATAAGCATCCGCCCCGCCGCGCTGAAGTGCCCGGACTGCGTCGGTTGGCAAGGCTTTGAATCTTATCGTCATGGCAAAATCTCCGGTGTCGTTGACCGGAAATTATGCTCGCAAGACAGAGCTTCCCACCCGATTCCTGCCGAAATGGATCAGTCCATCAGCGCGTCGAGACCGCGAACCAGACCCTTGATCTGCTGTACCCGTCTGATGGCGAGCAGCGTGCCCGCCACATAGGGTGCCGCGGACGAGCCGGCGTCGTGGCGGATGGTCAGCCGCTCGTCTGGCAGGCCGAACAGCGCCTCGCAGGACAGGATGTAGGACGGCAGGCGAAGCGCGTGCACTTGCACCCCCTCGCCTGCGCCGACCGCACCCCCGCGTGTAGCCGGCACGCCAGAGACCTCGGAGACCGGCTTTGCCGTTGAGGTCTTGCGGATGTCGGCCAACGCCTCAGCAAGCTCCCGTGCGGTACCGGAGGGCGCGTCGGGCTTCTTTGCACTGGCATAATCGATGACCTCGACATCCGGCACGTATTTTGCCGCCATAAGTGCAAACCGCTTCATCAGCGTGGCGGTGATGGAAAAGTTGCCGGCGGCAACGACGCCGACGCCGTTGGCGCGCGCCGCGGCATCGATGTCGGCATAGTCGGCAGCACCCAGTCCCGATGTGCCGATCACAGCGTGCCGTCCCTTGTCGATGGCGAGCAGCACATGGTCTTTCACGACATGCGGCTTGGTGAAGTCGACCAGCACGTCCGACGGCGCCTCCAGCGCCTCGGCCAGCGAAGCCGAAACGACAATACCATTAGCCGGCATGCCAACCAGCAGACCGGAATCCTGCCCAGCGCCGCTGCGTGACACGGCCCCGGCCAGCGCCATGTCGCCTTGCGCCCCGATCGCCGGAACCAGCGCCTTGCCGACCCAGCCCGTCGCACCGGCCATTACCACCCGTATTGTCATCGTGCGATCCTCCATCACCATCGGTTTTTAGACGACAGCGATATGGAAAGTGCCCGGCTCATACAAGTCGGACACACCTTTGAGTGTTGATCCAGACCCCTGGGCGTGGCAACGACAAGCTGAAGCCTGGATGAACGGCCTGAATCAGGGCCGCATGACGCTGGCCGCGCGCTCGGCGAAAGACATCGGATGTACGACCTCTTTTTTTTGCGCCACTGGCGTAAAGCCTAGTTTTTGATAGAGCGGCAGTGCTGCCGGGTGATCGAGGGTGCAGGTTTGCACGGTTACCCGCCTTGGCCCGTGCGACCACGCCGCGGCGATTGCCGCACCGAGGAACCAGCGGCCGATGCCTTGCCCGGTCGCGTGCTCCATCATTCCGAAATAAGCGAGTTCCACTTCCTCCGGCAAATGCGGTTTGAGGTCGAAGAAGCCGGCCGGCGCACCATCCAGATAAAGCACCCTGATGTCGCGGTCCTCGCGGTGGATGCCCGCCGCAAGCTCCTCGTCGTTCAGCCTCAACACATTGACCCAGTGCCATTTGCGGCCGACCCGATCCATCAAATAGCGATAGAAATGCAGCGGAATGTCTTTGGTCTTGAGCAGCGCGATCTGGCGGTTGTACGGCAGAGGCGGCGAATAGGCAGGCGGCACATGCATTTCGAGAAACGTCACGGTGACGTCGATGTCTTCCCGCGATCCGTCTTCCATCCCCGTCAGTCCTTGCCTGTCACGACGGGCGTGTCGGAAAGCCCGCCCCATTCGGTCCACGAACCGTCATAAAGCCTGTTGTCGGTATGGCCAAGCGTCTCCAAAGCTAGCGTGATGGCTGCCGCGGTGACGCCCGAGCCGCAGGAGGTGACGACCGGCTTCGACAGGTCGATGCCCGCTCCTTCGATCACGTTGCGTAGCCTGTCCTTTGGCAACAACTCGCCGTTTTCCGAAAGCGCCGAAAACGGCACGTTGTGCGCGCCCGGCATATGACCGGAGCGGATGCCGGGGCGCGGCTCCGGCTCGGTGCCGGCAAAACGGCCAGGCGAGCGCGCGTCGGCGATCTGGCTCTCCCCCGTCTCGACGATCCGGCGCATGTCCGCAAGGCTGGCGACGCGGGCGGCATCAAAGTTGGCATAAAACACGCAAGGGGCGATCTTCGTCGGCTCCGCCGTCACCGGCCGTCCGGCGGCTTTCCAACGATCGAAGCCGCCGTCGAGAACATAGACTTGGAATACGCCCATGACGCGAAACAACCACCAGACGCGCGGTGCAGAAAAGAACCCTGGCCCGTCATAGACAACAATCGTGTCATCGGCCGAAATACCCATCGCGCCGACATATTGCGCGAAATGCTGCGGCGACGGCAGCGTGTGCGGCAGAGCCGCGTCGGGGTCCGAAACCGCGTCCTGGTCAAGGAAGCGGGCGCCTGGAATATGCGCTGCGTCATACTCGGCGCGCGCGTCGCGCTTTTGTGCCGGCAGATACCAGGACGCGTCGACAATCGTCAGGCCGGGCTTGCCGAGCCGCTTCTGCAACCAATCGGCATCGATGGTGAAAGGACTGTCGTCGGCCATCTTTTCTCTCCTGTCCCGCCTGTCGCAGTCCTATATCAGGCTGGCGGCATAGGACCAAAGCGAATGCGGAAGCGCCGGTTCTCGCGGCCCTTCTTCTCGATCTTGCCGATATGGATCTCGCCGATTTCGCCGGTGCTCTTTACATGGGTGCCGCCGCAAGGCTGGCTGTCGATCGAGGCGTTCTCGCCGATGCAGACCAATCGGATCTTTCCCGTGCCAGCCGGAGGGCGCACATTCTTGGATTTCACCAGGCCCGGATTGGATGCCAGTTCCTCGTCGGAAATGAGCCGGGTGAAGATCGGGTGGTCGGCCCGCACCAGCTCCATCAGTCTGGCCGTTACGTCTTCCTTGGTAAAGCCGGCGTCCGGGATGTCGAAATCGATACGGCTGTCGTCCTCGGAAACCGCGGCGCCGGTGATCGGGAACGGGCAGACGACGGTAAGCAGGTGGCAGGCAGAATGCATGCGCATCAGCAACTGCCGCCGCGGCCAGTCGATGGCGAGCCGCATGCGCTCGCCCACCTTTGGAACTGCCTGCTCCAGCGCCGGCACATGGATGATCTCGTCCTTGGTTTCGCCGGTGATCGTAGCGGCAATCGCTATGCCGGTGCCGTCGGCGCGCTCGAGGCTGCCAGTGTCGCCCGGCTGCCCGCCCGATGTGGCGTAAAACACCGTCCGGTCCAGAATGATGCCCCCGCGATCGTTGACTGCGACGACGGTGGCGTCGGCCGTCCCCAGATAGGCGTCGTCACGAAACAGCGCTTCGGTCTTGTGCGCCATCACGCAACCCTTTCGAACGGTACCGAAATCGTGCTCTGTTGCTCCATCCACCCCGGCACCGGCAGCTTCTTTTCGCGCAGGAATTCAGGATTGAACAGCTTCGACTGGTAGCGCGTGCCGTAGTCGCAAAGCATGGTCACGATGGTGTGGCCGGGGCCTAACTCGCGCGCCAGGCGAATGGCGCCGGCAATGTTGATGCCGGTCGAACCGCCAACGCAAAGCCCCTCCTCCTGGATCAGGTCGAATATGATCGGCAGTGCGTCCTCGTCGGGGATCTGGAAGGCAAAATCGGGTGTAAAGCCTTGGAGATTGGCGGTGATCCGCCCCTGCCCGATGCCTTCGGTGATCGAACTGCCCTCGGATTTCAGCTCGCCGCTGGTGTAGAAGGAATAGAGCGCAGCCCCCAGCGGATCGGCCAGCGCTATCTTGACTTGGCTGTTCTTGGCCTTCAGCCCGAAACCGACGCCTGCCAGAGTGCCGCCGGAACCGACCGCCGACACGAAACCATCCACCTTGCCGTCGGTCTGGTTCCAAATTTCTTCGGCCGTAGTGCGGATATGGCCGTCACGGTTGGCGACATTGTCGAACTGGTTGGCCCAGATCGCGCCGTTCGGCTCGGTCTTCGCCATCTGCTCGGCCAGCCGGCCCGACAGCTTCACGTAGTTGTTCGGGTTCTTGTAAGGCACGGCGGGCACTTCGATCAGCTCGGCGCCGAGCAGTTTGATTGTATCCTTCTTCTCCTGGCTCTGGGTGTCGGGAATGACGATCACCGTGCGGTAGCCGAGCGCCTTGGCAACCAGTGTCAAGCCGATGCCGGTATTTCCGGCCGTCCCCTCGACGATGACGCCGCCGGGCCGCAGCAACCCGCGCTGCTCCGCATCGCGGATGATAAACAGGCCGGCGCGGTCCTTGACCGACTGCCCGGGATTCATGAATTCGGCCTTGCCCAGGATCTCGCAGCCGGTTGCTTCCGAGGCCTTGTTGAGGCGGATCAGGGGCGTGTTGCCGATCACGTCGATCACAGAACGGGGCATGGAGATTCCTTTGTGGGTGCGGCGAAACCCTAGAAACCCGAAGCTTCGGTTTCAAGGCAAGAATTTGCCTGGTCCAGTCGCATTCGCACACTGCAATTCCTGCACCCAAGGGCGCCCAGCCGGTATTCATTTCAACGATGTACCGAAAAGCACTCTTTTCATTCGATTTCTTCACCGGTAGAGCGCAGGTTAAGAAGAGCCGGCGGGGCGCAGCATGACACTCTATCGGGCCAATCCGAAGCATGGCGTCGCCTGGATTACGGGCGGCAGCAGCGGTATCGGCCGTTCACTGGCCAAGGATCTTGCCGCTCAGGGCTATGTCGTCGCGGTGACTGCGCCCGATGACCATCCGATCGATACGCTCATCGTCGAAACGGCGCAGATGTCGGGGGGTGTTGCAGCCTTTCCTTGCGACGTGACCGACGAAAAACGCATGGCAGAGACGGTTGCAGCGATCGAGAAAAATCTCGGTCCGATCGTGTTGGCAGTGTTCAACGCGGGAAGCTATATCGCAACGCCGGGCGAGGATCTTGTCGCGCGCAATTTCCGTCGGTCTTTCGAAGTCAATTATTTCGGCATCATCAATGGCCTGGTGCCGGTCATCGAACGCATGCGCGTACGCTCGCGCGGCCATGTCGTGCTGATCGGTTCGGTCACCGCCTATTTCGGCTGGCCCACTACCGCCGCTTACGGCGGCACCAAGGCGGCAGTCAATATCTTGGCCGAGTCGCTGAAATACGATTTCGACAAGATGAACGTCCGCATCCAGGTGATTAATCCGGGCTTTGTCGACACGCGGCTGACTGAGAAGAACTTCCTGCCGATGCCGGGCTTGATGCCGGTCAACCTGGCCTCGCGCCGTATCGCGCAAGGCATCGAATGTGGCGGCTTCGAAGTCACTTTCCCACGCCGCCTGAGCTGGACGCTGAAGCTGCTCAGGATGCTGCCGAGGCCGTTCTCCCGATGGGTGATCAGCACGGTCACCCGCTGGAATGCGCGGCCGCTGAATTTCGACCGCAAGCCACCGGTCGAATAGGATCGGTGGCGGGGCGACGGATCGTGTTTGCGGGTCGCTGGGGCGCCACGTCATTGCCGGCGACGCGCTCGCGCCATCGACCACGCCTTCCCTCGCGCAGCGGATTGTCGTGTGGGTCGAGGCGGTGGTGAAGTAAACCAAAGGCCTCAAGCAAAGGGCGACTGAAGCATCACTCCGGTCGCCCTTTTCAATCGTGAGTAACCAAGCCAGGCTTGGCCGGACGCAAAACGGTCAGGTTATGCCGCCCGCGCAGCCGGCCGCTTGCCGCCGAAGCGGCGCTTGTTGTTGCCCTTGAAGGGCTTGGCGCCTTCCGGCTTGCGGTCGCCCGCAAAGGCCGGCTTGTCGCCGCCGAAACGCTTCTTGGCGAAGCCGTTGTTGGCGCCGCCGGGACGCCTGCCGTCGCGACGGCCGTTGTGGTCGTTGCGATCGTTGGCCGGCTCGAAGCTGCGCTCGTTCTTCTCGGCCGGATTGCGCTGCGGATCGGGGCTGCCGAGATGATCGGCAACGATCGGCAGCTTGGTGCGGATGATACGCTCGACCTGGCGCAGCTTGGCGTTTTCCGAAGGGTCGCAAAGCGTGATGGCGATGCCATCCATGCCGTTACGGCCGGTGCGGCCGATGCGGTGGACATAGCTCTCCGCCTCGTCCGGCAGGTCGAAATTCACCACATGGCTAATGCCGGGCACATCGATGCCGCGTGCTGCAATGTCGGTCGCCACGAGAATTCGCACCGAGCCTTCGCGGAAATCGTTGAGCGCCTTCTGGCGGGCATTCTGCGACTTGTTGCCGTGGATAACGGCGGCCTTGAAGCCGTCGCGCTCGAGGTCCTTGGTCACCCTGTCGGCGCCATGCTTGGTGCGCGAAAAGATGATAACGGACTTCATCGCGTCGTCGGCGAGCATCGTCGACAGCACCTGGCGCTTCTGCTTGGTGCGGGCAAAGACGACGCCCTGCACGATCTCCGCGGCCGCAGTGCTGTGGGGGGCGACCTCGACGCGGATCGGGTTCTTCAGCAAGCCTTTCGCCAGCTCGGCGATTTCGGCCGGCATAGTCGCCGAGAACAGCACCGTCTGACGGTCCGGCGCCGTTGCCCTGGCGATGCGCTTGACGTCGTTGATGAAGCCCATGTCGAGCATGCGGTCGCCTTCGTCGAGCACCAGCCATTTGGTGTCGGCAAGTACGAGGTCGCCCTCACGCACCAGATCGGTCAGCCGGCCAGGCGTGGCGATCAGGATGTCGACGCCGGGTGCAACCTTCTTGACCTGGCTGAAGCGCGAGACGCCGCCAAGCACCAGCGCGGTCGAGACATGTGCGCCCTTGGCGAGAATCTTGATGGTGTCCTCGATCTGTACGGCGAGCTCGCGCGTCGGCGCCAGGATCAGCGCACGAGCCGTCTTCGGCCGGCGCCTGGTGCCAAGCGCGATGATCTTCGACAGGATCGGCAGCGCGAACGCCGCGGTCTTGCCCGAGCCGGTCTGGGCGATGCCGAAAATGTCGCGGCCTTCGAGCTGCGGCGGGATAGCCTGCGCCTGAATCGGCTTGGGATCGGTAAAGCCGGCGGCATGGGTGGCCTTGAGCAGTGCACCGCTAATTCCAAGTGCGGCGAAACCGGTCAGTTCCCCAGTGTTCTCACCGGTCAAAGTGTTTTCATTGGTCAAAATATTCTTCTTTCATGCGGCTTCTGGCCGCAAACATCGATGGCGGCAGGGCGCAACCTGCCGTCGAAAATTGTCATGAAACGACAAGGCGGGCGGACGTCATCGTCCACACGGCTGCGCTGTCGTGCCCGCAGGCTTCATGCCACGGGGCTTTTTCGCCACCTTGCCGATATGTCGGGAAGAGGGAAAACAGACGCAACCAGTCTCATTCGTCGAGAAGGCCGGAGTTTCCCGGCCCAAGCGCCTATGCCGCCGCATATGGCCCACTTCGCTTCGGAATGCAAGGGGTCGGATGCTGCAGCGCAGCAGAAGCCATGGCGAAGCGGCGCTTGCGCTCACTTGCTGCCACGATTACCACAATCCAGCTTTCCGTTTTGGGGACCGGTCATGAAGGACGTGCTGAAGGAACTCGAGCGGCGCCGCGAGATCGCCCGCATGGGAGGCGGCCGAGCCCGCATCGAGGCCCAGCACAAGAAGGGCAAGCTCACCGCCCGTGAGCGCATCGACGTCTTCCTCGACGAAGGCTCGTTCGAGGAGTTCGACATGTTCGTCGAGCACCGCTCGACCGATTTCGGCATGGAGAAAACCAAGATCGCCGGCGATGGCGTCGTTACCGGCTGGGGCACCATCAACGGTCGCCCGGTCTATCTTTTCGCCAAGGATTTCACCGTGTTCGGCGGCTCGCTGTCCGAGGCGCATGCCGAAAAGGTGGTCAAGGTGCAGGAGATGGCATTGCGCAACCGCGCGCCGATCATCGGCATCTACGACGCCGGCGGCGCCCGCATCCAGGAAGGCGTGGCGGCGCTCGGCGGCTACGCCGAGATCTTCCAGCGCAATGTTCTGGCCTCCGGGGTCATCCCACAGATTTCGCTGATCATGGGCCCTTGCGCAGGCGGCGACGTCTATTCGCCGGCGATGACCGACTTCATCTTCATGGTCCGCGGCACCTCCTACATGTTCGTCACCGGGCCGGATGTGGTGAAGACCGTCACCAACGAGACGGTCACCGCCGAAAGCCTCGGCGGCGCTTCCGTCCACACGACGAAGTCCTCGATCGCCGACGGAGCCTACGACAATGACGTCGAGGCGCTGTTGCAGATGCGCCGGCTGGTCGATCTGCTGCCCGCCTCCAACACGGCGGAAATTCCCGAGATCGAATGCCACCAGTCGGTCACCGATCACGATCTGTCGCTCGACAGGCTGATCCCCGACAATGCCAACAAACCCTACGACATCAAGGAGTTGATCCTTAAAGTTGCCGACGAGGGTGACTTCTTCGAAATCCAGCAGAATTTTGCGAAAAACATCGTCACCGGCTTCGGCCGTGTCGAGGGCCGCACCGTCGGCTTCGTCGCCAACCAGCCGATGGTGCTGGCCGGCGTGCTCGATGCCGACGCCAGCCGCAAGGCGGCGCGCTTCGTACGCTTCTGCGACTGCTTCTCGATCCCGATCGTCACCTTCGTGGACGTTCCGGGCTTCCTGCCCGGCACCGCGCAGGAGTATGGCGGGCTGATCAAACATGGGGCCAAGCTTCTGTTCGCCTATGCCGAAGCGACCGTGCCAAAGATCACCGTCATCACGAGAAAGGCCTATGGCGGCGCCTATGACGTTATGGCGTCAAAGCATTTGCGCGGCGACATGAACTATGCCTGGCCAACGGCGCAGATTGCCGTCATGGGCGCCAGGGGCGCGGTCGAGATCATCTACCGCAAGGACATCGGCGATGCGGAGAAAATCGCTGCGCATACAAAGGCTTACGAGGATCGCTTCCTTTCGCCCTTCGTTGCCGCCGAGCGCGGCTATGTCGACGAGGTAATCATGCCGCATTCGACCCGCCGGCGCATCGCTCGCGCACTCAGGATGCTGCGCAACAAGGATATGCAGAACCCCTGGAAGAAACACGACAATATACCGCTGTGAGGCGCTGATGTCGCGCCTGATCCTCTACATGGGAGCGCGCTTCGGCAGGTTTGCCGTCCTGCTTTTCGCTCTGCCGCTGTTCTGCCCAATAGTCTTATGGATCTGGTTTCTCGACCGGCATCCGCTCGCCGTCATCGCGGCTGGCGTTGTTGCGATCCCAGCTGCGATGCTGGGCATGGTTCTGTTGATCGGGACATTGTTCGCCGGTTTTCGACCCAGCAAGGCGGAGGGGATCGCTCGGGAATCAGCCCCGAAATTATGGGCCATCTGGGAGAGTATTGCCGGAAAACACCGCGCCAGCCGGACTACCATCGTGCTGAGCCCCGATCTCAACGCCAGTATCGGTGAAGAGCGGCCGTTTCTGGGGCTGCTTGGCCGTAGGGCGATTCTCACCATCGGCCTTCCTCTGCTCGCAGTGACCGACCAAAAGGCTTTTGCCGCGATCTTGGTCCATGAGAACGCACATCTGAGAAACAAGGACACAAACGGCGGCCTCAACCTGGCCGAACTCGAAAAAAGCTTCGATCTAATCTTCGACTTCGCTCCTCCGGGAAAAACCGTTTCGGGCAGCCTGTTCTACTGGATGCTTGGTCCGCTGTCGCGCACGCTGGAGCGCGAAGAAATACGGTTGTCGCGGCGGGCGGAAATTGACGCGGATCGCCATGCAGCGATGTCCGGCGACGCATATGAAGCGGCCCGCGCCCTGCTACTGATCGGTGCTGCCAGTGCGTTTTTCGATGATCAGGTCTACAGTCCGATCCGGCGTGAACTGCTTGGCGCCATGACGCCGCCTCGTCCACCACTCGAAAGGATCCTCGCGGCGGCAGTTCACTTGTCGAGACTTCCCATCCTGCAGGAGTATGCGCAAAAAGCGTGGGACGCGCCCGATAACGAAAGCGCGGACCATCCGCCCTGGTCCGACCGTCTGATTGCTCTTGGATTTAGCTCGGTGCCAAAGATAGAACCAATTCTGGTTTCCGCCTTGTCGAGCCTGCTGAGCGATACGATCGTCGCCGAACGCGTCCGGCATTTCGACGGTGAATGGACATCGAACATCGCCGACGACCTCGATCGATAGCTGTCCGCCTGGAGCTACTGCGGCCAATGTCAGAGTCGTCGGCCTATTCCGCTTCCGCCGCTCCGAACCCGGCTCCCATCGTCGCGCTGACAGCGCCCGACCACGGCGTGGCGTGATTGTCGATGCGCATCTGGAAGATGAAATAGGTCGGCGAGCAGAAGCCGATGCCTTTCACCTTGCCGATGCCCGGCATATCGGGCGGCAGCGACTGGCACATGTAATCCTCGCGACAGAAATGGTCGGCCGAGCAGGCGGGACGATTACCGCGATTGACAGCGCCGCCCAGGCACTGGTCGAAATTATTGGTCGCCACGCATGTGTCGAATTTTTTGCCGCCGACCAATCCGCAAATCTCGTTCGGCATCGGCTTGCCCGGTTTGAAGGCGGCAAAGCTGCGATCCCGATCGTCGCAGCCGCGATAGGCGATACCCGCCGGCACGCCGATCTTCGGCGGTCGGCAGGTGTAGCCAGTACGCGAAATGCCTGGCGCGAGCGCCGCGAACTGGCCGGTGATGATATAGCGGTCATTGAAAGGTTGCGCCGGGTTGCTGGTGATCGAGCCGGTCAGGCACGGATGGCCGGAGAATATGTTTTCGCTGTCCTTGGGCAACAGACATTGCGCCAGCTTGGTGCGCACGCCGGACGCGGTCGCCAGCGGCGTGCAGACGGTGCCGCCGCCGCATTGCCAAGTCGCGCCGAAACGGGCTGCATCTTCCGGCATGAAGCACGGCATCGCCATTTCGGCCGGCGAATAGGCAATTTCGCTGGCATCGTTCCATGTCGCCGGCGGCGCGAAGGACAGCGGGCGGAAGCGGTTCGGTTCCTTGCCCCCGGCAGTCGCGCGCAGCCAGGCGACGCGGCGCGGGACATCGGCGTGAAGATGCGGTGAGATACCGACCTCGATGCGGTTGAGCGGCGAGGTCGTCTTGTCATCCAGGCCGATAAAGTGGAACCCGGCGGTCGAACCCGCCTGATGGCAGCCTTGGCAGGCGCCATTGTCCAGCCGCTCGACCAATGCCTCTGGCGTGCGCACCAGCTTCCGCTTGGAATAATCAAGCCCGGCTAAATCCGCGGGCTGGAACAGTGGCGTGAACGGGTGGTTGGCCTGCCTTGCGCTGCCGAAAGTCGACCATGAGACTACCTTCTTTGCCAAGAATTTATCGGGGATTTGGTAGACGCCGGAGTCGATTGCCGCGACATTGGTGCGGACATAGTCGGCAAGTCTTGCTTTCAGCGCAGCGTCGTCGGCGAGACGTGCCGTGTCGGGCGTGTTTTCCAGCGGTCTTTCACTGACAGCCCCGCCGTCGATGCCGAAAATGCGCATGAGATAGGCGGCCTGTCCGCCGAATTCGGTCTCCTGGCCGGAGGGGAAGCGGACCACTTGCGCATTGAGCTCGAGCTGCTTGAAGGTGAGCGCCGCTCTTTCCAGCGGCCCGCCGATCAGCCAGCCGGCATCGACGCTCTCGTCGAGTTGTGGTGCCCAGCGTCCGGCGACGCCGACACAACCGCCATCGGCATCCGGCGCGACATTGTAGATGGCACTGAAATTGAACGGCAGGCGCGAGGCCAAAACCTTGCCGTTCTTCTTGAAGCTGTAGGCGAGGCGATAGATGAAGCGCACTTCGCCGCAACTCGTGTCGCCTTGCAGCGCGGCGAAGTCGCGCCGATCGAGCCGGTTGACTATGCCGACGAGACGGAAGCGCGCGGCATCGGTCCTCAGCCAGCGCATGTCCATGACACGGCCGACATTGCCGTCGGTCACCTCGTAAAGCGGCCGGCTGCCGGCCTTCATCTCGGCCCGCAATGCTGCGACGTCGCTTGCAATCGTTTCGACGATCGCATGATAGGCCGGCGCCTTGTCGTAGAGAGTCTTCAAATCGCCCTTGCCATCGACGCCGAAAATGCCGGCGAAACCATAGCCCTTGCTGTCAAGCTCGGCGAGAACAGCCGGGTCGTCGACGATGGTTAGCGGAGTTTCGGCGTTCGCGGCCTGTACCATGGACATGGCACTAATGATCGCAACGAGCAGCGCAATCAGGCGGTTCATTCGGCAGCCATCCCGCGGCTTTCAACGAGCTCGCGCAGCACCGCCACCAGCGCCAGCGGCAGGTCCTCGGCGATCAGCCCCGGTCCGAAACGGCTGCCGGTCTCGGCATGGATCCAGACTGCCGCACAGGCCGCTTCGAAGGCTGGCATGCCCTGAGCCAGCAACCCGGCGATGATGCCCGACAGCACATCGCCCGAACCGGCGGTAGCCAGCCATGAGGCACCATTGCTGTTGATCGCTGCCCGGCCATTGGGGGCCGCGATCACTGTGTCGGCGCCCTTGTAGACGAGGATAGCACTGGCACGCTTAGCGGCGGCGCGGGCTTTGGCGAGCTTGGACAAATCGTGGTGCCCGGCGACATCGGGAAAAAGCTTGGCGAACTCGCCCTCATGCGGCGTCATCACCAGAGCCGGCGTTTTCGGTCGACGGGCGGCTTCGAACAGGGCATCCGGCGTGTCGCGAAACGAGGTGATGCCGTCGGCGTCGAGCACCAGCCCGTCGATCCCGCTGCCCTGCCCATGGGCGTTGCCGAGTACGACCAGGGCAAAATCGCGCGTTTTCTCCCCGATGCCAAATCCCGGGCCAAGCACGAAGGCCGATGGGCGGCGGCTGCCGACGAATTCGTCCACATCCGCGATAGTGTCTATCTTGTGCAGCATTACCGAGGTCAGATGCGCCGCGTTCACCTGCATGGCGTTCGCCGGCGACAGCAAGGTGACGGCCCCTGCCCCGCTCCGGGCCGCGGCAAGCGCCGACAGCCGCGCAGCACCCGTCGTCGACGGTCCGCCGGAAAAGACGCCAACATGGCCGCGCTTGTACTTATGGGCGTCGACCGCCGGAACCGGAAGGCGGTCAAGCCAGAGCGCCGGAATGTTCTCGAATGTTCGCGGTTGAAGCTGCGCAACGATGCTGTTGTCTATGCCGATATCGGCGAGCTCGATGTCGCCGCACAGCTCGCGCCCCGGCAACAGCAGATGGCCTGGCTTTTTTCGCGCGAAGGTCACCGTGGTCCGGGCCCGGAAGGCCTTTCCTAACACATTGCCGCTCTCGCCTGAAACGCCCGACGGCAGGTCGACCGCCACAACCGGCAAGTTCAATTCGGCCGCAATGTCGATCACCTTGGCGGCATCGCCGGACAGCGGCTTAGACAGCCCCGCCCCATAGAGCGCGTCAACCACGACGGAGCCCACCTCGGCAACGAAATCCGACAGCGGCCGAGCTTCAACCGGGCATTCCGAGGCAGCGAGTGCCGCATCACGGCCGCCTTTGGGCGATCCGGACGCCCACACAGAGACATCGACGGCGCTCTCCCGAAGGATCCGGGCCACGACATAGCCGTCGCCGCCATTGTTACCGGGGCCGCAAAGCACGTGGACGCGTGTCGCCGCCGGGTAGCGCTTGAGCACTACGGCGGCAACCGCAGCGCCGGCATTGCGCATCAGGCCAATACCGTCGAATGGACCGGCGGCAATCGCCAGCCGGTCGGCCTCGGCCATTTCGGAGGGAGACAAAAGTTCGTTGCTCATGAAATATCAGGCGACATGCACATCATTTCCCCAAGCATTGTCCAGTTTTTGATCCGACGCAAACAACGAAGGTCCCCAAGCAAATTTGGCGGCGCACCTCGTTCGGGACGACGGCGCGCAGCTGCTCATGAAATATCCGATCTGCCCAATTTTTGTGCGGACGGCAGGACCGGCGGTGTGTAGGCTCGCGGCGTTCATGGCACATCCGACGCAGCGAATGATGCGAATGTACATTCCTGCGCGGCATGGTATCCAAATCATGTGAGGCTGCTCGGCGCCCCATCAATTGGCACAGTTCGTGCTTGATTGAGGCGCAAGCGGGGCTCACAACCCGTCTTTTTTGGCAGTGGAGGCCACTTTTTACATGAAAAAGATCGAAGCGATCATCAAGCCGTTCAAGCTAGACGAAGTGAAAGAAGCGCTTCAGGAGGCCGGGCTGCAAGGCATCACCGTGACCGAAGCCAAGGGCTTTGGCCGCCAGAAGGGCCACACCGAGCTTTATCGCGGCGCCGAATATGTCGTCGACTTCCTGCCAAAGGTGAAAATCGAGGTCGTGCTCGGCGACGATGCGGTCGAAGCCGCGATCGAAGCCATCCGCAAAGCGGCCCAGACCGGCCGTATCGGCGACGGCAAGATCTTCGTCTCGAACATCGAGGAAGTGGTGCGCATCCGCACCGGCGAAACCGGCATGGACGCCGTCTGAATTTTCCCGTTAAAAGGCCACGTTCAAACGTCATCACATAGGGAAGCAGGGACATGACGACAGCCAAAGACATCATGAAGCAGATCAAAGACAACGACGTGAAGTTCGTTGATCTGCGCTTCACCGATCCGAAGGGCAAACTGCAGCACGTAACGATGGATGTCGTCGAGGTCGAGGAAGACATGTTTGCCGATGGCGTCATGTTCGACGGTTCCTCGATCGCCGGCTGGAAGGCGATCAACGAGTCCGACATGGTGCTGATGCCCGATGCGGATACGGTGCATATGGACCCGTTCTTCGCCCAGTCGACCATGGTCATCCTGTGCGACATTCTCGATCCGATCTCGGGAGAATCCTACAACCGCGACCCCCGCGGCACCGCCAAGAAGGCCGAGGCCTACATGAAGGCCGAAGGCATCGGCGACCAGATCTTCGTCGGTCCTGAAGCCGAGTTCTTCGTGTTCGACGACGTCAAGTACAAGGCCGATCCCTACAACACCGGCTTCAGGCTGGATTCCACCGAACTGCCGTCCAATGACGACACCGACTATGAGACCGGCAATCTCGGTCACCGGCCGCGCATCAAGGGCGGCTATTTCCCGGTGCCGCCGATCGATTCGGCACAGGACATGCGTTCGGAAATGCTCACTGTGCTCGCCGAAATGGGCGTGCGCGTTGAAAAGCACCATCACGAAGTGGCCGCCGCGCAGCACGAGCTCGGCATCAAATTCGACACGCTGGTCCGCAACGCAGACAAGATGCTGATCTACAAATATGTCGTGCACCAGGTCGCCAACGCCTATGGGAAGACGGCCACTTTCATGCCGAAGCCGGTGTTCGGCGACAATGGCTCGGGCATGCATGTCCACCAGTCAATCTGGAAGGAAGGCAAGCCGACTTTCGCCGGCAACGAATATGCCGGCCTGTCCGAGAGCTGCCTGTTCTACATCGGTGGCATCATCAAGCATGCGAAGGCGATCAACGCCTTCACCAACCCGCTGACCAATTCCTACAAGCGCCTGGTTCCGGGCTATGAAGCGCCGGTGCTGCTCGCCTATTCGGCACGCAACCGCTCGGCCTCGTGCCGCATTCCGTTCGGCTCGTCGCCGAAATCCAAGCGCGTCGAGGTCCGCTTCCCCGATCCTGGTGCCAACCCCTATCTCGCATTTGCCGCCATGCTGATGGCCGGCCTCGACGGCATCAAGAACAAGATCCACCCGGGACAGCCGATGGACAAGGATCTCTACGACCTGCCGCCGAAGGAATTGAAGAAGATCCCGACCGTCTGCGGGTCGCTGCGCGAAGCCCTGCAGAGCCTCGACAAGGACCGCGGCTTCCTGAAGGCCGGCGGCGTCTTCGACGACGACCAGATCGACAGCTATATCGAGCTCAAGATGGCCGAAGTGATGCGCTTCGAAATGACCCCGCATCCGGTCGAATACGATATGTATTATTCGGTGTGATCCCGAACCTCATAGTCACGTAGAAAAAACCCCGGCGGAGACACGCCGGGGTTTTTTGATGCAATGCGATGGGAAAGAAAGTCACGGCGCAGACACCCGAGGTCCGCGCCGTGAACGCATTCTCAAGCCGCGGCCGAAACCTCGGCGCTGGTCGGGACGGAGGCGATCGTCTTCAATATCTGCGAAGCGATCTGGTAGGGGTCGCCCTGCGAGTTCGGACGGCGATCCTCGAGATAGCCCTTGTAGCCGTTGTTGATAAAGGAATGCGGCACGCGGATCGAAGCGCCGCGGTCGGCGATGCCGTAGCTGAACCTGTTCCAGGGCGCGGTCTCGTGCTTGCCGGTCAAACGCTTGTCGTTGTCCGGCCCATAGACGGCGATGTGATCCATCAGGTTTTTGTCGAAGGCTGCCATCAGCGCCTCGAAATAGCTCTTGCCGCCGACTTCGCGCATATAGGCGGTCGAGAAGTTGGCATGCATGCCGGAGCCGTTCCAATCGGTGTCGCCGAGCGGCTTGCAGTGGTATTCGATGTCGATGCCGTACTTCTCGGTCAGGCGCTGCAACAAATAGCGCGCCATCCACATCTGGTCGGCGGCCTTCTTGGAGCCCTTGCCAAAGATCTGGAATTCCCACTGGCCTTTGGCTACCTCGGCGTTGATGCCTTCATGATTGATGCCGGCGGCAAGGCAAAGGTCGAGATGCTCCTCGACGATCTGCCTGGCGACGGAGCCGACATTGCTATAGCCGACGCCAGTGTAGTACGGGCCTTGCGGCGCCGGATAGCCACTCTCGGGGAAGCCGAGCGGACGGCCGTCCTTGTAGAAGAAATATTCCTGCTCGAAGCCGAACCAGGCGCCCTCGTCGTCGAGAATGGTGGCGCGTTTGTTGGACGCGTGCGGCGTTACGCCGTCCGGCATCATGACTTCGCACATGACGAGCGCGCCATTGGTGCGGGCGGGATCCGGATAAACGGCGACCGGCTTCAAAACGCAGTCGGAGCTGTGGCCCTCGGCCTGCATGGTCGAAGAACCGTCGAAGCCCCACAGCGGAAGCTGGTCGAGCGTCGGAAACTCGGCGTAGTCCTTGACCTGCGTCTTTCCGCGAAGGTTGGGAACCGGGGTATATCCATCGAGCCAAATGTACTCGAGCTTGTATTTCGTCATTCTAGCCTCTCGTTGCTTGATCACCGAACCCTGGATGGCGCCGGGGCGAGCCGGCCTGTCCAGCAGCCGACCTGCCGGACTAGTAAAATGCAATTCGTGTGCCATTCTCGCCGGCGACGGATGCGGCAAAAGTGGGGTTGTATCCACCCAAAATCGCTGGTCCGCTGTCATGCTGCGCTCGGATCATCCACAAGCACATTTTGCACAAATAATATGCAAGTACTGATCTTTTCGTAATCATGTTGCCTAATTCGGTTGCTGAACCTATGTTGGGGAAAGGTTGAATCGGCAAGGTTCTGTCGAAGAAAGGAAACCGACAATGGAAATCACTTCCACTCGTCAGTCGGCCAAAATCCTGATGTTCCCGGTGGCAGCGCGCGCCTCTGCCTCAAATTTAAGCGGAAAGGCTAAGTTCGCGGCAGAACTTGCTTCTTTGCGCAACCGAACGGATTTCGGAAGTGCCTGGTATCATGAGGCAGCGATCGAGGAAGCGAAACAGGATCGGAAGAGCTAAGCCCTGCACTCGATAAATTGAAAAAGCCCGGCGCGATCGCTCGCGCCGGGCTTTGCTTTGAACCGGGACGGGCCGGCTACTGTTTGGTGTGCAGGTCCGTTCCGAGCGTATCCCTGATAAAGATCATGCCTATGATCAGCGACATCGCCGCGATCACCACGGGATACCAGAGACCGTAGTAGATATCGCCCTTGTAGGCGCTGAGCGCGAACACCGTCGCCGGCAGCAGCCCGCCGAACCAGCCATTGCCGATGTGATAGGGCAGCGACATGCCGGTGTAACGGATGCGGGTCGGGAACATCTCGACCAGGATCGCGGCGATCGGCCCGTAGACCATCGTGACGAAGACCACGAGGATGAACAGGATGGCGATCGTCATCGGCCAGTTGACCGCTGCAGGGTCGGCAAACATGGCGAAGGGACCGCCGCCGGGTACGGTATAGACGGTAACCTCCGGGGCTCCCGCAGCCTCGTCGGCAGTCAGCAGCTTGTCCTTGATCGCCTGGTCAGTCGGAACGGTTGCCTTGTCGCCGGCGCGGATTGCCGCGGCATCGAGCTTCAGCTCAGGATTGGCCGCAATAAAGGCCTCGAGCTTCTGGTCCGGCACCTTGGCGGCTGCCCGCTTCAGCGGGTAGCCGCCATCCCGAAGTGCCGTGTAGACCGCCTTGGCGAAAGCGGCATCCTTGGCCTTGGCCTGATCGCCGGCCGCCGTGGCGTCATAAGACTCAACCGTCTCGTTGCCGATTTTGACCGACGCGGCTGTACCGGGCGCCGCAGTCGATACCACGTCGTACGGCACCGAGTTCTTGGTCAGGAACGAGGTGGCGATATCGCATGAGGTCGTGAACTTTGCAGTGCCCACCGGGTTGAACTGGAACTTGCAGTCTCCCGGTGCCGCGGTCACCGTCGCGCGTGTGTTCTGCTGCGCGGTGGCGAGCGCCGGATTGGCTGCCCAGGTCAGCGCCTTGAACAAGGGGAAGGTGCAGACGATCGCCAGTGCAAGGCCGGCCATGATGATCGGCTTGCGGCCGATCTTGTCGGAGAGCCAGCCGAACACGACGAAGAAGATCGAGCCAATCGCCAGCGCAATGGCGATCATGATGTTGACCGATTGCGCCTCGACCTTGAGCACGTTCTGCAGGAAGAACAGCGCATAGAACTGGCCGTTGTACCAGACCACGGCCTGACCGGCGGTAAGGCCGAGTAGCGCCAGCAGCGCGATTTTTGCGTTCTTCCACTGGCCGAAGGCTTCCGTCAATGGTGCCTTGGAGCCTTTGCCTTCGTCCTTCATGCGCTGGAAGGTCGGCGATTCGGAGAGCGACAGCCGGATCCAGAGCGAGATGCCGAGCAGCAGGAAGGAGACCAGGAAAGGAACGCGCCAACCCCAGGCGGCATAAGTTTCCTTGCTCATCGACGCCTGCACGATCAGGATGACGATCAGCGACAGGAACAGGCCGAGCGTCGCCGTCGTCTGGATCCATGACGTGTAGTAGCCGCGGCGGTCGTCGGGCGCATGTTCGGCGACATAGGTCGCGGCGCCGCCATATTCGCCACCGAGCGCCAGGCCCTGCAGCATGCGCAGGATGATCAGGATCACCGGCGCGGCGATGCCCCAGCTCGCATATCCGGGCAGAAGGCCGACCAGGAAGGTCGACAGGCCCATGATCGTCATGGTGACGAGGAAGGTATATTTACGGCCGACGAGATCACCGATGCGGCCGAACAGCAGGGCGCCAAACGGGCGCACCAGGAAACCGGCCGCGAAGGCGAGCAGGGCGAAGATGTTGCGTGTCGCTTCCGGCGCCGACGAGAAGAAGGTGGCGCCAATGAAGGCGGCCAGCGAGCCGTAGAGATAAAAATCGTACCATTCGAAAACGGTGCCGAGCGAAGAAGCGAAGATGACCTTCTTCTCCTCGCGTGTCATGCCGCGGCTTGTTTTGCCGGCGGTCGATGCCATTGCCATGAGCGTATCCTCCCGTGTGACTCCGTCAGCCCTCGATGCTGCGCGTCATCGTCCGCGTTTCCTCGCAACGCAGACTCAGTGCAGCCACCGGTGCAAAAAATGACAGAAAGCAGTGCCCAGAGGCAGACCGCCTTTGGGATTATGACTTTGGTCTAATGTGCAGTGCGAAATAGCGGGCGGTGCCGTCAGCCTTTGAGAGCTTCGAGCAGCTTGACTGCGGCCATCATGTCGCGCTTGCGGGCAGCACGGCGCGCGAGCGCCTCTGCATCATGGCCCCATTGCTCGGCCTGCCAGTCCTCGTCGACATGACCGGCAGCCCAGGCCGCCTCGCCGTCGAGCTCGCCGAAGTCGACGGCGAGCGCCAGCAGCGCCGATCCGGTCAGCGAGGTCATGACGTGGATGGCGGCAAGGCGCAGCGGATCGGCACGTTGGGCAAGATGCTGGCCGAGCAGCGCGATACTCTCGCGCGGCTGTTCGACATGGATCACGCCTTCGGCGAGATGGAACCGGGCGCCGAGTGCGCTGCGCACCCAGTCGATGACCGGGTCCCAATGCTCGTTCTGCCGGTCGACTAGTCCTTGGGGCGCATCGGCGCGGTAGCAGAGCAGATCGGATGAGGCGAAGCGCAGTATGTCCTCCAGCACCGCCTGGGGATCACTGGCGACGCCATCGATTGCCGTATTGACCAGACGCATCACCGGCATCGTCACCGGGTCGATGGTCTCCTCCTGTGCGGCGAATTCCTCGGCGACGAGAGCAGCCGCCTTTTCAGTCGGCAGCGCCAGCAGCGCCTTGGCCGGCGTGCGGACGGGCTTGCCATCGAGGTGGACGGCAAAACCATCTTCGACCGGCGCGACTGCGACGGTCTTGTAGAAGCGCTTCGGCAGTTGCGTCTTCATCTGGATCTGGGCGCGACGCACCGGGTCCGGATCGGAGAGCTGCTTTCCCGCTTCGAGGTCGTTCAATATGTCGCGCATGCTCATCCGGGGGCTTGTTTTCGGGCCGGCCGATTGACGATGATAAGACCGGCGGCGATGAGGCCGAGTGCCAGGAAGATACGAACGGTCAACGGCTCGTTCAAGAAGACGGCGCCGCAGAGCACACCGAACACCGGCGACAGGAAGGTGAAGCTCGACAGTCCAGATGCAGGGTAGCGCCGGAGCAGCCAGAACCACAGAACATAGGTGAACGCGACGACGTAGACGGCCTGGAACAACAGAGCCAAGGTCGGCAGAACGGCAAAGCTGCGAACTGGCGGGCCGGCAAAAGGCATCACCAAAATCCCGACGACGGCGGCCCCGGCCAGTTGATAGAGCAGCAGCTTTTCGGCGCTGGCCGTCACCAGCTTCGACCGCTTGATGACGATATTGGTCACGGCCCACAGAATGCCGGCGCCGAGACTGAGCAAATCGCCGCTCAATGTTGCGCCGCCATTGGCGCTCAGTTTGTCGGAAAACACCGCGACCAGTCCGGCGAAAGCGAGCAGAAGACCAACGAGCTTGCGTGCCGTGATGCTTTCACCCAGCAGGAAATGGCCGCCGACCAGCATCCAGAACGGCATGGTGTTGACCAGCAAGGTGTTGCGCACGACGGTGGTGTGTTCGAGCCCGACATACAGAAACAGGAACTCGAGACCGAAAAGCGCGCCTGCCAGAATGCCGGCGACGAGGGTCTTGTCGGGCGTGAACAGCGCGATGCCGCGCCAGCGGCACCAGCCGAAAACACACAGGCCGCCGATCACCGAGCGGGCGATCGACAGGAAAACGGGATCGTAGCCGGCATAGGAGATCTTGGCGGCGACGTAGTTCAGCCCCCAGGAAAAAGTCAGCCCAACCATGATGGCGGCGGCCGCCAGATCGACCGCGTCACGGCGGTCGAGCGTATCTGTGGCGACGCCCACCGGCCCTAGTCCTCCGCGCTGGCGTCGTCGAAGCCGATCAGGTTCCAGCTCTGGCGCATGTGCGGCGGCATCGGCGCGGTGACGTCGACAAACCCCTTGTCGGGATGCGGGATGACGATGCGGCGGGCGTGCAGATGCAGGCGGTTCTGCATGCCGCCGGGAAAATCCCAATTGGTGTCGGCCTCGAAATATTTGGGGTCACCGATGATCGGGCAGCCGATATGCGCGGCATGGACACGAAGCTGGTGGGTACGGCCGGTATACGGCTCCATCTCCAGCCAGGTCATCGTCTGTGCAGCCTGCTCGATGATACGGTAGTAGGACACGGCGTGGTCGGCGCCCTTTTCGCCATGCTTGGCGATGCGCACGCGATCGCCGTCGGGCGTCGGTTCCTTGATCAACCAGGTCGAGATCTTGTCCTCGCGCTTCGGCGGCACACCCTTGACCAGCGCCCAGTAGGTTTTCTTCGTCTCACGCGCCCGGAACGCTTCGGCGAGCTTCATGGCGGCGAGCCTTGTACGGGCGACAACCAGAACACCCGACGTGTCGCGGTCGAGCCGGTGCACCAGACGCGGCTTCTCGCCCTTCTGGTTGCGCCAGGCTTCCAGCATGTCATCGACATTGCGGGTGACCCCGGAGCCGCCTTGCACCGCCAGGCCGGCCGGCTTGTTGAAGACGAAGACCTTCGGGTCCTCATGGATCAGCATCTTGGCCAGGACATCGGCGTCGCCCTGGTTGCGTATCGAATGGCCGGTCAGCGGGCTTTCGCCTTTCTTGTCGACTTCGAGCGGCGGCACACGCACCGTTTGGCCGGCTTCGACGCGGGTATCGGCCTTCACCCTGCCGCCGTCGACGCGGATCTGGCCGGAACGCAGCAGCTTCTGCAGATGACCAAAACCGAGACCGGGGAAATGGCTCTTGAACCAGCGGTCGAGCCGCATGCCCGCCTCACCGGCGTCCACTGTGATCTGTTCAACGCCTGCCATGATTCCAATCGCCGTTTTGCAGGCATGCAACGGCATTCGCCGGCACCCGCAATCTCACTCGGTTATTCGTTGTCGGTTCCATATTGCAGAACCTGAACTTTCTCCAGCGTAATCAAACCACTTGTCATGATTGTTTCAAGAACGGGCAGGAAAGCGGCCAATTTTTCCTCGTCATCGACGATCTCGATGACGAGGGGCAGATCCTCCGATAGGCGGAGGATCTTCGTGGTGTGAAGCCGGCTGGAATGGCCGAACCCCATCGCGCCGCGCAGGACTGTCGCGCCGGCGATCTGCATTTCGCGGGCCCTCAGCACGATAACCTCATACAGCGGACGGCCATCTGCCTTGTCGTTTTCGCCGATAAATATGCGCAGCAATTGTGCCTGTGTTGGTATCTTCATTGCCTGGACCCTCTCAGCCGGTTGAGGCGAACTGCAAAGATGTGGCCGAGCCAGACGGCGGCAAGCCAGGCCACCACGGAGATCGCGATATTGAGTCCAGCCGCCAGAAACCTCCCGCCTTGCGCGAGGGTGAGCGTTTCAAGGCTGAAGGCCGAGAAGGTCGTCAGGCCGCCACAGAAGCCGGCCATGAAGAACTGGCGCTGCAGCGGACCGGCGAAGACACGACCATCCGGTCCCGTCAATGTCGTGTAGAAGCCGATGAGGAATGAGCCGACAATGTTGACGAGGAGTGTGCCGAAGGGAAATCCAGCGCCCCACAGGGCAGTGCTCGTCGATGAGGCAAGCGCCCGCAGCACACCGCCGATCATGCTGCCTGCGGCCACGGTCGCATAGAGCCGAACCGCTTCGGAGGTTCTGCGCCAACCAATGAGGCGTCCGCCATGCCCGGCCGCGGCAGTGTCCGTCCCGTTGTGGCGGAGCTTCCGCGGGCCGCTCACGGCGCCCCGCTGCCAATCAGAAGACTTCCCGCGGCAAAGCCCAGCGTCACGCCGCCGAGGCTCAGGAAAACCGAAAGCAGCACATTTCCGCCGGCGCGCAGCCATTCGCCCTCGCGCGCCAGTGCCAGCGTCTGCAGGCTGAAGGAAGAGACCGTAGTGTAGCAACCGAGGCCGCCGGTGACGGCAAAGGCCCAGATGGCGGGCATGCCGTCGCGCGTCACCGCATGCGCAACGACACCGATTGCAAACGCTCCCGAGACGTTGACCACCATCGTGCCCCAGGGAAAGGTCTCGCCAACCCGGCGGGCGACGAAGCCGGACAAGAAGAAGCGGGCCATTGCGCCGATCGCGCCACCAAGGCAGACAAGCAAAAGATGATACATCGTGCTTCCTCACGCCGGTCACACCACGGTGTCAGGCGGCTCCGGCCTTCTTCGGCTTGCTGGAGGCGATCATCTTCCAGTTCTTGTAGAACATGGCATTGATGCGCTCGACGCTGACCGAAACGATGGCCAGGAGTGTCGAGATCAGACCGGGAAACGGCGACGGGCGAATGATGTCCATGAACACACAGTAGCGGCGCCCGTCATACTGGTTGACCGAGCGATGCAGCAGTGTGTCATCGAAGATGAACAGCGGGTTCTCGTGCCAGTAGTTCTTGGCGTTGCCGCACTCGACAAACACTTCCGATTTCACCGGGATGAGGTTGTAGAGAATGCGCAGGCTGAGCCGGAGCGGGCCAAAGTGCCAGGAAGTCGATTCCCTGCCGCTGAAAACAGAAACGGCAATCGTCTTGATATATTTGAAATCCTTGTTGAATTCGGCAACGTTGTCTATTTTGTGCTTGCCATACCACTGATAGACATACATGCCGCGCCGGCCGCTGCCGAAATTGGCGTCGATATCGGCGATGATCTCGTCCTTGCGCTCCTTGAATACGTCCAGGACCTCGTTGACCTCGCGTTGATAGTCCGGAGGAAACTGGTCCAGTTTCCAGACACCCCGGTTTCTGTAGCACAGCAGATCGACCAGCAGATTGAAGGGCGAAAGCAGCCAGGTGAAGATGCCGTTGCCGAGGAAATAACCACTGAACAGGGCCCAGTTCTTGTTGTCGTTGCGCAACACGTCGATCAGACCGAGGACAATGAAAATTGTCATCAGGATGGGAATGAAATAAAAGCCGAGCGCCAGCAGCGGGATCGCTATGGCGAACTTCCGAAGGGTCTTGCGAGATTTTTTCGTCATTTTCCACGCGCCAGGCGCGATTCCGTTCTGAATATCGTCGGTACGTTTCTGGCCTGTCCGCCGGCCGAAGGCGCATCTTGATAGGGTTTTTTGTCACGCCAGACAACGGCGATCACGCCACTGTGCGACTGGCAGCTATTTTTCCCGCTCGCTGCGCAGCTTCGCCCAATAGTCCAGCCGCTTCCTGATATCGCGCTCGAAGCCGCGCTCGGGCGGGTCGTAGAATGTCTGCCTTCCCATCTTCTCCGGAAAATAGTCCTGGCCGGAAAAAGCGTCGGGTTCGTCGTGGTCGTAGCGATAGCCGGCGCCGTAATCTTCCTGTTTCATCAGCTTGGTCGGCGCATTGAGAATGTGCTTGGGCGGCAGCAGCGAACCGAATTCCTTCGCCGCCTGTGTGGCGGCCTTGAACGCGGTATAGACTGCATTGGATTTCGGCGCGGTGGCGAGATAGACGGTCGCCTCGGCGAAGGCCAGTTCGCCCTCGGGCGAGCCCAGATAGTCGTAGGCGTCCTTGGCGGCGTTAGCGACGACGAGCGCCTGCGGGTCGGCCAGCCCGATATCCTCCATCGCCATGCGCACCAACCGGCGCCCGAGATAAAGCGGATCTTCGCCGGCGTCGAACATGCGGGCCAGATAGTAGAGTGCCGCGTCGGGGTCGGAGCCGCGCACCGATTTGTGCAACGCGGAGATCAAATTGTAATGGCCGTCCTGGCCTTTGTCGTAGATCGGCGCGCGGCGCTGGACGATGCGCTGCAGAGCTTCGGCGCCGAACACCTCCTTTGATTTCGCTGCGCGCCAGACCTCTTCGGCGAGCGTCAGCGCCGCGCGGCCGTCGCCGTCGCTCATGCGGATGAGCATCGCACGCGCGTCTTCATCGAGCGGCAGCGCCCTGCCCTCTGCCTCCTCGGCCCGCGCCAGCAACTTGGCGATGCTGTCTTCGCCGAGCGAGTGAAAGACCAGCACGCGCGCGCGCGACAAAAGCGCGGCGTTAAGCTCGAAGGACGGGTTCTCGGTGGTGGCGCCGACCAGCACGACGGTGCCGTCTTCCATCACGGGCAGAAAACTGTCCTGCTGGGCGCGGTTGAAACGGTGGATCTCGTCGACGAACAGCAGCGTCTGGCGGCCGTTCGAGCGGCGCAGCTTCGCTGCCTCGAACACTTTCTTCAGGTCGGCAACGCCGGAAAACACGGCCGAGATCTGTTCGAAGGCGAGGCTTGTCTCGCCGGCAAGCAGCCGTGCGACCGTGGTCTTGCCGGTGCCGGGCGGGCCCCAGAAGATCATCGAGCCGAGCGAGCCGGAGCCGATCAGCCGCGTCAGCGCGCCGTCGGGTCCGGTCAGATGCTCCTGGCCGACGACCTCGCCGAGGTTCTTTGGGCGCAAACGGTCGGCCAGCGGCCTGCCGGGCGGCGTCTTTTCCGGTTCATCGACACTGAACAGATCGGCCATGCAACTTCTTCTTGCCTGGAGCCCGATCATGCTGACGGTCGGGCTCAGTAACGCAACACCTGGCGCAGTATCTGCCCGCCGCGCTCGACGGTAAAGCGCCACCAGCGCGTATCCTGCTGGGCTGCCTGTTCCAGGGTCGCCGCCTTGTCGATCGTCAGGCCATTGACCTCACGCACGATGTCGCCCGGCTGGAATCCAAAATCGGCAGCGGGCGAATCGCGGTTGATGTCGACCACGGTTACGCCTTTGACATCGGTGCGCAGACCGAGCCGTTGGGCAAGCCGTGGCGACAGTTCAGCAACCTTGGCGCCGGAAAAGGGGCTGCGGCCGCGCAATGTGAGTTCCGCAGCTTTGGCGCCTTCGGGCGGTCGTTCCAGAGCGATGTCCATCGTCGCTTGCTGACCCTTGCTCAGAACGCCGAAGCTGGCATTCGTACCAATCGACAGCGTCGCCATCCGGTAGTCCAGCGCCCCGACGCTCTCGACCGGCTTGCCGTTGAGCGACAGCACTACGTCGCCAGGCTTGAGCCCTGCCTTGGCCGCGGGTCCCGCCTCTTCGACCGAAGAAACCAGCGCACCGGTCGGTTTGTCCATGCCGAGCGATTCGGCAATCTGCGGCGTCACCGCCTCGAACTCGGCACCGGCATACGGCCGCTCGAAGAAGTCGAGCCCGGCCTTGGCCGCATCGGCGAAGGCGCGGACCATGTTCGAAGGGATGGCAAAGCCGATGCCGATCGAGCCGCCGCTACGGCTATAGATCGCGGTGTTGATGCCGATCAGCTGCCCTCCCATGTTGACCAGCGCGCCACCGGAATTGCCGGGGTTGATGGCGGCATCGGTCTGGATGAAGAAGCTGGAATCGGAGATGCCGATATGGCTGCGCGCCACCGCCGAAATGATGCCGCTGGTGGTGGTCTGGCCGACCCCGAACGGATTGCCGATCGCCAACACCAGGTCGCCGACCTCGAGCGCGTCGGAATCGCCGATGGCGATCACCGGGAACGGCTTGTCAGAAGAAATCTTGAGCACGGCGAGGTCGAGCGTCTCATCCTTGAGCAGCACCTTACTGTCGAATTCGCGCCCGTCGGCGGTCGCGACCTTGACCTGGTCGGCGTCCTTGACGACATGGAAATTGGTGACCACGACGCCGGTCGGATCGACCAGTACCCCCGAACCGAGCGACGACTGCGCGCGCGGCTGCGAGCGGCCGAAGAACTCCTCGAAAAACGGATCGCCGTCGAAGGGTGACGCCACCTTGGCGGTCTGCGAGGCGTAGACATTGACTACAGCCGGCGCCGTCTGCTTGACCAGCGGCGCAAAGGACAGCTGCACCTCCTCGCGGCCGAAGGGCACGCGCTTGTCGGGGCCGGAGGTGGCGTTTTCGCCTTCGACGCCATGCAACAGATCGGTCAGCACGTCGGACAGACCAGGATCTGGCTTGGTCTCCTCCGCCAGCGCGTGCCTGGCCGCAGGCACGACGGCCAACGCCATCAAGGCGCAGATCAGAACAATGGACAGCCGTTTAACGCGCATTCCGAATCCTCCAAGTCGGGCGCCATTGTCCTGACGATTGTGCAAAATGAAAGGCTAAGCCGCTGAAATCCGATTATTTTGGTAGTCGCCGCAAAAACCGGTGACAAAACCCCTGCTAGCCCTGCCCGGTACCTTCGGAAACAGAAAAAGGGGCCCGAAGGCCCCTTTTGAACTTCTCAGGAAAGCCGAGCCTTATGCGGCTGCGGCTTCCTCGTCGGTGCCTTCGGCCTCGATGCGGGCACGGTCGCCGGCGCCCTTGGCCGAGGTGTCGCGGTCGACGAACTCGATGACCGCCATTGCCGCGTTATCACCGTGGCGGAAGCCGGCCTTCATGATGCGCAGATAGCCGCCGTTGCGGGTGGCATAACGTGGCGCGATGGTATCGAACAGGCGCTTGACGACGCCTTCATTGCCGATGTGGGCAATAACCTGGCGGCGGGCGTGCAGGTCGCCGCGCTTGCCGAGCGTCACCAGCTTCTCGACGATCGGACGCAAATCCTTCGCCTTCGGCAGCGTGGTGAGGATCTGCTCGTGCTCGATAAGCGACACGGCAAGGTTGGCAAACATCGACTTGCGATGGCTTATGCTGCGGGCGAACCGGCGGCCTTTAAATCCGTGGCGCATGGCTCTTCTCCTTCATTGCGGTTTCAAGAGGCCTGAGCCCCAGTTGGTTAGCCGCATGATCTTGTCCGAAAAGTCTGCAACTTTTTGCTGCGCTGACCTTCGGTTCGGGATCATGCTTAATATTGATCTTCGTAACGCTTGGCGAGGTCTTCGATGTTTTCCGGCGGCCAGTCCGGCACTTCCATGCCGAGATGCAGGCCCATCGCCGCCAAGACCTCCTTGATCTCGTTCAGCGACTTGCGGCCGAAGTTCGGGGTGCGCAGCATCTCGGCTTCGGTCTTCTGGATCAGGTCGCCGATATAGACGATGTTGTCGTTCTTCAGGCAGTTGGCCGAACGCACCGAAAGCTCGAGCTCGTCGACCTTCTTGAGCAGCGCCGGGTTGAAGGCAAGCTCGGTAACCTGTTCGGCGGCGACTTCCTTCTGCGGCTCGTCGAAATTGACGAACAGGCCGAGCTGGTCCTGCAGGATGCGAGCGGCGAAGGCCACTGCGTCCTCGCCCGAGATCGAACCATCGGTCTCGATGGTCATGGTCAGCTTGTCATAGTCGAGAACCTGGCCCTCGCGGGTGTTCTCGACCTTGTAGGAGACCTTTTTGACCGGCGAATACAGGCTGTCGACGGGGATCAGCCCGATCGGCGCGTCCTCGGCGCGGTTGCGGTCGGCCGGCACATAGCCCTTGCCGGTGTCGACGGTGAATTCCATGCGGATTTCAGCGCCCTCGTCCAGCGTGCAGATGACGTGGTCGGGATTGAGTATCTCGACGTCGCCAACGGTCTGGATGTCGCCGGCGAGAACCGCACCCGGTCCCTGCTTGCGTACGACCATGCGCTTGGGGCCGTCGCCTTCCATACGGATGGCGATTTCCTTGATGTTCAAGACGATGTCGGTCACGTCCTCGCGCACGCCGGCGATGGACGAGAATTCATGCAGAACGCCGTCGATCTGCACGGCGGTCACAGCCGCGCCACGCAGCGAAGATAGAAGCACGCGGCGCAGCGCGTTGCCGAGGGTGAGGCCGAAGCCGCGCTCGAGCGGCTCGGCGACGAGCGTGGTCAGCGTCTTCTTCTTCGACGAGAACTCGATCTTGTTCGGCTTGATCAGTTCTTGCCAATTTTTCTGGATCATAGTGCTTTCCTTCCGTTGTCCCGCCACCATCCAATCGTGGCGGGCGACCTGGAATGCCGTGGAGGAGCGCCCTTGAGGCGCTCGCGCGGCGTTCGGTAAATTCTTTAAACGCGGCGCTTCTTGCGCGGGCGGCAACCATTATGCGGGATCGGCGTCACATCACGGATCGAGGTGATGGTGAAGCCGGCGGCCTGCAGCGCGCGCAGCGCCGATTCACGACCGGAGCCGGGTCCACAGACCTCGACCTCGAGCATGCGCATGCCGTGTTCCTGGGCCTTCTTGGCAACATCTTCGGCGGCCATCTGGGCAGCGAACGGGGTCGACTTGCGCGATCCCTTGAAGCCCTGGGCTCCAGCCGACGACCAGGCAATCGAGTTACCCTGCGCGTCGGTGATGGTGATCATCGTGTTGTTGAAGGTCGAATTGACATGGGCAACGCCCGACGAGATGTTCTTGCGTTCGCGACGGCGAACACGAGTGGCTTCCTTGGCCATGATGGTCCTTTCAGTTGATCTCTACACCGCCGTAATGCCAGCGGCTCCACCAGGGAGAAGGCAGTAGGGGAATATGGCAGTAGGGCAGTAGGGCAGTATGTCTGCCGTTCCTATTGCCTTACTGCCCTACTCCCTTACTGCCCTAAATTACTTCTTCTTTCCGGCAATCGACTTGGCCGGCCCCTTGCGGGTGCGCGCATTGGTATGCGTGCGCTGACCACGAACCGGCAGCGAGCGGCGGTGACGCAGGCCGCGGTAGCAGCCGAGGTCCATGAGCCGCTTGATGTTCATCGACACTTCGCGGCGCAGATCGCCCTCGACCTGATAGTCGCGGTCGATGGTCTCGCGGATCTGCAGCACTTCCGCGTCGGTCAGCTGGTTGACGCGACGCTCGGCCGGGATGCCGACCTTGTCGACGATCTCCTGGGCGAACTTCTTGCCAATGCCGTGAATGTATTGAAGCGCGATGACGACGCGCTTGTTGGTCGGAATGTTGACGCCGGCTATACGAGCCATGTTCTTCTCTTCTCCATGTAGGCCGGACGAGCCGGCGCTTCAAGTTGCCCCGCGTCCGGTGGAGGCCGGCCCTTGCGGGAGTTTCCAGTTCAAAGCGGCCTGCCTTGCCCTTGCGGACAAGCAAGCCTCATGCCTGATAGGAAGACGGGCCGCCATACCCCAGCGGGCCGCTCCAGTCAAGCGCAATCGTTCGATTCTCTAGCCGGCCGCCCGGCCAACCTGCCGGGTCGTCGCCCTGAGCACGCCCTCGATCTGCTGCGTCACCGCATCGATGTCGGCCATGCCATCGACGCCCCTGAGTTTGCCCTTGGCATAGTAGTAACCGATCAGCGGCGAGGTTTTCTTGTAATATTCCCTCAAGCGTTCTTCGAACACCGCTGGACTGTCGTCCTTGCGCACCGGCAGGCCTGCGGCCTTGGCTTCTTCGGCGCGTTTGACGATTCGGCCAACCAGCGCCTTGTCGTCGACGACAAATTCGATGACCGCGTCTAGCTCCAGTCCGCGATCCGACAGCATTTCCTCAACGGCGTCCGCTTGCACCAGGGTTCGCGGGTATCCGTCAAGGATGAAGCCGTTTGCGCAATCAGCTTGATCGATGCGCTCGGCCACGATGGCGTTGACGATAGCGTCGGACACCAGTTCGCCAGCGTCCATCACCGCCTTGGCGCGCTTGCCGACTTCGGTGCCGGCCTGAACAGCAGCACGCAGCATGTCCCCCGTGGAAAGCTGTGGGATGCCGTGTCGTTCTACCAGTCTCAGTGCTTGTGTCCCCTTGCCCGCCCCCGGCGGTCCAAGCAATATCAACCTCATCTGGCCTTTTTCCCCCCGCGCAACTTCGACTTCTTGATCAGGCCCTCATACTGGTGCGCGATCAGGTGACCCTGAATCTGCGCCACCGTATCGAGCGTTACACTGACCACGATCAGGAGCGAAGTGCCACCAAGGTAGAACGGTACGCCAGTCGCTGAAATCAGGAACTCGGGCAACAGACACACCAGCACCAGATAAATGGCGCCGACGACGGTGATGCGGGTGAGCACATAGTCGATATAGTCCGCAGTGCGCTCGCCCGGACGATAGCCCGGGATGAAGCCCGAATGCTTCTTGAGCTGGTCGGCGGTGTCCTTCGGATTGAAGACGATCGCCGTATAGAAGAAGGCGAAGAACACGATCATCGCCGCGTAGAAGGCCATATAGAGCGGTTGGCCGTGGCCGAGCGCCGCCAGGATGGTGCTAGCCCATGCAGGCATATTGGTGGTCTGCGAGAAGCCGGCGACGGTCGCAGGCAGTAGCAGCAGCGACGAGGCGAAGATCGGCGGAATGACGCCGGACGTGTTGAGCTTCAGCGGCAGATGCGAGGTATCGCCCTGGAACATGCGATTGCCAACCTGGCGCTTGGGATACTGGATCAGCAGGCGGCGCTGGGCGCGCTCGAAGAAGACGATCAGCGCGATGACGATGATGGCGAGCACGATGATCGCCAGGATCAGGCCGGTCGACAAGGCGCCGGTGCGGCCAAGCTCCAGCGTGCCGGAGATGGCGCGCGGCAGGCCGGCGACGATGCCGGAGAAGATGATCAGCGAAATGCCGTTGCCGATGCCGCGGGCGGTGATCTGCTCGCCAAGCCACATCAGGAACATGGTGCCGCCGACCAGCGTGACGACGGTAGAGATGCGGAAGAACATGCCGGGATCGTTGACGATGCCGTTGCCGCCCTCAAGCCCGACCGAAATCCCGTACGCCTGGACAAGCGCCAGAAGCACTGTGCCGTAGCGCGTGTACTGGTTGATGATCTTGCGGCCCTGCTCGCCTTCCTTCTTCAGCGCTTCCAGCGATGGAATGACCGAGGTCATCAGCTGCATAATGATGGAAGCGGAGATATAGGGCATAATGCCAAGGGCAAAGATCGCCATGCGCTGCACGGCGCCGCCGGCGAACATGTTGAACATGCCGAGCACGCCCTTGCTCTGCGACGAGAAGGCCTGGGCGAAAGCGTCGGGATTGATGCCGGGCAGCGGGATGTAGGTGCCAAGACGGTAGACGAGCAGCGCGCCGATGGTGAACCAGATGCGCTTCTTCAAATCCTCGGCTTTGGCGAAGGCCGAAAAATTCAGATTCGAGGCTAGTTGTTCAGCAGCCGAAGCCATGCCTGATTCTCCGCTTGGTCACGCTCGATGCCCGCAGCTCAGGCGGCGCGTGTCACCGAAGCTCACGAGATAAGCTCCGGACTGCAAACATGCAAGCGGCCGCGTTGATGCGGCCGCCACATCTGTCGGATCAAAGCACGACCGCAGGCAAAACCGAATTCCGCCTTTGCCGAACGTGCTTCAAATTGCCGTTACTCGGCGGCTGCCTGCTCAGGCAGTTTCACCGAGCCGCCGGCCTTTTCGATCTTCTCGATCGCGGCCTTGGAGGCTCCGGCCACGTCGAAGGCAAGCTTGGCCTTGATGTCGCCGTCCGAAAGGATGCGCACGCCGTCCTTGACGCGACGGATGACGCCGGCCGCAACCAGCGCCTCGGCCGTCACAACTGTCTTAGCGTCAAGCTTCTTGGCATCGAGCGCCGCCTGGATGCGGGCCAGCGACACGACAGTGAAGCTCTTGGCGAAGATATTGTTGAAGCCGCGCTTCGGCAGACGCCGGTAGAGCGGCATCTGGCCACCCTCGAAGCCGTTGACGGCGACACCGGAGCGCGCCTTCTGGCCCTTAACGCCGCGACCGGCGGTCTTGCCCGAACCGGAACCGATGCCACGGCCGAGACGCTTCTTGGAGTGCGTCGCGCCGTCCTTGTCACGCAGATCATTGAGTTTCATCTGGATTCTCCTGCGCTCTGGCTCAGCCCTCGTCCACGACGCGGACGAGATGCTGGACGGCAGCGATCATGCCGCGCACCGAGGGCGTATCCTCCAGCGTGCGCTGCTTGTGCATCTTGTTGAGGCCGAGGCCGACCAGCGTTGCGCGCTGCTCCTTCGGCCGGCGGATCGGCGAACCGATCTGCTCGACGGTGATGGTCTTGGTTGCTTTCTTGGCCATGGTCAGATCCCTGGTCAGCGTCGACTATTCTTCAGCCGCAACGGCGGTGCCGCGGCGGGCCTGAAGGGTCGAATACTTGATGCCGCGCGCGGCAGCCACATCCTTCGGATGCATCTGGCTCTTCAGCGCGTCGAAAGTGGCGCGAACCATGTTGTAGGGGTTGGAAGAACCCATCGACTTGGCGACCACGTCATGCATGCCGAGCGTCTCGAATACGGCGCGCATCGGGCCGCCGGCGATGATGCCGGTACCTTGCTTGGCGGCGCGCAGCAGGACCCGTCCCGCGCCCCAGCGTCCCTCGACGTCATGGTGCAGCGTGCGGCCCGAGCGCAACGGCACGAAGATCATGTCGCGCTTGGCCGATTCGGTCGCCTTGCGGATCGCCTCCGGCACTTCGCGCGCCTTGCCGTGGCCGAAGCCGACGCGGCCCTTCTGGTCGCCGACGACAACGAGTGCTGCAAAGCCGAAGCGCCGGCCGCCCTTGACGACCTTGGCGACACGGTTGATGTGGACGAGCTTGTCGACCATGCCGTCGTCGCGCTCTTCGCGATCACGGCCACGGCCGCCATCCCTACGTTCCTGTGCCATATCCTGTTCCTTGTTTTTTTCCGGAAGCACGGTTGATGATGATATCCGGCGGCCTCTGTGGGTCGCCGGGGCGAATTTCGTTTTTAGAAGCTCAGACCACCTTCACGTGCAGCCTCGGCAAGCGCCTTGACGCGGCCGTGGTAGATGTAGGCGCCGCGGTCGAAGACGACTTCCTTGACGCCGGCCTTCGAGGCACGCTCGGCGATCAGCTTGCCGATGGCAGCTGCGGCCGCGGTGTCGGCGCCGGTCTTGAGCGAGCCCTTGAGCTCCTTCTCAAGCGTCGAAGCAGCCGCGATGGTGTGGCCCTTGGCGTCGTCGATCACCTGGACATAGATGTTCTTCGACGTGCGATGGACCGACAAACGCGGACGATCGCCGGCAACCTTTTTAATCTGGCGGCGGACGCGCTGAGCGCGGCGTTGGGTGGATTCTTTCGAGCCCATGATATCAGTTCCTTGCCTTCAAAAAACGGGGGCAACCATATGCGGTAGGACGAGCCTCCCGCGACCGCTCCCCGCGGCGTTAAAATTACTTCTTCTTGCCTTCCTTGCGGACGATCTTCTCGCCAGCATAGCGAACGCCCTTGCCCTTGTAGGGCTCGGGGCTGCGGTACTCGCGGATCTCGGCGGCAACCTGGCCGACCTGCTGCTTGTCGATGCCGGTCACGGTGATTTCCGTCGGCTTCGGCACCGAAATCGTCACGCCCTGCGGCGTCTCGTAGACAACGTCGTGGCTGAAGCCGAGCGCCAGCTGCAGGTTCTTGCCTTGCATCGCGGCGCGATAGCCGACGCCGGTGATCTCGAGCTTCTTTTCGAAGCCGTCCTTGACGCCCTGCAGGATGTTGACGATCTGCGTGCGCGACATGCCCCATTTGGAACGGGCGGTCTTGGTCTGGTCGCGCGGCTGGACAGCGATCTCGCTGCCTTCCATCTTGACCAGCACTTCGTCGTTCACCACGAACTTCAGCTCGCCCTTCGGACCCTTCGCCGTCACGGTCTGGCCGTTGACGGTCGCGGTCACGCCCTGCGGCAGCGAAACGGGTTTCTTTCCAATACGAGACATTCTGTTGTCCTCGTCACTTCTCTTGTTTCAGGTCTCGGTTTTCGGGACTTGATCCCGAAAGCCGGATTCCAACGGGTCACATACCAGATCAGAAGATCTGGCAGAGGATTTCCCCGCCGACATTCTGTTCGCGCGCTTCGTGGTCGGCCATCACACCCTTCGGCGTCGAAAGAATGGCGATGCCGAGGCCGTTGGCGACGTGTGGTATCGACTTGGCCGAAACGTAGACGCGGCGGCCGGGCTTCGAGACCCGGGCGATTTCGCGCACCACCGGCGCACCGTCGAAATACTTCAGCTCGATCTCGATTTCGGACTTGCCGTTGTCGAAGTCGGTCTGGCTGTAGTCGCGGATATAGCCTTCGGCCTTCAGCACGTCGAGGACACGGGTGCGCAGGCGCGAAGCCGGCGTCGAAACGCTCGACTTCTTACGGCCATACGCGTTGCGGATGCGGGTCAGCATATCGCCGAGAGGATCGCTCAATGACATCTTATGTCCTCCTTACCAGCTCGACTTGACCAGGCCCGGGATCTGGCCGTTATTGCCGAGATCACGAAGCGCGATACGCGATACTTTGAGCTTGCGATAATAGGCACGCGGACGTCCGGTGACTTCGCAGCGGTTGCGGATGCGGGTCTTGGCCGAGTTGCGCGGCAGCGCCGAAAGCTTCAGCTGAGCGCGGAAGCGCTCTTCCATCGGCTTGGACTGATCCATGATGATCGCCTTGAGCACCTTGCGCTTGGCAGCGAACTGGTCCGCAAGCTTGCGGCGCCTGTTGTTCTTCTCGACTGAGCTGGTCTTTGCCATTTCAGATTTTTCCTTTTCTCGCTGCCGTTACTGGCGGAAGGGGAAGTTGAAGGCCTTGAGCAATGCCCTGGCTTCGTCGTCCGTCTTCGCAGTCGTACAAACGATGACGTCCATGCCCCAGATCTGATCAACCTTGTCGTAGTTGATCTCCGGGAACACGATGTGTTCCTTGATGCCCATGGCATAGTTGCCACGGCCATCGAAGCTCTTCGGGTTGAGCCCGCGGAAGTCGCGGACGCGCGGCAGTGCGATGTTCACGAGGCGGTCGAGGAACTCGTACATGCGTTCCTTGCGCAGCGTGACCTTGGCGCCGATCGGCATCTTCTCGCGGACCTTGAAGCCGGCGATCGAGTTGCGGGCGCGGGTGACAACGGCCTTCTGGCCGGCGATCATTGCAAGGTCCTCCGCCGCGATCGAAGGCTTCTTCGAATCGCCGGTCGCCTCGCCGACGCCCATGTTCAACACGATCTTGTCGATGCGCGGAACCTGCATCTCGTTCTCGTAGCCGAACTGCTCCTGCAGCGCCTTGCGAATGGTCTCGTTGTAGACCTGCTTGAGGCGCGGCGTGTTCTGGGCAGTTGCCTGCTTGGTTTGAGCCTTAGCCATTGATGACTTCTCCCGAGCGCTTGGCGACGCGCACCTTCTTGCCGTCCTTCTGGAAGATGAAGCCGACGCGGGTCGGCTTGCCATCCTTGGGGTCGGCCAGCGCGATGTTCGACAGCTGGATCGGCGCTTCCTTGGTGATGATCCCGCCCTCTTGGGACTGGGACTGCTTCTGATGACGACGGATCAGGTTGACGCCGCGCACCAGCGCGGTGTCGTCCTTCGGCTGCACCGAAAGGACTTCGCCCGAACGGCCCTTGTCCTTGCCGGCCAGCACGACGACCTTGTCGCCTTTTCTAATCTTTTGCATTGGTCCGGCTCCTTACAGCACTTCAGGCGCGAGCGAGATGATCTTCATGTGGTTCTTGGCGCGGAGTTCGCGCGGAACCGGTCCGAAGATACGCGTGCCGATCGGCTCTTTCTTGTTGTCGACGAGAACGGCTGCGTTCTTGTCGAAACGGATCACGCTGCCGTCCGGGCGGCGGATGTCCTTGGCCGTGCGAACCACGACCGCCTTCATCACATCGCCCTTCTTGACGCGGCCGCGCGGGATGGCTTCCTTGATCGACACCACGATGATGTCGCCCACGGAAGCGTATTTCCGCTTCGAGCCGCCCAGCACCTTGATGCACATGACACGACGGGCGCCGGAATTATCCGCGACGTCGAGGTTTGTTTGCATCTGAATCATGACTGGCCGCCTTCTTCTTTTCTAACGGGACGGGTTTCTCACCCCTCCCCGGTCTGTCCAAAATTCGTTTCGTTAGCCCCGATCAGGCCTGGTCCGAAGACACCACGACCCAGCGCTTGTCCTTGGAAATCGGCTTCGATTCCTGGATGAACACCTGATCACCGACCTTGTGGGCGTTGTTCTCGTCGTGCGCCTTGTACTTCTTGGTCATGCGCACGGTCTTCTTCATCACGGGATGCGTGAAGCGCCGTTCGACCTTGACGACAACCGTCTTCTCGTTCTTGTCGCTGACGACGGTGCCCTGCAGAATGCGCTTTGGCATGGTTTTCGTCCTTAAGCCTTCTTGGCCGCGGACTTTTCCGCAGCGATGGTCTTGATACGCGCAATGTCCTTGCGGACCTGCCTCACGCGCGCGGTCTTCTCAAGCTGGCCGGTGGCCTTCTGGAAGCGCAGGTTGAACTGCTCCTTCTTCAGGCTGGCCAGGTCGTCGGTCAGCTGGTCCTGCGTCTTGGTCCGGATGTCTTCGGCTTTCATGATCAGCCCGTCCTTATTCTGCGATGCGCTGTACGAAGCGCGTCCTGACCGAGAGCTTGGCCGCGCCGAGACGCAGCGCCTCACGGGCGGTTTCTTCGTTGACGCCGTCGATCTCGAACATGATGCGACCCGGCTTGACGCGTGCCGCCCAGTAGTCGACGGCGCCCTTGCCCTTACCCATACGGACTTCAGTCGGCTTCGACGTAACCGGCACGTCCGGGAAGATACGGATCCACACCCGGCCGGCGCGCTTCATCTCGCGGGTGATCGCGCGGCGGGCCGCCTCGATCTCACGCGCGGTGACGCGGTTCGGCTCAAGCGCCTTCAGCCCGAAACCACCGAAATCCAGGTTGGTGCCGCCCTTGGCGGTACCGTGGATGCGGCCCTTGAACTGCTTGCGGAACTTTGTGCGCTTTGGCTGCAGCATCGTTCTAACTCCAAATTCCTGACTGTCTTACGCGTTTTCGCGACGGCGACCGCGCTCGCGCTCACCACCACCGCCATGCGCATGATCGCCCTCGGTGGCGCGGCGCTCCGATGCCATCGGGTCGTGCTCAAGGATTTCGCCCTTGAACACCCAGACCTTGACGCCACAGATGCCGTAGGCCGTATTCGCCTCGGCCGTGCCGTAGTCGACGTCGGCGCGCAACGTATGCAGCGGCACGCGGCCTTCGCGATACCACTCCATGCGCGCGATCTCGGCGCCGCCGAGACGGCCAGCGCAGTTGATGCGGATGCCTTCGGCACCCAGGCGCATCGCCGACTGGACGGCGCGCTTCATGGCGCGGCGGAACGCGATGCGGCGCTCGAGCTGCTGGGCGATCGACTGGGCGACCAGGGTCGCGTCGATCTCCGGCTTGCGCACTTCGACGATGTTCAGATGCGTCTCGGACTTGGTCATCTCCATCAGCTTCTTGCGAAGCTTCTCGATGTCGGCGCCCTTCTTGCCGATGATCAGGCCCGGACGCGCCGCATGGATGGTGACGCGGCACTTCTTGTGCGGACGCTCGATCACGACCTTCGAGATCGCAGCCTGCTTGAGTTCCTTCTCAAGATATTTGCGGATCTTGATGTCCTCGTGCAGCAGCTTGCCGTACTCGCCGGTGTTCGCGAACCACCGCGAATCCCAGGTGCGGTTGATGCCGAGACGCAGACCGATCGGATTGACTTTCTGGCCCATTATGCGGCCTCCCCTTTTTCTTCGACTTCACGAACGACGATCGTGAGGTGCGAGAACGGCTTCTCGATACGGCTGGCGCGACCACGGCCACGGGCATGGAACCGCTTCATGACAATCGACTTGCCGACATAGGCTTCCGCCACGATCAGCGCATCGACGTCGAGGTCGTGGTTGTTTTCCGCGTTGGCGATCGCCGATTCCAGCGTCTTCTTGACCGTGCCGGAAATCCGCTTGGCCGAGAATTCGAGGTCGGAAAGCGCTGTCGCGACCTTCTTGCCGCGGATCAGCGCGGCAACCAGGTTCAGCTTCTGCGGGCTGATACGGATCGTGCGCAACACGGCGCGCGCTTCGTTGTCAGCAAGCCTGCGCGGAGCTTTGGCCTTGCCCATGATTATTTCCTCTTCGCCTTCTTATCCGCGCCGTGACCGTAATAGGTCCGGGTCGGAGCGAATTCACCGAACTTGTGACCGACCATGTCCTCGTTCACCGAGACGGGAACGTGTTTCTGGCCGTTGTAGACACCGAAGGTGAAGCCGACGAACTGCGGCAGGATGGTGGAGCGGCGGCTCCACATCTTGATCACCTCATTGCGACCACCTTCACGAACCTTGTCCACCTTCTTCAGAAGGTAGCCGTCGATGAAGGGGCCTTTCCAAATCGAACGAGTCACTTGGCGTTACCTCTTCTTAGCTCTTGCGCTGATGGCGCGAGCGCAGGATGAACTTGTCGGTCGCCTTGTTGGACCGCGTCTTCTTGCCCTTGGTCGGCTTGCCCCAGGGCGAAACCGGATGGCGGCCACCCGAGGTGCGGCCTTCGCCGCCGCCATGCGGATGGTCGACCGGGTTCATGGTCACACCGCGATTGTGCGGACGTTTGCCACGCCACACGGTGCGGCCAGCCTTGCCGTCATTGATGTTGCCGTGGTCCGGGTTGGACACGGCGCCGACAGTGGCCATGCAGGAGCCGTGGACGACACGCTGCTCGCCCGAATTGAGGCGCAGGATCGCCATGCCCTGGTCGCGGCCGACGAGCTGGCCATAACCACCGGCCGAACGGGCGACCTGAGCGCCCTTGCCGGGCTTCAGCTCGATATTATGGACGATCGTGCCGACCGGCATAGAGGCCAGCGGCATCGCGTTGCCCGGCTTCACGTCGACCGATTCACCGGCCACGATCTTGTCGCCGGGAGCCAGACGCTGCGGGGCGATGATGTAGGACAGCTCGCCATCGTCGTACTTGATCAGCGCAATGAAGGCGGTGCGGTTCGGATCGTACTCGATACGCTCAACCGTACCGACGACGTCGAACTTGCGGCGCTTGAAGTCGATGATGCGGTAGGTGCGCTTGTGACCGCCGCCGATGAAGCGGGCCGTGATGCGGCCGTAATTGTTGCGGCCGCCCGACTTGGTCAGGCCTTCGGTCAGGCCCTTGACGGGCTTGCCCTTGTAGAGGCCCGAGCGGTCGACGATGACCAGCTGACGGGTGCTCGGCGTTACCGGGTTGAATTTTTTCAGTGTCATTGTTCTGTCCTCGCGACCTTGCTCAGAGACCCGTCGCGACGTCGATCGACTGGCCGTCGGCCAGCGTCACAACCGCCTTCTTGACGTCGCTCTGGCGGCCGATCGTGCCGCGGAAGCGCTTGATCTTGCCCTTGCGGACAAGCGTGTTCACAGCCATCACCTTGACGCCGAACAGCGCTTCGACGGCGGCCTTGATTTCCGGCTTCGACGCCTTCTTGGCAACATTGAAGACGACCTGGTTCTGCTCGGAAGCCATGGTCGACTTTTCGGTGATCGCCGGCGAGACGATCACGTCGTAGTGACGAAGGTCGGTCATTTGAAGCGCTCCTCGAGAGCCTCGACGGCGGCCTTGGAAAGGACCAGCGTGCCGCGGCGCAGAATGTCGTAGACGTTGATGCCCTGGATGGGCAGCACGTCGATGTTCGGGATGTTGGTCGCCGCCAGCTTGAAATTCTTGTCAAGCTCGGCGCCGCCGATCACCAGGGCGTTGCTCAGGCCCAGCGTCGCGAAATTCGCGATCAGTGCCTTGGTCTTGGCCTCGGTCAGCTTCAGCTCGTCAATGATGATGATCGACGCGCTTTTGGCCTTGGCCGAAAGCGCATGCTTGAGACCGAGCGCACGCACCTTCTTCGGCAGATCGTGCTCGTGGCTGCGCACGACCGGGCCGTGGGCCTTGCCGCCGCCGCGGAACTGCGGAGCGCGAGCCGAATGGTGACGGGCGCGGCCGGTACCCTTCTGCTTGTACATCTTGGCGCCGGTGCGGGCGATTTCCGCGCGGCCCTTGGCCTTGTGCGTGCCCTGCTGCTTCTTGGCGAGCTGCCAGCGCACGACGCGCTGCAGGATGTCCTCGCGCGGATCAAGGCCGAAAATCTCTTCGGAGAGCTTCAGCTTACCGGCGTCCTTGCCGCCAAGCGTTGTAATCTTGAGGTCCATTATTCCGCTCCCTCTGTGGCCGGGGCCTCGTTCTTGGCGGCACCATCGGTTGCAACGGCGCGGATCGCGGCGGGCTTCGGCGCATTGGCCGGAAGCGCCACCTTGGCCGCATCGCGGACCAGGATCCATGCACCCTTCGAACCCGGGACCGCACCGCGGATCAGGATCAGGCCACGATCGGCGTCGGTCGAGACGACCTCGACATTCTGCGTGGTGACGCGGGTGTCACCCATGTGGCCGGCCATATGCTTGCCCTTGAACACCTTGCCCGGATCCTGGCGCTGGCCGGTCGAACCGTGTGTACGGTGCGACACCGAGTTGCCGTGCGTCGCGCGGCCGCCACCCATGTGGTGCCGCTTGATGACGCCCTGGAAACCCTTGCCGATCGTGGTTCCCGTCACATCGACCTTCTGGCCGACGACGAAATGCTCGACGGTGATCTCGGCGCCGACATCGATCATGTTGTCGGCGGAGACGCGGAACTCGGCAACCTTGGCCTTAGGCTCGACGGAAGCGGTCGCGAAATGGCCGCGCATCGCCTTCGACGTGTTCTTCACCTTGGCAAGGCCAACGCCGAGTTGGACGGCGGTATAGCCGTTCTTCTCCTGCGTGCGCTGCGCCACGACCTGGCAGTTCTCCATCTGGAGAACAGTGACGGGAACATGTTCCCCGGCATCGTTGTAGATGCGGGTCATTCCCACCTTCTTTGCAATCACACCTGAACGCATCGGTTCAATTCCTTTAGAGTTCCCTGTCGGGGCTGTCGCCCCTCCACGCCTCTTGTTCCTTCAGAGTTCCGGGTCGCCCCGCTGACCTCTGGTTCCTTAGAGCTTGATCTCGACGTCGACACCGGCGGCCAGGTCGAGCTTCATCAAAGCATCGACCGTCTGCGGGGTCGGGTCGACGATGTCGAGCAGACGCTTGTGCGTGCGCATCTCGAACTGCTCGCGGCTCTTCTTGTCGACATGAGGCGACCGGTTGACCGTGAACTTTTCGATCCGCGTCGGCAGCGGAATTGGGCCGCGGACGTTGGCGCCGGTGCGCTTGGCGGTCGACACGATTTCCCGTGTCGAGGCGTCGAGCACCCGGTGATCAAACGCCTTCAGGCGGATGCGGATATTCTGTCCGTTCATGCGTCACTTCCTTGTTCTGGCGCGGCGCGGGCAGCGCCCGCGACAGATCGGTTTAAGTCCAAATTACTCTTTGATGGTGACGACGATGCCGGCACCGACGGTGCGGCCGCCTTCACGGATGGCGAAGCGCAGCTTCTCTTCCATGGCGATCGGCACGATCAGCTCGACATCGACGGTGATGTTGTCGCCCGGCATCACCATCTCGGTGCCTTCCGGCAGCGACACGATGCCGGTCACGTCCGTCGTGCGGAAATAGAACTGCGGACGGTAGTTGGTGAAGAACGGCGTATGGCGGCCGCCCTCGTCCTTGGTCAGGATGTAGGCTTCGGCAACGAACTTCTTGTGCGGCTTGACGG
>NZ_JAMYTB010000007.1:0-360444 GCF_040322275.1 Mesorhizobium sp. M0174
TGGCAGGCCATTGGCGATATCTGCAATCTCTTCTCTCCAACAGAATGCAGAAACTACTTCACTGCCGCAGGCTATGGACTCACATGAAAGTCCGCCGCTCTAGGGAAGATGCGGCTGCACCAGAAACTCATGGTCGGCGCGATGACGATCGAGGCGTCAGTTCGTGCGCAAGTCGATCTGGAAAATACGCTCGTCGAAATGCTGCGTTTCGACGGCAAAGGTCAAAGCCACTTCGAGGACCATACCGCCACGGTCGTCCCGGACCTTGACTGCAATCCTGCGGTGAGGAAGGCCATCCCTGGCCATCTCGGCCAATGTGCGAAGGGCTTCTTTCCTGACCAGCGGGAAATCGTCATATAAGGTTCCCTGATCGTCGGAATAGACGATTCCGTCTTCATCGGAATCAAAGAAGTAGTGGGGCATTGCGCTTGGCCGAAGCTCGGCATCCGGGCACGTTGTCGGCAGATGGCCGCGATCTCGGCCAATCGCGATCAGTGCCTCTCCACCGTTGGCTTCGCCGCCATCTCACTTGCGCTCGCGCAATGCCTTCACCGCCTGCGAGAGGATCATCCGGTCGCCGCCGGTCCTTTTGATCAGCTTGCTCACCTGGCTGGGCGAAACACCATTTTCCCGCGCGAAATATTCGACCTCGTAATACTCATCCACCGAAACACGCTTGCGGTCGCTGAAGTCTCGCTTGCTCTTGTCGTCGGCCATTTCTGTTCTCCTCGCCCCTTCTCTTCGCTTCCGGGGGTCAGCTTTGACGCACGCAGCAATTTGAGGTTTCGCTCGCCACAAACTGACGGGCGAACCTATCGGCGCAGGAAGGGACAGGCTGCGCAGCTGTCGGGTTCGATCGGAGTGGAACAGCCAAGATCGGTGCGAGCAACCGTCGACTTTTCCATGGAATCCTCCCGGCACGTGCAGCCCGAAACGGCCACGCGCCGCCACGGTTCCGGGTCACGCGGCAAACCCACCCTTTGCGCGCACGGATCAGACTTAGGTCCTGCGGTAACACGTCGGTTGGTCCCTGCCGGGCAGGACCGAAGCCCCGTCGACGGAACGTTTTCAGCTGCCTTCCGTTCGAGTGAGCCTTGGCGTGAAGAGCGGACCGAGTTCGCAAAGGAGACGATCCATGAGAATGCATTTTTCCACCGCAGTGGCGGGATTTCTGCTGCTGGCAGGCGTCGGAGCCGTTGCGGCGCAAGACGTCGTCATCGAGCCGGAGCAGGAAACGGTCATCAAGGAGTATGTGAAGAAGCAGCCGCTGGCCTCGGTGAAAATCCCTGGGGTGGAGCTCAATATCGGCTCAACGCTTCCCGATACAGTCGAGCTTCATGAAGTCCCCAACGTCAAATACCGCTATGTCGTCGTCGACAACCGCACCGTCGTCGTCGATCCCGGCACGCGCAAGATCGTCAAGATCATCGAGTGACGTGAAAATTCAGGCAGCCGTCACCCGCCGCTCAGAATGAGCGGCGGGTGACGTTTGCGTTAGGCGGCTCCGCGGCGTCGTCGCTCGGCAGGAACCCGCCGTACATGGACGGCCGGGGGGCCTCACAGGCAGTTTCAATGCGAACAATCAGCAGACTTTTCGATTCCCATGACCAGGCGGCGCGTGCCGTCGAAACGCTTCAGGCAGCAGGAATTGCGCGCCACCAGATCAGCGTCATCGGACCCTACGATGATGAAATCGGCGCCGTCTTGCGCGGTCCAGGCAGCGGTGCCGCCCTTGGCGCGGCGGCGGGTTTGTTGGCCGGCCTCGGCGCCTTTGATATCCCAGGCGTCGATCCCGTCGGCGCGGGATGGCTGGCATCTACCCTCGTCAGTGCAGCCTTGGGCTGCATTGCCGGCAGGCTTTTCGACACATTGTCCGATAGCGGCAAGCAGCCAGGCCGGCGGGATGCCGAACAGGGTGTGATCCTGGTGCTGGCGCACGTCGATGAAAGGCAGGCCGACACCGCACAGGCGGTGCTTGGAGCTTCCGTTCAGGCAACGCAGTCTTTGGCCAGAGCGGCCTGAAGATTCAACTCCTGCAAAGCGCTTGACCAGACCGCACAGCGGGGCGATCAAGGCACGCACCCAAAAATCTCTGGCAAGCCGCCGCCAGAAAGTGTTGAACACCGTGCCAATCACATTCGGCGAGCGGTTGCGCTCGGCGAGGCTTGATGATTTGCTGTCGGTTTGCGGAGAACGAATGATGCATGAGCCTGTCGGTCAAGACGAATATGGGTCGACCAGCCCGTTCGATCCGGACGATCTGTCGAGGTTGAACGCAATCGGCCCGAGCGCCGGCGGCAACGATTTCGAAAAATACGCAGTCGCCGTGATCATCGTGTTCGGCGCCCTGATCATCGGCGGCCTGATGGCTGCCGGCTTGAGCTTCGGGCGCCGCAGCACCTTCTTTTTCGCGCTTGGCGGCGCCACTGCAGCATGGATATCCGGCAATGCGCTTCTGCTCGACCGGCCGCGCATCTACGCGCTGTTCGTCGGCATCGCGGCGCTGATGCTGATTGCGTCGACAATCGCGCTGGTCACCTGAAGCAAGGCGCAATCTTCTTGTTGACCATGATCTTATCCGAAAACCGGTTCCCACTTTTTGGGGTTTAATACCCGATAGCCTTGCCGGCTGCGGCGCGGCTGTCGATGGCGCCATTGTAGCGGGCGCCGCCACCCTTCTCGATTTCCGCCAGGCTCTTGCCGCCGACCAGGATGCCGGCCGCCTGGCCCCAGGTCGTGTCGGCAAGATCGAGACGGTAGCCCATGCCGGTAAGCAGCTTTTCGGTATCGGGCGACAGGCCGAAAGGTTCGATATAGACCGTGTCGGGCAACCATTGGTGATGGATGCGCGGTGCGTCGATGGCCTCCTGGATGTTCATGCCGTGGTCGACGACGTTGACGATCGCCTCCAGCGTGATGGTGATGATGCGGGAACCGCCGGGGCTGCCGATGACCATGAACGGCTTGCCGTCTTTGGCGAGGATGGTGGGGCTCATCGACGACAGCGGCGTCTTTTTCGGCGCGATCGCATTCGCCTCGCCCTGGACCAGGCCATAGAGATTGGGCACGCCGGGTTTCTGGGTGAAATCGTCCATCTCGTTGTTGAGCAGGATGCCGGTGCCGGCGGCGACGACGCCGGCGCCGAACGAGCCGTTCAGCGTGTAGGTTACCGCGACGGCATTGCCATCATTGTCGATGATCGAAAAATGCGTCGTCTCGCTGCTCTCGCCAAAGCCCTTCGGCATCAATTCCTGCGAGACGCCGGCCCGGAACGGATCGATCTTTTCGCGAATTTCCCTGGCGTAATTCTTGTCGAGCAGTTTTGCGACCGGATTGTCGACGAAGCCGGGATCGCCGAGCGCCGAATTGCGGTCGACATAGGCGTGGCGCATCGCCTCGACCATGACGTGAACCGTCTCGGCCGAACCGGCGCCGAGATAGGACAGCGGGTAGAACTCAAGCACGTTGAGGATCTCGCAGATGATGACGCCGCCGGAGCTTGGCGGCGGCGAGGAAATGATCTCGTAGCCGCGATAATTGCAGGTCACCGGCTTGAGCTCGCGCACGGCATAATTTTCGAAATCCGCCTTGGCCAGAATGCCGCCCTTCTCGCCGCTCGCCTTGACGATGGCGTCGGCGATCGCACCTTTGTAGAAGGGATCCACGCCGCGTTCCGAAATCGCGGCAAGCGAGGCCGCGAGATCGGCCTGGATAAGGCGCTCGCCGACGGCATAGGGCTTGCCGTCCGGCTTGAGGAAAATGACGGCCGCCGCTGGGTCCCTGGCCAGCCGCTCGGCGCCGCCCAGGAGCGAGGCCACATCGCCCTGCTCCAGCACGAAACCGTCCTTGGCATAGCGGATAGCCGGCGCCAGCAAATCCTGCCGCGTCAGCGTGCCGTATTTCTCCCGCGCCATCTCGAAGCCGGCCACCGAACCGGGCACGCCGACCGCCAGATAGCCGTCGAGACTGGCGCCCTTTACCGGCTTGCCGTCCTTGTCGAGATACATGGTTTTGGTCGCGGCGAGCGGCGCGCGCTCGCGGAAATCGACGAAGGTCGAACGGCCGTCCTTGAAGCGGATGGTCATGAAGCCGCCGCCGCCGATGTTGCCGGCGGTCGGGTAGACGACAGCCAGAGCGTAGCCGACAGCGACCGCTGCATCGACCGCGTTGCCGCCCTTCTTCAGCACCTCGACGCCGACTTCCGACGCCAGATGCTGGGCGGTCACCACCATGCCGTGCTCGCCCTTCGCCGGCTGCGGCGAGGCGGCAAAGGCGAGGAACGGCACGAAGGTCAGGGTGAGGGAAAGGGTGACGGCGATTAGGGTTCGGCGGGTGTTGTGCATGGCCGTTCTCCGAGGCGTGGGTAGGCCTAGGAAACGCGCTTGGAGAGGTTGAGTCTACTGACATTAATGGGAAGATATGGCGAGGCTTGCGCCTTCTATCGACACCATTCATGGCACCCATTCATGGCGGAGAGGAACCCAAGCTGAAATGAAGCCACGATCCAACGCTGACAAGCAATTTTGTTCTTGCTTTGTGCCGGCAGCTATGCTACTAATTTGGGTATGGTGCTATTTGGCTCCAACGACCCGCCTCAGGCGGGTTTTTCATTTTCACCAGCATCAAACAATCCCGCCGCCGACGCTCGCCACCGCCGGCCGTTCCGCTGCAACCTTCGCCCGGTAGCCGGCGGCGCGGTAGGCGGCGACTGGATCGATGGCGCCGCCTGTCTTCAGCCGTGCCGTGGCAAGTATCGGCTCGACATCGGTGCGATAGGCTATCTTCAACGTCTGCGTCGCCATCAGCGCGTCGTTGGTATCCTGGAAGCCTTCGAGCGCCCTGCGGTCGACCAGCAGCGCCTGCGCATAGGCGCGCTGCACTTCTATCGCCGACAGCATCAGGCTTTCGATCGGATCGGTGATGTTGTGGCTCTGGTCGAGCATGTGGGCCGGATCGAAGCCTTCGGCGCCTGAAAGCTCGGCATCGACCAGTTCGTTGAAGACCAGAAAGAGGCGGTAGGGATCGATCGAGCCGGCGTCGAGGTCGTCGTCGCCATATTTCGAATCGTTGAAGTGGAAGCCTCCGAGTTTTTTGAACTGGATCAGCCGCGACACGATCATCTCGATATTGACGTTGGGGGCGTGATGGCCGAGGTCGACCAGGCAGAACGCCTTGTCGCCAAGCTCTTTGGCGATGATGTAGTTGGTGCCCCAATCCTGCACGACGGTCGAATAGAAGGCCGGCTCGTACATCTTGTGCTCGGTGAACAGCTTCCAGTCGTCCGGCAGCCCGGCGTAGATCTCCTTCATCGCGTCGAGATAGCGCTCGAATGCCTTGGCGAAGTTGACCTGGCCGGGGAAGTTCGAGCCGTCGCCGATCCACACCGTCAGCGCTTTCGAGCCCAGCGTCCTGCCGATCTCGATGCATTCGAGGTTGTGCTCGACCGCCTGCCGGCGTGTTGCTGCATCGGCATGCGACAGCGAGCCGAATTTATAGGAAAGCTTCTGGTCGCTGGCGTCGGAGAAGGTGTTCGAGTTGATGGCGTCGAAGCCGAGACCGAAGCGGGATGCCGCCTGCTTCAGCCGGTTCGGATCGGCCTTGTCCCAGGGAATATGCAGCGAGACGGTCGGCGTCGCCTGCGTCAGTTGCCGGATGACGGCACAGTCCTCGATCTTGTCGAAAATGTCGCGCGGCTCGCCAGCGCCTGGAAAACGGGCAAAGCGGGTGCCGCCGGTGCCGACGCCCCAGGACGGAATGGCGACCGCGAATTTCTCGACCTTGTCTCTGACAGCGTCGATGGCGATGCCGCGGCGGTCGAGGCGCTCGCCGAGAGAGTCGTAATCGCGCTTGAGGTCGGCGTTGCGCGCGGCATTATGCTTGTCGACGAGGTCGACGGAGATGATGGTTTCGGACATGGTTCCTCCCAAATGCGTTCGGTTGGCGCTGCCCCTTACCCGCCTGCCGGCACCTTCTCCCCCGGGGAGAAGGGTAAAGTTCCGGCCTCGGCGCCAACCCCTCAAAGACGGTCGCTTATCGCGTAAAACTCTGTGCGTTGCCGGCGTCGACGTTGATGATGTTGCCGGTCGATTTTGCCGACATATCGGAGGCGAAGAAATAGATCGCTTCGGCGATGTCCTCTGGGAATACCGAGCGCTTCAGCATCGAACGCGAGCGGTAATGCTCCTCGAGATCGTCGGTCGACATCTTGTAGGCGGCGGCGCGCTGTTCCTTCCACTCGCCGCTCCAGATCTTCGAGCCGCGCAGCACGGCGTCGGGATTGACGACATTGACCCTGATCTGTGCTTCCGCCCCTTCCAGCGCCAGGCAGCGTGCCAGATGGATCTCGGCGGCCTTGGCCGTGCAATAGGCGGCGGCGTTGGGCGATGCGGCAAGCCCGTTCTTGGAAGCGACGAAGACGATGTTGCCGCCGATGTTTTGCGCCCGGAACAGCCGGAACGCTTCGCGCGAAACCAGGAAATAGCCGGTCGACAGGATGTCCATGTTCTTGTTCCACAGCGCCAGCGTGGTGTCCTCGATCGGCGCCGAGGTTGCCAGGCCGGCATTCGACACGAGGATATCGATGCCGCCGAATTCGACCGCCGTCTCGGCAAAACCGGAGATCACCTGGTCCTCGGACGTGACGTTGATGACGACGGGCCGCACGAAATCCTTGCCATAAGCCTTGGCAAGCTCCTCATTGGCGCTGGCAAGGGCTGCTTCGTCGATGTCGGCCAGCACGACGCACGCGCCTTCGCGCAGCAGCCGGTTGGCGGTGGCCCGGCCGATGCCGCCGGCGCCGCCGGTGACCAGCGCGATCTGGCCGGCAAGGGCCTTTGGTTTCGGCAGGCGCTGCAGCTTTGCCTCTTCGAGCAGCCAGTATTCGATGTCGAAGGCTTCCTGGTCGGGCAGGCCGACATAGGCCGACACCGTCGAGGCGCCGCGAATGACGTTGATGGCGTTGACGTAGAATTCGCCTGAAATGCGCGCCGTCGCCTTGTCGCCGGCGAAGGTGAACATGCCGACGCCGGGCACCAGATAGACCACGGCGTTGGGATCGCGCGCCGGCGGCGAATCCGGGTGCTTGCAGCGGTCATAATAAGCCTGATAGCCGACGCGATACTCCGCCACGTCATCGGCAAGACGGGCAATGACGGCATCGACGTCGGGATTTTGAGGGTCGAACTCGATGACCAGCGGCCGGATCTTGGTGCGCAGGAAATGGTCCGGGCAGGACGTGCCGAGTGCCGCCAGCGGCCGCAAATCCCTGGAATTGACGAATTCGAGCACGGCAGGCGAATCATCGAAATGGCCGAGCTTGTGGCTGTTCTCGGAGATCAGGCCGCGGATCCTCGGCATCAGTTTTGCGGCCACGGCGCGACGCGCCGGCGCATCGAGGGATTTGACGACTTCGCCGCCGAAGATCGGCTTGCCCTGGCTCTTGCGCTCGAACCAGTCGATTGCCTGATTGATAACCGAGATCGTGGTCTCGTAGCATTCCTTCGGCGTGTCGCCCCAGCTGAACAGACCATGGCTGGCCAGCACGACGCCCTTGGCGTCGGGGTTCTCGAGGCAGAATTTCTCCAGCCACAGGCCGAGTTCGAAGCCCGGACGTTTCCATGGCAGCCAGCCGATCGTGTCGCCGAAGATCTCCTTGGTCAGCGCCTGCGAATCCTTGGCGGCGGCAATGGCGATGATGGCGTCGGGATGCATATGATCGACATAAGGCTTCGGCACGAAGGCATGCAGCGGCGTGTCGATCGAGGCCGCGCGCGGGTTGAGATTGAAGGTGCAGTGAGGCAGATAGCCGACCATCTCGTCTTCATGTTCGAGGCCGCGATAGAGACCCTTCAGCGCCCGCAGTTTATCCATGTACAGTGTGGCGAAGCCGTCGAGCTTGATCGAGGCGCTGTCGCCGCCCGAGCCCTTGACCCACAGCACTTCCACGCTTTCGCCGGTGAGCGGATCGTTTTGCCAGATCTTGGAGGAGGTGTTGCCGCCGCCATAATTGGTGACGCGCTTGTCGGAGCCAAGGACGTTCGAGCGATAGACCAGACGTTCCGGTTCGCTCATTGCTTGCGCTTTTGCGTTATCCCAAAGATTGGCGAGGCGCGTGCCGGAGCGCTTGTCGAGCATAGGTATCCTCCCTTTGGGACACGCAAACGGCGCCGGTCCCTTTTGTACGAATTTCTACGCAAGCGGCTGTCTTGTCAATCACAAACGATCAATATCAGTCATATTGCATTGCACAATGAAATTATCTGATCGGAAATGATTGACACTGCGCGCTTTGGGTGCCTAGATGCTCAAGCAGGGAGGAACCATGCACGAGAAAGAGCGCCACAGGATCATTTTGTCCGCCGTCCAGGAAAAACCTGTGGTGACGGTGCAGGAGATGGTCGACCTGACGGAGTCGTCCGAGGCGACGATTCGGCGCGACATCGCGGCATTGCACGTGCAAAAACGCCTGCGCCGGGTGCGCGGCGGTGCAGAGGCGCTTTCGCCGCCGCAGTTCATCGGCCTTGCCGGCCGGCCCTTTTCCGTCAACGAGACCATCAACGCTGCGCAGAAACGGGCAATCGCGCGGGAAGCCGTGGAACTCTGCAAGGATGGCGAGCCGATCATCATCAATGGCGGCACCACCACCTTCCAGATGGTGCATTTCCTGACCGGCCGGCGCATGCCGATCTTCACCAATTCCTTTCCGATCGCCGAGCACCTGCTCAGACATTCCAAGAACACGGTAATGCTGTCGGGCGGCACCATCTACCGCGAGCAGAACATCATCCTGTCGCCCTTCGACAATGACGTGACGCGCAATTTTTACGCGCGCCGCATGTTCATGGGCGCGCAGGGACTGGGACCGCTCGGTCTGATGGAAGGCGACCCGCTGCTGATCCAGGCCGAGCAGAAGCTGATCGACCAGGCAGACGAGTTGGTGGTGCTGGTCGATTCCTCGAAGTTCCGCAGACGCTCGAGCCTGATCCTGTGCGGCCTGTCGCGCATCGCCACGGTGATCACCGACGACGGCATCGAGGATCGCGAAGCCAAGATGCTGGAGACCGCCGGCGTGACGCTGATCATCGCCCGCACAACGGCAAGCAATAAAGAAGAATCTTCGCTGCAGGCCTGAGAAAACTCACGCCCGCAGCGGCGATGGAATGCAACGCTCAAGGGAGGATATTCGATGAGCTTCTTTAGGAAATTGATGGTTACGGCGGCGTTCTCCGCCGCCATGTTCGTGAATGCCGCCTATGCTGAGAACGTCAAAATCGCGCTGGTGGTGAAGTCGCTCGGCAACGGCTTCTTCGACGCCGCCAACAAAGGCGCCGAAGAGGCGGCCAAGGAACTAGGCGATGTCGACATCATCTACACCGGCCCGACCAAGGCGACCGCCGAAGCGCAGATCGAAGTGGTCAATTCGCTTATCGCACAGAAGGTCAACGCCATCGCCATTTCGGCGAACGACGCCGACGCGCTGGTGCCGGTGCTCAAGAAGGCGATGGAGCGCGGCATCACCGTCATCTCGTGGGATTCGGGCGTCGCGCCGGAAGGACGCCAGCTTCACCTCAACCCCTCCGACACCAACCTGATCGGCGAGACCATCATCAAGCTTGCCGCCGACTACCTGCCTGAAGGCGGCGACGTCGCCATCCTGTCGGCTTCGTCGACCGCGACCAACCAGAATGCCTGGATCGACGCGGCCAAGAAGGTGCTGCCGGAGAAGTTCCCCAAGATCAAGCTCGTCGCCACCGTCTATGGCGACGACGACTCGGCCAAGAGCACGGATGAAGCCAAGGGTCTTTTGAAGTCCTATCCGAACCTCAAGGCGATCATCGCACCGACCACGGTCGGCGTCGTTGCCGCCGCGCAGGTGGTGACCGATGAAGGCCTGATCGGCAAGGTCAACGTCACCGGCCTGGCGCTGCCGTCGGAGTTCAAGAAGTTCATCGACAATGGCGCCAGCCAGGCGGTTGCGCTGTGGAACCCGATCGATCTCGGCTACTCCGCCGTCTACCTCGCCCACGACCTGGCGGTGAAGAAGGAAGAAGCCAAGCCCGGTGCTACGCTGTCGATCGGCCGCGTCGGCAAGGTCACGCTCGACGACACCAATTCGGCTGCCATGGCTCCGCCCTTCCAGTTCGACAAGTCGAACATCGAAAAGTTCTCCAAGATCTATTGATCCTGGAGCCTTCGAAACGGTGCGGCGGGGCTCAGGTCCCGCCGCGCTTTCAAACGAACCTTGTTTCAGGGCTTGATACGATTATGGACACGACAGCCCAACACGAAATGGCAAAGGAAGCGCCTTTGTCTTCCGGACCGCGCCTGACGCTGTCCGGCATCTCGAAAAGCTTTCCCGGCGTGCGCGCGCTGCACGACGTCCGCCTGTCGCTCTATCCCGGCCAGGTGACCGCGCTGATCGGCGAAAACGGCGCCGGCAAGTCGACGCTGGTCAAAATAATGACCGGCATCTACCAACCGGATGCTGGCACCATCAGCATCGACGGCCAGCCGGTCACACTGCCCAGCGCCCACGCCGCGTTCGGGCATGGCATCACCGCCATCCACCAGGAAACCGTGCTGTTCGACGACCTGACGGTGGCCGAAAACATCTTCCTCGGCCATGCGCCGCGCACGCGTTTCAAAACCATCGACTGGCGCACCATGCGCAAGAATGCCCGCGAGGTGCTCGACACGATGGGCGCCGGCCATATCGACGCCGACGCCAGACTGAAGGATCTCGGCATTGCCAACAAGCACCTAGTCGCGGTTGCCCGCGCTATGTCCATCGACGCGCGGATCGTCATCATGGACGAGCCGACGGCAGCGCTTTCGATGAAGGAGATCGAAGAGCTTTTCCTGCTGATCGAATTCCTCAAAAGCGACGGCAAGGCGATCCTGTTCATCAGCCACAAATTCGATGAGATCTACCACATCGCCGACCGCTATACCGTGTTCCGGGACGGCGAGATGGTCGGCGAAGGCCTGATCAAGGACGCCGGCCAGAGCCAGATCGTGCGCATGATGGTCGGTCGCTCGGTCGATCACATCTTTCCGCAGCGCAGGGCCGAGATCGGCGCGCCGGTGCTGGCCGTCTCCGGCCTGTCGCACCCGACCGAGTTCGACGACATAGGCTTCGAGCTGCACAGGGGCGAAATCCTCGGCTTCTACGGCCTTGTCGGCGCCGGGCGCAGCGAGGTGATGCAGGCGATATCAGGCATCACCCGCACCAGCGGCGGCACGATCACGCTGGAGGGTAAGGCAATCGCGCCGAAATCGGCGGCGGATTCGATCGACGCCGGCATCGTCTATGTGCCGGAGGAGCGCGGCAAGCAAGGCGTGGTGATCGGCCTGCCGATCTTCCAGAATGTCTCGCTGCCCTCGCTCAAACGGACATCCAAGTCCGGCATATTGCGGCTGGCCGAAGAGTTCGCGCTGGCCCGCTCCTACACCGAGCGGCTCGATCTGCGCGCCTCCTCGCTCAGCCAGGACGTCGGCACGCTGTCGGGCGGCAACCAGCAGAAGATCGTCATCGCCAAATGGCTGGCGACCGCGCCTAAGGTGATCATCCTGGACGAGCCGACCAAGGGCATCGACATCGGCTCGAAGGCGGCCGTGCACGGCTTCATGGCCGAGCTCGTCGCGCAAGGCCTGTCGGTGATCATGGTGTCGTCCGAATTGCCGGAAATCCTCGGCATGTCGGACCGCGTCGTCGTTATGCGCGAGGGCCGCATTGCCGCGGTCTACGACAATAAAGGGCTCGACGCCGAAACCTTGGTCAGGACGGCAGCGGGGATCGCGGCATGAAGGCTCTTCTCAAACATCGCGAGGTCTGGCTGCTGGCGGCAATCGTCGTGCTGATCGGGCTGATCTCCACGCGGTTTCCAGGTTTTGCCGATCCGGCCAACCTGCGCCAGGTGTTCAACGACACGTCGATCCTGATGATCCTGGCGCTCGGCCAGATGGTCGTCATCCTGACCCGCTCGATCGACCTGTCGATGGCTTCAAATCTCTGCTTCACCGGCATGGTGGTGGCAATGCTGAACGCCGCGCATCCGGCGATCCCGATCCCGCTGCTGATCGTCATCGCATTGCTGGTCGGCCTGGTGCTCGGCGCCATCAACGGCCTGCTGGTATGGCGGCTGAACATTCCCTCGATCGTGGTAACGCTCGGCACCCTCACCATCTACCGCGGCGCTACCTTCGTCATATCAGGCGGCGCCTGGGTCAACGCCGACCAGATGAGCGCTGAGTTCATCGGCCTGCAGCGCGCGGCTTTCCTCGGCATTCCGGTTCTGTCCTGGATCGCCATACTGGTCATTGCATTGTTTTTCCTGGTGATGACGCGCACCGCGCTCGGCCGCTCGATCTATGCCATCGGCGTCAACCCGACCGCATCGGTCTATGCCGGCATCGATGTCGGCCGGACGAAATTCATCGTCTTCTGCATCTCGGGGATGATCGGCGGCCTCTGTGGCTATCTGTGGATCTCGCGCTACGTCATCGCCTCGGTCGAGGTCGCGAATGGTTATGAGCTCAATATCATCGCGGCCTGCGTCATCGGCGGCATTTCGATTGCCGGCGGCATCGGTTCGGTCGGCGGCGCGGTGCTCGGCGCGCTGTTCCTCGGCATCATCTCCAACGCGCTGCCGGTGATCAACATCTCACCCTTCTGGCAGATGGCGATTTCAGGCAGCGCCATCATCCTGGCCGTGGTGCTCAACGCGCGCGGCGAACGCCGGCAAGGCCGCATCATTCTCAAAAAGGCGGAAGCGGCATGATGGACACCCCTGCTCCACGCCATATTCCCGACCGGCTCGACAAGCCTTTCACTGCGGCGATTTTTTCATGGGAAGCGCTGCTGGTCGCCGTCGCGGTGGCCATCTTCGCCGTCAACAGTTTTGCCTCGCCCTATTTCCTCGACGCTTGGTCGCTCTCAGACCTGACCTTCAACTTCACGGAAAAGGCGCTGATCGCGCTGGCCATGGCGCTGCTGATCATCTCCGGCGAAATCGACCTGTCGGTCGCCGCCATCATTGCGCTGGCGTCAACGATGATGGGCATGGCAGTGCAGGCCGGCGCCGGCACTCCGGCGCTTGTGGCAATCGGCCTCGTCGTCGGGCTCGGCTGCGGCGCCTTCAACGGCGTGCTCGTCACCAGGCTCGGCTTGCCGTCGATCGTCGTCACCATCGGCACGATGAGCCTGTTTCGCGGCATTGCCTTCATCATCCTGGGCGACCAGGCCTACAAGGGCTATCCCGCGAGCTTCGCCTTCTTCGGCCAGGGCTATGTCTGGTGGGTGGTGTCGTTCGAACTGACGCTGTTCCTGATCGCGGCAGTTGTCTACTGGTTCCTTCTGCACCGCACGAGCTTCGGCCGCCGGATCTTTGCCATCGGCAACAACCCGGTCGCGGCACAGTTTTCCGGGGTGCGCGTCGGCCGCATCAAATTCATCCTGTTTTGCTTGACCGGCCTGATGGCGGGCATCGCCTCGGTGCTGATCACCTCGCGGCTCGGCTCGACCCGGCCGTCGATCGCGCAAGGCTATGAATTGGAAGTCATCACCATGGTGGTGCTCGGTGGCGTCAGCATCCTGGGCGGGGCCGGCAGCATAGTGGGCGTCGTGCTCGCGGCCTTCATCATGGGGCTGGTGACCTTCGGCCTCGGCCTGCTCAACGTGCCGGGGATCGTCATGTCGATCTTCATCGGCCTGCTGCTGATCATCGTCATCGCACTGCCGATCCTGTGGCGGCGCGTACGGCGGGAGCGCTTTGCCTGATGCCCGAAAAATATGCGTTCAAGATGAAGCTCAATCCGGGCATGAAGGCCGAATACAAGAGGCGCCACGACGACATCTGGCCGTCACTCGTAGCGTTGCTGAAACAGGCCGGTATCTCCGATTATTCGATCCATCTCGACGAGGAGACCAACATCCTGTTCGGCGTGCTGTGGCGACGCGATGACCACGGGATGGACGAATTGCCGAAGCATCCGGTGATGCAGCGTTGGTGGGCCGAGATGGCGGACATCATGGAGACCAGGCCGAACAACGAGCCGGTGGCGGTGCCGCTGGAAACAATGTTCCATATGGAATGACCCGCAACGTCGCCGTCATCGATATCGGCAAGACCAACGCCAAGGTGGCGCTGGTCGATCTCGCCACATCGAGCGAAGTGGCCCTGCGCACGGTGGCGAACGAGCCGGTTCGGCAAGGGACGTACCCGCATCATGACGTCGAGCTTCTGTGGTCGTTCATCCTCGGCAGCCTGGCCGAGATCGATCGCGAGCAGCGCATCGATGCGATATCGATCACCACCCATGGCGCGACGGGAGTGCTGGTCGATGCATCAGGCGAACTGGCGCTGCCGGTGCTCGATTACGAATTCGACGGGCCGGATGCCCTTGCCGGGGACTACGACACGATCCGTCCGGCGTTCTCCGAAACCGGCACGCCGCGCCTGCCGGCCGGCCTCAATCTCGGCGCGCAGCTGTTCTGGCAGCAGAAGCGCTTTCCGGCGGATTTCGCCAGAACCGCCGCTATGCTGATGTATCCGCAATACTGGGCCTTGCGCCTGACCGGCGTCGCCGCCAGCGAGGTGACTTCGCTCGGCTGCCACACCGATCTATGGAACCCGTGGAAAGCGGATTTTTCCTCGCTGGTCGACCGGCTGCAATGGCGCCGGCTAATGGCGCCGGTGCGGCCGGCCACGGACCGCCTGGGCCCGATCCTGCCCGCCCTCGCGCGGCAAACCGGCCTCGACCCGCAAACGCCGGTATTTTGCGGCCTGCACGATTCCAACGCCTCGCTGCTGCCGCATCTCCTATCCAGCAAGCCGCCTTTCTCCGTCGTCTCGACCGGCACCTGGGTGGTGTCGATGGGGGTCGGCGGCAGCAAGGTCACGCTCGATCCGGCACGCGACACGCTGGTCAATGTCAACGCACTCGGCGATCCCGTGCCGTCGGCGCGCTTCATGGGCGGCCGTGAGTTCTCCCTGCTGACCGAGGGCCAATCGGAGAACTGGACGGAAGACGATGTTGCTACGGTGCTGGCGCGCAAGACGTCCCTATTGCCTTCCACGCAACAGGGTTCGGGGCCGTTTCCGCATCGTACCGCATCATGGTTTAACGCGGACGGTATGAGCGCCGGCCAGCGCTCTGTCGCCATCTCGTTCTACCTGGCGCTGATGACCGCGACCTGCCTCGATCTGATCGGCGCGGACGGTCCCACCGTCGTCGAAGGACCCTTCGCCCGCAACCGGCTGTTCACCCGCATGCTGGCTGCGGCGACTGCGCGCGCCGCCATTGCCTCCGAGGCTGCGACTGGTACCAGCATCGGCGCCGCCTTGCTGGCGTCGGACCAGGGGACACCGCAAGGCAGAGGCGAAAGGACCGAACCGTCGGCCGATCCGGTCTGGACAAGTTTCGTGCGCTCCTGGCGTTCGGCGATCGACGAACGAGCCTGACCGCCGAGCTCATGGCGTCCTGATGTTCGGAGATGCCTAGCCCACGTAGAGCAATCCTTGCGGATCGATCTCCGGCTTGCGGCCGGCAACGAGGTCGGCAAGGAACTTTCCCGAGCCGCAGGCCATGGTCCAGCCGAGGTGGCCGTGGCCGGTGTCGAGGTAGAGATTGTCGTACCGCGCCCGGCCGATGACCGGCACGGAGCTCGGCATCATCGGGCGAAGTCCAGCCCAGAGCTCGGCCTTGCTCTCGTCGAAAGCCCCGGGGAACAGGTCCTTGCCGGTGTTCAGGATCGAGTTGAAATCGCGTGGCTTGAACGTGCGGTCGAAACCGGTGAACTCCGCCGTCGAGGACATCCGCAGCCGGTTTCCCAGCCTGGAATAGCCGATCAGCCGGTCCTCGTCGGCGCCGCCCATGATCGGCCCCTTGCTTTCATCTTCCAGCGGAACAGTCACGGTATAGCCCTTCACCGGATAGACGGGCAGATCGATTCCGTAGCGGCGGCCGAGCAGACCGCTCTCCGGCCCCATGGAAATAACCACCGCGTCACCGGCCACGGGGCCGGCCGAAGTCATCACGGCGCGCACGCGGCCGCCGTCGATGTCGAGGCCTTCGACCGTGGTGCCGTAGAGGAATTGGACGCCGAGTTTCTCGGCGGCATAGGCAGCGAGGCGCTGCGTGAATTGGCTGGAGTCGCCGGTCTGGTCGATCGGCGAATAGACGCCGCCGGCTATCTTGTCCTTGGCGGCGGCAAGGCCGGGCTCGAGCTCGACCAGCCGGTCGCGGCCGACGATCTCGATCGGCAGGCCGTGTTCGCCGAGATAGCGATAATTGTCGGTGCCGGTATCAAAGCTTTGCTGCGAGCGGAAGAAATAGAGAATGCCTTTCTTGCGCTCGTCATAGTGGATGCCGGTTTCGGCGGAGACGGCGTTGATGCAGTCGCGCGAATAGAGCGCCAGACGCAGCTTGACGTCGGTGTTGGCGCGCATGCGCTTATGCGTGCACTGGCGCAGGAAGCGCAGGCTCCAGGCGAAAAAATACGGATCGAAGCGCAGCCGCACCTTGATGCCGAGATCGTGGTTGTAGAGGCCGCGCAGGAACGTCTTCAGCGCGGCTGGCGAGGCCCAGGCGGTGGCGTCTCCGGGCGACACCAGGCCGGCATTCGACCGGCTGGTGCCGCGTGCTGCCGCCGGATGGCGCTCGATCACCGTCACCTCATGGCCGTCGCTGGCCAGATAATAGGCCGCCGCCGTACCGACGACGCCGGCCCCAAGTACCAGGATTTTCATTCCGCCCCCAGCGCGCCGAACCAACCTTTGCGGAGAGCCCGCTTCACCCCAGAGCCGAATTCTTGCTGGTCAGGATGCGCTCCCAGGCAAGCGCATCGGCAACGATCTGGTCGAGGTTGTCGCGCTGCGGGGTCCAGCCGAGCTCACCGCGCGCCAGCTCCGAATTGGCGACGACCGCGGCGGCGTCGCCGGCGCGGCGATCGCCCATCCGTACCTCGAAATCATGGCCGAAGACGCGGCGGACGCTGTCGATGACCTCGAGCACCGAATAGCCGTGGCTGTAGCCGCAATTGGCGACCAGGCTCGATCCGCCGGCACGCAGCCGCTGCAGCGCCAGCCGATGCGCCGCCGCCAGGTCGCTGACGTGGATATAGTCGCGCATGCAGGTGCCGTCCGGCGTCGGATAGTCGGTGCCGAACACCTGCATGAAGGGGCGCTTGCCGAGCGCCGTCTCGCAGGCGACCTTGATCAGATGCGTGGCGCCGGGCGTCGACTGGCCGGTGCGGCCCTTCGGATCGGCGCCGGCGACGTTGAAATAGCGCAGCGCCGTATAGCGCAGCCCATGGGCAATGCCCGCGTCGCGCAGCATCCATTCGCTCATCAGCTTGGACAGGCCATAGGGCGATTCCGGCGCAAGCCGGGCATCCTCGCGCACCGGCTCCAGTCCAGCGCCGCCGTAGACGGCGGCGGTCGAGGAAAAGATGAAATTGGGCACGCCTTCGCGCACCGCGGTCTCGATCAAGGTGCGCGTCTTGCAGGTGTTGTTCTCGTAATAGGCAAGCGGGTCGGCAACCGATTCGGGGACCACGATCGAGCCGGCGAAATGGATGATCGCGTCAACCTTATTGTCGCGGATGATCGAGGCAACCAGTTCCCTGTCGGCGACGTCGCCGACGACGAGCTTTGCTTCCGGAGCCACTGCCCATTCAAAGCCGGTGGAAAGCCGGTCGAGGACGACGACGCTGTCACCCGTGTCCAGCAATTCCCAGACCATATGGCTACCGATATAGCCGGCCCCGCCTGTCACCAAAACCGTCATCCGCATCCTCGCTATTCATGATTTGTCGGAACTGTCTCAATCGTCGCCTTACTGGAAAACCTGCCGCCGAGCCATTAGAACCTGCGGTAACCGGTCTCATCGGCGCGTGGCATTGTCCTGAAACAAGATTGATCCACATCAAGGGAATAGGCCACGTTCCGTGGTCGTTAGGAACAGGCTCGGGGCGTGGCATTTTGACCAAAAAGGCCAAGTGGACGACGAATGGGCCAATGACTATGATCGCGCGCAAAATTGGGAAGGCGACATGAACTACCAGCGGTTTTTCGAGGAAGCGATCGACCAGCTCCATGCAGAGCGTCGCTACCGCGTCTTCGCCGACCTTGAGCGTATCGTCGGGAAATTCCCGCGCGCCATCTGGCGCGCCAATGGCCGCGCCGAGGAAATCACCGTCTGGTGCTCCAACGACTATCTCGGCATGGGCCAGCATCCCGACGTCATTGCCGCGTTCCAGAAGGCGGCAGGCAAGATGGGGTCGGGCGCCGGCGGCACCCGCAACATCTCCGGCACCAGCAACCCGCTGGTCGAGCTCGAACTGGAGCTTGCCGACCTGCACGACAAGGAAGCGGCACTGGTTTTCACCTCCGGCTTCGTTTCAAACGAGGCGTCGATCTCGACCATTGCAAAGCTGCTTCCCAATTGCCTGATCATCTCGGACGAGCTCAACCACGCTTCGATGATCGAGGGCGTGCGGCGCTCGGGCGCCGAGAAGAAGATCTTCCGCCATAATGACGTGGCACATCTCGAAAGCCTGCTGCAGACGGCTGGCCGCGAGCGCGCCAAGCTGATCGTCTTCGAGAGCGTCTATTCGATGGACGGCGACATCGCGCCGATCAAGCAGATCGTCGAACTCGCCGAGCGTTACAACGCCATGACCTACATCGACGAGGTCCACGCCGTCGGCATGTACGGGCCGCGCGGCGGCGGCATCACCGAGCGCGAAGGGCTGGCCGACCGCATCGACATCATCGAGGGCACGCTGGCCAAGGCGTTCGGCACGCTTGGCGGCTACATCGCCGGCAACACTGCGGTGATCGACGCGGTGCGCTCCTATGCGCCGGGCTTCATCTTCACCACGGCGTTGCCGCCAGCGATCGCTGCAGCGGCAACCACCTCGATCCGCCATCTCAAGCGTTCGCAGGCCGAGCGCGACGCGCAGCTACGTCAGGCGACACGGACCAAGCAAGTGCTGGCCGCAGCCGGCCTGCCGGTGATGGAATCGCCTACCCACATCGTGCCGCTTCTGGTCGGCGATCCCGAGCTCTGCAAGATGGCCAGCGACCGCCTGCTCGGTGTGCACGGCATCTATATCCAGCCGATCAACTACCCGACAGTGCCGCGCGGCACCGAGCGGCTGCGCATCACGCCTACACCGTTCCATTCGGACGCGCTGATTGCCTCCCTGCAGGACGCGCTGGTCGAGACATGGGACGCGTTGGGGATTCCCTACGGTTCGGCCGGCCGGCCTTCAGTAGCCAAGAGCGACCGCGTCATTCCGTTGCTGGTGCCGAAGTCGGGCGGGTGAAGCCCGTTTGAAACTCTACTCAGGCTTTGAGGCAGCTCACACACTCGTCATCCATTTCGCCAGCCGGTGCGCGGCTTCTTCGAGCTGGTCGAGGCGGCGGTGGAAGCACAGCCTGAGGAAGGCTTCGCCGCCGGGGCCGAAGGCGGTGCCGGGGGCCAGGCCGACATTGGCGCGGTCGACCATGTCGAAGGCGGCGGCGCGGGAATCGGTGACGCCGTCGACCGCGAAGAACAGATAGAATGCGCCCTGCGGCACGGTGAAGCGCGCCCGGCCGGTTTCGGCAAGAATACCGCAGACCAGGTCGCGCGCCGCCCTCGCCCGCTCCACCTGCTCGACGATGAAGGCATCGCCCTCATCCAGCGCAACGACGGCCCCGCGCTGCATGAACTGGGCAACGCCGGAAGTCGAATACTGGACCAGGTTTTCGAACACCTGCTGCAAGGTGGGATGGATCTTGATCCAGCCGATGCGCCAGCCGGTCATCGCCCAGTTCTTGGAAAAAGAATTGACGAACAGAATGCGGTCCTCATCGGCCATGATGTCGATGAACGACGGCGCGCGGCCGTGGCCGTAATGAAACAGCGAGTAGATCTCGTCGGCGATAATCCACAGACCCCTTTGGCGGGCAAGATCGAGGATCGCCTGCAACGTTTCCTTGTCGGCAGTCCAGCCGGTCGGGTTGGACGGCGTGTTGACGAACAGCGCCTTGGTCCGTGGCGTGATCGCCGCTGCGATCTTGTCGACATCGCAGGACCAGCCATTGCCCGACTGATCGAGCGTCACCGCGACTGGCACGGCGCCGGCTACCCCGGCGGCGGCGGCGAAGTTCGGCCATGCCGGCGACAGGTAGACGAGTTCGTCGCCCTTGCCGGCCACCGCGTCGATGGCCAGCTGGATGGCATGCATGCCGGAGCCGGTGACGATGAATTCTTCGTTGGCGAAAGTCTTGCCGAAATGCCTGGTGTAGTAGCGGGCGAGCGCCTGCCTGAGTTCGGGAATGCCTCTCTGCCAGGTATAGAAGGTTTCGCCGCCGGCGAGTGCCTTGGCGGCGGCATCGGTGATGAAGGCGGGCGTCGGCAGGTCACCCTCGCCGGCCCAGAGCGGGATCATGCCGTCGCGGCCGCGGCCACGGTTCATGACGGCGACAATGCCGCTTTCAGGCGCCGCCCGAGCCTCGGCGCGCAAGGTATCGATCAAGGTCATGGATAGGTCCGTTTTCGTTTGCTCGACTGCTAGCGTGTTTCAGGGCGGGCGAAAACAGAAAACCCCGGCCGCAAGCGACCAGGGTTTTGGTCCAGAGAGGTTCTCGCAAGTGCTATTTTCTGGCGAGGAGATCGCGAATTTCGGTGAGCAGCGCGACGTCGGCTGGCGGCGGAGCGGCCGGGGCAGCCGGTTTTTCGCGCTCCAGCCGCTGGCGCAGATTGTTCACCGCTTTGATCATCAGGAAGATGATGAAAGCGAGGATAAGGAAGTTCAGCGCCACGGTGATGAAGCTGCCATAGGCGAAGACAGCGCCCTGTTTCTTCGCATCGGCCAGTGAGGTTGCATTCACCGCGGAAGACAGGGGTATGAAGTAGTTGTTGAAGTCCAGTCCTCCGAAGATCGCGCCAACAATAGGCATGATGATGTCGTCGACCAGCGAGGTGACGATCTTGCCGAAGGCAGCGCCAATGATGACGGCGACGGCCAGGTCCATCACATTGCCCCTGGAAATGAATTCCTGAAACTCTTTCAGCATTCGACTCCTCCTTGTCCTGACCGGCCGTTCTGCCGTCCGCTCCTCGGCATTGACCGGCCAGCAGAATAGCAAAAACCTGCGGTTGCAACAGGAGCAAAAGCTGGTTTCAGCCGGTCACGATTGCCTGACGCAGCCGCTATAATACGCCGAAAGCCGCGATGGACTCGATCGCCAAGCTGTGATTGCGTCAGCAAGGCCGGATGAAAAGCCGGCGCAGGGAGGAAGTTCGAGGCGTGCAGGGCTGGTTCATCGTCATCATCGCGATCGCCTATGTGACGTTGCTGTTTGCCATCGCCAGCCTGGGCGACCGGCGCTCGACTTCATCCGGCCCCGGCCGCGCCCGGCCCTTCATCTATGCGCTCAGCCTTGCCATCTACTGCACCTCCTGGACCTTCTTCGGCTCGGTCGGGCTGTCCTCCGAGCGCGGCCTCGAGTTCCTCGGCATCTATATCGGACCGGTGCTGGTGTTTGTGTTCGGCTTTCCGCTGCTGCAGCGCATTGTCAGGCTGGCCAAGACCGAGAAGATCACCTCGATCGCCGACTTTCTCGGCGCCCGCTACGGCAAGAGTTTTGCCGTCGCGGCGATCGCCACACTGATTGCGACCATCGGCGCGGTGCCCTATATGGCGCTGCAATTGAAGGCAATCTCCGGCTCGGTCAGCCTGATGGTCGAGCACTATACCGGCGCGCCGCCCTCCTTCGATCCGTTCGTCAGCGACATCTCGCTGGTCGTGGCCATGCTGCTGGCGCTGTTCGCGGTGCTGTTCGGCACGCGCCATGCCGACGCCACCGAACACCAGGACGGGCTGGTGCTGGCTGTGGCAGTCGAAACGGTGGTCAAGCTCGCCGCCTTCCTGGCGATCGGCCTGATGGTCACGTTCCTGATCTTCGGCGGGCCAGGCGACACGTTCGACCGGCTCGCCGAAAACACGCAGGTGCGCCAGGCGATGGGCTACAACACCTCGCTCGCTACCTGGCTGGTGCTGACATGCCTGAGCGGCTTTGCCATCCTCATGTTGCCGCGCCAGTTCTACGTCACCATCGTCGAAAACCGCAGCGAGGCCGAGCTGCGCACCGCGACATGGGTGTTTCCGCTCTATCTGGTGGCGATCAACCTGTTCGTGCTGCCGATCGCGCTGGCCGGCCTGGAACTGGTCGGCACGAGAACCAGCAGCGATCTCTATGTGCTGTCGCTGCCGCTGTTCAGCGGCCACGACGTGCTGGCCATGGCCGCCTTCATCGGCGGCCTGTCGGCGGCGACCGCAATGGTGATCGTCGAAAGCGTCGCGCTGTCGATCATGATCTCCAACGATCTGGTCATTCCTCTGTTCGTGAGGCGATTGCTGCGGACAACGACCTCCGAGAACGAGGACTGGTCGACGCTCATCTTGAATGTGCGGCGGGCGGCGATCTTCATCATGCTGTTTATCGCCTTCCTCTACTACCGCGAGAGCACCAACAACGCGCGACTGTCCTCGATCGGCCTGATGTCGTTCGCCGCGATCGCGCAGTTCGCGCCGGCAATGATCGGCGGCCTGGTCTGGCGCGGCGCCAACGGCCGGGGTGCCGCACTGGGCATGGTCGCCGGCATCGTCGTCTGGAGCTACACGCTGCTGCTTCCCTCGCTCGTCGCGCCCGATACCGGCATCCTCGTCCACGGCCTGTTCGGCTTAGAGGTGTTGCGGCCGCAAGCTCTGTTCGGCACCGTCGCCGAGCCGCTGAACCATGGCGTGCTGTGGAGCCTGTCGATCAACACGCTGTTTTTTGTGTTCGGCTCGCTGTCGCGGGCGTCGGTGCCACTGGAGCGCATCCAGGCGTCGATCTTCGTGCCGCGCGAGGCGGGGCCGCTGCCGAGCCTGCGCCGCTTCCGCACCACCATCACCGTCAACGACCTCAAGGACACGATCGCGCGCTATCTTGGTGTCGAACGGACCGAGCGGTCCTTCCAGTCATTCGAAAAGAGCAGCGGCACTTCACTGCACGGCAACGAGCAGGCCAGCATGGATGTCATCCGCTTCTCCGAGCAGCTTCTGGCCAGTGCCGTCGGCTCCTCTTCGGCGCGGCTGATCCTGTCGCTGCTGCTGCGCCGCAACGACCGCGAATCCAAGGACGCCTTCCGCCTGCTCGACGACGCCACAGAGGCGCTGCAGCACAATCGGGACCTGCTGCAGATCGCGCTCGACCAGATGGAACAGGGCATCACTGTCTTCGACCGGGATTTTCGGTTGATCTGCTGGAACCGCCAGTACCGGGCGCTGTTCGACCTGCCCGACGAGATGGGCCAGGTCGGCGTCTCACTCGATCGTATCCTGCGCCACCTTGCCGAGCGCGGCGATATACCGGCAGATCAACGCGTTACCATGCTGAACCGCCTGACCAGCTTCGTCAGCCCCTGGCAGATGGAGCTGAAGACCAGCGGGCGCATTCTCGAATTGCGCTCCAACCCGATGCCGGACGGCGGCATCGTCGCCACCTACGCTGACATTTCCGGACGCGTCGAGCAGGATCTGGCGCTCAAGCGCGCCAACGAATCCCTGGAACAGCGGGTGAAGAGCCGCACCGCCGAGCTCACCCGCGTCAACGAGGAGCTGGCGCAGGCGCAGATGCTGGCCGAGGAGGCCAATCTCGGCAAGACCCGCTTCCTCGCTGCCGCCGGCCATGACATCTTGCAGCCGCTGAACGCCGCCCGCCTCTATTGCTCGTCGCTGATCGAGAAGACCGGCAAGGGGCCCGCCGGCAAGGCGGCGATGAACATCGAATCGTCGCTGGAATCGGTCGAGACCATCCTCGGCGCGGTGCTCGACATTTCGCGCCTCGATGCCGGCGCGATGAAGCCGGACGATACGACCTTCGGCCTCGACGGGCTGCTGCGCCAGATCGGCAACGACTTCCGGCCGCTTGCCGCCGAAAAGAAGCTCGAGCTCTCGATCATGCCGTCGTCGCTCAGCGTGATGACGGACCGCAATCTGCTGCGCCGCCTGATCCAGAACCTGGTCTCCAACGCCATCAAGTATACGCGCCGTGGCCGTATCCTGGTCGGCGTGCGGCGGCGCGGCGAACTGGCCGAGATCCAGGTGATCGACACCGGCATCGGCATTGCCGGCGACAAGCTGAACACCGTGTTTCGCGAATTCACCCGGCTGGACGAAGGCGCACGCGAGGCGGAAGGCCTTGGCCTTGGGCTCTCCATTGTCGACCGCATCGCCCGCGTCCTGCGCCTCGAAATCCGGATCTTTTCCAACCCCGGCAAGGGCACACGCTTTTCCGTGCTGCTGCCTGTGGCGGCCGTGCAGGCGCCGCGACGCGAGGCGGAGGCGAAGCCGCCTGCCCGTGCCGCGGCCTCGCTTGCCGGGCTCAATGTGCTCTGCATCGACAACGACGCCCGCATCCTCGACGGCATGCGGCTCCTGCTCGAGGGCTGGGGCTGCAGCGTCGACACGCTTTCCGGCGCGGAGGATCTCGACAGGTCCGGCATGCATCGGCCGGACATCGTGCTTGCCGACTATCATCTCGACAACAGGACCGGCCTCGAATTGATCGCCCAGTTGCGTGCGATCCATGGCGAGGACCTGCCGGCCGTGCTGGTCACCGCCGACCGCTCCAGCGAAGTTCGCGCCGCCGCCGGCAGGCTCGACGTGCCGGTGATCAGCAAACCGCTAAAACCGGCGGTGCTGCGCTCGATGATGGCCAGGGTCAGGCCGCTGGCGCCGGCGGCCGAATAGGGATCAGCCGGCCGTCTGCAGCGGGTCGCTGCCTATTTTTGACAAAAGGATGACCGCCTGGGTGCGGCTGTCGACGCCGAGCTTCTGCAGGATAGCCGAGACATGCGCTTTGATCGTCGCTTCGGAGACCCCGAGCTCATAGGCGATCTGCTTGTTGAGCAGTCCTTCTGCCACCATGCCGAGCACGCGCGTCTGCTGGGGCGTCAGCGCCTGCAGCCGCTTGATCAGGTCGGAAATCTCGGGATCGCGCTCGACGCCGAGATCGACCCCGGCGGGCGCCGCGATATCACCTGCGAGCACCGACTGCACCGCATTGCGGATCTCCTCCATGCTGGCCGATTTGGAGATGAAGCCGGAGGCGCCGAGATCGAGCGCGCGCCGGATCGTCACCGGATCGTCATGCGCCGAGACCACCATCATTGGCACCGCCGGATGGATGCCGCGCAACGAAATCAGGCCGGAAAGACCGCTTGCCCCCGGCATCGAGAGATCGAGCAGCACCAGATCGACATCCTCATTGGCCAGGACCAGCGCCTTGGCGCTTTCGAAATCGCCGGCCTCGTGAATGGCGGCAACGTCTCCGATGCCCGCGAGTGCCTCCCTCAATGCACCGCGAAAAAGCGGATGATCGTCGGCAATGACGAATGTGTAGCCCAACGGTGATTCCCTCCCCGAATCCCGTTGGCGATTTTCCGCCTGGCAGGATCTGAACGATCATAACGCCATGCCTGCTGTTCGGCGTGGCCGGCTTGCTATTCCCGCCCCAGGTCTTGTTGCGAATTGCCTAGGTCTTTTGCGAATTGGGCTTGGCGCCGTCTTCGTCCTTGTCCATGTCCTTGACGATGTCCATAAAGCTACGCAGGAAGCGCTCCATGTAGCCCATCGTCTTGTTGAAATCCTCCTCGCTGGGCAAAGTCGATTCGAGACGTGCGGCAAGCGAATTTTCGAGCTTGGCGACGCGTTCGTCGAGCGCCTTCACCGAATTTTGCAGCCGGTCGACCTCATCCTGGAAGGCGGCACGTTCGTCGGCCGCCGTCTTGCAGACAAGCTGACCGGAGCGCTCCTCGCAGAGCGACATGGCGCCGGTTTGCGTATCCATGCGGACATAGCCATTGGCCGATTTTTCCAACCGGTAGCGATCGGCTTCCTCGGAAAAGGCCGACGCCGCTGTAAGCGAGACCAGTGCTGCGGGGATCAAAACGTGTTTCAGACGCATGTTTTCCTCCATGAGCCAGTCAGCGCAATCTATCACAGTTTGCGCCTGAAATGGGGACGAACCTGAAATGGGGAAGAACACGGGCCTGCCCTTCCCCGCGTGGTCGGTTCGGACTATAGCGCAACCATGTCCGAGATCATCTACAAGATAGTTCCCGAGGCGCTTTGGCGCGAGGCCGAAAGGGAAGGCCGCTTCACCGGCGCGCCGATCGACGTCGCCGACGGTTTCATCCATTTTTCCACCGCCGGGCAGGTTCGGGAAACGGCGGCCAAACATTTCGCCGGCCAGGGCGGGTTGCTGCTGGTCGCCGTCGACGGCGCGCACCTTGGCGATGCGCTGAAATATGAAGTCTCGCGCGGCGGCGCCTTGTTCCCGCATCTTTACGACGCGCTCAGCCTCGATGCGGTCGTTTCGGTGCAGGCATTGCCGCTCGGCGCCCACGGCCGGCATGAATTCCCGGCGCTGGAGGCCGAATGAGCGCGTTCGACCGGATCGGCCAAAAACTGCTGTTCACGCTCGATCCGGAAACCGCGCATGGGCTGTCGATTGCCGCGCTGAGATGCGGCCTGCCGGTCGCCGGGCGCCCTTTGCGAGACGACAGGTTGAAGACACGCATCTGCGGGCTCGATTTTCCGAACCCGCTCGGCATGGCCGCGGGTTACGACAAGAATGCCGAAGTGCCGGACGCGCTGCTCGGCCTCGGCTTCGGCTTCGCCGAGGTCGGCACGATCACGCCGCTGCCGCAGACGGGCAATCCGAAGCCGCGCATCTTCCGGCTGCCTTCGGACGGGGCAGTGATCAACCGGCTGGGCTTCAACAATGAAGGCCACGCCGCCGCGGAAAAGCGTCTTGCTGCCCGCAAGGGCCGCGCCGGCGTCGTCGGCGTCAACATCGGCGCCAACAAGGACAGCGCCGACCGCGTCGGCGACTATGAGCGCGGCGTGATCAGGTTTGCGCGATACGCCGGCTATCTGACGATCAACATCTCCTCGCCAAACACGCCGGGCCTGCGCAACATGCAGGCGCGCGAACAGCTTGGTGAACTCCTGTCGCGGGTCATGGCCGCGCCTGCGGCGGCACCGGCAAAGCCGCCCGTCTTTCTCAAGATCGCGCCGGACCTGGTCGAGGCCGAACTGGAGGACATCGCCGCCGAGATCACCGACAAGCAAATGGACGGCGTCATCGTCTCCAACACCACGATCGCGCGAGCCGGCCTGCGCAGCGCCGGCCTTGCCGGCGAGACTGGCGGGCTTTCGGGAAAACCCTTGTTCGAGCGCTCGACCATCGTGCTGGCAAGGATGCGAAAACTACTTGGCCCGGATCCCGCCATCATCGGCGTCGGCGGCGTCGATTCCGCCGAGACGGCGCTGGAAAAGATCCGTGCCGGCGCCGATCTCGTCCAGCTCTATACCGGCATGATCTATGCCGGGCCTGCGCTGCCGGGGCGTATTCTTTCCGGCATGGTCCGTTTCATGGACAGTCAAGGGCTGAAGTCGCTGCGCGAGCTTCGCGACAGCCGCCTCGATCACTGGGCGACGAAACCGCTTTAGCGATCAGTTAAAGGCCGTGCGCACCCGCAGCCGCAATATAGTGAGCAGGCTGAAGCCGCGTACCAGCAGGAACACGTGCAGCGCCGCCCACAGGCCGTGATTGCCGAACGCCGGCGCCAGGATCAGCAACGCGGCGCTGAAAGCCAGGAACGACACCAGCATCATGTTGCGCATGTCGCGCGACCATGTCGCGCCGATGAAAACACCGTCCATCTCGAAAGCCAGCACGCCGCTGAGTGCGGTGAATGCCGCCCATGGCAAGTAGATGTCGGCGACGGCGCGGACGTCTGTCGAGGTCGTGATCAGGGCGACCAGACCGGTGCCTTCCAGCAGGAGCACGAGCGTCGCCACGCCTGCCAGGCCGAGCCCCCAAAGCAGCGTCAGCCGCACCGCCTGGTCAAACGCCGTGGCGGCACGGGCGCCGATGGCGCGCCCGGCCAGTTGTTCGGCGGCGGTGGCGAAACCGTCGAGGAAATAGCCGGCAACCAGGAAGAGGTTCATCAGCACGGCGTTGGCGGCCAGCGTCAGCGTGCCGAATTGCGCGCCTTGGCGCGTGAACAGCGCGAAGGCGGCGAGCAGTGAGAAGGAGCGGATCATGATATCGCGATTGAGCGACATCATGCGCAGGAATGCCGGCAAATCGAGGACGCTATGGCGCGGCAGCCTGGGTGCGGCCCAGAAGCGCCGGCCGACGATGGCGAGACCAAGCAGCATGGCGACGAACTCGCCGGTGAGCGTCGCCCAGGCGACGCCGGCAACGCCCCAGCCAAGCTCCAGGGCGAGCAGGAAGCAGAGCGCGATATTGATGCCGTTCAGCACCAGCTGCAGCATCAGCCCGAGCCCGCCCTCGCCGCGCCCCAGCACATAACCAAGGATGGCGTAATTGATAAGCGAGAACGGTGCTGCGAGCATCCTGATGCGGATATAGACGTCCATCGCCGCGCCGACGCGCGGCTCGGCGCCGATGAACCATTGCCCGGCAGCCGAAACCAGGGGCGCAAGTGCGGTAAACACGATGCCGGCGACGACCGCGATCAGCACGGCGCGCCAGAACACCGCCTGCTCCTCCAGTGCATCGCCGCGCCCGAAGGCCTGGGCGACGAGGCCGGTGGTGCCGGAGCGCAGGAAGTTGAAGGTGGTGAAAACGACGTCGAAGATCAGGGCGCCGGCCGCCAGGCCGCCGAGAAGGGCGGCGTCGCCGAACTGTCCGACCACCGCCGTGTCGACAATTCCGAGCAACGGCGTCGTCAGATAGGCAAGCGTCATCGGCACGGCGATGGCGAGCACCGAACGGTTGGTGACGACGAAAGCCCTGGCTTCGGTGACGTGGGCTTCGGTGGGTAAAGCCTGCTCCAAACGCGTGTCGCTTCCTGTTGCGGCTTGATCGGCTAGCCGATGTGCCCCAGTTTGCGGACCTCGCGCAACCATCCATCCCGGCATGGTCAACCGAAACCCGCCTCTGGCGCACCGGCCGTCCCATGTCCTTGCAGATCGTTCATCATCCCGATTACGACGCCGGTTTCGCCGTCAACCACCGCTTCCCGATGAGCAAATATCCGCTGCTGATGGACGCCTTGCGGGCACGCGGCCTGGCGCGGCCCGAAGCGCTCAACATACCAGCGGTGGCGCGGCCATCATGGCTGAAGCTTGCCCACGCGGCAGACTATGTCGACCAGGTGCTTGCCTGCGACGTGCCGGTGAGGATCGAGCGCGAGATCGGCTTTCCCGTGGGACCGCGGGTTTCGCTGAGGGCGCAGCTCGCAACGGCCGGCACGGTGATGGCGGCGCGGCTGGCTTTGCTGAACGGAATCGCTTGCAACACGGCCGGCGGCAGTCATCACGCGCGGCGCGCGCAAGGCGCCGGCTTCTGCACCTTCAACGACGTGGCGGTTGCCGCGCTGGTGCTGCTCGCCGAAGGTGCCGCCCAAAACATCCTGGTCGTCGACCTCGACGTGCATCAGGGCGACGGCACGGCGGATATCCTGAACGACGAGCCGCGCGTGTTTACCTTCTCCATGCATGGCGACCGCAACTACCCCGCGCGCAAGATCGCCTCCAACCTCGACGTCGCCCTGCCCGACGGCACCGGCGATGCAGCCTATCTGGAGCGGCTGGGCGCCATCCTGCCGGAGCTGTCGGCGCGAAAGCGCTGGGATCTCGTCTTCTACAATGCCGGCGTCGATGTCCATGCCGAGGACCGGCTCGGCAGGCTGGCGCTGTCGAATGACGGGCTGCGCGCCCGCGACGATATGGTGATCCGCCATTTCCGCACGCTAGGCGTCCCGGTGTGCGGCGTTATCGGCGGCGGCTATTCGACGGATGTCGCAGCACTTGCCGCACGCCACGCCATCCTGTTCGAGGTGGCTGCGGGCTACGCGTGAAAGGCTGTTTGTTTGAGCATGATCTTTTCCGAAAGCCGGTTCCCACTTTTTGGGATCATGCTCTACTTCCTGAAATTGGCGATCCTGAGCAGGATGAAGGCCGGCACGACGATCGCGGCACCGAGCAGGATGTAGCCGAGGAAGCGGTCGATGGCGTGGAAGCCCAAATTCCACAGGTCGATGAAGAATTTGCGGATGCCGTAGAGCACGTCCATCGGCGACCAGCCGAAGGCGTTCATGACCAGGCCGACGAGGAACGACACCACAAGCAGCTTCAAGATCACCCGGAGCGGCGTATCGCCGAGAAAGCGGTTCAGTGCGGACAAGGCCTGTCTCCACAGTCGGGTGCCGCGATTCGGGCACATGCCCAGAAATACGCAGTTGACCGCCCGGCATCAAGCCGAGCCCTCAAACCGGATTGCGCATCGGCGCCGGGCCATGATATCGGAGGAACCAGCGCGGGTATGATGTAATGGTAGCTTGTCAGCTTCCCAAGCTGAACGCGCGGGTTCGATTCCCGCTACCCGCTCCAGCTTTTGCCACACGGGTTGCGCCTGAGTTGGCGATGTTGAAAACTTGCGGCTTTACAGGCAGTTTTACAGCTCGGCTGGCCATCCTTCATCTGTTTGGCCGATGTGCCAGTTCGTCGAATATCTCACATTGAGGGTCGGCGGGGCCTCGAATGACCCCAACCGGAATGTCTACCCTTGGCCCGCTGGCTTCTGCTGGCGGGCTTTTTTTGAGCATCACGCAGCAGTTGTAGCCGACTTGCATCGGCGCCGCTGCTGGTGGGCCTGTCTGGTCGTCTGGCCGGCCACGGGATGCGCCCAGCTACCCGCTCCAATCCTCAGCCCACCTCCCGCAAAATAAAATCGTGCAGCATCTTGGCCGCCGGCGACAGCGCGCGGTTCTTTACCGTGATCAGGCTGTAGGGCCTGACCTCGATGTCGAACTCGGTCTGGACGACGTCGATGGCGCCGTCGAGCCCTTCGGGGTTCTGAATGAACTTCGCGACCTGGATCGACACCGGCGCGATCGCGTCGGATTGCGCGACCATGACCAGAGTCAGTAACAGCGAGCTGGTGTTGAGGATGCGATCCGGCAGCGCTATGTTGCGGTTCAAAAAGTTGCTTTCCATGGCTTGGCGCAGCGGCGAGCCGCCCGACTGGAAAACCCAGTCATAGGCGGCGGTGTCTTCCAACCGCACTGCCTTGCCCTTGGTCAGCGGGTGGCCGCGGCGCACGATCAGGCAGGCCTTCTCGACGCCGATGACGCGGGCCTCGAACAGCCGCGGATTGAGGTCGTCGGGGATGCGGGCGATGATGAAATCGTGCCGAGAGGCGATCAGCTCGCGCGCCAGCACGTTCGAGGTCTCGACCTGCATGGTGATTTCGATGCGCGGATAGAGGCGCCGGATCTCGCGGATCGCCGGCACCGCCAGCTCGATCGCCGGTGCCGTGACCGCGCCCAGGAACACCGAGCCGCCCTTGCCCGCCTTGAGCTCGAAGATCTCGCGGTCGACCTCGCGCATCTCGAGCAGGATCGACCGCGCGCGCCGTGCCAACGCCTTGCCATAGGGCGTCAGCGTGATGCCACGCGGCAGCCTTTCGCAGAGCTTGACGTCGAGCACCGCCTCCATCTCGGCGATCATGCGCGAAGCCGCCGGCTGCGAGATGTTCATGACCTGGGCCGCGGCACTCACCCGGCCGTGCTCGTCGAGGGCTGCGATCATACGCATGTGACGCAGGCTCAAGCCGCTGCGCAGCAGGGTTCCGCCATCGCGCGGAATCTCATCGTAACCGGCTGATATTCCACCAGGATTTCGCAGCGCCGCCATGATTTTTCCCTACTCCTACGCCCGGCGCCCCAGCTGGATCCGGCAGCGTCGTCACTAGCCTAAGCCATATCAGTCGCGATATAGCAACCATCAAAGATCGCATTTGACAGTTATGGCAAAGCGACACACCCTTCGCGCGTCCTGAGACTTGACGGTCGGTGACGAGGGAAAACTCGTATCGATTGAACCAGAGTTTCGGGGCCGATTGGGAGGATACCGGAGATCGATTGACGGCAGCGGCGCGTTTGGCGCTCCTGCACGATTGCGCGGCCCACGAAACCCAAGGGTACGCGTCCATCAACCAGGGAGAGTTAATGTGAAGATTATCAAGACACTGGCCGCCGTCGCGGCCCTAGGCATCGCGGCTATGACGCTGCCGGCGCAGGCGGGCGAAGGCCTGGTCGGCGTGCTGATGCCCACCAAGACCTCGCAGCGCTGGATCAACGATGGCGACGCCGTCAAGTCCCAGCTCGAGGCTCTGGGCTACACTGTCGACCTGCAATACGCGCAGGACGACATTCCGAACCAGCTCAGCCAGCTGGAAAACGAAATCACCAAGGGCCCGAAGGCGCTGATCATCGCTTCGATCGACGGCACCACGATGGGCGATGCGCTGCAGAAGGCGAATGACGCAGGCGTCGTCGTCGTCGCTTACGACCGCCTGATCAAGAAGACGCCAAATGTCGATTACTACACCACCTTCGACAATTTCGGCGTCGGCGTCATCCAGGCAAAATCGCTGCTCAAGGGCCTCGGCTATCCCGAGAAGAAGGGTCCGTTCAACATCGAGCTGTTCGGCGGTTCGCCGGACGACAACAATGCGTTCTTCTTCTATAACGGCGCCATGTCGGTTCTTCAGCCGCTGATCGACGACAAGACCCTCGTCGTGAAGTCCGGCCAGATGGGCATGGACAAGGTCGGCACGCTGCGCTGGCTGGCGGCAACCGCCCAGGCCCGCATGGACAATCTGCTCTCCGCCAACTACTCGGACGGCAGCCGCGTCGATGGCGTGCTCTCGCCCTATGACGGCCTGTCGCGCGGCATCATCGCTTCGCTGCGTGCCGTAGGCTACGGCACTGCCGATCAGCCATGGCCGATCGTCACCGGACAGGACGCCGAGACCGCTTCGGTCAAGGCGATCATTGCCGGCGAACAGTATTCGACCGTGTTCAAGGACACCCGCGAACTCGCCAAGGCGACGGTCGAACTCGTCGACAAGGTGCTCTCGGGCGGCAAGCCGGAAGGCCTCGACACCACGACCTACAACAACGACGTCAAGGTCGTTCCCTCGATCCTGTTGACGCCGCATGACGTCGACAAGTCGAACTACCAGGCGCTGGTGGTCGACTCCGGCTACATCAAGGCCGAAGAACTGAAGTAATCGCGGTTACAAAGCCTGGGGTCCTGCGCAGGCAGGGCCCCTTTTCGTTGGCGAGCCAGCCCGGTATTGTTTGCGGACCTCGCAGGAGTGGTATTCTCAATGGCATCGACGATTTTGGAGATGCGCGACATCACCAAGACGTTTCCAGGCGTCAAGGCGCTGTCGAACGTCAAGCTCATGGTCGAGGAAGGCGAGATCCATGCCGTGGTCGGCGAGAACGGCGCCGGCAAGTCGACGCTGATGAAGGTGCTGTCGGGTGTGTATCCGTCCGGCACCTATGACGGCCAGATCATCTATCGCGGCGATGAGTGCCATTTTAAAGGCATCCATGACAGCGAGCGCAAGGGCATCGTCATCATCCACCAGGAGCTTGCGCTGGTGCCGATGCTGTCTATCGCCGAAAACATATTTCTCGGCAACGAGCAGGCCAAATACGGCGTCATCGACTGGAATGCCAACGAGACGCGCACCAGCGCCCTGCTCAAGAAGGTCGGCCTCAAGGAAGACCCCAACACGCTGATCACCAATATCGGCGTCGGCAAGCAGCAGCTGGTCGAGATCGCCAAGGCGCTCAGCAAGGAAGTGAAGCTGCTCATTCTGGACGAGCCGACGGCGAGCCTGTCCGAAAAGGACAGCCAGGCGCTGCTCGATCTGCTGCTCGAATTCAAGCGGCAGGGCATCACTTCGATCCTGATCTCCCACAAGCTCAACGAGGTGAACCGGGTCGCCGACAAGGTCACGATCATCCGTGACGGCCGGACCATCGAGACGTTGGCCAAGAAGGACATCTCGGAGGACCGCATCATCACGTCGATGGTCGGCCGTTCGCTCGACGACCGCTACCCGCCGCGAGAGCCGAAGATCGGTGAGACCGTTCTCGAAGTGGAAAACTGGTCGGTCTACCATCCCATCCATGCCGAGCGGCAGGTCATCAAGGGCATCAACCTCAACGCCCGCAAGGGCGAGGTGGTCGGCATTGCCGGGCTGATGGGCGCCGGCCGGACCGAGTTTGCCATGAGCCTGTTCGGCCGGTCCTATGGCCGTCGCATCACGGGCGAGGTGTTCCTTAACGGCAAGCCAATCGATGTCTCTTCGGTGAGCAAGGCGGTGGAACACGGCATCGCCTATGTTACGGAGGACCGCAAGACCTACGGTCTCAACTTGATCGACCATATCAAGCATAACATCACGCTGGCCAACCTGCCCGGCGTCTCGCGCCATGGCGTGATCGAGGATTTGCGCGAGCTTTCCGTCGCCAACGATTATCGCGGCAGGACCAATATCCGCGCCTCAAGCGTCTACCAGATGACCGGCAACCTTTCTGGCGGCAATCAGCAGAAGGTGGTGCTGTCGAAATGGCTGTTCGCCAATCCGGAAGTGCTGATCCTCGACGAGCCGACACGCGGTATCGATGTCGGCGCCAAATATGAAATCTATACGATCATCGCGCGTCTCGCCTCCGAGGGTAAGGCAATCATCGTCATCTCGTCGGAAATGCCCGAACTGCTCGGCATCACCGACCGCATCTACGTCATGAACGAAGGACGCATCGTCGGCGAAATGGCGGCGAGCGACGCCAGCCAGGAAAAGATCATGCGCGCCATCGTCCGTGGAGAAGGGAAAGCATCATGAGCACCGAAAGCGCTCCCGGGCCGCAAACCGGCGTCGCCCAGGATATACAACAGGCACCTCGCATTGCCGTCTCGGCGCTGGTCACCAATCTGCGCGAATACGGGTTGGTGCTGGCGTTGATCGCAATCATGGTGTTCTTCCAGTTCACCACGTCCGGAACGCTGTTCAAGCCGGTGAACCTCAGCAATCTCGTGCAGCAGAACAGCTTCATCATCGTGATGGCGCTGGGCATGCTTCTGGTGATCGTTTCGGGCCATATCGATCTCAGCGTCGGCTCAGTCGCCGGCTTCATCGGCGCACTGGCGGCGATGATGATGGTTATCTGGCCGCTTGGCCCATTGAGCAATCCGCTGGTGGTGTCGATCATCTGCCTGATCGTGGGTGGCGCGATCGGCGCGGCACAAGGCTACTGGATTGCCTATCACCGAATACCGAGCTTTATCGTCACGTTGGCGGGCATGCTGATCTTCCGCGGCATCTGTCAGGCGCTGCTGGGTGGCGGGTCTTCCGTGGGGCCGCTTCCAGTCGGCTTCAAGGCGCTGAGTTCCGGCTTCATTCCGGACCTGATCGGCCCATTGACGCTGATACCACCGACCGTGAACGCCGCCGGCAAAACCATTGTCGGCAGCGGCCTGACGCTGCACCTGACGACTATCGTGATCGGCCTCGCCGCCGTGCTCGCCTATGGCTATTTCGGGCTCAGGGCGCGGCGCACCCGCGAGCGGCATGGCTACGAAGCCGAGCCTTTCTCGCTGTTCGTCGTCAAGACCCTGGTGATCAGCGCGCTGGCACTGTTTCTGGTCTACCAATTCGCCACCTATAGGGGCCTGCCCATCGTTCTCATGGTGATGGGCGTGCTGATCGCGTTGTTCGTCTTCGTTACCAAACGCATGACGATCGGACGCCGCATCTATGCGATGGGCGGCAATGCCAAGGCAGCCCAGCTATCGGGCATCAAGACCGAACGGCTGACGTTGATGGTGTTCATCAACATGGGCGTGCTGTCGGCACTCGGCGGCCTGATTATCGCGGCGCGCCTGGGGCAGGCGGTGCCGGCGGCGGGCCTCGGCAGCGAACTCGACGTCATCGCCGCGGTGTTCATTGGTGGCGCTTCGGCGATGGGCGGCGTCGGCCAGGTCATCGGCGCGGTGGTCGGCGGTTTCATTATGGGCGTCATGAACAACGGCATGTCGATCATGGGCGTCAATGTCGACTGGCAGCAGGTGGTCAAAGGCCTGGTGCTGCTCGGCGCCGTCGTCTTCGACGTCTACAACAAGAACAAGGCTTGAGAGGCAACCAGGAGGCATACGGGTCACATCGCGGCGCTGCCGGGCGGCGCGAAGAAGTCCCCCGAGGGACCTGACCCGCGAGCGCAATCCGGACGAAGAATTTCAACCGCGGCGTGGACAGGGTCTGAGCCGCGCCGGGCAGGGTTTGCCAAGAAGGCAGGCCGCAATTCAGAGAGGGTTACCATGCTGATCTCCCAGATCCTCGACGACGCCGAGACGATCCGCGTCGTTGCCCGCAACGGCGGCAAGACCCGCGTCATCAACGGGGCCCGCAGCGTCTATTCGCTGGCGATGGAAGCCGCGCGCACCGGCACCGGGCTTGTCGCCCTGATCGAGCGCAAGGGCTTCGGCGAAACCGTCGATCTCGATGCAGCCTACAAGAAGGGTCGGCTGCTGTCGCCGATCAACCATCCCGATCCGGCGCATCTCCATCTCACCGGCACCGGGCTGACGCATCTCGGCTCCGCCGCGACCCGCGATTCCATGCACAAGAAGCTCAGCGATGGCGGCGAGGAACAGCTGACCGATTCCATGAAGATGTTCCGCATGGGGCTGGAGGGCGGCAAGCCGGCGAAGGGCCAGATCGGCGTGCAGCCCGAATGGTTCTACAAGGGCAACGGTACCATGGCAGTGGCGCCCGGCGCGGCGCTCATGTCGCCCGCCTTCGCCCAGGATGCCGGCGAGGAGCCGGAAATCGCCGGAATCTATGTGATCGGCGACGACGGCGCCCCGTTCCGCGTCGGCTTCACGCTGTCGAACGAGTTTTCCGACCACGTCACCGAGCGCGTGAATTATCTCTTCCTCGCCCATTCGAAACTGCGCAACGCCTCGTTCGGGCCGGAGATCCTGATCGGCGACCTGCCGTCCGACATTCGCGGCGCTTCACGCATCCTGCGCCACGGCAAGCTGCTTTGGGAAAAGCCGTTCCTGTCGGGCGAGGCGAACATGTCGCACACCATTGGCAATCTCGAGCATCACCACTTCAAATACTCGGCCTTCCGCCAGCCGGGCGACGTGCATGTGCACATGTTCGGCACGGCGACGCTGTCCTTCGCCGACGGCATCAGGACCGAGGCCGGTGACGTATTCGAAATCGAGGCGCAGGATTTCGGCCTGCCGCTGCGCAACCCGCTTGAAATCGAGCAGCCGGTGAAGGTGGCGGTGAAGGCGCTTTGAGGCGTCGATGACAGCGTGATCTCCCCCCTCGTGGGGGAGATTGGCAGTTCCAAACTCATCGCGCGGCGCGGAAATGCTTGGACAGTTTCAGGCCCTGCGCCTGATAGTTCGAGCCGAGATCTGTGCCGTAGAGTGCCTGCGGCCGTTTCAGCATATGCTCGTAGACCAACCGTCCGACGATCTGGCCGTGGTCGAGGATGAACGGCACTTCGTGGCTACGCACCTCGAGCACCGCCCGGCTGCCGGTGCCGCCCGACGCCGAATGGCCGAAACCCGGGTCGAAGAAACCGGCATAATGGACGCGGAACTCGCCGACCAGCGGGTCGAAAGGCGTCATTTCGGCGGCGTAGAGTGGCGGCACATGCACCGCCTCGCGCGACACCAGAATATAGAATTCGTCCGGATCGAGCACCAGCTCGCCGGCACCGCTCTTGTAGAGCGGCTCCCAGAAATCGACGACATCCTGCGCGGCGCGCTTGTCGACGTCGACCAGGCCGGTGTGGTGCTTGCCGCGATAGCCGACCAGCCCGTCCTTGTCGCCGTCGAGATCGATCGACAGCGCGATTCCCCCGCCTGAGATGTTGGGTGGTTCGGTGGCGACCAACATTTCGGCGCGGTGCAACTCGTGCAGCTCGCTTTCCGACAAGAGCGCATTGCCGGTGCGGAACCTGATCTGCGACAGCCGCGAGCCGGTCCGCACGATGATCGGGAAAGTGCGCGGGCTGACCTCCAGATAGAGCGGGCCTTCATAGCCGGCGGCGATCTTGTCGAACTCGTGGCCACGGTCGGTCATTACCCGGGTGAAGATATCGAGCCGTCCAGTCGAGCTTTTCGGGTTGGCGGAGGCGGAAATATGGGCGGGCAGCGCCAGGCTTTCGAGCAGCGGCACGATGTAGACGCAGCCGGTTTCCAGCACCGCACCTTCGGCGAGGTTGATCTCGTGCAGCTTCAGCCGGTTGAGCTTGTCGACAACCCTGTGGTCCGGGCCGGGCAAGAAGGAAGCACGCACTCGCCATGCCTTGTCGCCGAGCCTGAGGTCAAGGCTGGCCGGCTGGATCTGATCGGCATCGAGCATGCGCGGCGATTTCAGCGCGCCCGTCTGGAACAGCTCGGAAATATGCTGATCGGGAAGAATGCCTGTCTGCCGCAAGGGTCTGGCTCCGTTCGAAGGCCGGGCGAGGTCTTGTTCTGTCGCAGGTCCGACCGTGGACGCCTTTGGCACCTGCTTGGTACAACCCTCTTAATCATGCCGGCAATTGACGCAAGCGTGGCGCGGGTCTAAAGCTCGTTATCCCGTGGTGATTTGGCCGGTCGGCTTGCAGCCACGTTAAACAAGTCGCTAAAGGACCGTCGGGCCGCAAGGCCATATGGACCGGTTGCGACTTTCGCGGCCGGTTTTTTGTTGTTTGGACCAATTTTGGTGTTTGGATGGAATGATGACCAAGAAGCGCGATTGGAAGCCTCAGACCGCACTCGTGCATGCCGGGACGCTGCGTTCCGGCTTCGGCGAGACCTCCGAGGCGATGTATCTCACCCAAGGCTATGTCTACGAGACGGCGCAAGCGGCGGAGGCCCGCTTCAAGGGCGAGGAGCCGGGCTTCATCTATTCGCGCTATGCCAATCCGACGGTCGACATGTTTGAGAAACGCATGTGCGCGCTGGAAGGAGCCGAGGACGCGCGCGCCACGGCATCCGGCATGGCGGCGGTGACGGCAGCACTGCTGTGTAGCGCCAAGGCGGGCGACCATATCGTGGCGGCGCGCGCGCTGTTCGGCTCCTGCCGCTGGGTGATCGAGACGCTGGCGCCGAAATACGGCATTGAGGCAACGCTGGTCGACGGCACCGACATCGCCAATTGGGAAAAGGCGGTCAAGCCAAACACCAAACTGTTTTTCCTGGAAAGCCCTACCAATCCAACGCTAGAGGTAGTCGACATTGCCGCCGTGGCGGCACTTGCCAATTCGATCGGCGCCAGGCTGATCGTCGATAATGTCTTCGCTACGCCCTTGCAGCAGAAACCCCTGCAGCTCGGCGCCCACATCGTCGTCTATTCGGCCACGAAGCATATTGACGGCCAGGGGCGTTGTCTTGGCGGCATCGTTCTGTCGGACAAGAAATGGATCGACGAGAACCTGCATGACTATTTCCGCCACACCGGCCCCAGCCTCTCGCCCTTCAATGCCTGGACGCTGCTGAAAGGCCTGGAGACGCTGCCGCTACGCGTACGCCAGCAGACGGAAAGTGCCGGCCGCATCGCGGATTTCCTGGCCGAGCGCCCGCAAATCGCCCGCGTCATCTATCCCGGCCGCGCCGACCACCCGCAAGCGGCCGTGGTCAAGAAGCAGATGTCGGGCGGCTCGACGCTGATTTGCTTCGATGTGAAGGGCGGCAAGCAGGCGGCCTTTGCCTTCCAGAACACACTCGACGTCGTGCTGATTTCCAACAATCTCGGCGACGCCAAGAGCCTGATCACCCATCCGGCGACGACCACACACAAGAACTTGACTGATGAAGCCCGCGCCGAGCTCGGCATCGGACCGGGAACGCTCAGGCTGTCGGTCGGCCTTGAGGACGCCGACGACCTGCTCGAAGACATCGAGCAGGCACTGAGAGTTGCCGGATAAGGGCTGGCCGAACAGAGGCAGCGGGGACGTGCCGATCAGGCGCCGGACGGGGTCTCTTCCAGCTCCGCGACAGTCTTCGTCTGGATAGTCATCACGTTGCCGCGCCAGTCGATGGCGCCGCTCAGCCATCCGCGCGCCCAAACGACGGGAAGCATCAGGTCTCGTGCCATCATCGCCGGGATCGTGCGCGGCGACAGGTGCCATCCCTTGGTCGAGGCCAAGGCGCATTCCGGCAGGTAGGCCGCGACCAGCACGGCGATGGCGGTTGCCGGCAGGCTGACGCCGGCGTCAGCCGCGGCGATCAGTGCAAGCACTAGCGGCGGTGCCGCGCCGATCAGGATTTCGGGGGCAAAGAACAGTGCAAAGGTGACGCGGCGCAGCCGCGCCCAGCGCGCCTGCCGCGACCAGATCTCGCCAAGCGTGCGCCGGCCGAGCGGCTGTTCGAAGGGAGAGGCGACAAGATTGACTCGCAGTCCGAGCCCGTTGACCAGCTTGGTCGCGGCGGCGTCCTCGGCGATCTCGGCGGCAAGCGCGCGGATGCCGCCATTGGCATCGAGCATCGGCTTGTTCCACAACATGCTCTTGCCCTGGGCGAAGCCGAGGCCGAGCGCCTCTCCAGCGTACTGCCAGCGTGCCTGCAGCGTGTTGAGAAAGGCGCATTCGACCTCCCCCCAGAACCCGTCCGGCCGCGAGCCGATTGGCGTCGAGCAGACGAGGCCGGTGTCATGCCGCCACGCCGCCATCAGGTGCTGGACGTAGTCGCTCGACATAAGCACATTGGAATCGGCAAGGATGACCCAGCGATAACGCGCCGCCTCCCAACCCTTCACGCAATTGTTGAGTTTTGGATTGCCGCTGATGCGGTCGTCACCGACCAGAAGGCGGGCGCGAATAGCTGGAAAGCGCGCCATTGCGGCAGTGATCGGCTTGACCACCGGGTCGTCGGCATGGGCGACACAGAAGATGAGTTCGTAGCGCGGCCAGTCGAGTGAGAAGGCGCGCTCCAGCGTCTCTTCGGCAAACGGCTCGACGCCGCGCGCCGGGATGACGATCGATACCGGCGGCGCGTTGGCCGCGGGCGGCGCAATACTGGCTGGTCGCTTCAGCTTCTGCGAAGCTAACAGGATGCTGGCGAGATTTGAAAGAAGGAGGGCTATGGAAAGGAGGGCGGCTGCGAATGTCGGTTCCATCGAGATCTGGTCACTCCAGAAATGCCGGCCGCATGACAGCCGTTTTCAACAATTCGACAGAACGCTGAGTCGTCCGGCACAAGCCTGCACACCATCATTGTCATGTGTCACTCAAATGACATTGTTTTTCGGCACCTGCGCTTGAGATCGGGCAAGAAGATGCTGCGCATCGTTGACCAAACTGCGCTGAGCATCGAAAGTTCCATCTACATTGCTTTGGAGCAGTTTATGTACAGCGCCGTCACCCGCAACATCGAAGTGCAGGTCAGGCCGTTCTATCTGGAGGATCACTCCGATCCGCCGCAAAACCGCTATGTCTGGGGCTACCAGGTGACCATCGACAATCAGTCGGATGAGTTCGTGCAGCTTCTGTCACGCTACTGGCACATTACCGACGGTACCGGCAAAGTCGAGGAAGTGCGCGGCCCCGGGGTCGTCGGCGAGCAACCCGGACTCAACCCCGGCGACAGCTATCAGTATACGTCTGGATGCCCGCTCTCGACCCCGTCCGGCATCATGGTCGGGCACTACACAATGCGCAACAAGCGGGGCGAGACGTTCGACGTCGCCATCCCCGCCTTCTCGCTCGATTTGCCGGGCACGCGGCGCACCGTCAATTGACCGCCGTCATCCAGCCGCTGCAAACTCCGCCGGGTCGAAGTCATATCGCTTCGAGCAGAATTCGCAGGCGACGTGAATGCTGCCATCCTCGGTGCTGTCTCTGATCTCCTCGGCGGAAAAGCCTTCGAGAATGCCGCGGATCTTCTCCCTCGAGCATGAGCACTGGTCGGCGACCGGCACGCCGCCGAACACGCGGACGCCATGCTCGTGGAAAAGCCGGTAAAGCAGCCGTTCGGCGCCGATCGTCGGATCGATCAGCTCGGTCGGTTCAATAGTACCAAGCAGCGCCAGCAGCTCCTGCCAGGAATTGTCGGTCGGGTCGTGGATTTCCTCACGCGGATCGCCGTCGCCCCCGGGAAGGTCGGGTACGCGCATACGCTCCGCCGACTGCGGCAGGAATTGTGCCAGCAGGCCACCGGCCCGCCATTGCTCGCGGGCACCGCCGACGCCGGGCGTCAGAAGCTTGGCAACCGAAAGGCGGAGGTCGGTCGGAATCTGCTCCGACTGGCGGAAATAGGTGCGTGCGGCATCTTCAAGTGTGACGCCGTCGAGCTGGACGATGCCCTGGTAGCGCTGCGTGTGAGCGCCCTGGTCGATGGTCAGCGCCAGGACACCGCTGCCGATCAGCGTCTGCGGTGACGTCTCGCCGGCCGAAGTCAAAGCCTGCAGCCGGTCGGCATCGAAGCGGGCATAAGCGCGCAGCGCGTGCGGCGTGGAGAAATCGGCGACCAGCATGTCGACCGGCCCATCGGTGCGGGTCTGCAGAATGAACTTGCCCTCGAATTTCAGCGAAGTTCCGAGCAGTACCGTCAGCACACAGGCTTCGGCCAGGAGCCGGGCGACCGGCTCGGGATAGTCGTGGCGGCTGAGAATGGCGTCGAGCATCGGCCCGAGCTGGACGGTGCGCCCGCGCACGTCGAGCGGGCCGACCTCGAACGGCACGACATGATCATCGCCGGCGTAGCCGAATTCGCCGAGCTTGGGTTTATGTTCAGCCAATTGATGAGTTTCCAACATGACAAAGCTCCGGGGCGCGGCGATGCCGCCCTCCGGGGCGCATGCGACGAGACGCGCTCGATTTGCGTGATGCGCCTGAGATAGGCACCACCCACTCCCGGATCAAGGCGGCGCAGATCAGGCCGGCCCGGATCATCGCGGCCCGTATCAAGCGCCCAGGCACCAGGCCAGGACCGCCTTCTGGGCATGGAGCCGGTTCTCGGCCTCATCGAACACCACAGAATGCGGTCCGTCGATGACCTCGTCGGTAACCTCCTCACCGCGATGTGCCGGCAGACAGTGCATGAACAGCGCGTCCGGCTTGGCTTTCGCCATCAGTGCCGCATTGACCTGATAGGGCAGGAAGACATTGTGGCCGCGGGCACGGTGCTCCTGGCCCATTGACACCCAGCAGTCGGTGACGATGCAGTCGGCCTCGTGAACGGCCTCCTCGGGCGAGCGGGTGAATTTCAGCTTGCCGCCATTGGCTTTCGACCAGTCGACATGCTTCTGAGCCGGTTCGCTGCCCTCGGGCACGGCGACGTTCAGCTTGAAATGGAACCGCGCAGATGCCTCCAGGAGCGAATGCAGCACGTTGTTGCCGTCGCCGGTCCAGGCGATCGTCTTGCCGGCCACCGGACCGCGGTGCTCTTCGAAGGTCATGATGTCGGCCATCAGCTGGCAGGGATGGGTCTCGTCGGTCAGCCCGTTGATGACGGGGACCGTAGCGTTTTCCGTCAGTTCCAGCAGCCGGTCATGCGAGGTGGTGCGGATCATGATGGCATCGACATAGCGCGACAGCACCTTGGCCGTGTCGGCAATGGTCTCCGAGCGGCCAAGCTGCATCTCGGTGCCGGTCAGCATGATCGTCTCGCCACCCAACTGCCGCATGCCGACGTCGAACGATACGCGCGTGCGCGTCGACGGCTTGTCGAAGATCATCGCCAGCACCTTGCCTTCGAGCGGCTTGCTGCGTTCTCCGGCCTTGAGCCTTGCCTTTCGCACAGCTGCGTCGTCGAGCATGAAGCGCAGATCGCCTTCGGAAACGGCAGAAAGATCGGTAAAATGGCGAAGGGACATCAGGAATTCCAGGATTACTTCGCAGCGGCAGCGACGATGGCATCCGCCAGGCTCTTGGCGCCGGCACGAATGCGCTCGAGCGCCTCGTGGATCTCGGCGTCGGTGACGGTGAGAGGCGGCAGCAGGCGGATAACGTTGTCGCCGGCCGGAACCGTCAAGAGATGCTGGTCACGCAGTGCCACCGTGACCTTGGTGTTGGGCATCGCGCATTTAAGCCCAAGCATCAGGCCGGTGCCCCTGATGCTTTCGATAACATCCGGAAATTCGTCGGCGACACCGGCAAGCCCCTGCTTCAACAGCAGCGCCTTGCGCCGGACGTCCTCGAGAAAGCCGTCTTCCAGCACCACGTCGAGCACGGCGTTGCCGACCGCCATCGCCAGCGGATTGCCGCCGAAGGTGGTGCCGTGCACGCCGGCGGTCATGCCGACCGCCGCCTCGTCGGTGGCGAGGCAGGCACCCATCGGGAAGCCGCCGCCGATGCCCTTGGCCACCGCCATCAGGTCGGGGGTGACGCCCGCCCATTCATGCGCGAACAGCTTTCCGGTGCGGCCGACGCCGCATTGGACCTCGTCGAAAATCAGAAGCAGTCCGTGCTGATCGCAGAGCTGCCTGAGCCGCTTCAGCGATTGCGTCGGCACTTGCCTGATGCCGCCCTCGCCTTGCACCGGCTCGATCAGGATCGCCGCGGTTTCAGGTGTGATCGCCTTTTCGGCGGCATCCACATCGTCGAAGCCGACCTGGTCGAAGCCGTCGACCTTGGGGCCGAAACCTTCCAGGTATTTGTACTGGCCCCCGGCGGCGATGGTCGCCAGGGTACGGCCGTGGAAGGCGCCTTCGAAGGTGATTGTGCGGTATCGCTCGGGATGGCCCTTGACGAAGTGGTAGCGCCGTGCCGTCTTGATGGCGCATTCGAGCGCCTCTGCGCCGGAATTGGTGAAGAACACCTTGTCGGCGAAGCTGGCGTCGGCCAGCCGCTCGCCGAGCCGGCTCTGTCCCGGAATCTCGTACAGATTGGAGACGTGCCAGAGCTTGGCGGCCTGCTCGGTGAGGGCCGCGACCAGATGCGGATGGCTGTAGCCCAATGAATTGACGGCGATCCCGCCGGCGAAATCGAGATATCGCTCGCCCTTATCGGTGACCAGCCAGGTGCCTTCACCGTGGTCGAAAGCCAGGGGTGCGCGAACAAAGGTCTCGAAAAGCGCCGAACCGCTCATTATATGCGTCTCCGGAACCGGAAAAATCAAAAAGCCGCCAAAGCGGCGGCCCTTGTGGCTTATCGTGTTTTTCGGCCGTGAAGTCAACGAAAAGGTCGCGCAAGGACGTGCGGCAAGCCCTCCAGCATAACGCCGGCTCATAAGCGACCGGGCAAGTTGGGGAAAACCGAAAAAACCGATTCGTGTTGGCCTTGGGACTCTTGTCACCGAGTCAGCGCATAAGGTAATTGTAGTAGAGAAATAACTAGATTTCGTGCGGCGGACCTAATCACCCGATATATGTGGTGTCTGCCCGGCAGAAGCCGGGTCGGGAATGGATTCCGATTGCCGCACGTTTCAGCAGGAGCGCGGTCTCATGAACTGGACTGACGAGCGAGTCGAACTTCTCAGAAAATTGTGGTCGGAGGGCCTCAGCGCCAGCCAGATCGCCGCACAGCTTGGCGGGGTCAGCCGCAATGCCGTCATCGGCAAAGTGCACCGGCTGAAACTGTCCGGTCGCGGACGCACGACCGCCTCACCGGCACGCCAGAAGAAGACGGTACAGGGATCGACGATCCAGAAATCGGTGTCCCGGGCAGCAAGCGCCACGCGCCATGCCACCACGTCGATGTCGATCGGTGCGACCGCGCTCAAGGCGCAGTTCGATGCCGAACCGGTAGCGCGCCACTATATCCGCCCGGTCGAGAACGTCGTCGTGCCAATCTCGCGGCATCTGCAACTCGTCGAGCTGAACGAGCGCACCTGCAAATGGCCGAATGGCGATCCGCTCTCGGAAGATTTCCATTTCTGCGGCAACGACGCCGCCGAAACCGGCCCTTACTGCAAGTACCACGCCCGCGTGGCGTTTCAGCCAGCATCGGAGCGGCGGCGGCATAGATAGGCGATAGGCAGTGGGGAGTAGGCAGTAGGCAGTAGGGGAAGATAGCGCTTCACAAGGATCGTTTCGCCAACAACCCACTTCCGTATTGCCTATTCCCTACTGGCTACTGCCTATTCCCTTACCCTTACAGCCACCCATTCTTGCGAAACCGCCAGTAAAGAAACGTGCAGATCAGGGCAATTGCCGCCAGGACGGCCGGGTAGCCATATTCCATCCTCAGTTCCGGCATGTCGCTGAAATTCATGCCGTAAATGCCGGCGAATGCCGTGGGCACGGCCAAGATGGCCGCCCATGAGGCAAGCTTCTTGGAAATCGCCGTCTCCTGGCTTTGACCGACCAGAAGGCTCGCCTCGAAGGCGAAAGCGAGAACCTCACGCAGGCTGTCGATCTTTTCCTGGACAGTGCGGATATGGTCGGTGACGTCGCGAAACAGCGGATGCATGGCTGTGTGGATTTGCGGCAGATCGGCGCTGGTCAGCCGCCGGCAGACCTCCACCAGCGGCAGAGCAGCGTTGCGCAGGCGCAAGAGATCGCGGCGCAGCATGTAAAGCCGCTCGATATCGGAGCCGGTCATCGGTTTCAGCAGAACCTTGTCCTCGATCGCCTCGACCTCGTTTTCGATCTGCTCGAGCACGGGCATGTAGTTGTCGACGATGAAATCGAGAATGGCGTAGAGGACGAAATCCTCGCCCTTGGCGAGGGAATGCGGACAGCTTTCCCAGTGCTGGCGAACGGCGGCGTAGGAGGTCGACGGGCCATGCCTGACGCTGACGATATAGCCGGCGCCGACGAACAGATGCGTCTCGCCGAAGGTGACACGGCTGTCGATCAACTGCGCCGTGCGGGCAACGATGAACAGGGCATCGCCATATTGCTCGATCTTCGGCCGTTGGTGCGGATGCTCGGCGTCCTCGTCGCCAGCTCATGCAGATGAAATTGCGCCTGGACGCGCAGTAACAAATTGCGGTCGGGCTCCAGCAGTCCGATCCAGACCACGTGGCCCGGCTTCCCGGCCCATTCGCCGGCTTCCTCGATCGGAATGTCGGCGATGCGCCGCCCAGCCGTATAGACGCCGCAAGCGATTATACCCGACATCGGCGGCGCAGGAGCAAACTCGCGGACATATTCCATCGCAGCCTCCTGGAGGCGGGGCCTTCATCGCGGAACTGAGAAGTCAGCGCGTCGAAAGCTTAGCGCAATTTTCTGTCAGGTGGCGAATCCGAAATTCGCATTAGTATCGAGAGACACTCATTTCGCTGGTTGCGTTGCGGGAAGAATAATCTTGTCCGTCTTGTCGCCCTTCGGACGATCGGCCGGCATCTGGTCGCCGGTGACGATATAGTAGATCGTCTCGGCGATGTTGGTGGCGTGGTCGCCGATGCGCTCGATGTTCTTGGCGCAAAACAGGAGATGCGTGCAGGGCGTGATGTTGCGTGGGTCTTCCATCATGTAAGTCAGCAACTCGCGAAACAGCGAGGTGTACATGGCATCGATCTGGTCGTCGCGGTCGCGCACGAAACCGATTTTTTCCACTGACCGCGATGCGTAGACGTCGAGTACTTCCTTGAGCTGTGTCAGCGCCAGATTAGCCAAAGCCTCGAGGCCGCGGAACAGGCTGCTCGGCTGGCGCCCATCAGCGACAGCAACCACTCGCTTGGCGACGTTCTTGCCGAGGTCGCCTACCCGTTCGAGGTCCGCCGAGATGCGGATCGCACCGACGATCTCGCGCAGATCCGTCGCCATCGGCTGGCGCTTGGCGATGATGATGATCGCCTTATCGTCGATCTCGCGCTGCCCCTCATCCAGAACCAGGTCGTCTCGAATGACTTTCTGGGCAAGTCCCGGATCCGCATTGACCAGTGCCGCGACGGCCTGCTCGACCATGCGCTCGGCATGCCCGCCCATCGCCGCGATGCGCTTCGACAGATATTTCAGCTCCTCGTCATAGGCGCTGACGATGTGCACGGACTGCATGGACCAAATGCCTTCCCGGGATCTTGTGGTTGAGTCGCTCCTCGAATCCCCGCTAATACGCTAGCCGGATGACAGAAAAAAGAAACGGCCCATCATGGGCTAGAGATAGTACTGCGTCAGCGAGCCGGCAAATGGACGGTGAACGCCGCACCCTTGCCGACTTCCGACCAGATGGAGAGCCTGGCGTTGTGCCGGGTCAGGATATGCTTGACGATGGACAGGCCAAGGCCGGTGCCCTTCTGGGTCCGGCTGTTCTCGACGTCGACGCGGTAGAAGCGCTCGGTGATGCGCGGGATGTGTTCTTCGGGAATGCCGGGGCCGAAATCCCTGATAGTGACGTCGATCCCCGGTTCGGTATCGCTGTCGCTGCGCGTGATCGACACCACGACGCGTCCGCCCGACTGACCATATTTGCAGGCGTTTTCCAGCAGGTTTTCGAAGACCTGGAAAAGCTCGTCCCGATCGCCGGGCACGGCGAGCGGCCCTTCCGCGAAATCACGCTCGATGACGACGCCGTTTTCCTTGGCGAGCGGCCCAAGCGAATCGATGACGCTGTCGATGGCCTGGCGCAGATCGACCTCGGTTCCCAGCTTGAGATAGGGCTTCATCTCCAGCCGTGACAGCGACAGAAGGTCGTCGATGAGGCGCGCCATGCGGCTGGTCTGGTTCTGCATGATCTGCAGGAACTGCTCGCGTGCCGCAGGGTCGTTGCGGGCCGGCCCGCGCAGCGTCTCGATGAAGCCGGCAATCGAGGCGAGAGGCGTGCGTAGCTCGTGGCTGGCATTGGCAATGAAGTCGGCGCGCATTCTGTCGATCCGGCGCGCTTCGCTCTGGTCCTTGAACACCAGCACGTAGAGATCCGTGGCGTGACCCACAGAAGACGCGCTCACCCGATAGGCTCGTTCGACCGGCAGCCTTTCAACATAGTCGACGCTGTCCGAGGCGACGTTGCCTGCCAAGATATTATCCAGCAAGGACTGCATTTCCGGCGCGCGGAATTTCAGCGACAGCGACATGCCGGGGGCAATCCCGCCAAAGGCTGCAAAGGCGGCGGCGTTGGCATGGACGATGGCGGCGGAACGATCGAAAATGATCAGCGGATCGGCAACCGCTGCCGCGAGATATTCGCCGGAAAGTTGTTGCAAGCCGCTCGCCTCGACGGCCGCGGCATTTTCGGTCGATTGACGGGCGACGCCGGCCGGCAGTATTGCCGCGGCAACCAGCACGGCGCCTGCCAGCAGCACCACATAGCCAGACATGCCGGCAAAACCATAAACGATCAGAACCGCAACGAAGCCGGCCGCTAGCAGCCAGCGGCTGTTCCACAGCCGCATGGCGACGGCTTGCGCCCTGCCTTTCCGCTCTGTGCCGATATCGGCCATTTGCGCTCCGTCGCCTGCGCTCCGTGTGCGGCCAACGCTCAATAACTTCCTGCTGGACCGACGCTAGAGCGCCGTGCGTCCAATTGGGCGCACAAAGGACGCTCTACCGCATTATCTGCTGCATCGTTCTTTCCGAAAATCGATTCCGATTTTCGGGCCGATGCCGTAAGGCTTCCAATAGCATGAGTCCGGAGGCTGGAAAGGTTCGTCTCGATGAAAAACGCCAAAGAAAGCCCCACTGCAGCTTCATCGGGGCCGCTGAAGATCATGATCTACGGCAAGGAGCGGGAGTTCGACATCGAGGCTCCGACGCTTCCCGACTGGATCGAGGACCGCAAGCTCACCGCCGGCGGCTACCCTTACGACAAGAAAATGAAGGGCGAGGAGTATGACGAGAGGTTAGAGAAGCTGCAGATCGAGCTGGTCAAGGCGCAGGCGTGGCTGCAGTCGACAGGCAAGCGGGTAATGTCGCTGTTTGAGGGGCGCGACGCTGCCGGCAAGGGCGGCACGATCTTCGTTTTGCGCCAGTATCTGAACCCTCGCACGGCGCGCAACGTGGCGCTGACCAAGCCAACACCCACCGAGCTTGGACAATGGTACTTCCAGCGTTACGTCGACCACTTCCCGACGTCGGGCGAATTCGTCACCTTCGACCGCTCCTGGTACAACCGCGCCGGTGTTGAACCGGTGATGGGATTCTGCACGCCCGAGCAGCACGAGCAATTTCTGGACGAGGTTCCGCATTTCGAGCGGATGATCCGCAACGAAGGCATCCATTTCTTCAAATTCTGGCTGAACATCGGCCGGGAAACACAGCTCGAGCGGTTCCACGACCGTCGCTGGAGCCCGCTGAAGAGCTGGAAGTTTTCGCCGATCGACATCGCCGGCATCACCAAATGGGACGACTACACCAAGGCGCGCGACCTGATGGTGGAACGCACGCACAAGGAGTTCGCGCCCTGGATCATTGTGCGGGCGAACGACAAGCGGCGCGCGCGGCTGGCCGTCATGCAGCGCATTCTCCTGTCGCTTCCCTATGACGGCCGCGATCTCGACGTCATCGGTAAGGTGGACAAGAAGATCATCGGCGAAGGGCCGACTTTCCTCGAAAAATAAGCTCACCTCATCGATACGCGGCTGTCATGCCGCCAGCCGGGCAATCCGCTGCAGTCGCTTCAGCGTAGTGTCGTCCTGCAGCGCCTGCTGGAAAAGGGAGATCTCCTGGTCGATGCGGTCGCAGAGCGCGCCGGTGTCGCCCCTAAGCAGGTCGCGCGTCTGCTGCAGCGCCGCGACAGGCTTCTTGGCGAGTTGCCTGGCTCTTGCCAACGTGGCTTCCTCGACGCTGGCGTCCGTCACGATCTCGCCGACAAGGCCCAGTGCCCTGGCATCTTCGGCGGCGAGCGTGTCGCCCAGGCAGAAGAAGCGGAACGCCCCGGCATAGCCGAGCTTCTGCGGCGCCAGGATGCTGGTCGCCGCGTCCGGCACCAGGCCGAAATCGACGAACGGCACCCGAAACGTGCTCTTGCTCGAGGCGATCACCATGTCGCAGTGGAACAGGATGGTGCAGCCGACGCCGACGGCGTCGCCGTCGACACAGGCAAGGACCGGTTTCGGGAATGTCGCCAGCGTGCGAAACATATCGGTAACGGCGTCGATCAGTCGCCGATGTTTGGTGGCGTCGAGAAATTCGGAGAAATCGGCGCCGAGGCAGAAGCACCCGGCCAGACCGCGCAGGACCACGACGCGGACGTCGTCGTCGGCAGCGGCTTCATGGAATGTCCTGGCCAGGCTTTCATAGGCCAGCCTGTCCAGCACCGGGCGGCCGTCACCCGACGATACCGTGACGATCAGCGTGTGATTGCGGAATTCTGCTTTTGAATGAACATTCATGGCCTCTCTCCAATCTCACGAGGCGCGTCTCTGTCCGAGCATGTCCGGGTACCCTCTGGCCAGCACCGGCGCAAAGTGGTTGCGGCGCGAACGCACCACGTCGAGCGTGTGCTCGTTGAAGGTGAGCAGTGTGGCAACCACCTGCTGGTTGCCATAGGTACGCTGGTAACCGAGCGGCGTTGCCAGGAAATGCAGCTGCAGCGCGCGAAGCACCCACATCGGCTCGAATTCGATGATAACCTGGTTGACGTTGCGCTTCAGACCCCACTCGACGAAGCCGGCGATCAGCTCCGTGCCGACCGTCGACACGCCGCGCCGGCCGTCGCGGAACCCCGGTGCAACCGCATAGCGGGTCAGTTCATAGACATTCGGGCCCGACGGTGGGGTTCCCTCATAAAGGTCCGCCAGCACATCGGTTAGAAGATGTGCCCGAGTCGTCGGCAACATCCGCTGGTAACCGGCGAGCTCGCCATTGCGGATGACGATCTGGTGCACTGCCTCGTCGTGGTCGAATTGATCGATCTCGAGGCCGTCGGGGCGCTGCAGATCGGTCCATCCCATCTCTTCGACGAAAACTCTGTAACGCAAACGATGAACTGCCTCCCAGAGGTCGGGCCGTTCCATCAATTCCTGGGTCGTGAGGGAAAAAAGCATTTGCCGTCTCCTAGTTTCAATAGGAAGATACGGCCGTGCTTCCCCGAAAAAATTACGCGATCGCGTAGGCAAGAATTTCTAGGCCGGCGCGGCCGACCTAGTTAATATAGCCGCGCCTTATCGCTTCCGCGACGGCCTGGACCCGGTTGACGGCACCGAGTTTGCTTTTGGCGTTAAGAAGGTGTTTCTCTGACGTGTGTTCAGAAATGCCGAGAATTTGTGAAATCTCCCATTCGGACTTCCCAACGGCGGCCCATTGCAAGCATTCGCGCTCACGCGGCGTCAATTCGACATGGTCGATGGTTTTGCCCGCCATAGTGTGGAGCTGCATGGCGCGGCCAATCGCATAAGTCGAGACCAGCGACACAAGCCCGAATTCGGCGCCCGACAATTCGACAGCCTCGCCGCCTAGCGACACCATGACGATCTGGCCATCGAGCGTGATCAGCGGGAAGGCCAATCCGTCGCGCAGCTTGAATTCACCGGCGTCACCCATGACATCGCCGCCGCTCTTGCCGATACGGATGCCCTGAGACGCTTCCCGCCACTGGAATGGCGCTTGAAGCTGCTTCATGTGACTGACGACTGGGTCGTGATCGACATAGTTGCGCGCAACGTAGCGCTCAAGCCATTCGGCCGGCCAGTCGCAAAGCAACACATGGTCCTTTTGCCGATTTCTCGGCGTGCCGGGTTGCGGAACCGTCCCGGCCATCAGCGCCGTCAGCCCGAACCCGCTTGTTACCCCCAGCAGCTTTGCGCAGACGGCGGCCGCTGTACCGGCGTGCTGCAACTGATCTATCAACTCCAGGGTACGATCGAAATGACCCATCGCAACATCTACCCCATGTTGCCTTCCGCTCTTGAGGCCAATGGCAGTGATCAACCCGCACCACGCCATCAACCCCGGACTGCAAAGCTGCTCCCTTTGTGCGCCCTACCGCTCCTCTTCAGCCGGCATCACACAGTCATTTGCAAACTCACTAAACAATATCCCTAAATCGTCACGATGAAACCAAAAACCGTTGTGCATGCGTTATTTTCGTACAAAAAACTGTGTTACTTCGTACTAAAGTCGGGCAAGATCGGACGGAGTCGTCGCGTGGCGTTTCGGCGCATATCCATTTCATTGATTTCGATATTGATCGGAGCGCAATCGCTTGCGGCTGATGCGCTCGCCGCGGAGCCGCAGGTGCCGGTGTTTTGGGACGCCAAGGAGCGGCTGCCAAAGCCGGACCTTTCGATGCTGCCGCGGCTGCGATTCCTGACCACCACGGATTTCCCGCCGTTCAATTTCCTCGATGGGGCAGGCCGGCTGTCGGGCTTCCATGTCGACCTGGCGCGCGCCATCTGCGCCGAGCTCGGCATTGCCGAAAAATGCCAGATCCAGGCGCTGCCCTGGGCCGAGCTCGAAGGTGCGCTCGGGAAAGGCGAAGGCGAAGCGATCATTGCCGGCATCGCCGCGAGGCCGGAGTCGCGGTCGAAATACGCATTCTCACGCCCCTACCTGCAATTTCCGGCACGCTTCATCATGCTGAAGACACAGGCGCTGACCGAACCAATGTTCGACAGGCTGCGCAGCAAACGTGTCGGCGTGATAGCCGATTCCGCGCATGAGCGGATGCTGCGCACTTATTTCGGCGACGTCCAAATCGTCCCCTTCGCAAAGCCGGAGGAGCTTTATGGCAGGCTGAAAGCCGGCAAGATCGACGCCGCCTTCGGCGACGGCATGCGTTTCGCCTTCTGGCTCGGCGGCTCCGATGCGGCTGGCTGTTGCCGCTTTGCCGGCGGCCCCTATCTGGCGCCCGAATACCTTGGCTCGGGCATGGCGATCGCCACCAGGGCCGACGATCCGGCACTGGCGGCCGCATTCGACTACGCGCTGCAGGAAATTTCGGTGAAAGGTACGTTCGCCGAGTTCTATCTTCGCTATTTTCCGGTCAGCTTTTTCTGACTGCCGGCTCAGGTCAGCGTGCGAAGGCGCGCCTTGGCGGCTCGCGCGATGGCGGCGACCGTCAGCGCATCGAGATCGAGTTCCCGGCGGACGAGCTGCAGCACGCGCACCTCCTCCAGGCGCATTTCGAGATCGACGGCCGCAACCTCGAAGGCGGCGGCATAGGCAGTGTCACGCAAGCGTTCCGGAAGCGCCTCGGCGACACGCGCCAGGACGCCCTCCAGCCCGTCCTTCTCCTGCAGCATTTCCTGGCAGGCCTGAGCGACATCGACCAGCCGCTCCTGATTGAAATCCTCAAACACCGGCCAGGATCGAACGACGTCGCCGATCCGCGCCAGTTCGATGTCGGTCATGTCGCGGTCCGACGCCGAAGTGATGACCATCAGGTAGATCATGGCTTCGTGTGGCGACAATGGCATTTACAACTCCTTGAGATGGGTCCCGAAGTTAGGAACGAGAGACCAGCGCCGCAAGGAAAAACAGCCGCCATCGTTGGCGCTCCGGTCACGCCTTGGAACTTGATCCATCCCGACTAAATTGGGACGGGAGCTCTTAATCTTCTTGCCTGATCGCGGTCCTGCCCTGAAACCGGGTTCCACTTTTCGGGATCATGGTCTAGAGCATGCGGCTGCCGGCATGGATGCCGGCAAGTTGCAGGAATAGCATCATGGTCGAACAACAGCCGATCGATCTCAGCCCGGAAGTCCTTACCGCCGCCGCCGAAAGCAAGGCGTGGCCATTCGAGGAAGCGAAAAAGATCGTCGCTCGCTACGCGATCGGTGGCTACCCGGAAACGGTGCTGTTTGAGACCGGCTACGGCCCGTCCGGCCTGCCGCATATCGGCACCTTCGGCGAGGTGGCGCGCACATCTATGGTGCGCCACGCCTTCCGCGTGCTGACTGAAGACAAGGTCAAGACGCGACTGCTGTGCTTCTCCGACGACATGGACGGATTGCGCAAGGTGCCGGACAATGTGCCTAACAAGGACATGCTGCGCGCCTATCTCGGCAAGCCGCTGACCAGGATACCGGACCCTTTCTCCAATGAGTATCCGTCGTTCGGCGTCGCCAATAACGCACGGCTGCGCGCTTTCCTCGACCGTTTCGGCTTCGATTACGAATTCGCTTCCTCGACCGACTATTATACTTCCGGCCGCTTCGACGCGACGCTGCTCAAGATGCTCGAGCGCTTTGATAAGGTGATGGCAATTATGCTGCCGTCGCTGCGCGAGGAACGGGCGCTGAGTTATTCGCCCTTCCTGCCGATCCATCCCAAAACCGGGATCGTCATGCAAGTCGCGATCGACGAGCGCAAGCTCGACGCCGGCACCATAGTGTGGCGCGATCCGGACACCGGCGAGCGCTTCGAGACGCCGGTGACCGGCGGTCATGCCAAGCTGCAATGGAAGCCCGATTGGGCGATGCGCTGGGCAGCACTCGGCGTCGATTACGAGATGTCCGGCAAGGATCTGATCGATTCCGTCAAGCTCGCCGGGCAGATTTGCCGCGCGCTCGATGCTCCGGCGCCGGAGGGCTTCAATTATGAGCTGTTCCTCGATGAGCACGGCCAGAAGATCTCGAAGTCGAAGGGCAATGGGCTAACCATCGACGAGTGGCTAACTTACGCGCCGACCGAGAGTCTTAGCCTTTATATGTTCCAGCGCCCGCGAACCGCGAAGAAGCTTTATTTCGACGTTATCCCGAAGGCAGTGGACGAGTATTATACGTTCCTCTCTGCCTATCAGAGGCAGGACTGGAAGGAGCGGCTGGGCAATCCGGTCTGGCACATGCATGACGGCAATCCCCCGGCAGTCGACCTGCCGGTTCCGTTCTCGCTGCTGCTCAACCTGGTCAGCGCCTCGAATGCGCAGAACAGGGACGTGCTGTGGGGTTTCATTTCGCGCCACGCGCCGGGTGTGACGCCGACGACCCATCCCGAGCTCGACCGGCTGGCCGAATATGCCATCCGCTATTTCGACGATTTCGTGAAGCCGGCGAAAGTGTACCGTGCTGCCGACGCGGTCGAGCGCGAGGCGCTGACCAAGCTTTCGGAAGCGCTCGCCGCGCTGCCGGCTAATGCCGACAGCGAGGCGATCCAGAACGCTGCCCTCAATGTTGCGCGCAAGATCGAGCGCTACCAGGATCATTCCAAGCAGAGCCCGGAGGGCGGACCCGGTGTCTCCGTCGCCTTCTTCCAGATGATCTATCAGGTGCTGATAGGTCAGGAACGCGGGCCGCGCTTCGGCTCCTTCGCCGCGCTCTACGGCATCGCCGAAACGCGTGAGCTCATTCAGCGGGCGCTGGCTGGTCAGCTGGCGGCATGAGGGCGCCGTCCTGCTCCTCCAGGATCGAGCTAGGCGCTACAGGCGCGGATCGCGACGCAGCAGCCGGGAGCGGCGGCAGGCCTGAAACGCTCGGCGCCGGCCCGAAGACGCCTTTTTTTGCTGCACGCGCCTTCTCGCCGGCTTCTACATAAGGGCCGCCCTTGGCGGCGCGCGCCCAGCCATTTTCGACCAGCCATTGGCCGATATCCTGATTGCCGATCCGGCACTCGGCGGCGATCAGATCACGACCGCCTTCGGGCGGCACGGCACAGATCACAGCACGACTGCGGAGAAAGGCGCGGAAGGCCGTTCGCGCCCGAATGCCGCAATTCCAGGACTCGCCGCCGTCGGTGCAAGTCTCCTCCTGCTTGACGATGTCGATACCGGAAACCGCAATCGAATAGCCCTTTGCTTCGATGACCCCGGCGGCCGAGGCGACGGGCTGGAATAGTTTCGTGCCTTTCCAGTCGTCGGGCATTTTCGTTTTTGGCGGCTTGGGCGGTCCGGCCAATGCCAGATCGCTCAACGGGGCGCGCGGCTCTATCCGTTCAAGCTCGTTGGAACCGAGCTGCGGCGGCACCACGATTTCTGGATCGATTGCCCTCGAATGCGCCGCCTGCTTGGCCGGCACTGGTTTCGGGATGGCCGACGTAGCCGGCGCGGCGGGCTGCGGTTCAGCGCCGACCTGGATTTGTTCCCAGGGGCCGCCGCTTTCGCTCTGGACGGCGCGGCCGCCGGCGACAATTGCCGTGGCCATCGCCGGGATCGCCAGAACAGCCAAGGCAAGGTGAGGCAGACGCACCGGCCCCGCGCCTACTGGCTTGCCCAGACAATCCGCGCCACCCATTCGACATCGCGCATGGGGATGTCGCGGTCCGGGTGATCGGGATTGAGGGAGACCAGCGCGATCGACTTCGGTGTCTGGCGGTCGAGCACCTTGGCCATCACCTCGCCGGCATTGGTCTTGACGACGACGCGATCGCCCTTTCGTATGGTAGCTCCCGGCTCGACGATGAGGACATCGCCATTGCGGTAGAGCGGCAGCATGGAATCGCCCTGGACCTTCAACGCATAGGAGCTTTCGGTTGCCCGTGCCGGCAATTCGATCAGGTCCCATCCCTGCCCCGCCGGAAACCCGGCATCGTCGAAGAAGCCACCGGCGCCCGCCTGGGCGAAGCCAAGCAGCGGCACCGACGATTTCTGCACGGGCAGTGCGCCGGAATTACCCCGGCCTTCGACCAGTCCTGCAAATTCATCCAGCGAGGCGCCGGTCGCCTCGATGATCTTAGCCAGCGATTCGGTAGACGGCCAGCGCGGCCGCCCATCTGAGGACAGCCGCTTCGATTTGTTGAAGGCGGTCGAGTCGAGCCCAGCGCGCCTGGCCAGTCCGGAGGCCGAAAGCGAATAACGCTCGGCAAGAGCGTCGATGGCGGCCCAAACGCGGTCGTGCGAGAGCACCTTGCTCTCCTTCGAAACAGGAAAAAATACCTTCGCTGTTCTACCCCTTGGCCGCCATCTTGTCCACCGCCGGAGACGGCGTCAGGCCGCCTCCTTGGCCTCGTTCCTGGTATAGGGATCGAAGCGCTCGTAGAAGGTCTCGCCCTTCTCGGCCATCTCGAGCAGCAGCTTCGGCGCCTTGAACTCGGCGCCGTATTTCTTCTGCAGGCGCTTGGCGAGTTTGACGAATTTCTTCGCGCCGATGCCGTCGATGTAGGACAGTGCACCGCCTGTATAGGGTGCGAAGCCGAAGGCCAGGATCGAGCCGACATCGGCCTCGCGTGGGTCGGTAACGATGCCCTCTTCCATGACCCGTACCGCCTCAAGCGCGATGGTGACCAGCAGCCGCTGCTTCAGTTCCTCATAGTCGACCTGCTCCGGCGACAGCTGCGGGTAGAGGTTCCTGAGGCCTGGCCAAAGCTTCTTCTTTGCCGGTTTTGCCGGATAGTCATAGAAGCCCTTGCTGTTCTTACGGCCCAAGCGACCATGCGTGTCGACCATCGTGTTGATCAGCGCCATCTGCTTCGGATCGACCGCCTTGTCGCCGAGGTCGCGCGTGGTCTGCTTCATGATCTTCTGGGCAAGGTCGATCGCCGTCTCGTCGGTCAACGCTAGAGGACCGACCGGCATGCCAGCGGCTTTCGCCGCATTCTCGATCATCGGCGCCGGAACACCTTCGATCAGCATCTTGTAGGCTTCCGACATGTAGCGCAGTACGCAGCGATTGACGTAAAAACCGCGCGTATCGTTGACGACGATCGGCGTCTTCTTGATGGCGCGGACAAAGTCGATCGCGGTGGCCAGCGCCTTGTCGCCGGTTTTCTTGCCGAGGATGATCTCGACCAACATCATCTTGTCGACCGGCGAGAAGAAGTGGATGCCGATGAAATTCTTCGGCCGCGCCGAATTCCTGGCCAGCGATGTAATCGGTATGGTCGACGTATTCGAGGCGAAGATCGCCGACGGCTTGAGTACAGCCTCGGCCTGTTCGGTGGCATCCTTCTTGACGGCCGAGTCCTCGAACACCGCCTCGACCACAAGATCGCAGCCGGCAAGATCCGCGTAATCGGCCGTTGGCGTAATCAGCGACAGCAATCGATCCTTGTCCTCCGACTTGGCACGGCCCTTCTTCACCTGATCCGAGATCAGGGTCTCGGAATGCGCCTTGCCCTTGGCGGCGGACTCCATGTCGCGGTCGAGCAGCACCACCGGAATGCCGGCCTTGGCCGTTACATAGGCGATCCCGGCGCCCATGAAGCCGGCGCCGAGCACGCCGATCTTCTTGAACGTCGTTTCCGGCACACCAGCTGGGCGGCGAGCGCCCTTGTTCAGTTCCTGCAGCGAGACGAACAATGAGCGGATCATCGCCGCCGCTTCCCTGGTCTGCATGATCTCGGTGAAGTAGCGTTGCTCGATCCGCAAGGCGGTATCGAACGGCACCAGCAGGCCCTCGTAGACGCATTTCAGGATGGCGGCGGCAGCGGGATAATTGCCAAAGGTCTCGCGGCGCAGAATGGCGATGGCCGGCGGCCACAGATTGGCACCTGCCACCGAATAGATCGGAGCGCCGGGCAGCTTGAAGCCCTTTTCATCCCATGGCGCCACCGGTTTCAAGCCGTTCTTGATCATCGCCTTGGCAGTTTCGACCAGCTTGTCCGCCTCGGCAATCTCATGGATCAAGCCCATTGACTTGGCCTTCTGCGGCGACAGCGTCTGGCCGGACGTCAGCATTTGCAGCGCCTGCTGCTGGTCGGTCAGCCGTGGCACGCGCTGGGTGCCGCCGGCACCTGGAAAAATGCCGATCTTCACTTCCGGAAGCGCCATCCTCACCTGGTCGGAATCGGCCGCGACACGGCCATGGCAGGCGAGCGACAATTCGAACGCGCCGCCCATGCAGGTGCCGTTGATCGCCGAAACCCACGGCTTGCCCGAGGTTTCCAGTTTACGGAACAGGCCATTCATAGCGCCCGCCTTGTCGAACAGCGCCTTGGTCGCCTTCTCCGGGTCCTTCGCTTTGTCGGCGGCGAAGGTCGCCAGCATCTTCTGCAGCATGGTGATGTCGGCGCCGCCCGAGAACGTATCCTTGCCGGAGGTGATCACCGCGCCCTTTATCACTGCATCGCTTGCCACTTTGTCGACGATGGCGTTCAGTTCGCGCATCACCTCCTCGGTGAAGACGTTCATCGAACGGTCCGGCATGTTCCAGGTGACCAGCGCAATGCCGTCGGCGTCGATGTCGAGGGTGAAATTGGTGTAGCTCATCATCTCTCTCCGTCAGACGCGTTCGATAATCGTTGCAGTGCCCATGCCGGCGCCGATGCAAAGCGTCACCAGCGCGGTGTTGAGATCACGGCGTTCCAATTCGTCCAGCACCGTACCGAAGATCATCGCACCGGTGGCGCCGAGCGGATGGCCCATGGCGATGGCCCCCCCATTGACGTTGATCCGGTCATGCGGAATGTCGAAAGCCTGCATGTAGCGCAGCACCACCGAAGCGAAGGCCTCGTTGAGCTCGAACAAGTCGATGTCCTGCAGCTTCATCTTCGCCCGCTTCAACAGCTTCTCGGTGACGTCGACCGGGCCGGTCAGCATCAGCACCGGTTCGGAGCCGATATTGGCGAACGCACGGATGCGCGCGCGCGGCTTGAGGCCGAGCGTCTTTCCCGCCTTTTTCGAGCCGAGCAGCACGGCCGCCGCGCCGTCGACAATGCCGGACGAATTGCCGGCATGGTGGACGTGGTTGACCTCTTCCACCTCGGGATGCTTCTGCACGGCGACGGCGTCGAAGCCGCCCATTTCGCCCGGCATGACGAAGGACGGATTGAGTGCGGCCAGCGACTGCATGTCGGTCGAGGGCCGCATGTGCTCGTCATGGTCGAGGATGGTCAGGCCGTTCTGGTCCTTGACCGAGATCACCGAATTCTTGAAGCGGCCCTCGCCCCACGCCTTGGCGGCACGCTTCTGGCTTTCGACCGCGTAGGCATCGACATCGTCGCGCGAAAATCCGTATTTGGTGGCGATCAGGTCGGCCGATATGCCTTGCGGCACGAACCAGCCGGGCAGGCCGACCGAGGGATCCATGAACCAGGCGCCGCCGGAGGCGCCCATGCCGACGCGCGACATTGATTCGACGCCACCGGCAATGACGATCTCGTCGGCGCCTTGCGCGATCTTGGCGGCGCCGAAATTGATGGCGTCGAGGCCCGAGGCGCAGAAGCGCGATATCTGCATGCCGGGCGCCTTGGTGTCGTAGCCGGCCTCGAAAGCGGCGGCACGTGGAATGACCGCACCCGCCTCGCCAACCGGATCGACGCAGCCGAAGATGATGTCGTCGACGGTGCTAGTGTCCAGCCCGTTGCGGTCGCGGATGGCCTCGAGCACCTTGGCGCCGAGCCGCACCGCCGGCACTTCGTGCAGCGAGCCATCTTTCTTGCCCCTGCCGCGCGGCGTGCGCACCGCATCATAGACATAAGCTTCGGCCATTGGTGATCTCCTGTGATCTAAAATCGGGGCTCGACCACCACTTCGGTCCGCACCGAATTGGCGATGAAACAGGCGTCGTGCGCCTTGTGATGAATACTCTCGATCATAGCCGCATCTGCGTCGCATTCGACGAGCGGCCGAAGGGTGACATGTGTGATGGCTGTGCGCCCCTCAGCATTCTTGGCCATCAGGCCTTCGGCTTCGTCGTGATAAGATCGGACATTGAGCTTAGCGCGTTTTGCCAGATCCAAGAACCAGAGCATGTGGCAAGAAGAAAGCGAAGCGACGAACAGTTCTTCCGGATCGACGATCGTTGCATCGCTAAAAGGTGCCGGCACAATCGACGGCGATGCGGAAGCGGAGATGACCGCGCCACCATCAAAATGAAGTTCATGGACCCGGGAATAGCGGCCGGAAAGGAAATCCTCCCGTGCCCCCGACTTCCAGCGAAGCCCAGCAAAATGCTTCGACATGCGACCTCCTAAAGGCTCCGCCCGATCAGCAATTTCATGATCTCGTTGGTGCCGCCGTAGATGCGCTGGACGCGGGCATCGCGGAACATGCGGGCGATCGGATATTCATTCATGTAGCCATAGCCGCCATGCAATTGAAGGCATTCGTCGACGACTTTTCCTTGCAGGTCTGACAGCCAGTATTTGGCCATCGAAGCCGTCACCGGGTCGAGGCCACCGTTAATATGGCGGGCAACGCAGTCATTATAGAAGACGCGGCCGATGGTCGCCTCGGTCTTCAATTCGGCAAGCTTGAACTGGGTGTTCTGGAATTCGATGATGGCCTTGCCGAAGGCCTTGCGCTCCTTGACGTAGTCGATGGTAAGCGCCAGAGCCCGCTCGACCATGGCAATAGCAGTGGTGCCGATCTGCAGCCGCTCCTGCGGCAATTGTTGCATCAACTGGACGAAGCCCTGGCCTTCGTCATTGCCGAGCAGGTTCGAGGTCGGCACACGCACGTCGTTGAAGAACAGTTCCGACGTGTCGTTGGCCTTGAGGCCGATCTTGTCGAGGTTACGGCCACGCGCGAAACCCTCCACCTCGTCAGTCTCGACGACGATCAGCGAGATGCCCTTGGCGCCCTTCTCAGGATCGGTCTTGGCAACGACGATGATGAAATTGGCGAGCTGGCCGTTGGTGATAAAGGTCTTCGAGCCGTTGAGCTTGTACCGGTTGCCGTCCTGTTCGGCGTGCATCTTGATGCCCTGCAGGTCTGAGCCCGCACCCGGCTCAGTCATGGCGATGGCGCCGATCAGTTCGCCGGTCGCCAGCCTCGGCAGCCACCTCTTCTTCTGCTCCTCCGAGCCGTAGTGGAGGACATAGGGGGCAACGATCGAATTGTGCAGGCCAATGCCGAACCCGTCGACGCCGACATGGCCGATCGCCTCGATGATGGCGCTCTCATGTGCGAAGGTGCCGCCCGATCCGCCATATTCCTCCGGCATCGAGGCGCACAGCAGTCCGGCAGCACCCGCCTTCTGCCAGCTTTCGCGGTCGACCATCTCGTTCTTCTCGAACTCGTCGTAACGCGGCGCGATCTCTTCCGACATGAAGCGGTGCGCCATGTCGTAAAGCATGCCGACCTCGTCCGCCGCCCAGACGGGCTTGGGAAGGCCCAGGATTTCGGCGGGGTTGGTCATGGTTTCTCCCTCGCGCCGACGTCCCCCTCCCCCTCGAGACGAGGGTGGCCGCGAAGCGGCCGGGTGGAGTCGCCGATGACTTGCTCGACCTTATCTTTTACAACCTGCGCCATGTGCCACGGCATTGCGATCATTTTCCTCCAAGGCATGCACCAGAATGGAGGTCGGCGCACTGCAGGCAGGACCCCTCCCGGCCCTTCGGGCCACCCTCCCCTCGAGGGGCAGGGGAACGCCGAAGCTAGAACGCTTCCGCCGCCAGTGCCATCAATGTGTCGGCACCGCTGGAGATGCGGGCAAGATGCGCCGACGTCTCCGGCATGATCCGCTCTATGAAGAAGCGCGCCGTCACCAGCTTGTTGTCGTAGAAAGACGAAGCGCCGTCGGGACCATCAGCCAATTTCGCTGCGGCCACCTTGGCCATCCGGGCCCACATATAGCCCAGCGCCACCAGGCCGAAGAGATGCATGTAGTCGGTCGAGGCGGCACCCGCATTGTCGGGCTTGGCTATGCCGTTCTGCACCAGCCACATCGTCGCCGCCTGCAGATCGTCGAGGCCCTCTTTAAGCGCCTTGGTGAAGGGCGCCATCTTCTCATCGGTGCGGTTCTCCTCGCAGAACTCTCCGACTTCCCTAAAGAAGACCTGGACCGCGCGGCCGCCATTCAAGGCCAGCTTGCGGCCGACGAGGTCGAGCGCCTGGATGCCGTTGGCACCCTCATAAATCATGGCGATGCGGGCATCGCGGACGAACTGGCTCATGCCGTGTTCTTCTATATAGCCGTGGCCGCCGAACACCTGCTGCGCCATTACCGCATGATCGAAACCCTTGTCGGTGAGCACGCCCTTGACCACCGGCGTCATCAGGCCGGTATAGTCGTCTGCGACCTGGCGATCTTTGTCGTCACCGGAGCGGTGAGCGATGTCGGACTTGATCGCCGTCCACAGCGCCAGCGCGCGGCCGGCCTCGTTGAACGCCTTCATGGTCATCAGGCTGCGGCGGATGTCCGGATGGACGATGATCGGATCGGCCTTCCTGTCCGGCGCCTTCGGTCCTGACAGCGAGCGGCCCTGCAGACGGTCCTTGGCGTAGGAAACCGCATTCTGATAGGCGACCTCCGATAGTGAGAGCCCCTGCAGGCCGACGCCAAGCCGCGCCTCATTCATCATGGTGAACATTGCTTTCAGCCCGCCATTGGCCTCGCCGAGCAGCGTGCCTTCAGCGTCGTCGTAATTCATGACGCAGGTCGAGTTGCCATGGATACCCATCTTCTCCTCGATCGAGCCACAGGAGACGGTGTTCTTCTCGCCGGGATTGCCTGAGACATCGAGCTTGAACTTCGGTACGATGAACAGGGAGATGCCCTTCACGCCATCCGGCGCGCCCTCGATACGGGCCAGCACCAGGTGGACGATATTGTCCGACATGTCATGCTCGCCGGCCGAGATGAAGATCTTCTGGCCGGAGATCCTGTAGGTGCCGTCGCCATTTGGGACGGCCTTGGTGCGCAGCAGGCCAAGATCGGTTCCGCAGTGCGGCTCGGTCAGATTCATGGTGCCGGTCCAGGCGCCCTCGACCAGCTTCGGCAACCATGTTGCCTTCTGCTCTTTGGTGCCATGGGTGATGATCGCAGCGATCGCGCCTTGCGTCAGGCCGGCATACATCATGAGCGACATATTGGCCGACACCATGTATTCGGCAACCGCGGTGTGCACCGCGTAGGGCAAGCCTTGCCCGCCAAACTCGACAGGTGCGGCGAGCCCCATCCAGCCGCCTTCGCGATACTGGTCGAAGGCCTCCTTGAAGCCTTTCGGCGTCGTTACCGAACCGTCGTCATGGCGCACGCAACCTTCCGTGTCGCCGACACGGTTCAGCGGCTGCATCACGTTTTCAGCGAGTTTCGCCCCTTCGGCAAGGATGGCCTCGAGCACATCCGGCGTGGCGTCGGAAAATCCGGGAAGATTGGAATAGCGCTGATACCCCAGCACTTCGTTCAGCACGAACAGCGTGTCCCGGATCGGCGCCTTGTAGATCGGCATGCGTTTTCCTCCACCATGCGGTCTTGGCCCCGAAATCAGCCCCAGTGTACCAGTGTATGAGGATAGCAGGCGGGCCAGTATGACGGGTCGGAGATACCAAATGTTGACGTTTGCGTAAACGTCAATTCTGCGGTGCGACGAATTTTCTCCCGCGCGCCAAGACCGCAAACGGCGAAGGACGGCAAACGACGAAGAACCCCGCAGCGAAAGCCGCGCGGCTCTTATCCGTCGGAAATCGAAAGCTTAGTTTAGCTCGCCACGCTGGCCTGCGGCGTCGAGCGCTCGATCAGCATTTGCCGGACAGTCAACATCGAAGCACTCAGTTCGCTGATGGCATCGTCGATCAGCGCCCGCTGCTTCTGCAGACGGGCAAGCTGCTTCTCCGACTTGTCGAGCGCCAGCCGCAATTGCTTTGTGTTGGAGCCGTTCGGATCGTAGAGGTCCATCATCTGCTTGACGTCACGCAGCGAGAATCCGACCTTGCGGCCAAGCAGGATCAGCTTCAGCCGGGCCCTGTCGCGGCGCGTATAGAGGCGGGTCGAGCCGTCGCGCTGCGGGTTGAGTAAACCCTTGTCCTCATAGAAACGCAGCGTACGCAGCGTCACTCCGTATTTCTTGGCCATTTCGCCGATGCGGACAAGCTCTTCACCGGTTTCGCTCGACATATCGTTGGTATTGGCCGCGGCTTGACCGGGCGAAATAAGTTTCATGGTCACTGGCTTTCCCCGTCTGGTGGCGTCGCGGTCGCGGACCTTGCGTCGCCTGAGTGAAAGCGGGGGCGTGCTTCCACTCGTGGTTTCAGCTAACAAATCGCAAACGGCGTAATCCGCTCATTTACGTTTACGTCAATTCTATATCGATAGCCGCCTTACCACGCAAGAGCGTTCTAGGTTTGGAACTTTATGCCGCAGCGCCGGCGGATGACCTAAAAAGTCGTTGCCGATTTCGGGGACGATCATGCGGCTGATCAAACTTCCACGGCGTCTGTTGTGCGTCCAATAGAAGACACCCGGCGTCGTCCGCAGCCAGCCGACAAAGTTGCAACTTCTTAAGCTTGGTTAACGCGTTGTTTACCACGTTGGGGCGAAATGTGCGCATGTCGGTTACCCGTGTCTATCCTGTATTGAATTTTTCACGGTTTTCGGAGCGCGGATGAGACCCGGGAAGCTCGTCTTCCACTGCAACAAGCCACGCAGTCGCCTTCGTCCCGGCAGGACTTTGGGAACCTGGTGAAAGCCAGCAATTCTGAAACGGGCGCATTGATGAACAGCAAGCGGTCCTACCTCGATACACTCAACGCCGGCAGGCAACGCCGGCCGCACACGACGCTTGAAGAGCTCAACCGCTCCCTGGAAACTCTGGAGCAGCGGCTGGAGCGGACGCGCGAGGAGACGACAAACCACCCCGATCCGCGCCGACCCGCGGCAGAACCGCGCTATCCCAGCGCTCAACCCTATGGCCAGCAGCGCCGGTATGAAGACCCACGCGAGGCGCAGCAGCCGAAAGGTCCCGCAGCGGCCTTCGACCAGAACTACCAGGCGATCGCCCGCGATATCGACCGGGTGCGCGGTCAGGAGGACAGCGTCGCCTTAGCCGGCAAGATCGCCGGGGAATTGCGCGGCCTGCGCGAAGAGCTGCGCCAGCAGATGACCTCCGGCCTGCAACGCGAGTTCGACGTACTGCGCAAGAATATTGAGCGAGCCTTCCAGTCAAATGGCGGCGGCAAAGGCAGCGCCGAACTCGGCGTCGAGTTCGAGCGGCTTTCCGGCGCCATCCAGACACTGGCCGAAAAAAGCGACGACAGAAGCGTCAATATGCTGCGGCTCGAGCTTGAGCAGGTCAAGGCCGCGCTCGATACGCTAGCGCGCGAGGAGAGCGTGCAGGCGGTCGGCCGCCGCTGGGACGAATTCGACCGCCGCTGGACTGCCTTCGAGGACCGCGTCGACGCCGATCAGCGCAAGCGCTCCGACGCACCCGGCCTGTCGGCGCTGACGGAGCGGCTCGAACAGATCAGCAATGCCGTCAGCAATCTGCCGGAATCGCTGTCGCTGCGCTCGCTCGAAGAAAAGGTCCGCACGCTTGCCGGAGCGGTCGATCATTTCGCCCGCCAGCAGGACAATCGCGGCAGCGACACATTCAGCCAGATCGACGAGCGGCTCGACGAGATTTCCCGCGCGATCGTCGCCTCGACGGTTGCCGCGCAAGCCAATTCGTTCGACCCCGAGCCCTTCGAACGCATCGAGAAGCGGATCGATTCACTGGCCCAGCAAATCGAAGAAGTGTCGCAGGATCGTCCGGGCCGGGAGGTCATCGACCGGCTCAACACATTGTCGAGCCGCGTGGACGAACTGGCCGGCCGAGCCAATCTGCCGGAACAGGCGATGGAGCGCCTTGCCAGGCAAATCGCGCTTATCTCCGACAAGATCGACCACGCACCGGCCATGCCCGACGCCGATTACATCTTCCAGGGGCTCGAGCAGCGCTTCGACGTGCTATCCAGCATGATGGAACGCCGCCAGGGCGACGCCATCGAACAAGGCAACATGCTGTTTCGCGACCTCGAGCGCCGGTTGGACGAGGTCGCCGACAGGCTGGACCAGCGCATGCCGCAGGTCGACAACGCCGACATTATGGATGCCATCGACGCCCGCTTCACCGCGCTGGCCAAGCGGATGGAGACACGCGTTCCAGATCCCGCCAACGAGGCGGCGATCCGCGGCCTGGAGAGTCGGCTCGAAGACATCTCAAGCCGGCTGGATTCGTCCGCCGCACAAGTCGCCAGCATCGACCCGGCTTTGATCCGCAGCCTCGAAGCGCAGGTCGCCGGCCTGACGGCGCACCTTTCCAAGCCCGGCACGCCGCTGCCGGAATTCGACGACATCAGCCCGCGTCTCAACGAAATCGAGAAATCGCTGGCCGGAACCCGCGATTCCATCCTCGGCGCGGCGCGCGAGGCGGCCGAGAGTGCCGTCCGCTCGCTGGCCGGATCAAGCGCCAACACGGCGGCCGTTACCGGCCTCGCCCAGGACCTGAAGACGCTCGAGGCGCTGACGCGCCGTTCGGACGAGCGCAATTCGAGGACGTTCGAGGCTATCCACGATACGCTGCTCAAGATCGTTGACAGGCTTGGTTCACTGGAGACCAGCGAACCGGCAAGCGCCGAGTTGAGTAAGCGCTCCGGCCGGGCATCCAAGATCTCGGTGCAGGACGCACCGTCGATGGACATCGACCAGTCGCTGCCGTTAACGGGTAACATGGCCGATCTCGACGGCCGCGCCGCGGCGCTCGTGCGCGGAGAGCCAGGTCCGCGAACGCCGGCCGAGGCCGCCGCCGCAGCCGCACTGGCGGCTCTCGGTTCAGACACGACACGTGAAAAGAACGAACAAGGCGGCGGCAGGAAATCGATGTTAGGCGGGCTGGCGCGCGCCCTGAAGGGCAAGAAGGAGGCCGAGACGCCGCCGCTTGCAGGCTCGGCGCCGAGCGCCGAGATACCGAGCGTCGATCTCGACGAGCCCCTCGACCCCAAGCTCGCCAACCGGCCACTGGAACCCGGCTCCGGCGCACCCGACCTCAGCGCCATCATGAAGCGCGTGCGCGACGAGCGCGGGCAGCCGGCCAGAGAAGGCAGCGCCGAGGCGGCGAAATCGGACTTCATCGCGGCAGCCAGAAGGGCCGCGCAAGCGGCGGCCGCCGAGGCGGACGCCCTCAAGCGCCAGTCGACGATGAAAGGCCCGGTCAAGGCACTCAGGATCGGCGACCTGCTCAAGGCGCGGCGCAAGCCGATCCTGATGGGGGCAATCGCCATCATGCTGGCGCTTGCCGGCCTGCAACTGGGCAAAGCCTTCTTCTCCGACCCGGTCGAAGTCGCCGACAATGAGGCGGCGCCGGCCGTGCCCGTACAGCCGGTGGAAACCGCATTGGCCAGCGTTGCCAGCGAGCCGAAGGCGGACGCGCAGACAACAACACAGGAGAGCGAGCCGTCGCCCACCGTCAGGCAGGCCGAGCCATCCGCATCGATGACCAAGGACGACACGGCGGCGCAAACCGGCCCCGCCACACCGGCAGCCGAGGCATCGACGGCGCCCTCGCCTTCCGGAGCGTCCGCTGACCTGGCGGCGCCAGACACCACGGCCGCAGTGCCCGCGCCGGCAGCGGCGACCGCCGAGCCAAAGGCTGCCGCGCCTGCTATTGCCCCCGCTGCCACGCAGGACACGACCGGCACTGTGCCGCCGGCGGATGCTGCCCCGGCAGGCGTTGCCAAGATCGACGTTCCGGCCGATGCCGGGCCGGCCGCCCTGCGCGATGCAGCGGCCGGCGGCGACGCCAAGGCGCTGTTCGAGATCGGCTCGCGTTACGCCGAGTCGCGCGGCGTTAAGGAAGACATGACGGCGGCGGCCAAATGGTATGAGAAAGCTGCCGAACTCGGTTTCGCACCGGCAGAATACCGCATCGGCAACTTCTACGAGAAGGGCATCGGCGTCGCACGCGACATCAAGAAAGCGAAGACCTGGTACCAGCTTGCCGCAGAGCAGGGCAATGCCAGCGCAATGCACAATCTTGCCGTGCTGTTTGCGATGGCGGCGGACGGCGTGACCGACAACGAATCGGCAGCACGCTGGTTCCAGGCGGCGGCGGATCTCGGCGTCAAGGATAGCCAGTTCAATCTCGGCATCCTCGCGGCGAAGGGCGTCGGCATGAAGCAGAACCTCGAGGAGAGCTACAAATGGTTCGCACTCGTCGCCAAGACCGGCGACAAGGATGCGGCGGCCAAGCGCGACGAGATCGCCAAGGCGCTGAGGCCCGAGCAGCTGGAGCGTGCGCGGGCCGCGGCTGAACTGTGGAAGGCCAAGCCGCTCGATCCAGCCGCCAATTCGGCCGACGTTCCTGAATCGTGGCAGGACGGCACACCGCAGACGACCGCCGGCATCGACATGAAGAAAGCGGTCCAGAACATCCAGCGCATTCTCAACAAGAACGGCTACGAGGCCGGCAATCCCGACGGGATGATGGGCCAGAAAACCAAGAACGCGATCATGGCCTTCCAGGCCGACAACGATATGAAGGCAACCGGCGCGATCGACGAAAAGCTGGTCAAGGCGCTGCTTGCGAGTAAATAACGGCGGATGCGTCGTTTCCGCGACGCCCTTGCCACAGATTTGCCTGTTAACTGATTGAGTTGTTTTTGTTTCGGCGGTGCGGCGAAGTTTGACTTCACGGCCCGGCCGGCGCAAGAACGAGATAGCCTTCTGACGCAAAATGCCCGCAACGGTTGCATTCGCCAGGAGGCAAACTGATCGAGACTGACGGGTGGGCATCTATCTCCCGATCGCGGAAATTTCCGTCAACATCTTCGTGCTGCTGGCCATGGGTGCGGCGGTGGGTTTCCTGTCGGGCATGTTCGGCGTGGGCGGCGGCTTTCTCATTACGCCACTGCTGATCTTCTACAACATACCGCCGGCAATCGCGGTCGCCACCGGCGCCAACCAGGTCATCGCTTCCTCCTTCTCCGGCGCCCTGTCGCACATGAAGCGCGGCACGCTCGACTTCAAGCTTGGGGGCGTGCTTTTAGCCGGCGGCATCGTCGGCTCGACTGGTGGTATCTATGTCTTTGCGCTCCTGCGCCGGCTCGGCCAGCTCGACCTGTTCATCTCGCTGCTCTACGTCGTGCTGCTCGGCACCGTCGGCGGACTGATGCTGGTCGAGAGCGTCAATGCGCTGCGCGCTACTCGCAGCGGCGCCGCACCGGTGTTGAAGAAATCCGGCCAGCATAATTGGATCCACCGCCTGCCGCTGAAGATGCGGTTCAGGGCCTCGAAGCTCTTCGTCAGCGTCATTCCGGTGCTTGGGCTGGGCGCGGCGATTGGCTTCCTGTCCTCGATCATGGGCGTCGGCGGCGGCTTCATCATGGTGCCGGCCCTGATCTACCTTTTGAAAGTGCCGACCAACGTCGTCATCGGCACCTCGCTGTTCCAGATCATCTTCACCTCGGCTTACACCACGCTGGTCCACGCCACCACCAATCAGACGGTCGACGTCATGCTCGCCTTCCTGTTGATGGCAGGCGGCGTCGCCGGCGCGCAATATGGCGCCAAGGCTGGTCAGAGGCTGCGGGGCGAGCAACTCAGGGCACTGCTGGCGCTGCTCGTGCTGGCGGTAGCCATCCGGCTTGCCATCGATCTTTTCGTCACGCCGCCCAATCTCTATTCTCTGTCCGGCGTGGGCCTGAGCTGATGGCCGGCCTAAGGACGCTCGCGGCCGCCGTCTTGCTGTCGCTGCTGGCTGCTGCGCCACCGGCGAAGGCGCAGGCGCCACTAACCGAAAACATCCAGATCGGCCTTTCCACCGACAATGTCTCGATTACCGCCGGCTTTTCCGGCGCCGACCTGACCATTTTCGGCTCACTGGAAAATGCCGATCCGCTTGTCGCGCGGCAAGGGCGCTACGACGTGATCGTCGTGCTGGAAGGCCCGGCTCGGCCGGTCGTCGTGCGCCGCAAGGACCGGGTGCTCGGCGTCTGGGTCAATCTGGAGTCGGAGACCTTCAAAAACGTACCTGTCTCCTATTCGGTGGCGACGACGCGGCCGCTGCAGGACGTCACCGATCCGAACAGCTACAAGCAGCTGTCGCTTGGCGCCTCCAACCTCTATTTGCAGCCGGCCGACGCGGAGGACAGCCCGGCGACAATCGAGGAGTTCACCGCCGCGCTGCGCGAACGCAAGGCGGCGACCGGCCTCTACAGCGAGAATGTCGGCGGTGTGCAGTTCCTGTCGCAGAACCTGTTCCGCGCCACCGTCAGGCTCGCCCCAAACGTTCCGGTCGGCACCCATAAGGCCCGCGCCTTCCTGTTCAAGAGCGGCTTGTTCATCAAGGAAAGCTCCGCCCAGCTCGAAATCCGCAAGTCCGGTTTCGAACAGTCGATCTTCCGCGTCGCGCACGACTATTCCTTCCTCTACGGTGTCTTTGCCGTATCGCTGGCCATGCTGACCGGCTGGCTCGGACGACTGGTGTTCAGGAAAGACTGAACTCTCGTAAAAGTGGTTTCCCTTTCCGAGGGTATGGGTTAGACCGCGACCCCCGGGCCCGACCGGACACGAGCTGCTGCTCCCCAAATCAGAAATACAGGAACGCACGATGCGACCAGCATTCGCCGGGATCGACTTCGGCACTTCGAATTCCACCGTAAGCGTGGTCAGGAACGGGCAGCCGCGGCTGGTGGCGTTGGAAGACGGCCAGGTCACGCTGCCCAGTGCGGTGTTTTTCAATTTCGAGGACAACCGCACCTATTTCGGGCGACGCGCCCTTGCCAACTATACGGACAGTATCGAAGGCCGCCTGATGCGCTCGTTGAAGAGTGTGCTCGGCAGCTCGCTCGCCCACGAAAAGACACGCATCAAGGCGCGCTCGATCGGCTTCATGGAGATTGTCGGCCTGTTCGTCGGCCATCTGAAAAAGAAGCTGGAAGAAGAAGCCCATGACGCGGTCGACAGCGTCGTGCTGGGACGGCCCGTGCAGTTCGTCGACGACGATGCCCAGGCTGACGCGAAGGCGGAGCACGAACTCGAAAATGCCGCTCGTGCCCACGGCTTCAAGCACATCGCCTTCCAGTTCGAACCGATTGCCGCGGCACTCGACTACGAACAAAAGGTGACGCGCGAGGAACTGGCGCTGATCGTCGACATGGGCGGCGGCACGTCCGACTTCTCCATCGTGCGCGTCTCGCCCGAGCGCGCCCGCTCGCTTGACCGCAAGGACGACATCCTGGCCAGCCGCGGCATCCACATCGGCGGCACCGACTTCGACCGCCTGTTGAGCATCGCCCATGTGATGCCGCAGCTCGGCTATCTCTCACTGACCAAGGATGGCAAACGTAATCTGCCGGCGAGCTACTTCATCGACCTGGCGACGTGGCAGCGCATCAATCTGGTCTATACCGCGAGGGCGATGACGCATCTGCGCCAGATCCGCTATGAGGCGGAGCGCGCAGACCTGGTCGACCGCTTCATCCACATCGTCGAGCATCGTTATGGCCACGCGCTGGCGGCGCTGGTCGAAAAGGCCAAGATCGAGCTGACGGACCGTTCGTCGGCCGATGTCGAGGTCGCGCTGCCGGAGGTGAGGTTCACGGCAGAAATCACGCGCAAGGGTCTCGAAGCCACCATAGCCAGGGACATTGAGCGTGTTGCGGCTACGGTCGAGCAGACCATCCGCGACGCACAGGTGAAGGCCTCGGACATCACCGCGGTGTTCTTGACCGGCGGATCGACCGCGATCCCGCTGGCCAGGCAGCGGATCCTGGCGCTGGTGCCGCAGGCGTCGGTAATCGAAGGCGATGTGTTCGGCTCGGTCGGGCTTGGGCTGGCGCTCGACGCGCAGCGGAAGTTCGGCTGATCGGCTTAAAGCGGCGCGGGTATCTCAGCTTTGCCGCCAAGATGCGCCTTGAGCGCCATCTGGGCCAGGCTTGGCTGCCGGTCGCGATGCGTGATCATGGCAAATTCGCGCTTCGGCAGATCGACCGGCACAGAACGTAGGCTACCTTCGGCGACCGCGCGGGCGACGACGAGTTCCGAGATGATGCTGGCGCCGGCGCCGGCCTCGACCGCCTGGCGAATAGCCTCATTGCTCGGCAATACCAGGAATATCTGCAGGTCCGCGAACGAAATCCCGTCGCGTCGGGCAAGGTCCTCCAGCGCCTCGCGCGTGCCCGAACCGCCTTCGCGAATGATCCAGCGAAGCCCGCCAAGATCGGGATGTCCAGGCGAAACTTCCGCGATCTCAGGGTGCGAGCGCGCCACGACCAGCATCATGCGATCGATATCGACCTTGGCACGCCGCAAAATGTCGGATTCGGTGCGTCCCTCGACCAGGCCAAAATCGGCTGCGCCATCAAGTACATTGGTCTCGACCTGCCTGGTGTTGCCAATGCTCACGCTCAGCCTGACGGCAGGATAGGCTTCGTGGAAAGAGGCGAGCCGGCGCGGCAGCCAATAGCTGGCAATGGTCTGGCTGGCAGCGATCGAGAGACTGCCGGTGATCGTTTGCGAGACATGCTCCAGCACGTTGTGGGCGGCCGCAGCCCGCTCGAGGACCGCCTTGGCCTCGGGCAAGAATCGGCGTCCGGTTTCGGCGAGCTCGATGTTGCGGCCGACGCGGTTGAACAACTGGACGCCATGCTGCTGTTCGAGCGAGCGAATCGCGGCGGATGCGGCCGACTGTGAGATGCCCAGCAACTCGGCCGCTTTGGTCATGTGCGCCCGTTCGGCGACGGCGACGAAGATCCGCAACTGGTCCAGGGTCATTCCGACACTAAGAAGCAAATCCGATTGGAATTACAAGAGCAAGTTGTTAGACGGATCGGTCGCTTTGTTCTAAATTTTGGCCCGAAATTGGAAAAAAGTCGCGCCAGAGCAGTCGAGGGTAGAATTGGTGGGGCGGTTCAAATCCGCGTTTGCGCACTGGACCCGCAGCCTGCGGCGGCGGCTCTTGGGTGAACGCTATCGGCCGGAAGAGCATTACATGCGCGGCCCAGGCCCGAAGACGAGAGCCAAGTTCGCCGAGCGCAAGAGCATCACCGAACCATGACCAACAACCTGCTGCGCGGAGCCAATTCGGCACCATCACAACGGCCGCTTGCCGATACGCGAGCGCCCGCTGAACGCGACGGCGTCGATACTTCGCCTGATGTCTCCGACAGCATCGCCAAGACCACCTGCTATATGTGCGCCTGCCGCTGCGGCATCGACGTCCATATCAAAGATGGCAAGGTCCGCTACATCAACGGCAACAAGGATCATCCAGTCAATCGCGGCGTGCTGTGCGGCAAAGGCAGCGCCGGCATCATGCAGCATTACAGCCCGGCCCGGCTGACGAAACCATTGCTGCGCACCGGACTGCGCGGCTCGGGCGAGTTCCGCGAGATCGAGTGGGAGGAAGCTTTGTCGCTCGCGACAGAACGGCTTTCGAGCATCCGCCAGACCGATCCGAAGAAACTCGCCTTCTTCACCGGCCGCGACCAGTCGCAATCGCTGACCGGTTGGTGGGCGAGCCAGTTCGGCACGCCGAACTTCGCGGCCCATGGCGGTTTCTGCTCGGTGAACATGGCAGCCGGCGGCCTCTACACGATTGGCGGCTCGTTCTGGGAATTCGGCGAGCCCGACTGGGACAACACCAAATATTTCATGCTGTTCGGGGTTGCCGAAGACCATGATTCCAATCCGATCAAGATCGGCCTCGGCAAGCTCAAGGCGCGCGGCGCCAAGGTGGTTTCAATCAATCCCTGCCGCACCGGCTACAACGCGATTGCCGACGACTGGATCGGCATCCGGCCCGGCACCGACGGCCTGTTTGTGTTCGCCCTCATCCACGAATTGCTGAAGGCAGGGCGCGTCGATCTCGACTACCTCCTGCGCTACACCAACGCCCACATCCTGGTCATTCAGGAGCCTGGAGCCGCCGATGACGGGCTGTTCATGCGCGACGGCGACGGCAATCCGCTGGCTTGGGACAGGGTGGCGAAGACGCCTGTCGACGCCGGCGATACCGACGCAAAGCCCGCACTGACCGGCAGCGTTCTCGTCGACGGCCGCCGCTGCGTGCCGGTCTTCCAACTCGTCGCCGACCGCTATCTGGACGAGTGCTATTCACCCGACGCCGTCGCTGACCGGTGCGGCATCTCCGCCGACACGATCCGACGCACTGCTGCAGAACTCGCTCATGTCGCCTTCGAACAGCAAATCGAACTGCCGGTGGCCTGGACGGACTGGGCCGGCCGCCGGCATAAGACCATCAAGGGTCGGCCGGTGTCGATGCATGCGATGCGCGGCATCTCGGCCCATTCGAACGGGTTTCACACTTGCCGCGCCATTCATCTGCTTCAGGTGCTTCTCGGCACGGTGGACGTGCCGGGCGGCTTCCGCTTCAAACCGCCTTATCCGCGGTCCGCGCCGCCGGGTCCAAAGCCCGCCGGCAAGAATGTGAAGCCGATGACACCGCTCGAAGGCATGCCGCTCGGCTTCGTCTGCGGACCTGAGGACCTGCTGATCGATGAAGGCAGCAGGCCTGTTCGTATCGACAAGGCATACTCCTGGGACGCGCCGCTGGCCGCCCATGGGCTCATGCACACGGTCATCCGTAACGCCTGGGCAGGCGATCCCTACAAGATCGACACTCTGTTCATGTACATGTCCAACATGGCCTGGAACTCGTCGATGAATACGGTCGAGACGATGGCGATGCTGACCGATATCGATGCGGCGGGCGAGTACAAGATCCCGTTCATCATCTATTCCGACGCTTATTATTCCGAGACCGTGCCCTTTGCCGATCTGGTGCTGCCGGACACGACCTATCTCGAGCGTCATGACTGTATCAGTCTGCTCGACCGGCCGATCAGCCACGCCGACGGTCCGGGCGACGCCATCCGCCATCCCGTCGTCGAGCCGGACCGCGACGTCAGGCCGTTCCAGACGGTGCTGATCGAACTCGGCGCGCGGCTCGGTCTGCCCGGTTTCGTCGATGACGACGGCTCCGCCAAATACCGCGACTATGCCGACTACATCGTCAATCACGAGCGTACGCCAGGTGTCGGTCCACTCGCCGGCTGGCGCGGCAAGGACGGGACCTTGGTCGGTAAGGGCGACGTCAATCCCGACCAGTTGCAGCGCTACATCGACAACGGCGGCTTCTGGCACCAGGATTTCGCGGCCGATCAGCGCTACTACAAGATGGCCAACCGCTCCTATCTCGACTTCGCGGAGAGCATGGGCTTCATCCCGAAAGCCGAGCCGATCGTGTTCCAACTCTATTCCGAGCCGATGCAGCGCTTCCGCCTGGCGGCACGCGGCCATGGCCGGGTGCTGCCGCCGGAAGCCGAGCGTAGCCGCATCGAGACCTATATGGATCCGCTGCCGTTCTGGTATGCGCCCTTCGAAGAGACTGCGGTCGACAGCCAAGCCTATCCGCTGCACGCGCTGACGCAGCGGCCAATGCACATGTATCATTCCTGGGGCTCGCAGAATGCCTGGCTAAGGCAGATCACCAGCCAGAACCGGCTGTTCGTGCATCACCGGACCGCCGCCAGCCTCGGGCTTGTCGATAACGACTGGGTGTGGATCGAGAGCATCAACGGCAAGGTCAAAGGACAGGTCAAGCTGGTCGACGGCGTCAACGCCGATACGGTGTGGACGTGGAATGCGATCGGCAAGCGTCGCGGCAGCTGGGGGCTCAAGGATGACGCGGCCGAATCCAATCGCGGCTTCCTGCTCAACCACATCATCGGCGACCAGACCTCCGCCGATGCCAGCGGCAAACGCTATTCGAATTCCGATCCGGTGACCGGCCAGGCGGCGTGGTTCGACCTGCGCGTGCGCATCGTCAAATGCGCGGTCGAGGAAGCCGGCTTCACCGAGCCGCAGTTCGAGCGGTTCCGGCAGCCACCGCATTTCGAACCCTCGCCCGATAAGCTCACTTTCGGCGCAGAGTTCCGCCGGGAAAGAGAAGCTGCCAGACCATGACCTGCCTTCCCGCCCAAACCGACAAGAAGCTCGGCCTGGTCATCGATCTCGACACCTGTGTCGGCTGTCAGGCTTGCGTCACCGCCTGCAAGGAATGGAACACCGGCGGCCACATGGCGCCGCTGACCGACATCGATCCTTATGGCGGCGACGCCGACGGGGTCTGGTTCAACCGCGTGCACAGCTATGAGCACATGACTGAGATGGGTGGGCGCACGGTCAATTTCCCGCGCTCCTGTCTGCATTGCGAGACACCGGCCTGTGTCACCGTATGTCCGACCGGCGCCTCCTACAAACGGGCCTCGGACGGCATTGTGCTGGTCGACGAGGACAAGTGCATCGGCTGCAAATTGTGCAGCTGGGCCTGCCCCTATGGCGCGCGCGAGTTCGACACCGATGTCGGCGTGATGAAGAAATGCACGCTGTGCGTCGACCGTATCTACAACGACAATCTGGCGGAAGAAGATCGCGTGCCGGCCTGCGTCGCTGCTTGCCCGACCAGCGCGCGGCATTTCGGCGATCTGGGCGATCCGGCATCGGCTATCTCGCAACTGGTGGCCGAGCGCGGCGGTGTCGATCTGATGCCGGAAATGGGCTATAAGCCGACCAACAAATATCTGCCGCCACGTGCCCACACCACCCGCGCCGCATCGGTGCCGGCGCCGGCGCTTGAAGCGGTGCGGGCCGAAGGCGGCTTCCTCGGCTGGGTCGACCGCATGCTTTCGAACTAACCCGCGTCTCATGCATCCAGCATTTTCCGTCGTCTTTTTTACCACCGCCACGGGCGCCGGTTACGGCCTGCTCTCACTACTTGGCGTGCTCGCCGGACAGGGCTTTATCCCGCCCGATTTCTGGCTTGGCCTCACCGGCATGGGGCTGGCGCTTGGCCTGATCTCGGCAGGCCTGCTGTCGTCGGCCGGCCATCTCGGCCGGCCCGAACGCGCCTGGCGTGCCTTCTCGCAATGGCGAAGCTCCTGGCTGTCACGCGAAGGCGTTGCGTCGGTTGCGACCTTCATCCCGGCGGGACTGTTCGGTATTGGCTGGGTGGTCCTCGGCCGTACGAGCGGCTGGGTGGCTGTCGCCGGGCTGCTCGCTGCCATCGGCGCGGTCGCAACCGTCTGCACCACCGGCATGATCTACGCGTCGTTGAAGCCTATCGCCCAATGGCACAGCCGCTTCACCCTGCCCGGCTATCTGATCTTTTCGGCAATGACCGGCTGCGTGCTGCTCAATGCGCTGCTGCAGGGTTTTGCCGTCGGCTCGAATACGCTTCTCGCGGCTGCCCTATTGCTGACCGTGCTCGGCTGGGGCTGGAAGCTGGCGACCTTGCGGTACAACGACCGGCTGGAAATCCCGACCACCGCCAACACGGCGACGGGTCTGGCCGGCGGCGCGGTGCGGTCGATGGAATGGCCGCATACCGAAGAAAACTACTTGCTCAAGGAGATGGGTTTCCGCATCGCGCGCAAGCACAGCGTGCGGCTACGCCAGATCACGCAGGTGCTGGCCTTTGCTTTGCCTGCGTTGCTGTTGGTGGCGGCGTTCGCCCTGCCGTGGCCCTATGCGGCGGTTTCGTCGATGCTCGCCGCAATCGCCCAACTCGCCGGCATGCTGGTCGAGCGCTGGCTGTTCTTCGCCGAGGCCAAGCACACCGTCACTTTGTACTACGGCAGGTAGGTTCAGCCCGGCCTGAGCATCGCGTGGGAAATCGCGAAGATGCGTTCGGTGCCAAGCATGTAGGCCATCAGCGTTTCGCGGCGGAACAGCCCGGCATAGGCGCGATCAAGCAGATTGAGCGAGCCGGTATAGGCGCCGAAGGCCGGCATGATCATGCGGCCGCCATCGCCGGCAAAGCAGCGCCGCCGCACCGAGCGACCTTGCTGCACGATGCGGGCGCAAGGATGCAGATGGCCTGATATCTCGCCCTCCACCCTTACCGCCGAAGGCTCGTGCCGGAAGAGCAGAGAGCCGATGGCCAATTCGCGCACGGTCTCGCCGGGCAAGTCGGCCGGTGCTTCAGGATCATGATTGCCGGTGGCCCAGAACCAGTCGCGCCCAACCATCAGGCCTTCCAGCCTTTCGCGAAAGCTTGCGTGCATGCGCGCAGCGCCGCCGCCATCGTGAAAACTGTCCCCCAGGCTGATGACGATCGAAGGCTGGTAGTCGGCGATTACCGCTTGCAAGCGGAGTAACGTGGCTCCGGTGTCGTAAGGGGGAACCAGCATGCCGCGCCTGGCCAGCGAGGAGCCTTTTTCCAGATGCAGGTCGGACACGGCCAGAAGCCGAAATTCGGGAAAGTAGAGCACGCCGCGGCGGTCGCAGACCGCGCGTTCGCCGGCGATATCGACAGAGCCCACCTCCGCCAGAGGTGCAGCCATGGCCAGCGCGACAGTCATTTCGTCCCCATGGCCTCCTCGACCAGCGTGGCTGCATCCATCAGCAGCGTGTCATCGGCCTCGCCGTGCACAGGCATTTTGCCGATCTCGAGCATGATCGGCACGGCGAGCGGCGATATCTGCTCGAGGTTCTTATGCATGATTCGGCCCTGGACGCGCGAGAGCATCTCGGCAAGTCTGCTGACATCCAGCAGACCGGTCGCGGCGTCGGCACGCGTCGCCTGCAGCAGGATATGGTCAGGCTCATGGCTGCGCAGCACGTCGTAGATGAGATCCGTCGACACGGTCACCTGGCGGCCGCTCTTCTCTTGGCCCGGGTGGCGTTTCTCGATTAATCCCGAGATCAGCGCGCAATTGCGAAAGGTGCGCTTCAACAACCAACTGCCGGCGAGCCAAGCTTCGAGGTCGTCGCCCAGCATGTCCTCATCGAAGAGCGCTGCCAGCGACGGTTTCTTCGCCCTGAACATCCGGCCCATATCGGCAAGCGACCATATGGCAAGCGCATAGTCTGTGGCGACGAAGCCGAGCGGCTTGGCTCCCGCCCTGTCGAGGCGGCGGGTGAGCAGCATGCCGAGCGTCTGGTGCGCCAGCCTGCCCTCGAACGGATAGGCCACCAGATAGTAGCGGTTGCCGCGCGGAAAAGTCTCGATCAGCAGATCGTCGCGTTTCGGCAGCACCGACTTGTCGGCCTGGAAACGAAGCCAGTCGGCGACCTGCTCCGGCAGCTTCTTCCAGCGCTGCGGATCGTCCAGCATGGCGCGGACCTGTTCGGCCAGGTACGTCGAAAGCGGGAATTTGCCACCGCCGTAATACGGGACCTTGGCGTCGCTGCCGGGTGCATTCGAGACAAAGCACTCATTCTCGCGGATACCTTCGAAGCGCAGCACCTTGCCGGCGAACATGAAGGTGTCGCCATGCGTCAGCGTTTCGAGGAACGCCTCCTCGATCTTGCCCAGAACCCGGCCGCCACGCGAAGCCGCGCCTCTGCTGCCGGCCTGGACGTAGCGGACGTTGAGCGCCGGCACTTCGATGATGGTGCCGACATTGAGCCGGTATTGCTGGGCGACGCGAGGATTTGAGACCCGCCACAGCCCGTCCTTGTTCAACCGGATGCGGGCATAGCGCTCGTAGTTCTTCAGCGCATAGCCGCCAGTGGCGACGAAATCGATGACGCGATCGAATGTCGGCCGATCGAGATTGGCGTAGGGTGCTGCCGTCCGCACTTCCCCAAACAGCGCATCGGCATGGAACGGCGCACCGCAGGCACAGCCCAGCACGTGCTGCGCCAGCACGTCGAGCCCGCCATTGACCAGCGGCGGCGTATCCTGGGCACCGAGATAATTGGCATCGAGCGCCGCCCTGCATTCCAGCACCTCGAAGCGGTTGGCCGGAATCAGGATCGCCTTGGACGGCTCGTCCATACGGTGGTTGGCGCGGCCGATGCGCTGCGCCAGCCGGCTGGCACCTTTCGGCGCGCCGACATGGACGACCAGGTCGACATCGCCCCAGTCGATGCCGAGGTCGAGCGTCGAGGTGGCGACGATCGCACGCAAGGCATTCTCGCCCATCGCCTTTTCGACGCGCCGGCGCTGGGCGACATCGAGCGAACCGTGATGCAGCGCGATCGGCAAGGTGTCCTCGTTGACCCGCCACAACTCCTGGAACAGCAGCTCCGCCTGGCTGCGTGTGTTGACGAACAGCAGGGTTGTCTTGTGGCGCTTGATCTCGTTGTAGATCTCCGGCGTTGCATAGCGGGCCGAATGTCCCGCCCACGGCACGCGCTCCTCCGAATCGAGAATGGAGATGTCGGGCTTGGCGCCGCCGGTGACGACGATCAGGTCGGCCATCGGCCCTGGTGGATTCTGGCTGACCAGCCACCGCCGCAATTCGTCGGGCTCGGCGACCGTCGCCGACAGGCCTATCGTCTGGAGGGCCGGCACAAACGAGCGCAGCCGGGCCAGCCCGAGCGACAGGAGATGCCCGCGCTTCGAGGTCACCAGCGAATGCAATTCGTCGAGCACGACATAGCGCAGGTCCTCGAAGAAGCGCCTGGCATCGGGCGCGGCAATCAGCAGGGCCAATTGCTCGGGCGTGGTCAGGAGAATGTCGGGCGGCGCCAGCTTCTGCCGCTGGCGCTTGTGTGCGGGCGTGTCACCGGTGCGCGTCTCGACGGTGACCGGCAGCCCGATTTCTGCGACGGGTTTGCCGAGATTGCGCTCGATGTCGACGGCCAGCGCCTTCAGCGGCGAGATGTAGAGTGTATGGATGCCTCGATGCGCCTGCCCCGGCCTTATCCTCGGTCGGCCGGCCAGTTCGGTCAGCGATGGCAAGAACCCGGCCAGCGTCTTGCCGGCGCCGGTCGGGGCGATCAGCAATACCGACTGCCCGTCCTGGGCTTTGGCCAGCAAATCGATCTGGTGAGCGCGCGGCGACCAGCCCTTTTCCGCAAACCATTTGACGAATGGCTCGGGCAGGACGACGGCGGCATTCTGTTGGGCAAGGCGCGGCTGCTCTGTCACGTGCCAGAGGTAGCGCGGCGACGCGCAATCGCCAAGCAGAATCAGAACAAAAGGTGATCGATTCGCGTTATGGCCGGCGAAACCCGGTCGGGCCGCCATAGAGATAACCGATACGGGCGACCGCCTCCCTCATTCCTTCGCGCGACACCAGCATGGTGTGGCCGTTGGCGTGGATCATGGTCTCCGGATCCGTCATGATCGCGACGTGGCCTTTCCAGAAGACCAGGTCGCCGCGCCGCAACCCGGCAAAATCCGGCCCGGGATCGAGCGGTTCGCCGACGGTCGCCGCCTGCATGTCGGTGTCGCGCAGCACTTGCCTGCCAGCCATGTGCATTGCAAGTTGCACGAGACCGGAACAATCGATGCCGAATCCGGAGACGCCACCCCACAGGTAGGGCGTGCCGAGAAACGACTCGGCGACCGCGACGTAGTCGGGGGCAAACTCGGCGACAGGCCTGAGATGACCCGAGATGACCGCCTGGCCGGACGGCAGCAGAGCATAATGCGTGCCGCGCGTTTCCGCTGAGCCCGTCACCGCCACCAATGACCCCATCGAGAGCTCCCCGCTCACCGGGAACCGCAAATCCGGTCCCGGATACAGGAAAGTGCGCGGCACCGAGACAACATGCGTGGCCGCATGATCCCGACCGCCCAGCACAGTGTCGGCGACATAGCCGACGTAGCCGTCGCGCTCGGCCTGTATCCAGGCCCAGCCCCCAACGTCCTCGAAGACGAGGACGTCTTCGCCGAACAGAAGCTGGGTATCGACGCCGGCGTCCGGCCGCGGCGCCCTGCGGATGTCAGCGACGGAGGCTGATATGCGAGCCGGCCGGCCGGCGACGAAACGGTCGGCGGAAACCTCGCCTTTCAGCCTGGCGTCGGCGAGATCGGAGCGGAAGGCATGGAGGCGGGCATCCCTGGCGGTCAAATCGGCAACTCGTTCAAATGGGCAACTCTTGGGCTCTGGCAATGATAACATCGCCAAAGCGCTCGACAAAGAGCGCGCCTTCTACTGTGCGCCTGACCAGCACGTTGCGCTTGTCGAGCTCGTCGCGGTGGCGCGACACCAGTTTCAGCGCCCCCATCGTATCGAGCGCACGGGTGATCACCGGCTTGGTGACGTTGAGGCGGGCGGCTAACCCCCGCACCGTGTGTGGCGGTGGATCGAGATAGATGGTGAACAGGATCGCCGTCTGGCGCATGGTGAGATCGGGCGCGTCGTCACGCACCTCGGATAACACCACCTGTTGCCATAGTCGCAAGGCCTGGCTTGGACGCATGATAATCGACATCCGTCCAGCATGACTGAAAATTGTTTCGGTTCCGTTTCAGTCAATACCTTCGTCGGCTATGCCCGAGAATCAACCGTAGCGGTTCGAAATGGCCTGCTCCAGCGCCCGGATGCCTTGCGCTTCGCCACCGGCAAGACCGTGCGGGCGGTCGGACGGGTTCCAGGCGTAGATGTCGACATGCGCCCAGCCGGCGGTCTTTTCCACGAAGCGCTTCAGGAAAAGCGCCGCGGTGATCGAGCCGGCGAAACCGTCTGACGTGACATTGTTGATGTCGGCCACCTTCGACGCCAGCTTGGCGTCATAGGGCTTCCACAACGGCATGCGCCATAACGGATCCTCGACCGCAACGGAGGCGTCCGCCAGCTCGGATGCAAGCGCCTCGTCACCGGTGTAGAACGGCGGCAGGTCGGGACCGAGCGCAACACGGGCAGCGCCTGTCAGCGTCGCCATATCGACCAGCATCTGCGGCTCTTCGTCATCGGCCAAGGCCAAGGCATCGGCGAGTACCAGCCGTCCTTCGGCGTCGGTGTTGCCGATTTCGACGGTGATGCCCTTGCGGCTCACCAGCACGTCGCCTGGCCGGAAGGCGTTGCCGGCTATCGAATTCTCGACAGCCGGGATGAGCACGCGTAGCCGGACCTTCAGCCCGGTGGCCATAATCATGGAAGCGAGGCCCAGCACGTTGGCAGCGCCGCCCATGTCCTTCTTCATCAAAAGCATGCCCGAGGACGGCTTGATGTCGAGACCGCCTGTATCGAAGCAGACGCCCTTGCCGACCAGCGTTATCCTGGGGGCATTGTTCGGCCCCCAAATCATGTCGATCAGGCGCGGCGCGTCGGCAGATGCCCGACCGACGGCGTGGATCATCGGAAAGTTGGCGGTAAGAAGATCGTCGCCTTTGGTCACCGATATTTCGGCCTTGTGCGTCGCGGCCAAGGTCCGGGCGGCTTTTTCCAGCTGGCCGGGGCCCATATCGCTGGTCGGCGTGTTGACCAGATCGCGCGCCAGGAAAATGCCATTGGCGATGCGGCGGATGCGGGCAGCGTCGGTGCCTGCCGGCAGCGCGAAGCGAAGGCTCTTGCCTGGCTTCTTGCCGTAGCGGGTGAAGACATAGCCGCCGAGCGCCACGGCGAGTGCCGTAAGCTCCGGCTTGGCGGGTGCCGACGCAAAACGCCAGTCGCCCGCGGGCAAGGCTCTCGCCAGTGCGCCGACGGCCAGTGCGCCCTCGTCATCACCGGTGCCGAACAGGGCTCCGGCAATCGCGCCGTTGTCGCCAGGCACGATCAGCGTCCTGCCAGCTTCGCCGGAGAAGCCGTTGGCCTTGGCCCAGGCGACCGAGGATGGCGCAAGGCCCGCTGCCGCCAGAGCATCCTTCGCCACCAGATGGACCGGCAGCGCATTGCTCAATTCTTTCTCGACGAGTTCGACAGGCATTCGCTGGTCTCCGGGTTTTCCGAGTCGGCGTTTCTTAACTCTCCGTTAGGGTTAACAGAATATTTCTGCGGGAGGGAAGATGACCACGCAAATGGTCACGCGATGAACGGAGCCTTGGTGCCGATGCTGACCAACCGCAGGATGAACGCCAGCGCAAACAGGCTGATCAGCACGGCGTTGATGATGGCGCTTGCCGCAGGCGTCGCTGGCTGCGGAACCAGCAAATTGACGACTGGTTCGATTTCTCGTCCAAGCGGCAGGCCGCTGGAAACAATGTCGGCGGGCGAACTGCACAACGCTACGATGGCGCTCGGCCAGTCCTATGCGAAAAACCCCAGCGACAAGCGCATCGCCACAAATTATGCCGCGGCGCTGCAGATGGACGGCGACGCAGACCAATCGCTTGCGGTGATGCGCAAGCTGGCGATCGCCTTGCCGAAGGACCGCGACGTGCTCGCCGCCTATGGCAAGGCACTTGCCGCCAACGGACAGTTCGAACCGGCTCTCGATGCCGTGCGCCGCGCGCAGACCCCTGAATATCCTGATTGGAAACTGGTGTCGGCGGAAGCTGCTATTCTCGACCAGCTGGGCCAGAAGGATGAGGCGCGCCAAGGCTATCGCAAGGCGCTTGACCTCAGGCCGAACGAACCGTCGATCCTTTCCAATCTCGGCATGTCGTACGTGCTGGAAGGCGATTTGCGCACGGCCGAAACCTATATGCGCTCGGCCGCCCAGCAGCCGAATGCAGATAGCCGCGTTCGCCAGAACCTGGCGCTGGTCGTCGGTCTGCAAGGCCGTTTCGACGAGGCCGAGAAGATCGCCTCGCAAGAGCTGTCGCCGGATCAGGCGCAGGCTAACGTCGCTTACCTTCGCCAGATGCTGGCGCAGCAGAATGCCTGGAGCCAGCTCAAGGACCAGGACAAGGCAAAGCCTGCCACCAACTGACCGCTTCGACCGCCGAACCGGCGCGCGAATTCCGCAACATGTCTAACGCAAAGAGCCGCGCTGCACCGGCAGCGTGGCTGAATCGTATCAGCGTTTCTGGCAACGCCGCTGGTGCTACTCGCTGCTGGATTTCGGCTGGTCGCCGAAGATGCCGCGCTGGCTCACCTGGATGCCGGCGGGACCAAGAATGATGGCGAACAGTACCGGCAGGAAGAACAGGATCATCGGCACGGTGAGCTTCGGCGGCAGCGCGGCCGCCTTCTTCTCGGCGGCATTCATGCGCATGTCGCGGCTCTCACTGGCAAGCACCCGCAACGCATGCGCCACGGGCGTGCCGTAGCGCTCGGCCTGAACCAGCGCCTGGGACACCGACCTGACGGATTCCAGGCCAGTTCGGCTTGCAAGGTTCTCGTAGGCTTGCTTGCGCTCCTGCAGATAGGAAAGCTCGGCGTTGGTCAGGATGAATTCTTCCGCCAATGCCACAGATTGCGCGCCGATCTCATCGGCGACCTTGCGAAGCGCCGCTTCCACCGACATGCCGGACTCGACGCATATCAGCATCAGGTCGAGCGCGTCCGGCCACGCCATCTGAATCGACTGCTTGCGCTTGGTAGCGCGGTTGTTGACGTAGAGCACCGGCGCGTAGAACCCCGCATAGGCAACCACGATGCACACGAACAGCTTCACGAAAAACGGCTGCTCGGGCAATCCGCCGAGCACGAACAGATACATCGCCGCCAATGCAAAGCCGATGAAGGGCAGGACGAGACGGAAGAAAAGGAAGCGCGTCAGCGGATTTTGCCCGCGAAAACCCGCCACTTTCAATTTCTGCAAGGTACCTTCATCCGCCAGCGCACGCCTGAGATCCAGGCGATCGACAATATTGCGCATGCCGACCGACTGTTCTTCGCGCAGGCCCTTGCGGCGGCGGTCGGCTTCGATTGCCAGCCGCGCCCGCTGCTTGGCGCGCAGCTCATCGCGCTCCAGCGCCACGGATTTCATGCGCGCCTTGAGCTGGTTCCCGCCAAAGGCGGGCAGCAGCGTGAAGACGGTCGCAAACACCGCTATTCCGACCAGCAGTGCGATCAGCAGGGACGGATCGGTGAGAGTTCTGACGACGTGATCGGTCATACGCGAGTCCTAGACTTCGAAATTCATCATCTTGCGCATTACCAGGACGCCTATCGACATCCACACGCCGGAACAACCGAGGATCAGATTGCCGGTGCTGGTGGTGAATAGGGGCATGATGTAGTTCGGGCTCGTCAAATAGACGAGACAGGCGACGACGAAAGGCAACGCGCCGATAATCACGGCGGATGCCTTGGCTTCCATGGACAACGCCTGGACCTTGGCTTTCATTTTCTTGCGATCGCGAAGCACGCGCGAAAGATTGCCCAGCGCTTCGGAAAGATTGCCCCCGGCCTGAGACTGGATCTGGATGACGATGCCGAAGAAGCTCGCCTCGGTGCACGGCATCGTTTCTGGCATGCGCATGGCCGCGTCGGGGATCGACAAACCCATTTGCTGCGAATCGACGATGCGGCGGAACTCGGTCTTGACCGGCTCCGGGGATTCGTTGGCGATCAGGCGCACGGCATCGTTCAGCGGCAGGCCGGATTTTACCGCACGCACAATGATATCGAGCGCGTTCGGAAATTCGTTGAGGAACGCCTTGACGCGCCGCCCGCGGCGAAACGAGACGAACCAGCGTGGCAGACCCAAGACGCCGACCAGCAGCGCAGCCGGCAAGACCAGCAGCGGTGCGCCGATGAAATATATAAGAGCCGTCAAGACGACGCCGCAGGCCGCCGAGTAGACATAAAAGCGCTCAAGCGAGATCTTCATGCCGGCCTGACGGATTTGGATCTTCAGCGGTGGTTTTTTGACCAGGCTCTGATTGGACTTTTGCTTTTGATCGAGATCCTTCAGCGAATCCTGGACGGACTTGCGACGCTTGGCCGCTTCCGCGACGCGATCGCGCGAAGCCTTGACGACGGAACGATCCGTCTCGGCGGTCTTGATCGATTCAAGCCGCTTACCGACCTGCTTCTCGGTGCTGATCCGGTTGAACAGGAAAGCATAGGCCACAGCGCCGGCGCTGAAGCCGGCGAGCACGACGAATGCCAATACGGTGCCGTCAATTCCGAACATCGATCCTGGCCCCCACGGTTCCGGACGGATCAGTCAGCGCGCTTCTCCATTGCCTCGAGCGCAACGGCGAGGCGCTGCTCCTCGCCGTAATAGCGGGCACGCTCCCAGAAATGCGGACGGCCGATGCCGGTCGACACGTGCTCGCCCAGCAACCTGCCGTTCGCGTCCTCGCCCTTGATGTTATAGAGAACGATGTCCTGGGTGATGATGACGTCGCCCTCCATGCCGATCACCTCGGTGATGTGGGTGATGCGCCGCGATCCGTCGCGCAGGCGTGCAGCCTGTATGATCACGTCGACGGAGCCGACGATGATTTCGCGCACGGTTTTTTGCGGCAGCGTGTAGCCGCCCATGGCGATCATCGACTCTATACGGTTGAGGCATTCGCGCGGGCTGTTCGAATGGATCGTGCCCATCGAGCCGTCATGGCCAGTGTTCATCGCCTGCAGCAGGTCGAACACTTCGGGTCCGCGCACTTCGCCGACGATAATGCGTTCGGGCCGCATGCGCAGACAGTTCTTGACCAGGTCGCGCATGGTCACTTCGCCCTCGCCTTCGAGGTTGGGCGGGCGGGTTTCGAGACGCACCACATGCGGCTGCTGCAATTGCAGCTCAGCCGAGTCCTCGCAGGTGATGACGCGTTCCTCGCGGTCGATATAGTTGGTCAGGCAATTGAGCAGCGTCGTCTTGCCCGAGCCGGTACCGCCCGAGATGACGATGTTGCAACGGACACGGCCGATGATCTTGAGAATCTCGGCCCCTTGCGGCGAAATCGAGCCGAACTTGACCAACTGATCGAGCGTCAGCTTGTCCTTCTTGAACTTGCGGATGGTAAGTGCGGTGCCGTCAATAGCCAAGGGCGGTGCGATGACGTTGACACGCGAGCCATCAGGAAGACGCGCATCGCAGATCGGGCTTGATTCATCGACGCGGCGGCCGACCTGGCTGACGATACGCTGGCAGATGTTGAGGAGCTGCTGGTTATCACGGAACCGGATGCCGGTCTGCTCGACCTTGCCGTTGACTTCGATGTAGACGTTCTTGGAGCCGTTGACCATGATGTCGGCAATATCGTCGCGCGCAAGCAGTGGCTCCAGCGGCCCGTAGCCCAAAACGTCGTTGCAGATGTCCTCGAGAAGCTCTTCCTGCTCGGCGATGGACATCGCGAAATTCTTGATCGCGATGATGTCGTTGACGATGTCGCGGATTTCCTCGCGCGCGCTTTCGGGATCGAGCTTGGCCAGCTGCGACAGGTCGATCGTGTCGATCAGTGCGGCGAAGACCTGGCTTTTGGTGTCGTAGTAGGTTTCGCTCTTTTGGCGCTGGATAGTTTTCGGCTCCGGCGCCAATGGCGGCGGCTCGACTGCACGGCGAACCTGCGCTGCAGGCGCGCCGGACGGCGGCAGCGTCGCGGGTCTGGCAGCTATAGCCGCTTCCATGGGGTTCGCGGCAGCCGGCGCAGCAGCTGCGGGTGCGGGCTGACGGAATTCCGGGATGGTCCGGTTGCCGTCATCGCTGCCTCTTTTACCAAACATGATCGCTTACCAATTCCACCGCTGAGGCATCACTTCTTGTTGCGCGAAAGCTTGCCTATCAGGTTGCCGAGGCCAGCCTTTTTCTTCACCTTGATTTCGCTGCGCCCTGTCAGCACATGGGCGATCTCGTTGATCGTGGCGACGACCGGACTCTTGGCATCCATTTCACCAAGCATACGTCCGTTATTGGCAGCATTTCCGAACAAAAGCGGCTCGAACGGGATGACTGACATCGTCGAAAGGCCGAGGGATTCGGAGAAGTCGGACGGCGTAATCTCGGGACGCTTCGGCACACCGGCCTGGTTGATCACAAGCTTTGGCGCAGGATCGTTCGGACGAAGCCGCTTCAGCATGTCGACCAGGTTCTTCGTGTTGCGCAGATTGGCCAGTTCGGGCGTCGCCGTGATGACGATCTCATCGGCCTTGACCAGCGTGTTCTTGGTCCAGCCCGCCCACAAGTGGGGAACATCGAGCACGAGGAGCGGCGCGCTACGCTGGGCTATGTCGATAAGCTGGGTGAAAGCGTCGGGATCGAAATCGTAGACCCGCTCCAGGGTCGAAGGGGCCGCAAGCAGCGACAGGTGCTCGGCGCATTGGGCGAGCAGTCGGTCGAGATAGACCTCGTCGACGCGTTCCGGCGAGAAGACCGCCTCGGCAATGCCTTGGGCCGGGTCCTGGTCGAAGTTGATATTGGCCGTTCCGAAGGCGAGGTCGAGATCGGCGACAACCACTTCGGATTTGAAAAGGGACGACATGGCCCAGGCCACATTATGGGCTATGGTCGAGGAGCCGACGCCGCCCTTGGCGCCGATGAACGCAATCGAGCGGCCGATCGGCTCAGCTTCCGGATCAACGAAGATCGAAGACACCACGCTGACGATGTCGGCCATCGATACGGGCGCGATGACATATTCGGAGATGCCCGAACGAATGAGTTCGCGATACAGGCCGACATCGTTGTAGTGGCCGACAACCACCACCTTGGAGGTCGGGTCACAATGCTCGGAGAGCTGGGCGAGTTGTTCAAGCAACAGCTTCGGCTCGCTGCGGGATTCAAGCAGGATCAGGTTCGGTGTCGGCGCCGACTGATAGAATTCGATAGCGGTGGGGATGCCCCCCATATGCACCTTCAGATGGGCCTTGGCCATGCGGCGATCCTCGCCGGCGCGCTCGACCGGATTGGCTACGCCTTCGGTCTCGCAAAATGCCTGGATCGAAATGCGCGGGATCGGCCGCAACGCCTGCATCGCGGCAATATCCTGCTCCGAGGTTTCGCCGCCCGGTACCTCTGTGTCATAGGCAAGATTGCTCATTGTCATCACTTTCCGTGACTTGCGCGGCTTAGAGTTTGTTGAGCCTCAACACTCGTTAATAATCGACTTCCGAATTGCCGAGGAATTCGTCCGAAATACCCCTGTCACGATAGACGTCGATCACCGCGCCGCGATTTTCCGCGTCGATCGGCGACGGTTTGCGTGGCCCGATCAGATCGGACGGATTGGCCATCTGGGCAGCCAGGTTGTTCTGATACGAACAGCCGAAATCGGCATAGTGCTTGTTTTCCGAAGTCTGCAGCAGGTCTTCGGGCCAGCGCCCGCATTTATCCGTCTGAGCCTTCACCGAGACATAGGCAACGCGGACCGGTGCGGACGCTTCGGCTGAAACAGACTGATAGGACCGCATGGCGATCCGCTTCCGGCTGATGCCGCTGGCTATGGCGAGCCTGGCGAAATCGCGGCCGGCCGCGGCCGCTGCGATTTCGTTAGCTGAGCCGCTCGGAATCTCGATCGTCAGCACCGGAGCCGCGCTCCTGTCGTATCCGTTGAGAAAGCCCAGGAGCGTGTCACGCTGGGATCTGGTCATGCCACGGTCGCCGGCGCCGACCGGAAGGTCGATCTTCTGGACCTTCTCGGCGATGACGATAGGATGGGTGGTGCGATAGTCGTCCGGTATGGCACCGACCGTGACGCTGTCGCGATTGGCGCAGCCGGCCAGTGATGCCGCTACCGCGATCGCTATGATCGGAACGGCCGGCCGCCAGATCCGCGAATGAACGGACTGTATCGCGGTGACCGCCCTTGCCTTCGATACTGCCTGAGACATGTCGACTTCCCCGCTTACTTGTAGATAAAGCCGACAACGCCGTGATAGCGGCCGTTGGGCTTGTCGGTCTGCATGGTGCCGTAGACGCGGTTGACGCGGCCAAGGAACATGCCGGCGCCATCGCTGGCTGCGTTGAAATTGTCATCCGGCTTGGCAAGATCGTTGCGCGCCACCGGCTTCACCAGATAGGGCGTGATGATGATGACGAGTTCGGTCTCGTTGCGGACGAAATCCCTGCTGCGGAACAGCGTGCCTAGCACCGGTATTTTGGTCAGGCCGGGCAGCCCGGCAACCGCCTGCCTGATGTCGTCGCGGACAAGGCCCGCGATCATCATGGAACCGCCGGAGGGCAATTCCACCGTGGTGTCGGCCAGGCGTTTGCGGATCGACAGCAAAGTGGTGCCGGGTAAGTCGCCGGCTCCTTCCAGGACTGCGGCGCCTTCGGTCGTAGGTTCCGAAACCGACGTCCTCACTTTAAGGCTGATGCGGCCCGCCGAGAGCACGACCGGCTGGAATTCGAGCCCAATTCCATATTCAAGGCGTTCGTGCTCGTAGGTAATCTGGCCAGTTTGATTGTCGTTTGAAACGTTGCTTGTTCGGCCGGTGATGATATTGAATTCGCCGCCGACCTTGAAGGTCGCCTTCTCGCCGGAAACGGCGGTGAGAGTCGGCTCGGCCAGCGTCTTCATGACACCGCTTTGCTCCATGGCGTTTATGTACGCTTGAAGAGTTGAGCTGCCGATCGCCGCCCCCGAATATTGCGACAGTGGCTTTCCCAATCCGTATGCAGGCGTGGTGAGAGCGCTCCAACTGATGCCGTTGCTGCTGCCGTTGCCGACCATGTTGACGCCGAGCTGCTTCATCACCGTGCGGCTGACCTCGGCAACCGTCACCTTCAGCGTCACCTGGTCGTCGCCGATAATCTGCAGCAGGTTGATGATCTGGCTGACGCGGCGCTCGGCATCCGGGTTGTCGATGGCGACGCCGGCTTCGGCCGAACCGCCGGCAGCGGTCTGCGAATATTGACCCGTGGTAGCCTCGCCGCCGGACACGAAGATGTTTGCCAGATCAGCCGCGCGCTTGGCGTCAAGAGGAGTGTCGACGGTTCCGGTCAGAACGACGTTGTCGTTCAGCAACTCGACCTTGACCTCCGATGACGGGATGAAGCGCTTGATATAGTCCTCCAGCCCGGCAACATCGCGTTCGACCGCTAGGTCAAGGCTGACGATCTGCTCGCCATTCGGGCCAAAGACGAAGATGTTGGTCTCGCCGACCGCCTTTCCGAACAGATAGATGCGGCGGGCAGTGCGGGTCACTGCGTCGGCTACAGCGGGGTTGGCGACGAGAATATCATAGGCATCGCTCGGCAGGTCGATGACCACCGATTTATTGAGTCCGAGTTTGACCCGCTGGGTGGCGGTCGAAGCCGTGACCCTAGCATTGCCCGCCGCACTGGCATCGAGGATGCCATATGCATTCGTTCCAACGAGAAACAGGCCGATCGCCGCAGCCAGGGTGAGCGGCAGTTTGGTTTTTAGCCTCATTTCCTTGCCCCCACCTCGGAAACTTCGCCCGACTTGATCAACCGCACGGTGCCGCGCCGGCCATTGCCGGAAACCAGGTAGTCGGCCTCGCCCACATTCTTGTCCTGGCTGTCCTTGATCGAGCGCAGCGCCAGTGTCAGGCGATCCGCCATCTGCTGTGCGACGGTGATGATCTCGGACTGCTGCGGCGTCAGCTCCAGGGTGGCGGTCTGGCCGACTCTGGTCTTCTTGCCTTCCTCATCCTCCTGGATGGTCTGGTCGATCGCCAGGACACGAATGTTTTTGAGGATAGTTTCGGTCGTGAAGCCCGGACCACCGCCATTGGCGGCATCGGTTCTACGGGTCATGATGACGTCGACGAAATCGTTTGGAAGAATGAAGCCACCGGCCGAGGTGTCGGCCGAAATGCTTGTGGCGACAGCCCGCATGCCGGAGGGCAGGATCGACGACATGAAGCTTTGCCCTTCACCGATCAGCTTCGAGCGGCGCAGCGGCTCGCCGGCATAGAGCGCCACGCGGGCGACGGCGCCCTTCAGCTTGTCCAGCGCTTCAGGCTCGGCAGCGCGGGTGATGAAATTTGCGTTGATGCCGGCGGACGGCCATGACTCCCAGGAAATGTTGTTTTCAAGCGGACTGCCCATCGGAACGTCGCCGGAAAGAACAAGCACATCCTGCAGCGCGATCGCCGGCGCCTGAGGACCGGAATCGACAACCGGAGGCGGCGGAGCCACAACCATGTTCTTCGCGACATAGCCTGCACCACCGGCCGCGGCTATCGCCACGCCTAGAATAATTAATCGGGATGCTGGCATCTGTCCGAACCTCGCCTTGGCAAACCACTAGCCAAGCCGGACTTTGCAGCGGCAATCGTCAAAACAAGGTTAATGTTATACTTACGATCGTGATTAATTTAAGGTTTACATAAATTAGAGCGACAACTCTGGCCCGAAGGAAAACGGGGCCAATTCGCCTGCTCGGCGCCAACGGCGGAAAGCGAAATTCAGCCCGCCAGCCTGGTAAGCGCCCAGGCCATCAACGGTGAGTCGGAATAGGTGAGCAGACCGCCAATGCCAAGCGCAATGCCGTACGGAACGCCGGTCGCCTCATCGGCGAAATGGCGCAGGAACCGATTGTGGCTTGTGACGGCGGCAAGCAGCGATTTTCGATAGGCGATGATGGCAAGGGTCAGCAGACCGCCGATGAACGTCGAGGTGACGAGATACTCGACGAGATGGATGTTCAGTCCCATCCATACGGCAGTGGCGGCCAAGAGCTTGGCGTCACCGCCGCCCATGCCGCCAAGCGCGAACAGGCCGAATGTCACTACAAGAACCAGGCCGCCGGCGGCGAAGTGCCCGCCATAAGTGGCCCAGTCCATGCCGGTCAAGGGCGCAACCAAGGCAAAGACAACGACGAGCAGCACAGGCACGCGATTGGCGATCGTCATCGACAGCATGTCGGAGATCGCGGCAAAAAGCATGCAGAATGGAAAGACGACGAAGATCACGGCTTCAAGCATGGGCGTGGCGCCTGTGGTCAAACTGTACCCGGTCCCAGCCTAGGTATGTTCGATTAACGATTGATGAGGTCTAAAGTTCAAAATCATGCGTAGGACTAAATAAGGGCCGCCAGTGCGGCGGCCCTTATTGGGAAGCAACGGAATGTTGTTGCTTACGAAGCGTTGACCTTGGTGGCAATCTTGTCAAACTTGGCGTTCAGCGCGGTGCCGAGCGAGGTGGCGCCGACCATGATGGCGAGCGCGATGAGAGCGGCGATCAGACCGTATTCGATAGCGGTCGCGCCGGATTCGTCCTTCACAAAACGTGCGATGAGGTTAGACATTTGAGCTCCTACTCCAATTGTTACAGCACTTCCGTCAACTTCTCTTGGTGGCTGATCGGATACTGCGAATCTAAGGAGAAGCTGTTTCAATCGGCTTAATAAACAGGCTTACCGATTCCTTTCCCGCTTCGATGGCATTGCGTGGTTAACCCAGAACTAAAATCCCCGCCGCTAGGACCCCGGGCCGACAAAAGGCGCAAAAGGCGCAATTCGGCAAAGACGTTCCAGCCGTGCCGGCTAGGCCCAATGCCGGTTCCTGTGAACTCCAGCCGCTTAACGGTTGGTTCACCAATCTCGTTCATGTTCCGTTGAACAGTTTGCCAGGGGGCGCCTCAATGGCCGGGCCGAGATCATCATTTCCAGTTGCCGTGCTTTGTGCCGCAGCGGCTTTCGCCTTTCCAGCCAAGGCCGGCGTCGGCATCGAGGTGACGATGAACCAGGCAAAGATCATCAAATTGTCGCGCGCCGCCGATACGATTGTCGTCGGCAATCCGGCGATCGCCGACGCCTCCGTGCAGGACGCATCGACGATCGTACTGACCGGCAAGGGATTTGGCGTCACCAATCTTGTCGTCCTCGATCAGGAGGGCAACCCGATCGTCGATGAGCAAATAACCGTCGTGCGGCAGGCGGCGGCGTCGGTCCGCATCTATCGACGCGCCGAAGTGCAGACGATGTCCTGCGCGCCATATTGCGAAAGCTCGTATAAGAGCGATGCCGAAAAGGCCTCTGAAGCCGAGATGAGCGCCGGGCATTAGCTAGCCGACGTCTCCGTCTTTGGCGAGAACGTGCTTCGGTTATGGCCGGGTTAAGGCCTTCCCGTTGAATTTAACGGTCATTCCAACCGGACTTCAATCGGTTCCGACTAAGGGTGGGACCGATACAGAAGCGGCATCGGCGGGCAGAGGACATGAGCAAGGCTGGACGAGCAGGTTCTCCAAGACGGTTTTTAGGCGACCGCCGCGGAAGCACGGCGATCGAATTCGCCATGCTTGCAATTCCTTTCGCACTTCTTGTATTCGCCATACTGGAGAGCTGCATTTCTTTTGCCGCACAGGAAGTGATGGCAAACGCCACAGACGACATCGCGCGTCAGTTGCGTACCGGCCAGCTAAGACCGGCCGATGTGTCCGGGACCAAGCTGCGGGACAAGATCTGCGCCAAGCTGGAGATCATGGTCGCCAAGACCTGTCCCGGACTGCTGGTGGATTTGCGCGAGTATCCGACCTTCGCCGATGCGGCGCTGGCCGGTTTCAAGATCCAGGATGGCGACGTCGTGCTGACCAAGGGCACGAGCACACAGACCTTCACCGTCGCACCTGGCCTGGCGGAGTCGAGAAACATGCTGCGGGTTTTTTACAAATGGCCGGTGATGACCGACTTTATGGCCAAATCGATGGCCAACCTGAAGGACGGCAAAACGCTGCATTTTGCCTCGATCACTTGGCAGAACGAGCCGTTCGACAACTGAGCCACCTAGTCGCTTGAAAAGGGCAAAGCCATGATTCGTGCGGGGGCACAGTTGGGCATCGCAGGGATTTGTACAAGAGCAGTCCGGCTTTGCTCGGACCGCCGCGGTATTGCGGCCGTCGAGTTTGCCCTCATCGTGCCTGTCCTGTTGATCATGTACTTTATGACAATGGAGGCCTCGCAAGCCATCGAGACCAGCAAGAAGGTCAGCCGCATCGGCAGCATGGTAGCGGACCTCGTCACACAGCAGCAGACCATCAAGGCGGCCGATGTCGATGCCATCATGGCGATCGGCAGTTCCACGCTCCAGCCCTACAACCGCTCGAAACCGAAGATCATTATCACGGCGATACAGGTGACGAACGAGACGACGCCGAAAGTCCTGGTCGTGTGGTCGCGCAAACTGGTGGATGGCGTCTCTAGCCTCGACGCGGTCAAGGATTCCACCACAACGGTCCCGAGCGCGCTCAAGATCAAAGGCACTTTCCTCATTCGGGTCGAGAGCGATCTCGCCTACAAGCCAATCATCACCTGGTCGGCGGACGGCCAAAGCCGGTTCGGGTTGAGCTCGGTCTTCAATTCGATATCGATGGCGGAAACTTATTATCTGCGGCCGCGCAGGAGCCCGACCATTCCGTGCAGTGATTGCTGACGCCTGAAGCCCGCTAACCGGTCTTTTGCTATTGGTTGCAACCGCGGGCCGAGACTAGACGCACGATGGCTGCAGCCAGCACATAGTCCCTCGGACCGGCAACGGTTCGGCGACGATACCGATACGGAACGTTCCGATAACATAGCGCCAATCGGCGCGCGCCAGGTTTGCGCAAGACGCATCTAGCAGCAAAGCCAGTACGGCGGCGAATGCTGTCAGGGCAAGCCTCATGCGAGCTCCGCGCCGCGCATTTCCATCCGCAGATCGACCATGCCGCGATTCGTCTCTCCGGGACCAGCATGCCAACCGTGCTGTTTGGGTTTCCGAATTGCCAATGGCGACGCGGAACCCTATGTCTGAGCCAACACAGGCAATGATGAACCTTTCGATGGCACGCGCCTTCCTTTTTGTCCTCGACTCCTTCGGCATCGGCGGCGCGGCCGATGCCGAACGCTATGGCGACACCGGCTCCAACACGTTCGCACACATCGCGCGGGCCTGCGCAGAAGGCCGCGCCGATCGCGAAGGCCTGCGTGACGGGCCCCTTCTTGTACCAAACATGTTTGCGCTCGGCCTCGGCCATGCGGCGGCAACGGCGACGGGTTTCAGGTTCGAGAATGCCGGCAGTGCGCCGCTTGCCGCCGCCTTTCACGGCGCGGCCCAAGAGGTTTCGAGCGGCAAGGACACGCCATCGGGCCATTGGGAAATAGCCGGCCTGCCGGTCCGTTTCGACTGGGGTTACTTCCCGGACGCGATTCCCGCCTTTCCGGCCGAGTTGACCGAAGCAATGGTGCGTGAAGGGAAGGTGCCCGGCATCCTCGGCAATTGCCATGCTCCGGGCACCGAGATTATCGAACGGTTCGGCGATGACCATATCCGCACCGGCAAGCCGATCTGCTACACCTCGATCGACTCCGTCCTGCAGATCGCCGCGCATGAGGTTCATTTCGGCCTGGAACGGCTTTACGAGTTCTGCAAGGTGGTGCGCAGGCTCGTCGATCCGCTGAATATCGGCCGCGTCATAGCACGGCCGTTCATCGGTGAAACCGCCGCCACGTTCGAGCGAACGCATAATCGTCGCGACTATGCCGTACCGCCCGCGGAACCGACGCTGCTCGACCGTCTGACGGCGCGCGGCAGCCGGGTTATCGCGGTCGGCAAGATCGGCGACATTTTCGCCCACCGGGGCATCTCGGAAGTCCGCAAGGCTGCCGGCAACATGGCGATGTTCGACAAAGCGCTTGGCGCCATGGAAGACGCCCGCGACGGCGACCTCGTCTTCGCGAACTTTGTCGATTTCGACACCGAGTTCGGGCATCGGCGCGACGTTGCGGGGTATGCCGCCGCACTCGAAGCTTTCGACCGGCGCCTGCCCGAGGCATTCGCACGGCTGAGGTCAGGCGATCTGCTCATTTTGACCGCCGATCACGGCAACGATCCGACGTGGCGCGGCACCGACCACACGCGCGAGCGGATTCCGGTTATCGGGACACAGCCGGGTTTCAAAGGCGCAGACATCGGACTGAGGATGACATTTGCCGACATCGGCGAAACCGTGGCCGAACATCTCGGGCTGGCGCGCGGCCCTTACGGCACCTCCTTCCATGCGATGATAGGCGGCCATGCCTGAGCTGCCGGAGGTGGAGACGGTCAGGCGCGGTCTGCAGCCGGCCCTTGAAGGTGCCCGCATTGTCGGTGTCGAGGCACGCCGGCCGGATTTGCGGTTTCCGTTCCCCGCGAAATTTTCGGAGCGGCTGACCGGCAAGACGATTGCGGCGCTCGGCCGCCGTGCCAAATATCTGACAATGCACATGGACAACGGCCCGGTTCTGATCTGCCATCTCGGCATGTCGGGTTCGTTTCGCATCGAAACGGCCGACGAGAGCGCAACGCCCGGCGCGTTCCACCACGAACGTTCGAAAAACACTGCTCACGATCACGTCGTCTTCGACATCGCATCCCCTGCCGGCGTCCGCTCTCGCGTGATCTTCAACGACCCGCGCCGCTTCGGGTTCATGCTGTTTTCGGAAGGCGAGCCCGACATGCATCCGATGCTGGCCGGATTAGGCGTCGAGCCTACAGGCAACGCACTGGACGGCACGCTGCTCGCTTCGTTGCTGAAAGGTCGCAAGTCACCGCTGAAAGCGGCACTTCTGGACCAGAGGCTAATTGCCGGGCTAGGCAATATCTACGTCTCGGAAGCGCTTTGGCGGGCCGGCCTGTCGCCGCTGCGCGAAGCGGGCACCCTCGCGAGAGCCGGCAAGAAAGCCAAAGAGCAGAGCGAACGCCTGGCCGAAGCTATCCGCTCGGTCGTCACCGATGCGATCGCCGCCGGCGGCTCGTCGTTGCGCGACTATATGCAGACCGATGGATCGCTGGGCTACTTCCAGCATTCCTTCGCGGTTTACGATCGCGAGGGCGAAGCCTGCTCCAAGCCTGGTTGTGGCGGCCACATCGAGCGTATCGTGCAAAGCGGTCGTTCGACTTTCCACTGCCGGGCCTGTCAGGCTTAAACCAGAAGCGAGGAGGAGCAAAGCATGGGCTATGAAACCATCATCGTCGAAACCCGCGGCAAGGTCGGGCTGATTACGCTGAACCGGCCGCAGGCGCTCAACGCACTGAATTCACAAGTGCTGGCGGAACTGGTCGCGTCGGTGAAAAGCATGGGCGCCAATGCCGACATTGGCGCCATGGTCATCACTGGTTCGGAGAAGGCTTTCGCGGCAGGTGCCGATATCAAGGAAATGCAGTCGATCTCCTATGTGGATGCCTATGTGCAGGATTTCTTCGTCGGCTGGGAAGAATTTACGCGGGCACGAAAGCCGATCATCGCGGCGGTGGCGGGCTATGCGCTGGGGGGCGGCTGCGAACTGGCGATGATGTGCGACTTCATCATCGCCGCCGACACCGCCAAGTTTGGCCAACCCGAGATCACGCTGGGCGTCATGCCCGGCATGGGCGGATCGCAGCGCCTGACCCGCTTTGTCGGCAAGTCGAAGGCAATGGATATGTGCCTGACGGGACGAATGATGGACGCAGCCGAGGCCGAGCGTTCCGGCCTTGTCTCGCGCGTCGTGCCAGCCGGCGAGTTGATCGAGGAAGCGCTTAAGGCAGCAGCGAAGATCGCCGATTTTTCCTTGCCGTCGGTGATGATGGCGAAGGAGGCCGTCAACCGCGCCTATGAGACGACGCTCACCGAGGGTCTACGGTTCGAGCGCCGGCTGTTTCATTCGCTGTTTGCGCTGGATGACCAGAAGGAAGGCATGGCGGCCTTCACCGGCAAGCGGAAGCCGAATTTCACGAACCGATGAGATGACGAGGCACCGGTCAAAAAGAAAACACTGCAGCGTTGACGTGCCGGAAAAGCTGAACTATAAGCCGCAACAACCGAGGCGGCCCTGTGGCTGCCCGTTTGTTTTTTGCGCCCCGCGGTATCCCGCAAGCGCCCACCAGATCAGAAGAGAGGCACCATGGCCAATACCTCCTCGGCCAAAAAGGCAACGCGCAAGATCGCCCGTCGCGCAGCGATCAACAAGAACCGCCGCTCCCGCGTCCGAACCTACATCCGCCAGGTCGAAGAGGCGCTCGCGGCTGGCGACAAGGCGGCCGCACAGGCTGCCTTCAAGGTGGCCGAGCCGGAACTGATGCGCGCCGCGACCAAGGGCGTGGTGCACAAGAACACGGCATCGCGCAAGGTGTCGCGGTTGGCCCAACGGGTCAAGGTGCTGTCAGCCTGATATATCCATTCTTGAACTGCGCTACTTCAAACCCGGCCAATCGCGCCGGGTTTTTTCGTTTGCCGGCAAGTACTTAAAAGAAAGCCCGCAAAATGGCGCTCCGCGAGCATTTCAAAGTTCGAAATGCTTTGCCGGCATATACATGCCCGCTCATATTCGGAGCCTCCGAAACCGCCAATACGAAAATTTCCGAGCGTCACGGATTACCGTTTCCTTTCAGAAGCTTACCGATGGTGATCCACAGCTTGTTCACATCAGCTGCGGCTGATAGGCGACAATTGGCTGTCAAGTGAATTATTTCAGAAAATTTCGCGTTGTGTGGCCTTTTTCATATTCGCCGGAAAAGGGTTTGAATCACAATGGCTTTGTCAAAATCAACTATTGCAGCATGGCGTTCGAAACGTCCCTTGCTAGTCAGATTCCTTAAAAATCCGTTAGGGGTGGCCTTGCCCTATCCACAGCGATTTCGGTAATGTCTGTCCATCGAAGGGATGGGCCCTTGGCCCTTGACCAGCCTGAAACCGGCCAGCTCAAATTGGCAGAGTTTACAGCGCGGCTTCAACTCCGCGGACGGGGTTGGTTTGTCTTTTCGATACGGTAGGGGACTGGCGTAATTGTACATGGCAGGTCGATGGTGCGCCGGCGGTTTTTCGCCGGACGGCATTTTGTTGCCCTGACATGACCAAAGCGGATCGGCTCTTCGGCGCCGGACCGACAACGAGGCGATTCATCAGCCGGCGACGGCGATGGTGTCGCAGCGAAGACACGGTCGCCGGAAACATGGATGCAGGAGGCGCATCCCCGGCGGAAAACAGGTACAAGAGACAAGGAACTCGATCATGCAGAGCGGCGGCATCGAAAGGGAGCTTACAGGCGACCTCCCATTTCCTGGAACGTTAGTCGGAAGGAACGACATGGCGGCTTCCAATGAAGCTGAACAGAAGTTCGATCGGGTCAAGGCCCAGTTGAAGGCGCGTCTGGGAACCGAGGTCTATTCGAGCTGGTTCGGGCGCATGAAGGTCGCTGAATGCTCTAAGGGCATTGTTCGCATCTCAGTGCCAACCGCATTCCTGCGTTCATGGATCAACGGCCATTATCTCGATCTCATCACCGAGTTGTGGAAGCACGAAGATCCGGAGATCCTCAAGATCGAGATCGTGGTTCGCACCGCCACACGGCAGGGCCGCAACAGCGTCGAGCCAGAAGTGGCGCCGGCGCGCAAGATGACCAGGCAGACGCAAACCGCGCTCTCTGCGGGCACGGCGAGCCCCAGCAGGGTCGAACGGGTCCCGGCACCCCGCCCGGGGATGCCGGCAGAAACCGAGTTCCGGCACAATGTTCTCGGTTCGCCACTCGATCCACGCTACACTTTCACCTCCTTCATCGAAGGACCATCGAACCGAGTGGCTTTTGCCGCCGCCAAGGCGGTCGCGGAATCGCAGTCGAGCGCGGTGCGTTTCAATCCGCTCTTTCTTCACGCAACGGTCGGACTGGGCAAGACGCATCTGTTGCAGGCGATCGCCGCAGAATCGCTGAAGCAGAATCCGAAATCGCGGGTCGTCTATCTGACGGCTGAGTATTTCATGTGGCGGTTCGCCACCGCGATCCGCGACAACAACGCACTGACGTTGAAAGAACAGCTGCGCGATATCGACCTCCTCATCATCGACGACATGCAGTTCCTGCAGGGCAAGTCGATCCAGCACGAATTCTGCCATTTGATCAACATGCTGCTCGACAGCGCCAAGCAGGTGGTGGTCGCTGCCGACCGGCCGCCGTCCGAATTGGAGTCGCTGGAGCCACGCGTCCGCTCGCGCCTCAACGGCGGCGTCGCGCTGGAAATGTCGGCCCCGGATTTCGCCATGCGTATCGGTATGCTCAAGCTCAGGCTTGCCACCGCCAAGCTCGACGATGCGTCGCTGGATATTTCCGAAGAGATCCTCAACCACGTCGCCCGCACGGTGACCGGCAGCGGGCGCGAGCTCGAAGGTGCCTTCAACCAGCTTTTGTTTCGCCAATCCTTCGAACCGCAGATCACCATCGACCGCATCGATGAGATCCTCGGCCACATCTATCGTTCGGGTGAACCGAAGCGGGTGCGTATCGAGGACATCCAGCGCATCGTCGCGCGCCACTACAACGTGTCGAAGACCGAACTGCTGTCCAACCGGCGCACACGCACCATCGTCAAGCCGCGGCAGGTCGCTATGTATCTGTCGAAGGTTTTGACGCCGCGCTCGCTGCCGGAGATCGGGCGGCGGTTCGGCGGCCGCGACCATACGACCGTGCTGCATGCGGTGCGCAAGATCGAGGATCTTTCCGGTGCCGACAACACACTGGCGCAGGAGCTCGAATTGCTGAGAAGGCTGATCAACGACCAGGCCTGATGGCCCGAGAAACGCCGGCTCGCGAACTTCGGCCTTTTTATGCCTAGAAAGCCCGCGCAGCCGGTCCGAACCGGTGGCGCGGGCTTGCGTTTGCCGGGTTTTTCCTGTCAGTTTACGCAGATTCTGAGCCTGTTCAGACCTTTCGCGGGGCACCGCTTGCCGGAGACCCGTTCATTCATTCAAGCGAGCCTGTTTCGTCATGCGTGTTATCCTGGAACGGTCAAATCTCCTGAAGTCTCTCAACCATGTTCACCGCGTGGTCGAGCGGCGCAACACCATTCCGATCCTGTCGAACGTGCTGCTCAGCGCCGAGGGGGCCAGCCTTGAAATGAAGGCGACCGACCTCGACCTGGAGGTGACCGAAGCGACGCCGGCAAAGGTCGAGCGCGGCGGGGCGACAACGGTCCCGGCGCATCTGCTCTACGACATCGTGCGCAAGCTTGCCGACGGCGCGGAGGTGGCGCTGAAGACCGACGAAGACGGCAACGCCATGACGGTGACGTCGGGGCGCTCGAGCTTCCGCCTGCAGTGCCTGCCGCAGTCCGACTTTCCCGAACTTTCAGCCGGGTCGTTCTCGCATATTTTCCGGCTCGATTCCGTCGGACTAAAGGGCCTCATCGAAAAGACCCAGTTCGCCATCTCGACCGAGGAGACGCGCTATTATCTGAACGGCATTTATCTGCACACGCACGAGGCCGGCGGCAAGCTGAAACTGCGCTCTGTCGCGACCGACGGCCACCGGCTGGCGCGGGCCGAGATCGATGCGCCGGCAGGCTCTGAGGGCATGCCTGGCGTCATCATCCCGCGAAAGACGGTCAGCGAGTTGCAAAAGCTGGTCGACGATCCCGATGTTGCAGTCACCACCGAGTTGTCCGACACCAAGATTCGTTTCACCATCGGCAGCGTTATCTTGACCTCCAAGCTGATCGACGGCACTTTCCCGGACTACCAGCGCGTCATTCCGACCGGCAACGACAAGAAGCTGATTATCGATCGCCAGAGTTTCGCCGCTGCCGTCGATCGCGTTTCGACCATTTCGTCCGAACGCGGCCGGGCGGTGAAGCTTTCGATCGCCGAAGGACAGGTCACGCTTGCGGTCAACAACCCGGATTCGGGCAGTGCCACCGAGGAACTGGCGGCCGACTATTCGTCTGATCCGATCGAGATCGGCTTCAACGCCAAATACCTGCTCGACGTTGCCGCGCAACTGACCGGCACGGAGGCGAAGTTCATGCTGGCGGATGCCGGTTCCCCGACGCTGATCCACGATATGGCCGACGAGACCGCGCTCTACGTGCTGATGCCGATGCGGGTGTAGGGCCCGAACGGGGCCATCTTGCTGCCGTGACCAAATCTGCAAAACCGCAGCAGACCTACATAAGTAAGCTCACACTTACGAATTTCCGCAACTATGCGGCGTTAGCAATCGACCTTGATCCCGGCGCCGTGGTTTTTTCCGGCGACAATGGCGCCGGAAAAACCAATCTGCTTGAGGCGATCTCGCTGCTCACGCCTGGCCGCGGCTTGCGCCGCGCACCCTATGCCGAGGTGGCGCGCGAAGGCGGTGATGGTGGCTTTGCGCTGCATGCCCGGCTTGACGGGCCGGAAGGCCAGGTCGAGATCGGTACCGGAATAGCGGGCAGCGACGGCGAAGGCGGCCGGCGAGTGCGGATCAACGGCGCGGCGGCACGCTCAGCCGAAGACATGCTGGAATGGCTGCGCGTGGTCTGGTTGACACCGGCTATGGACGGCCTGTTCCCCGGGCCGGCGGCCGATCGTCGGCGCTTCCTCGACCGGCTGGTGCTTGCGATCGATCCCGGCCACGGCCAGCGCGCGCTTGACTACGAAAAGGCAATGCGCGGCCGCAACAGGCTGCTCGCCGACGGTTCGCGCGACAGTGCGTGGTTCGATGCGATCGAGATGCAAATGGCTGAGACCGGCGTGGCAATTGCCGCGGCGCGTGCCGAACTGGTGCGCCTGCTCGCCGCCATGATCGACCGGCTGCCCGGCGACGGACCGTTTCCGCAAGCCGACATCGGCATCTCGGGCGAACTGGAAGGCGAAATCGGTGTTTTACCGGCCGTCGACGTAGAGGAACGGTTCCGTCGCGCCCTTGCCCAGGGGCGCGACCGCGACCGCACCGCCGGGCGCACGCTCGACGGCCCGCACCGTACCGACCTCGTGGTGCGCCACCGGCCCAAAGCGATGCCAGCCGAGCTCTGTTCGACCGGCGAGCAGAAGGCGCTGCTGGTCGGCATCGTCTTATCGCATGCGCGGCTAACCGGCGAAATATCGGGCATGACGCCGATCCTGCTGCTCGACGAGATTGCCGCCCATCTCGACGGCGGTCGACGGGCGGCCTTGTTCTCGATCCTGGAGGAACTGAACTGCCAGGCCTTCATGACCGGGACCGATGCCGCGTTGTTTGACAGCCTCAAGGGACGAGCGCAGTTCCTGACCGTAGATCACGGTAAGGTCAGGCCGACCATTTGACCTTCGGCCATGGCGCGCACTTCTGAGCGGCACGCATTGATGCCTGACAAGTTTTTTCCTCCGTTATATGGTCCCGGGGATGATCACAGCCGCCCTTACCGACGAAGAGCTCGAACGCTACGCCCGCCACATAGTGCTGCCCGAAATCGGCGGCGCCGGCCAGCAGCGGCTAAAGCGGGCGCGGGTGCTGGTCATTGGCGCCGGCGGATTGGGTGCGCCGGTGCTCGAATATCTCGCCGCTGCGGGCGTTGGCACGCTCGGTATCGTCGACGACGACAGCGTCTCCCTTTCCAACCTGCAACGACAAGTGATTCACGGCACGGACATGGTCGGCATGGCAAAAACCGACAGTGCCAAGGCTGCGATCACCCGCATCAATCCAAACGTAGTCGTGGAAGAGCACAATTTCAGGCTGACCGCAGACACCGCCCCTGCCCTCATCGCCCGTTATGACATCGTCGTTGACGGCTCCGACAATTTCGAGGCACGCTACGCAGTGGCCGACGCCTGCGCCGCCGAAAGCCGGCCGCTCGTGCACGCCGCCGTTGGCCGCTTCGACGGCTCGGTCACCGTACTGAAGCCTTTCGAGACCGGCCCGGACGGCAAGTTGAACCCAAGCTACCGCGATCTTTTTCCCGAAGCACCGCCGCCGGGACTGGTGCCGTCCTGCGCGGTGGCCGGCATTGTCGGCGCGCTGACCGGGGTCATCGGCACGCTGCAAGCAATGGAAGCGATCAAGCTGATCACCGGGATTGGCGAGCCGCTGGTCGGGCGACTGTTGCTCTACGATGCGCTGGCGGCACGCTTCGACACGATCCGCTACAAGCGAACCAGCCCGTGAGCCAGTCTGCCGAGGTCTCCATTGTGCAGCTTGCGGCCGATTTCGACCGGTGGGACGAGGTCCTGGCTCTGATCATGCGCGCCTTCGCCTTCATGGACGGCGTCATTGACCCGCCGTCCTCGGCGCATCGCCTTACCGTTGAAAATCTCAGGGCTAGAGCGCTGGAGGAGACAGCATTCCTGGCCCTGAAGGAAAACGAGATCGTCGGTTGCGTCTTCGTCCTTAAGCGCGCAAACGACCTCTATATTGGAAAGCTCGCGGTCGAGCCGACGCTTCAGGGACAAGGCGTCGGAAAACAGCTGATGCAGGCCGTCGAAGATCTTGCCCGCAGCCACAACAGGACCGCCATCGAGCTCCAGACCCGGATCGAGCTGACCGGAAATCACGCAGCCTTTGCCCGCCTCGGTTTTCGTGAAACCGAACGGACAGCGCACAAGGGCTACGACCGGCCGACCTCGATCACCATGCGCAAGATGCTTCCCGTAGGCAAACGCTATCCAAAGACGAACGCGCGGTTGCCGCGGCAAGACCATGCCGGCGCGATGGCAGGTCACGCCCTCAGCGGCAGCACACGGTCGGGCGGACGATGACCGTCGAAGAAGGCGCGGATGTTGATGATTACCTTCTCGCCCATGTCGATACGGCCTTCGAGGGTCGCCGAGCCCATATGCGGCAACAGCACGACCTTGCCTTTGTGGGCAAGTTTCAGCAGCTTGCTGTTCAGCGCCGGCTCGTGCTCGTAGACGTCGAGGCCGGCGCCGGCGATCTTGCCGTCATGGATGAGCTTGACCAGCGATTCCTCATCGATGATATCGCCGCGCGCGGTGTTGACTATGTAAGCTGACGGTTGCAGAAGCGCCAGCCGCCGCGCCGAAAGCAGGTGGAAGGTTGCCGGTGTCGATGGGCAATTGACCGAGATAATGTCCATTCGGGCGAGCATCTGGTCGAGGCTTTCCCAATATGTCGCTTCCAACTCGTCCTCGATTGCCGGAAGCACGCGGTGGCGGTTGTGGTAGTGGATCGAGAGGCCAAAGGCCTTGGCGCGCCTGGCGACGGCGGTGCCGATGCGACCCATGCCGACAATGCCGAGCCGTTTGCCCCAGATGCGCCGGCCGAGCATCCAAGTCGGCGACCAGCCCGCCCATTTCTTGTCGCCGGTCAGCACGTTGGCGCCTTCGGCCAGCCGCCGCGGCACGGCCAGCATTAGCGCCATGGTCATGTCGGCCGTATCTTCGGTCAACACGTTCGGCGTGTTGGTGACGGTGATGCCTTTCTTGGCCGCTGCCGCAACATCGATCTTGTCAACGCCATTGCCAAAATTGGCGATCAGCTTGAGGTTGTCGCCAGCCTGGGCAATCAGCGCCGCATCGATATTGTCGGTGACGGTCGGCACCAGCACGTCGGCCTCCTTGACCGCCGCCACCAATTCCGGCTGCGTCATCGGCCTGTCCTCGACATTCAAGCGGGCGTCGAACAACTCGCGCATGCGGGTCTCGACCGGGTCGGGCAATTTGCGCGTGATGATGACGAGGGGCTTCTTTTTGCCTGCCATTGTTTCCTCGAACCCGATCTCGTTGAGACCTCTTTAACCAAGAACGGCGAAACTGAGAGCCGATCGCGGTACCGGTCATTCATGTAACAAGCGGTTCCGCCGAAGACAAAGAAAAAGGGGCGAAGGCCGATGGGCCGGCGCCGAAAGGAACGAAAGTGTCTGGTTTCGCGTCGCTCCGCCTGACCCTCAGTGCAGCATTCCTCGGCGCTCTCATCCATAGCCCACTGGTGATGGCGCAAAGTGCCGCGGCACCCGCCCAGAGCGTCACGCTCGGACCAAGCGGCTTGCCGCTGCCGCGCTTCGTCAGCCTGAAATCCGGCCGCGTCAACTCGCGCGTTGGGCCGGGCGTCAATTATTCCGTCGACTGGATGTATATGAAGCCAGGCCTGCCGATGGAGATCATCCAGGAGTTCGATACGTGGCGCCGTGTGCGCGATGCCGACGGCTCGGAAGGCTGGATCAATCAGTCGCTGCTTTCGGGCCGCCGCACGGCGATCGTCGCCCCCTGGCAGCGCGGCAAGGACGCTCGCGTCAACCTCCTAGACGACCCGGCAAAAGATGCTGGCGTCATCGCGATCCTCGAACCGGGGGTGATGGGCACGATCAAGTCCTGCGATGGCCAGTGGTGCGAAATGACCTTCGACGGTCATACCGGCTGGCTCGCGCAGTCGCTCGTCTGGGGTGCCTATCCCGGCGAAAAGGTCAAGAACTGACGTTTCTGGACCGCAGGTCGGGCCAGCACGGCAAGCACCGGATCCGGCACTTGTTTCGCTGATCTTCGGTTCGGGGATGGTTTAGCGGCCGATGCGGCCGAGATGGGTATCCTGGAAACTGCTCGACAGCTTCAAGCCATATCCCAAACAACCACCAGGAACACCAGCGATCGCATAGAAGACAAAAGCCGCCACCGCGACGGCGACCCATTCAAAGCCGGAGCGTCAAATCCAGGAATTCATAAGGCGCCGGTCAGTCGCAGCGTTTCGGACGCAGTCTCACCACGATATCGACATTGGCGATCTCCATGCCTTCCGGCGGTTCCGGCAGGTTGGAAACCGTCACCGGGCCGCTGTCGATATCGAAGATCCTGTTTTCGCCCTCGATATAGAAATGATGGTGATCGGATGTGTTGGTGTCGAAATAAGTCTTCGATCCCTCGACGGCAAGGATGCGCAGAAGACCTGCCTGGGTAAACTGGTGCAGAGCATTGTAGACGGTGGCCAGGGACACCGGCACGCCGGCGGCAAGCGCCTCCTCGTGCAGTTCCTCGGCCGAAAGATGGCGGTCGCCCTTGGCGAAAAGCAGATCGGCCAGCGCGATGCGCTGGCGTGTCGGCCTCAGACCGGCCTCGCGAACCCGCTTGTCCACAGCGACATTATCCTTCCGGCAACCCAGATCCATCTACCCGTCGCGCTCACAGTTCCGCCTCAGACACGCCCAAAATGGCAGAAATAGAGCATCTGCCGAAACTGAACGTGTCGTGACATATATTCTGTCGACCGAATGCGATCAATAGCGCGCATTGACCCGGGCAGACGGGCAGGTTAAGCGCAAACGCCGGTTTCCGGCCTGAAACAGATTGTGTTAGGAAACCACCGACAAGGGCGCCTATCGCCCGGGACGATCACGGGGACGAGATTGATGGCGGGTTCGAAATCCAGCTACGGTTACGAGGAATTGCTTGCCTGCGCCCGCGGCGAGCTGTTCGGACCGGGAAATGCGCAGCTGCCCTATCCGCCGATGCTGATGTTCGACCGCATCACCGAGATCAGCGAAACTGGCGGTGCGTTCGACAAGGGTTTCATCCGCGCGGAATTCGATATCAAGCCGGATTTGTGGTTTTTCGCCTGCCATTTCATTGGCAATCCGATCATGCCGGGATGCCTGGGCTTGGACGCCATGTGGCAGTTGACGGGGTTCTATCTCGGATGGCTCGGTGAACCCGGCAAGGGAATGGCGCTGTCGACCGGGGAGGTGAGGTTCAAAGGCATGGTCACGCCAACGGTCAAGAAGGTGGAGTATGGCGTCGACTTCAAGCGGGTGATGCGCGGTCGGCTTGTGCTTGGTATCGCCGATGGCTGGCTGAAGGCAGATGGCGAGCCCATATATGCGGCAACGGATCTGAAGGTCGGTCTTTCCAAGCAATCGGCCGCCGTCTGAACGAAGACCCTACAGTGCCACGTCTTGGACGTCCAAAGGACGCTGTAGCACTTTAATTTTGCGCATGGTTCCGTTCCGCAAATCGATTTCAGGTTTCGGAGGTCCGCGCTGGAAGGAGTTGCGAATGAGACGGGTCGTAGTCACAGGTCTCGGCATCGTGTCGTCGATAGGCAATAATGCCAACGAGGTGCAGACCTCGCTGCACGATGCCAGATCCGGCATCAGCTTCTCCGACTCTTTCGCCGAGCATGGCTTCCGTTGCCGGGTGTGGGGTGCGCCGACACTGGATCCGTCGGGCATGATCGACCGTCGCGCCATGCGCTTCCTGTCGCAGGGTGCTGCCTGGAACCACGTCGCAATGGACCAGGCGATCGCAGATGCCGGCCTCGACGAGACCGACATCACCAACGAGCGCACCGGCATCGTGATGGGCTCCGGCGGACCGTCGACCCGTGCAATCGTCGAGGCGGCCGAGACCACGATCAAAAACGGCAGCCCCAAGCGGATCGGCCCGTTCGCGGTGCCAAAAGCGATGTCGTCGACCGCGTCGGCGACGCTTGCCACCTGGTTCAAGATCCACGGCGTCAACTATTCCATCTCATCGGCCTGCTCGACGTCTGCGCATTGCATCGGCAATGGCTACGAGCTGATCCAGTGGGGCAAGCAGGACATCGTCTTCGCCGGCGGCCATGAGGATCTCGACTGGACGATGTCGGATCTCTTCGATGCCATGGGCGCCATGTCGTCCAAGTTCAACGACAGGGCATCGGTCGCCTCCCGCGCCTACGACGTCGATCGCGACGGATTCGTCATTGCCGGCGGCGCCGGCGTGCTGATTCTTGAAGAGCTCGAGCACGCAAAAGCGCGCGGCGCCAAGATCTATGCCGAGATCGTCGGCTATGGCGCCACCTCGGACGGCTACGACATGGTGGCGCCATCGGGCGAAGGCGCGGCACGCTGCATGCGACAGGCAATGGCGACCGTCACTTCACCAGTCGACTACATCAATACGCACGGCACCTCGACGCCGGTCGGCGACTCCAAGGAAATGGGCGCCATCCGCGAGGTGTTCGGCGACAACATGCCTTTCATCACATCGACGAAATCGCTGACCGGCCATTCGCTAGGTGCGGCCGGCGTGCAGGAATCGATCTACTCGATCCTGATGATGCAAGGCGGCTTCATCGGCGAGAGCGCCCACATCGAGAACCTCGATCCGGAATTCGAAGGCATGCCGATCGTGCGCAAGCGCATCGACGACGCAAGGATCGACACTGTTTTGTCCAATTCGTTCGGTTTCGGTGGCACCAACGCTACGCTGATTTTCCAGCGCTATTCCGCATAAGGATTTGCCGACCATGGACGGATTGATGAAGGGCAAGCGCGGGCTTGTCATGGGTGTCGCCAACGATCATTCCATTGCCTGGGGTATCGCCCGCAAACTGTCCGAACATGGCGCGGAACTCGCCTTCACCTATCAGGGCGAGGCCTTCGGACGCCGGGTCAAGCCGCTCGCCGAGAAGCTGGGCGCATCGCTGGTGGTGCCTTGCGACGTCGAGGACAGCGCATCGGTCGCCGCAACTTTCGAGACCTTGGGCAAGGCATGGGGTGGGCTGGACTTCATTGTCCACGCCATCGGTTTTTCCGACAAGAACGAGCTGAAAGGCCTCTACGCCGATACCAGCCGCGACAATTTCATCCGCACCATGGTGATCTCCTGCTATTCCTTCACCGAGGTTGCCCGCCACGCCGCCACGTTGATGAAGGACGGCGGCTCGATGATCACGCTGACTTATGCGGGTTCGGTTCGCGTCATGCCGAACTACAACGTCATGGGTGTTGCCAAGGCCGGGCTGGAGGCCAGCGTCCGCTATCTAGCCAACGACTACGGCCCGCGAGGCATCAGGGTGAACGGCATATCGGCGGGACCGGTACGGACGCTTGCGGGCGCCGGGATTTCCGACGCACGCCACATGTTCTCCTACCAGCAGCGCAACTCGCCGCTACGCCGTACGGTGACGATCGACGAAGTCGGCCGCTCCGCGCTCTATTTGCTGTCCGACCTGTCGTCCGGCGTCACCGGCGAAATCCACTATGTCGATTCCGGCTATCACATCGTGTCCATGCCGACGCTTGACGAGTTGAAGCAGACCGACGCCGGACGGGAATAGCGCGAGCGACACGTCGCCGGCTTGCCCCGCAGCGTTTCAGCGTCGCGCCGAGAAGACCGTGAACATGCCGTCGCGGGCGAGCTCCCCATGGCTGGAGAAGGCGGCCGCCAGCACCGGTTCGTAGGGAAGCTGACGGTTTGCCACCATGAACAACCGGCCGCCCGGCTTCAGCGCTTTGCCTGCCGCGCGGATCATACCGGCACCGATTTCCGGCTCAGTCGCCCGGCTGCGGTGAAAGGGCGGGTTCATGACGACCACATCGTAGCGGCGCTCGACCGGTTCGCTCAAAAGATCTGTCCAGAAGAAACGTGGTTCCACGCCTGTGCTGCCGACATTGGTTTTGGCCGCCTCCAGCGCCTCGAAATCCGCTTCGTAAAGGTCAAGCGCCGATATGCCGGGTGAGCGGGCGGCGACCTCGGCAGCGACATAGCCCCAACCGGCACAGAAATCCGCAACACTGCCACGCAGATCGTTGGGCAGATTTTCGACCAGCAGCTTCGATCCCGCATCGATCTTGTCGAAGGAAAACATGCCTGGGGCCGTGCGGAAGCGGTCCTCGACCACCAAATCCGGATTGGCGGCTCGAAGCGTTGCCGCGGCAACGGTATCGGCCGGCCGGCGAAACCAGAAGGCAATGCCGTGATGCTTCGGCAGGTGGCCTTCGAGCGGCACAAGGGCGCCGACATGCTTGCGCAGGCTGGCGACGCCATCGTCCTTGCCGCCGGCGACGACGATCAACCCCCCTGGTGCCACGCGTTCGACCGCTTCGGCGACGCGCAACTCGTTTTGGCCGCGATGGCGGCCGGCGAGCACAAATGCCGCGTCGAAAGCCTCGCCTTCGACCTGCGGCGTGACAGTGAAGCCGGATGCCTGCAAGGCACGAAAATGCGGCCTGAAGCCTTGGACGAGATGAAGCTTGGCATCAAAGCCTTCGGGTAAGCGAAAGCCGGGCTCGGCACCGAGAAAGAGAATGCATTCATCCTTTCGTGGCAGGGACACAGCCCCCGCCTCGAATGGATGGAAAAGCGTCTTCAGCGGCTCGGCGGACATTCACCACTCTTGAACTGCAAGGCTGTTGTTGAATGCAAACGGGCGCGACCTTCCGGCGCGCCCGCTTCGATTGCATAGTTAGATCAGCTTAGGCGGCGTTTTCTTCGCCTTCGCTCTTTTTGTCGCGAGCGATTTCCTTGCCGGTGGCCTGGTCGACGACCTTCATCGACAGGCGGACCTTGCCGCGCTCGTCGAAGCCCATCAGCTTGACCCAGACCTTGTCGCCTTCCTTGACGACATCGGAGGTCTTGGCGACACGATCATTGGCGAGCTGCGAGATGTGGACGAGACCGTCACGCGGGCCGAAGAAGTTGACGAAAGCGCCGAAGTCGGCGGTCTTGACGACCGTGCCTTCGTAGATCTCCCCGACTTCCGGCTCAGCGACGATGGTGTGTATCCACTTCTTCGCCGCCTCGATCTCCTTGGCGTTGGCCGAAGCGATCTTGACCGTGCCGTCATCCTCGATGTTGATCTTGGCACCGGTCTTTTCGACGATTTCGCGGATGACCTTGCCGCCCGAGCCGATCACATCGCGGATCTTGTCGGTCGGAATGTGCATGACCTCGATGCGCGGTGCGAACTCGCCGAGTTCGGCACGCGCGCCGGACAGCGCGTGGGCCATTTCGCCGAGAATGTGCTGACGGCCCTCCTTGGCCTGGTCAAGCGCGATCTTCATGATCTCCTCGGTGATGCCCTCGATCTTGATGTCCATCTGCAGCGAGGTGATGCCGTAGGCGGTGCCGGCAACCTTGAAGTCCATGTCGCCGAGGTGGTCCTCGTCGCCAAGAATGTCGGAGAGCACGGCGAAGCGCTCGCCTTCCTTGATCAGGCCCATTGCAATACCGGCGACCGGCTTGGCCAGTGGCACGCCGGCATCCATCAGCGCCAGCGAGGTGCCGCAGACGGTAGCCATCGATGACGAACCGTTGGACTCGGTGATCTCCGAAACGACGCGCAACGTATAGGGGAACTGGTCGGCGGTCGGCAGCATCGGCCGGATGGCGCGCCAGGCGAGCTTGCCATGACCGATTTCGCGGCGGCCCGGCGAACCCATGCGGCCGGTCTCACCGACCGAATAGGGAGGGAAGTTGTAGTGCAGGAGGAACTTCTCCTTGTACATGCCGGTCAGCGAATCGACATACTGCTCGTCCTCGCCGGTGCCGAGCGTGGCGACGACCAGCGCCTGGGTCTCGCCACGGGTGAACAGCGCCGAGCCGTGCGTGCGCGGCAGGACGCCGACTTCCGAGACGATCTTGCGGACCGTCTTCAGGTCGCGGCCGTCGATGCGCGAGCCGGTGTCGAGGATGTTCCAGCGCACGACCTTGGCCTGGAGTTCCTTGAACACGGTGCCGATCTGTTCGGACGTGTACTTGGCCTCTTCGCCTTCTGCCGGCGCGAACGCGGCCTTGACCTTCGCCTTGACGGCGTCGACGGCGGCATAGCGCTTCTGCTTGTCGGTGATCTTGTAGGCGTCGCGAAGCTCGCCTTCGACGATCTTGAGCATCTCGGCTTCAAGTGCGGAATAGTCTGGGGCGGTGAAGTCGCGCGGGTCCTTGGCCGCGACTTCAGCCAGCTTGATGATCGCGTCGATCACCGGCTGGAATCCCCTGTGGCCGAACATGACGGCGCCCAGCATAAGGTCCTCGCCGAGTTCCTTGGCTTCGGACTCGACCATCAGCACGGCGTCGGCGGTGCCGGCGACGACCAGGTCGAGCTTCGATTCTTGCATCTCGTCGACGTGCGGGTTGAGCACATATTCGCCGTTGATGTACCCGACGCGGGCGGCGCCGACCGGACCCATGAACGGCACGCCGGACAAGGTCAGGGCGGCGGAGGTGGCGACGATCGACAGGATGTCCGGATCATTTTCGAGATCGTGCTGGACGACAGTGACGACGATCTGGGTGTCGTTCTTGTAGCCTTCGGCGAAGAGCGGGCGGATCGGGCGGTCGATCAGGCGGGAAACCAGCGTTTCCTTCTCGCTCGGACGGCCTTCCCGCTTGAAATAGCCACCCGGGATCTTGCCGGCGGCGTAAGTCTTTTCCTGGTAGTTGACCGTCAGCGGGAAGAAATCGAGGCCGGGTTTCGGCTCCTTCATCGAGACGACGGTGGCGAGAACCTTGGTTTCGCCGTAGGTAGCCAGCACCGCGCCATCAGCCTGACGCGCGATCTTGCCGGTTTCGAGAATGAGCGGGCGGCCGCCCCATTCGATTTCCACTTTGTGGTAATTGAACATGTCTTGTCCTTCGTATGCGGAAAGGGCCGCGCCGTTTCAGCGTGCGCGGATGCCCTTTCCCTTGGCTTCCTTTCTCGGGCAGCCACGGGCAAGACAACGGGAAGCTCGGCTATTCGGCGCGGTGCCGCACGAGCGTCCTGCAATCCTGCCCCATGACCGTCCATGGGCGGTTTCGAATGGCCCTCTGCTGTTTCGAAACCGGGTTGGCCAATCGATCCGACTGGCCTTGCGCGTGAACCCGAAAACCAGGTTTTCGGAAAGTATCCTGCGCAAATCTAAAACTTCAGAGCGTCCTTTGCGCAGCCAAACCGGTGCGCGGCGCTCTGCTTTCTTCATTGGAGCCTTGGATGATCCGATGCTCCAATGCGCGACCGGCGGGCTCTCGAAAGAACCCGCCGGTCAATTCGTCAACGGCGCAGACCGAGCTTCTCGATCAGCGTCTGATAGCGCGCGTCGTCCTTGCGCTTGAGATAATCAAGCAGGCTGCGGCGCTGGGAAACGAGAGCGAGCAGACCACGGCGGGAATGGTTATCCTTCTTGTGGTCCTTGAAATGATCGGTCAGGTTCTTGATGCGCTCGGAAAGGATGGCCACCTGAACTTCCGGAGACCCGGTATCGCCCTTGGCGGTTGCGAATTCGCCCATCAATTCCTTCTTGCGTTCGGCAGTAATCGACATCGTGTTTTTCCTTGTCTGTTTGAGGAAACGGGACGCCCTCAGCCGGGATGTCGTCCAGCAGGGGCCGGTGCAAGCAACGCGTCAAAGCGCGAAGCTGCGGCGCATATAGTGCAATTCCGACAAAAAGGCCAGCCTAATTCACAAGCCGGCTTTTCGCTGCATAAACGGGCACTTCCGCCTAGTCAGAGCCATTTCTTCCATTTGAAGTACGCAAAGAGCCCGACCGCAACAAGCGCCATGAAGGCGAGCGACAGGGGATAGCCGTAATAGGCCTTCAGCTCCGGCATATTCCAGGGCGAGGTGTCGGGGTCGAAATTCATGCCCCATACGCCGACGAGAAAGGTAAGCGGCATGAAGATCACCGAGACGATCGTCAGATAGCTGATGACGTCGTTGGTGCGCGCCTGGCTGAGCGACAAGTGCATCTCGATCAGGCCGGTCAGCATGTCGCGCTGGGTTTCGACCAGTTCGATCAATCGCAGCGAATGATCGAGCGTGTCGTTCAGGAATATCTTGGTTTCGGCCTTCACATAGGGCACGTCGTTGCGGATCATGGTCGCCAGCGTATCGCGCATCGGCCAAAGCACTCCCTTCAGCACATTGGCATCGCGCCGCAATTCGTGAAGCTGCCGCATCTGGTGCTTGTGCGCCTGGTGCAGCATCTGGTCCTCGATGCTATCGACCAATTCGCCAGCAGCCTCGATCGGCGGGAAATAGCTGTCGACGATGGCGTCGATCAAAGCATAGGCGAGATAGTCGGCGCCGCGCGAGCGCAAGCGGTTGGGCACCGAGCTTGCGATCCGCTTGCGCACGGGGTCGAATGGGTCGCCTTCGCGCTCCTGGAAGGTGACGACGAAGGTCTTGCCGAAGAAGACGGCGATCTGTTCGTAACGGTGCGCGGTGACGTCGTCGATCATCCTGACGACGACAAAGGCGTGGTCCTCGAAGAAATCCACCTTCGGCCGCTGACCGGTGTTGACGACGTCTTCCAGCGCCAGCGGATGCAGGTTGAAAATCCGGCCGATCTCCTCGATCAGCTGGATATTGGCGAGGCCTGTGCAGTCGAGCCAGATGACCGGCCAATTGTGGCAATGGGTGTTGACGTCGTCGATGCTGGCATTCTCGATCGTCTTGAACTTTTCAGGCGAGATCAACGTCAGCCTGAGCTCGGAGCGGCGCGCCGCCGGGTCGGCGATCAGCGTGCCCGGCGAAGCCCCGACCGGCGGCCTCCGTGTTTTGAGCGCCGCTCGTTTGTTGACCGTGTCAGCCTTTGCCATGTGCCCCCTCGAGTGCAGCGTCGAACGGCACTACAGCGCAGCGCATCCTTTCGGACGGCAAACGGCACCGTAGCCCCGTTGATTTAACGCATGATCGTTTCCCAAAATAGAATCCGGTTTGGAGATCATGCGCCGGGCCACAGCTGTTACCCGATAAAGACCCGCTTTGGCTTGAACATGCCTTGCTCAATGGCGCCGATGGCGACCAACTTGCCGCGCGCGGTGGCGCAGGCCTCCTCCGCTTCCACCGGCGCGTCACGGCCGCGAATGATGACCGGATTGCCGAGGCGGATTTTGGTTGCCGCATCATCGCTGATCGCGACCTGCGGCAGGCATTCGAGCGCCGCGGCGGTGTCGACCAGGAGTGCATCGATGGCACCGAAGTCGATCGGGGCGTCCGCTGCTTGCGGCTCGCCCTGCTCGCCGAAGCGGGCGATTTCCAGCTCGGCCAGGGTGACGAAATCTTCCTGCGTGAACGGCTCGACCTCGACCCGCCGCAGCTCGGCAATGTGGCCGAAGCAGCCGAGGTCGCGGCCCATGTCGCGCGCCAGCGAGCGGACATAGGTGCCCTTGCCGCATTCGACCTCGAAGACGGTGCGATCGACCATATGCTCGACCAGGTCGAGCCGGCCGATCTCGACCTCGCGTGCCGGAATGTCGACCGTCTCGCCATCGCGGGCAAGGTCATAAGCGCGCTCGCCGGCGATCTTGATCGCCGAAAATTGCGGCGGCGTCTGCATGATGACGCCGGTATATTTCGAAAGCAGCGCCAGCACGTCGGCTTCCGCCGGACGGCGGTCCGAGCTTTTGGTCGCCGGGCCTTCGAGGTCGTCGGTCGAACGCTCCTCGCCCCAGGCAACCGTGAAGCGGTAGACCTTGGCGCCGTCCTGGACGTAAGGCACGGTCTTGGTCGCTTCGCCGAGCGCGATCGGCAGCATGCCGGACGCGAGCGGGTCGAGCGTGCCGGCGTGGCCGGCCTTTTCCGCCTGGAACAGCCATTTGATCTTGGACACGGCTTCGGTCGAGCCCATGCCGACCGGCTTGTCCAGTACCAGCCAGCCCGAGATCGGCCGGCCCTTCTTCTTGCCGCGACGCGCCACTATTCGCTATCCTTCCGGTCGTCTTTGTCTTTGTCGTCGGCGCTGAGATCGCGCGCCACTTCGGGCGAGTGCAGCAATTCGTTGATCTTCTGGAAATTGTCGTAGCTGGTGTCGAGCCGGAAGCGGAATTCCGGCATGTACTTCATCTGCCGCAGCGCGCCGGAGACACGGCCGCGGACGAACTTCGCATGCTTGTTGAGCGCTTCGACCACCACGCCGGCATCCTTGGCGCCAAGCGGTGAGACGAAGGCGGTGGCGATCTTCAGATCGGGCGACATACGCACTTCGGAAACCGAGACCACGGCATTCTCGATCAGCGGATCGAGAATTTCGCCGCGCTGCAAAGTCTCGGAGAGCGCATGGCGCACCTGCTCGCCGACGCGCAGCATGCGCTGGGATGGGCCAGCTGTTGATGGTCTTGGCATGAAAATCTCTTCTCTCAGTGCGGGTTCGAACCGCCTCAAACGGTTGACTTAGCGCCGTTGATCCGGCTTGGCTACCCCAAGGAACCTGCACCTCAGCTAATGTAAGGTGCGCGGCACTGAATGCTCTGTCTCCGGGCCGGCCTGTAATGAGACCATGAACGAAACGATCCTGTCGTATTCGGCTTTCAAATCGCTCTCGGACCCAAATGCACTCATCGGAATAAACCAGCCACCCTCTTGCGTCACAAAACCGATGCCGAATTCGGTCAGAGTAACTCGGCTTACGGATTTCCATCCGATGTGGATCTCTGTATCTGCGGCACGCTTTGAGATGCCGGCGACATCCACTCGGATCATGGTGGGTTCAGGCTCGAAATGAGCAACCTCGACTCGCCTCGCCAGAATGGGGCCGAGATTGATCATGATACCCGTGACAATGGTCATCATGCCCACAACTCCCGCGACTCCGGCCAAAGCACCGGAGCCGTCGAGATAGTTTGTGGCAAGCACAAGCGGAATGCCAAAGAGAAAGCAGTAAAACAACCGTCTCAGGGCGCCGAGACGACTTTCGCTCCGCGCCCTTGAGTAGACCCCTGAAAAATCGGCAGGAGACAAGAACAAAGCGGTACTCAAGGCTTCGTTCTTGCTCCATATGCCGACACTACAGCGTCCTGGTCACCATCTCGACGCGGAAGCACTCGATGACGTCGCCGGCGCGCATGTCCTCGTAGTTCTGGAAGGCCATGCCGCATTCCTGGCCGGCCGGAACTTCCGAAACTTCGTCCTTGAAGCGCTTCAGGGTCTTCAGCGTGCCTTCGTGGATGACGACATTGTCGCGGATCAGGCGCACGCCCGCACCACGCTCGACCTTGCCTTCGGTGACACGGCAGCCGGCGATCTTGCCGACCTTGGTGATGTCGAAGATCTCGAGGATCTCGGCATTGCCGATGAAGGTCTCGCGACGCTCCGGCGAGAGCAGGCCGGAAAGAGCCGCTTTCACATCATCGACCAGATTGTAGATGATCGAATAGTAGCGGATCTCGATGCCTGCCGCAGCCGCGGCTGCGCGGGCCTGCGCGTTGGCGCGAACGTTGAAGCCGATGATCGCAGCCCCGGACGTTTCCGCCAGCGACACGTCGCTTTCGGTGATGCCGCCGGCCCCGGCATGGACGATGCGGGCGCGCACCTCGTCGGTGCCGAGATTGTCGAGCGCCGCATTGATCGCCTCGATCGAGCCCTGCACGTCGCCCTTGATGACCAGCGGGAATTCCTTCAATCCGCTTGTCTGCAATTGCGACATCATCTGTTCAAGCGAGCCGCGCTGGCCGGCATGCCTGGCCACCGCCTTCTCACGCGCCAGACGCTGGCGATATTCGGTGATCTCGCGGGCGCGGGCCTCGTTGTTGACAACGGCGAAACGGTCGCCGGCCAGCGGCGTACCTTGCAGACCGAGGACTTCCACCGGCATTGCCGGCGGCGCTTCCTTGACCTGCTCGCCGCGATCGTTGACGAGCGCGCGTACCCGGCCCCATTCGTTGCCGGCGACGAGAATGTCGCCCGGCATCAATGTGCCGGTCTGCACCAGCACGGTAGCAACTGGGCCGCGGCCCTTGTCGAGCTGGGCTTCGATGACCACGCCTTCGGCGGTGCGGTCCGGATTGGCCTTCAGGTCGAGGATTTCGGCCTGCAGCAGGATCGCTTCGAGCAACTTGTCGAGATTGATACCCTTGGTAGCCGACACCTCGACATCCAGCACCTCGCCGCCCATCGATTCGACGAACACCTCGTGGCGCAGCAGTTCCGAGCGCACCTTCTGCGGATCGGCGTCATGCTTGTCGATCTTGTTGATCGCCACAATGATCGGAACGCCGGCCGCCTTGGCGTGATTGATCGATTCGATCGTCTGCGGCATGACGCTGTCGTCGGCTGCCACCACGAGGATGGCGATATCGGTCGCCTGGGCACCGCGGGCACGCATCGCCGTGAAGGCGGCGTGGCCGGGCGTGTCTATGAACGTGATCTTGTGACCGTTCTTCTCGACCTGATAAGCGCCGATATGCTGAGTAATGCCGCCGGCTTCGCCGGACACGACGTTGGCATTGCGGATGGCATCGAGCAACGAGGTCTTGCCGTGATCGACATGGCCCATGATCGTTACCACCGGCGGACGCGGCTGCAGGTCCTCGGGGCGATCGGCGATGTTGAACAAGCCCTCTTCGATGTCGGACTCGGCGACGCGGCGGACCGTGTGGCCAAATTCGGTGGCGACCAGTTCGGCCGTGTCAGCGTCGATGACGTCTCCAGGCTTCAGGATCTGGCCCTGCTTCATGAAGAACTTGACCACGTCGACAGCGCGCTCGGACATGCGCTGCGCCAGCTCCTGGATGGTGATGGTTTCGGGCAGGATCACTTCACGCATGACTTTCTCGCGTGGCTCGTTATGCAACGCGCGCTTGAATTTCTCCTGACGGCGGCGCATCGACGAGAGCGAGCGGGCGCGCGCATCCTCGTCGGAAAGAGCCGAATTCAGCGTCAGCTTGCCGCGGCGGCGGTCTTCCTCGCCCTTGGTCGGCTTGGCAGGACGTGCCACTTCGGGCGTGACCAGACGGCGCACCGGTGCACCGGCACCGGCCCGCTTCGGCTTGACCTCTTCCTCGTCATCGACTGTCGCCAGTTCGGCGGCGAGCGGCGCACGGCGGCGCGCCTCTTCCTCGGCACGGCGGCGGGATTCGGCCTCGGCTTGCAGCCGTGCCTCTTCCTCGGCCTGACGCCGAGCCGATTCCTCGCGCTCGCGGCGGCGGCGCTCTTCGTCCTCGCTGCGGCGCTTGGCCTCCTCGATGGCGCGCTGGCGATCCTCGACGTCGCGGACCTTCGAGCCCTCGAGAGCCCGGCGGCGTGCTTCCATTTCCTGGCGCGACAACTCGTTCAGCACCATGCCGCCGCGTTCGATCGGCGGGGGAGGCGGCGGCGCCTTGGGAGCTTCCTGCACGGCAGGCGCTGCCGCGACCGGCTTCGGCGTGAAAACGGACACAGGCGCTGCCGCCGGCTCCGGCTTGTCGCCAGGCAGCGAGAACTTGCGTTTCTTGGTCTCGACGACCACCGACTTGGTGCGGCCATGCGAGAAGTTCTGGCGCACCGTGCCCTGTTCCATACCGGGGCGCTTCAGCGTCAAGGTCTTCTTCGGCGTAACACTCAGCGTCTTGTCGTCGCCCGATTTCGTATCGCTCATTCCATATCCTCTGCGGCATCATCTTCGTCAGCAACGGCCGCAAGCATTGCCAGATCGTCCGGGGAACCGCCCCGATATCGGTCGAGCGCAACCATGCGCTTCTGGACCGCCCTGCCCGCGTCTCCCGCGAGAACGGCAGCATGTATCACATTTGTACCCCCCAATGCCAAGCTCAACTCGGCCTCGGAGAAAAGTTTGTAAGCGCGGATCGCAGGCCCGCCGAGGTGGACGGTTGCCCGTCGCGCCTGGCTTATCTTGCGGACGCCATCGTCGGAGGCCTCGGTCGCGTGGAGCACGAAAAGTGCAAGTCCGCCGCGCACGACGCTCTCGACCTTGGTCGCTCCGAGCGCTATGGCGCCCGCCTTGCGGGCCAAGCCAAGCATGCCCAGAGCGGACCTGGAAAGCAGCGCGTCGACCATACCGCCAAGATCGGCTGGCACGCTCACCTGCGCCTTGAAAGCACGGGCAAACAGGTTTTTGGCCGCCGCCTTTTCTATATGTAGGCGGTCGGCCGTCACCCAGCAACCGCGGCCGGGCAGGTTTCTCTTGATGTCCGGAACGACGGCCGAATCCGGGCCGACGACGAAACGGATCAGCTCATCCGGTTCGGCTTGCCTGCGGGTGACGATGCAGGTGCGATCGTTCATCTCGTCCAAGGGCGGGTTCGGTGCGATGCGGTTTCACCTCACGCACCGACGGTTTCGTCAGCCGGCGCACCCTCGGCGGCAAGCTCGTCTTCGGTGATCCAGCCAGCCTTCAGGCGAGCCGCCAGGACCATCTGCTCGGCATCGGCGCGTGATACGCCATGGTTGGCGAGCACACCCGGGAATACCTTCGTCTCGCCGTCCTTGCGTTCTTTCCAACCGGTCAGGTCGTCGGCGGCGTAGCCGGCGAAATCCTCGATCGTCTTCACGCCGTCCTCGCCGAGCGTCACCATCATGGCGGTGGTGATGCCGGGAATCTCCCGCAATTCATCCTTGACGCCGAGGGCCTTGCGCTTCTCGTCGTGCTCGGCTTCGATCTTCTCCAGATATTCGCGGGCGCGGGTCTGGATTTCCGAAGCCGTGTCCTCGTCGAAGCCGTCGATCGACGCGATTTCGCCGGAATCGACATACGCGACTTCCTCGACGCTGGTGAAGCCTTCGGACGCGAGCACCTGGCCGACCATCTCGTCGACGTCGAGGGCTTCCATGAACAGCGACGACCGTTCGACGAATTCCTTCTGGCGGCGTTCGCTCTCTTCCTGCTCGGTCAGGATGTCGATATCCCAGCCGGTGAGCTGCGAGGCAAGACGGACGTTCTGGCCGCGGCGGCCAATGGCCAGCGACAGCTGATCGTCGGGAACGACGACCTCGATGCGCTCGGCATCCTCGTCGAGCACGACCTTGGCAACTTCCGCCGGCTGCAACGCATTGACAATGAAGGACGCCGCCGAAGGCGACCACGGAATGATGTCGATCTTCTCGCCCTGCAATTCACCGACGACCGCCTGGACGCGGCTGCCGCGCATACCGACGCAGGCACCGACCGGATCGATGGAGCTGTCGCGCGAGATGACAGCGATCTTGGCGCGCGAACCCGGATCGCGGGCGACCGACTTGATCTCGATGATGCCGTCGTAGATTTCCGGCACTTCCATGGTGAACAGCTTCGCCATGAACTGCGGATGGGTGCGCGACAGGAAGATCTGCGGGCCGCGCTGTTCGCGGCGCACGTCATAGACATAGGCGCGGACGCGATCGCCATACTTGTAGTTTTCGCGCGGAATCAGCTCGTCGCGGCGGATGATCGCCTCGCCGCGGCCGAGATCGACGATGACGTTGCCGTATTCGACACGCTTGACGGTGCCGTTGACGATCTCGCCGATACGGTCCTTGTATTCGTCATATTGCCGGTCGCGCTCGGCCTCGCGCACCTTCTGCACGATGACCTGCTTGGCCGACTGGGCGGCGATGCGGCCGAAATCCATCGGCGGCAGCTGTTCGGCGATGAAATCGCCGAGCTGGGCGTCCGGATTTCGCTCGCGCGCCGAGGAAATGGCAATCTGGGTCGCGTAGTCGTCGACCTTCTCGACCACTTCCATCAGCCGCTGCAGCTTCATCTCGCCGGTATTCGGATTGATATCCGCCCGGATATTGGTTTCCTGGCCGTAGCGCGAGCGCGCGGCCTTCTGGATCGCATCGGCCATGGCGGCGATGACGATCGACTTGTCGATCGACTTTTCACGCGCGACCGCATCGGCGATCTGCAGCAGTTCAAGCCTGTTGGCGCTTACAACCATCTTCTTTCTCCCGAGCTTGTCGCCGACCTTACCGCCGGGAGCCCAATCACATTTCCTGTTCGGTTTCGTCTTCCGCACCCGCTGGTGCGTCTTCGGGTTCGCCGCGGCGTTTCCTGGCTTCCTTGCGCGCCCGGTTGTCCTTCGACAGTGCATCGCGGATAAGATCGTCGGTCAGAACCAGCCGCGCTTCGGCAATCGCATCGTACGGAACACGCACCGTCGGCTCCTCGCCGTAAGCGGCCTTGTCGCGCTCGATCACCACACCGTCCGCGTCGCTTTCGGCGATCCTGCCCTTGAAGCGCTTGCGGTCGGCGACGAGAACCGACGTCTCCGTCTTCACCAGATGGCCGGTCCAGGCTGCAAAGTCCGATTTGCGGACCAGCGGCCGGTCGATGCCCGGCGACGACACTTCGAGATGATAAGCCTTCTCGATCGGATCATCGACATCGAGCGCCGGCGACACCGCCCGGCTGACCTCTTCACAATCCTCGACCGTCATGGTGCCGTCCTCGCGCTCGGCCATGATCTGCAGCGTCAGCCCGTTCTGGCCCGACAGGTGCACACGTACCAGGCGGAAGCCAATGGCCCGCAGTACCGGCTGAACGATCAGCGCGATGCGCGCATCGATGCCGCTTTCGCGGATGATGCGATCGTCGCCTTCGCTTGCCATGACTGTCATTCGGTCCTGTCGCTCGATCCCTGTTGGTCGGCAGGTAATAAAAAAGAGCGGGACCGGGTGGACCCACTCTTCGTCATACCGACCAAGAATTTGAAGCTGATATAGACGATCGTGGTCCTCGTTTCAAGCCCGTCGTGCATGACGGCAAGGCTCCGAGTCCGCAGCGCTGCGCCAAATGCATGGCGCCCATGCAGTGATCCCCCTTTGAGCACCGGCCACGCACGACTATCTATATTGCATTGCACAATTGGAGCGCTCACTGCGCTCGAAAGGGTACGATCATGAACAATCGTGGATTTTTTTCAGCCATAGGCGATGTCTTTAGCGTGTTCGGCAGCGCCGTAGCAGCGTCGCGGGCTGTGGAAAACGGTCGCAAGCCGCGTGCGCATGATCTGCGCAATCTCGGCATGGAGCCGGCAGCCTTCGACAATATCCGTCGCTTCTGAGCCAGGTGAGCGCCGAGAGCCTTCGGCCCGCTCGCCTTGTGCTCAGCTCTAATTTCCCGATTATTTCCGCACGAAGGTCAGATAGGCGGGCCGTCGGCCTTCGCGAATGGCCTTGGCCTCATAGCGCGTCCCCGGCCAGCCATCATAGGGCCGATGCCAGTCGGCGGCTTCGCTTGCCTGCCACGTGAAGGCGCCGTGCGCACGGCAATGCAGCAGCGTCCAGTTCACATAGCTGTCGATGTCGGACGCAAAGTGGAACTTTCCGCCGTGCTTCAGGACGCGCCCGAAGCGGTCGAGATTGACCGGGCTGACGAAGCGCCGCTTCCAGTGCTTCTTCTTCGGCCACGGATCCGGATAGAGGAGGTCAATGCCGTCAAGCGAAGCCTGCGGCAGCCAGTCCAGCAGGCGCGTGGCGTCGTCATCATAGACGCGCAGATTGGCAAGCGGCCGCTCCCGGACCGCCATCATCATCTTGGCCATGCCGTTGACGAAAGGCTCGACGCCGATAAAGCCGGTCGCCTGGCTGGCCGTAGCACGGTGCAGAAGATGTTCGCCGCCGCCAAAACCGATTTCGAGCTGGACAGCGGAAACTTCGGCTTCGAAAAGGCTGCGCAGATCGGCCGGCGGTTCAACCGTCAGATCGAGCCTGTAGGCGGCGAAGCCGCTCTCCAGCGCCGCTGCCTGCTGTGGTCGAATGGTCTTGCCGCGCCGGCGACCGAAAAAGGCCTCGGTCGCACGGCTTGGCCGGTCCTTCGGGTCCATAGGCGCCGCGGTTAGGCGGCGACTGCTTCGGCGACCGGTTCGGCGAGAGCGTCCTTGAGCGCCTTGGCGAGATCGGTCTTCTCCCAGGAGAAGGATCCGTCGCGGCCGGCCTTGCGGCCAAAATGGCCGTAGGACGACGTCTTGGCATAGATCGGCTTGTTGAGATCGAGGTGGCGGCGGATGCCAGACGGCGACAGGTCCATCACGGTGCGCAGTGCACGCTCGAGCTTTGCCTCGTCGACCTTACCGGTGCCGTGGAGGTCGACGTAGATCGACAGCGGCTGGGCGACACCGATCGCATAGGAAAGCTGGATAGTGCAGCGATCGGCGAGCTTCGCGGCAACCACGTTCTTGGCGAGATAGCGCGCCGCATAGGCGGCCGAGCGGTCGACCTTGGTGGTGTCCTTGCCGGAGAAAGCGCCGCCGCCATGGGGCGCAGCCCCACCGTAGGTGTCGACGATGATCTTGCGGCCGGTCAGGCCGGCGTCGCCGTCGGGCCCGCCGATGACGAACTTGCCGGTCGGGTTGATGTACCAGTTGCAATTGTCGGCGATCTTCAGGTCGCCCAGTGCTTCGCGAATATAGGGCTCGACGACGTTGCGCACCTTCTTCGAATCCCATGTCTCATCGAGATGCTGGGTCGACAGCACGATCTGCGTCACTTCCGCCGCTTTGCCGTCGACATAGCGGACGGTGACCTGGCTCTTGGCATCCGGCCCGAGCCTGCCTGCATCACCGCTGCCTTCATGGCGCGCAGCGGCCAGCAGTTCGAGGATCTTGTGGCTGTAATAGATCGGCGCAGGCATCAGGTCCGGGGTTTCGCGGCAGGCATAGCCAAACATGATGCCCTGGTCGCCGGCTCCCTCCTCACCTTGCCGGTCGGAGGCGTTGTCGACGCCCTGGCCGATATCCGGCGACTGGCCGTGCAGCAGGACCTCGATCTTGGCCGTCTTCCAGTGGAAGCCGGCCTGCTCGTAGCCGATTTCGCGGATTGCCTTGCGGGCGACCGACTTGAACTTGGCCGGGTTGACAATCGGATGGCCGGCCGCATCCTTCAGGACATTGCCCTCCTTGTCCTTCTTGAGCAGCGTCTCGGGGACGCGCACCTCGCCGGCGATGACAACGCGATTGGTTGTCGCAAGCGTCTCGCAGGCAACGCGGACCTTCCACGGGTCCATGCCGGTCTTTCTGGCTTCGCGATAGACGAGATCGACAATCTCGTCGGAGATGCGGTCGCAGACCTTGTCGGGATGGCCCTCGGCAACGGATTCCGAGGTGAAGAAGTAATTGTGCCGCGTCACGGGTGTCCCCTCTTGAAAAAATATCGGCAGGCCGCCGATTTTGGCGCGCCAGTTGTTAACGGTGCCGGGCGCCGGTCGTCAAGCCATGCAGCCGTTCTGGCATGAATTTTGACGTTATTTATCTTTGCATCCCGAGACGGCGGCAGGGCGCACTGCGATCAGCCCTTGCGCCAACAGACTGAGGGAAAACGGCTTCGAGGAAGCGTGTCGAGCAAAATCGATCCGCGCTTTGGCGCATCTGCGGAATGCACATCCCTCGATGCGGGCAAGCGCGAGAAATTGCCTGCCCAGCCACGACGAACTCTACCTCTTTGAACTCTTCGCGAGCCAGTCAATCGACCTCGTCGGTGGAGAGCGACTTCACAAGCTCAATGATCTTACGGCGCACTTTCACGTCGGCGATCTTGACGAAGGCGCGATTCAGCTGGAGCCCTTCCGGGCTGCCGCAGAATTCGACGGCGGAGGTCATCGACGCATCCTCGGCAAATCCACGGTTGCCCACGGGCTCCTGACCGGGCGCATCCTCGAAAAAGAAGGCGACGGGCACGCCGAGTATGGAGGCGATTGCCTGCAAACGGCTGGCGCCAACGCGATTGGTGCCCTTTTCGTACTTTTGGATCTGCTGGAACGTTATGCCGAGGTTTTCGCCCAGTTTTTCCTGGCTCATTCCCAGCATATTGCGGCGAAGCCGGATGCGGCTTCCGACGTGGATGTCGATCGGATTCGGCTTTTTCTTGTTTTCTTCTGTCATTTTGTCCTCGCCGAATTTTTCCGGCTTTTTCTACTTTGCTGCCCAAACGACGCCGCGGCCCGTGCCCCAACAGAACGACCTTATCGACTTCGAAAATTTTCAGGCGCTTACAGTATGAGTTTCTAATGTGTCGGCTGTCAATTCGCCCGTAGCCTTTGCCTTACGTTCAAAATGCATGCCGCTACGGCGAGCAAAAACATGATCAGCATTCCGTTAATGCGTCGTTGGCTGGAGGAAACGATGGCTTGGTTGGAGATCGGCACACGCACATCGATGGCGCCGCGTGCATCGATTGCCAGCGCGTCGACGATGCGACCGTGCGGGTCGACAACGGCCGAAATGCCGTTATTAGCCGCGCGCAACAGGGGCACCCCATTCTCCACCGCCCGGATCTGCGCCTGCCTGAAGTGCTGGTACGGCCCCGGCGTGTCGCCGAACCAAGCGTCATTGGTGACGTTCACAATAAGCGCGGCTGTCGTAGCGTCAACCGCGACGAGATCGGGAAAGATGACCTCATAGCAAATAAACGGCAGCGCCCGCATACCGCCGGGCAGCGCGATCGGGTGCCGCTCATTGCCGGCCGCGAAGGTCATCGGACCGGCAACAAGCTGCTCAAGCCCGAGGCGGCCGAGCAGATCGGCGAAAGGCAGATATTCGCCGAAGGGGACCAGGTGGACCTTGTCCACGGCATCGACGATTTCGCCCCTTTCGTCGATCGCCACGACCGAGTTGTAGTAACGGCTGCGAGCCGCCGAGCCGCCTTCCTCGCGAACGACGCCGGCAAGCAGCATCTGGCCATCGCCAAGCATCTCTCCGATGGCAGGCAAGGCATCCGGACGTTCGGTGAACAGAAACGGCACGGAGGTCTCCGGCCACAGGATCAATTGCGGCCTGTCATGGCCGGGTTCCGGTGCCCTGGCCGAAAGCCCCATCATGGTGGCGAAGATGCGGTCACGCACCGAGGCATCCCATTTTTCCGTGAGATCGACGGCAGGTTGCACGATACGGACGTCGAGGCTATGGGCCGCCGGTTTTTCGGGGGCGGCGAGCCGGATATAGCCGAAGCCGGCATGGGCGGCGACGAGAACGACAAGCAACGCCGCGCCGAGGCGAAGATGCTGGCGCGCCGCAAGCAGCGCCGGCAGCGCGAAGACGAAGACCGCCAGCGCGTTCATGCCGACCATGCCGGTCACCGAGACGCTCTGCATCAGCAAAGGCACCGGCATCGCCGCATAGCCGACGGCATTCCACGGAAAGCCGGTGAACAGGAAGCCGCGCAGCCATTCCGCCAGCGCAAAGCCGAAGGCGAGCGCGGCGATGCGGCCGATGTCGTTGCTCCACAACAGCCGGGCAACCACGGCAGCGAAACCGTAAAAGAAGGCCAGCGCGAGGGGGATGCCGACCACCGCGAACGGCAAGGCCCAGGCAAAGCTGTCGGCCTCGACCAGAAGCGCCGAGCCGACCCACCAGAGACCGGCAAGAAAGTAGCCGAAACCGAACCACCAGCCGACGGCGAAAGCCGGCCGCAAGCGCCGCAGAAAACCGTCCGAGGCTTCGCCGGTCGCGCCATCGAGAAGCCACACCAGCAGTGGGAACGAAACGAAGCAGACGGCGAAGAAATCGTAAGGCGCCTGGGCAAGAACCGCCAGCGCCCCGGCAAGAAACGCCACCAGCGCGCGCCGCCAGCCCCAAAGCAGAATTATCCGGCCGGCCTGGCGCTCCATCAATGCTTCCGAGTCGTGCGAATCAGGACGCAAGATTTATCAGGCCGCGGGCTTGCCTCCAAACAAACCCTAAGCCTGCTCGGTGCGCACGGCGCGGCGCCGCCGCTCGCCCTTCAAGGTCTCGACGATGCGCACGCGCTTGACGCGGCGCGGATCGGCGTCGAGCACATGGAACTCGAAGCCGGGTATGGCCTGCACCACTTCGCCGCGCGCCGGCACCCGGCCAAGCGTATTGAAGATCATGCCGCCGATCGTGTCGACATATTCGCCGTGCTCGCCGGCGGCGAAATCCTCGCCGATCATCTTGGCGACGTCGTCGATCTCGGCCTTGCCGTCGACGATGAAGACGCCTTCGCCGGCCTGGGTGATCATCGGCTCGTCCTCGTCATGCTCGTCCTCGATGTCGCCGACTACCATCTCGACGATGTCCTCGAGCGAGACGAGGCCGTCGGTGCCGCCATATTCGTCGATGACCAGCGCCATCTGGGTGCGCGTCGTCTGCATTCGCCCCATCAGGTCGGAGGCGAGCATCGACGGCGGCACGAACAGCACCGGTCGGATCAGGTTGAGATCGCCGATGGTGCGCGCCAGATCGACCTGGGCGAGATCGAGAACCGTCGCGACCGGGGTTTTCCTGGTCGTCCTGCCCTTTCTGACGCGGGCGACCTTGGTGATATGCGCCAGCACGTCGCGGATATGAACCATGCCGCGCGGGTCGTCGAGCGTCTCCGAATAAACTGGCATGCGGGAGTGGCCGGACTGTTCGAACAGCCCCAGAAGATCGCCGAGCTTCGTCGTGATCTCGACCGCCTCGATGTCGGCGCGCGGCACCATGACGTCCTCGACCCGCACTTCGCGCAGGCGCAGGATGTTGTTGAGCATGGCGCGTTCGCCGGGCGAGAAGGATTCTGCATCGCTCGCCGTTTCGGCAAGCGCACCGGCAATCTCCTCGCGCAGGCTGGTGCCGTTGCGGTGCCTGAAAAGCCCGAGCACGCGATCGAACAGGGAAGGACCGGCAGGCGATGCCTCGCTGGCGAAGCTGCCGGTCGTGGTACTCGGACTCGAGCCCTCTTCCGTCGTTTCGGAAGGCTTGATCACACTGCCGGCGTCGGAGCGGGCGGCAGTCTCTGGTTTGTCGTTCATCATCGTCCGGTCAATTGGTCTTTTGTAATTACGTGTAGGGATCGGGAATGGCAAGCCTCGCAAGTGCTGCGCGCTCTGTCGCTTCCATCAGATCCGCTTCGGCATCCGTTTCGTGATCATAGCCCAGCAAATGCAGCAGGCCATGGATGACGAGATGGGAGATATGGTCCTCGACGGGCTTGTCTTCCAGTGCCGCCTCGCGCGCGACAGTCTCGGCGGCCAGCACGATGTCGCCGAGCATCGGCGGCAGAGGCCCGCCCCTGGTAAAGGGAAAAGCCGGAAAAGACAGGACGTTGGTGGGCTTGTCCTTGCCGCGCCAGCCGGCATTGAGCGTACGGATATGGGCATCGTCGGAGAAGACGATGCTGAGCTCGGAACGGCCGTCCGCACCGGTTTCGACAAAGGCGGCCGATACGGCGTGGTCGACCAGCCGCGTCAGCGTCGTCTCGTCGGGCCAGTCGCCCGCCTCTATGGCGATATCGATCTCGACGGGAAGCGGCCCTCCCGCCTTTTGCTCCTCAGCCATGCGGCCGCATAATCATATCAGCTTTCGACACCTAAGCCCCTGGCCAGCTTGCCGTCACGGTCGTAGGCCTTGACGATCTCGGCGACCAGCGGATGTCTGACGACGTCGCCTTCATTGAAGCGGACCGTCACCATGCCGGTAACGCCGTCGAGAATTCTCAGCGCCTCGACCAGGCCGGACTTGGTGTTCGGCGGCAGATCGATCTGGGTCGGATCACCGGTGACGATCATGCGCGAGTTCTCGCCGAGCCGGGTCAGGAACATCTTCATCTGCATCGGCGTGGTGTTCTGCGCCTCGTCGAGGATGACGGCGGCATGCGCCAGCGTACGGCCGCGCATGAACGCCAGCGGCGCGATCTCGATGACCTCGGCGGCAATCGCCCGCTCGACCTTGTCGGCAGGCATCATGTCGTAGAGCGCGTCATAGAGCGGCCGCAGATAGGGATCGACCTTCTCCTTCATGTCGCCCGGCAGAAAGCCAAGCCGTTCGCCGGCCTCGACCGCGGGGCGCGACAGCACAATGCGTTCGACCATGCCGCGTTCGAGCAGCATTGCCGCGTGCGCCACCGCCAGGTAGGTCTTTCCGGTGCCGGCCGGGCCGATGCCGAAGACGAGTTCCGACCGCTCCAGCGCGCGCATATAGGCGTCCTGGTTCAGCGAGCGGGCATAGATGGTCTTCTTGCGTGTCGATATCTGGGCGGCGGACACCTTGCCCTTGCGCTCCAGCGTCGGCAGCGTCAGCTGGTCGTCGGTGGCGATCGCCATGCGCACCGCGCCGTCGACATCGGACTGGCCGATATCAGTGCCTTTCTGCAGAATGCCGTAAAGATTGTCCAAGGCGCGGCGTGCCTGCTCGGCGGCTGAGGAAGAGCCCTTGATGGTCAATTGGTTGCCACGCGAGCGGATGTCGACGCCGAGCTTCTGCTCGAGCCTGGCCAGATTCTCGTCGAACTGGCCGTAAAGGGCGCTGGCAAGCTTGTTATTGTCGAAAGTCAGTACGATGTGCGCCATATCCGAGGCCCCGGAGGGTAGATTCTGGGGCAGGTTCTTGACTTCAGCAGCGCTCAACCGTCTCTCCTCATCTGCCGAGGCCTTCAGGCCAATTCGGCGAACAGGCTGTTGTAGCCCGCCTTCGTGATTCGTACCTGGATAATGTCACCGATTTCGCCGGCCTTTTCATCAACAATAACCGGCTGCAGCCACGGCGAGCGGCCAACCTTCTGGCCGGCCTGGCGGCCCGGCTTTTCGACCAGCGTGTCGATGGTCCTGCCGACCAGGCTTGCGCCGAAATGCTGCTGCTGTTTCAGAAGCAGCGCTTGCAATCGCTGCAGGCGCTCGTCCTTGACGGCCTCCGGCACCTGATCGTTCATTTCGGCGCCCGGCGTGCCGGGCCGCGGAGAGTATTTGAACGAGAAGGCCGAGGCATAGTTGACGTCTTCCACCAACTGCATCGTCGCCTCGAAATCCGCTTCCGTCTCACCGGGAAAGCCGACGATAAAATCGCCGGACAGTGCGATGTCGTTCCGCGCGGCACGGATGCGGTCGATCAACGTCAGGTAGTCCTTGGCCATATGCCTGCGGTTCATCGCCTTGAGTATGCGGTCCGAGCCGGATTGCACCGGTAAATGTAGATAGGGCATCAGCGCGGGCAAATCACGATGGGCGGCGATCAATTCATCGTCCATGTCGCGCGGATGGCTGGTCGTGTAGCGCAGCCGCGCCAGACCTGGAATCTCTGCGAGCCTGAACAGCAGCCGGCCAAGGCCCCATTCCTCGCTGTCTTCGCCTCTTCCATGCCAGGCGTTGACGTTCTGGCCGAGCAGCGTCACCTCGCGCACGCCGGCATCCGCCAGGCGCTCGGCTTCGGCGACGATCTGTGCCACCGGCCGCGAGACTTCCGAGCCGCGCGTATAGGGTACGACACAGAAGGTGCAGAATTTGTCGCAGCCTTCCTGAACGGTCAAGAACGCCGTCACGCCGCGCCTGATCAGTTCGGCGCGCTTGGGCTGCGGCAGATGCTCGAACTTGTCCTCGACGGCATAGTCGGTCTCGACGATCTTTTCTCCGCTCCGCGCCTTCGCCAGCACACCGGGCAGCCGGTGGTAGGTCTGCGGGCCGATGACCAGATCGACCACCGGCGAGCGACGGATGATCTCGGCGCCCTCGGCCTGCGCCACGCAGCCGGCGACGCCGACCAGCATTTCGCGCCCGGCCTTGGCACGTTCCGCCTTCAACTCACGGATGCGCCCAAGTTCGGAATAGACCTTTTCCGCCGCCTTCTCGCGGATGTGGCAGGTGTTGAGCAGCACCAGATCGGCCTCGCCAATGGCGTCTGTCGCGGCATAGCCGTCGATGGCCAGAGCATCGGTCATGCGCTGCGAATCGTAGACGTTCATCTGGCAGCCATAGGTCTTGACGAAGACCTTCCTGGTCGCGGCAGGCAGAACGACCAGGTCTTCGGCGGCAGCGCCGATGTCGTCGCGTTCTATCGTGTTCAATTCCATTTCGCGGCTTCTAGCGCCTTTCCCTGACAAAAAACAGACGAATCTGGCCGGTACCGAGCAGACTACCGGCTCGGGCGCGGTTCGGCGAGCGCCGCCTGCACCATCTCGCGCACCTGGCGTTCCATCTGCTTTGCCGTCTCCTTGCGGCTGGACCCCTTGGAGAAAGCAATCGCCTCGCCAAAATGCACCTCGACGTCGAGAGCGCCCTCGGCCATTAGCACCTTGAGGTGCGGCATCAGCTCCTCATCGCCGATCCAGGCGGCAACCGGCCGATGCCGGCGGCCGAGTGGCACGCCATGCAGGCGCGTATAAACGATCGCCACCGGCTGGATGAAGACCTGTTCGGCCGCCCCTTCAGCAATCGCCATCGTAGCGGCGCCGAACAGTGTGCTCTTGAACGGCAGGATCATGTTGCCGTCGCCGGTCGAGCCTTCGGCGAACAGCACCATGGCGTCCCCCTTGGCCATCCGGCGGGCGATCTCGCTCGCCTGGTCGCCCGACGAACGTTTGCGCTCACGTTCAATGAAGACGGTGCGTTGCAGCTTCGACAGCATGCCGATCAGCGGCCAGCCGGCCATGTCGGCTCTGGCGATGAACGTCACGTCGACCATCGATCCCAGCACCATGATGTCGGTCCAGGAGATGTGGTTGGCGGCGACCAGCAATGGGCGTTGGCCGGATAGCGCCCCTTTGACATGGATGCGCAGCCCGAGCGCCCTGATGATCATCCTGTGCCAGATCTTCAGGATGAAGGTCTCGCGCCAGAGCCCGGTCTTCATCGACAAGACCTGCAGCGGCACAAGCACCAATGAGCCGACGACAACCAGCCCCAGCGCCAGGAAAATCCTGATTTTTCCGATCATCCGCACCACCCCGGCGTTTGGCTAGCGAAGATCGCGGCGCATGACAAGGGCGCCGGTCGGGCCGTGCTCCGGCGACTTGTAATAGTTGGCGCGCTTGCCGACCTCGCGGAAGCCCAGCCGCCGGTAGAGCGCGATCGCGGCGACGTTGGTCTCGTCGACCTCAAGGAAAAGCGCCTCGGCGCGCTGTGCGTGCAGTTCACGCAGCACCGCATCCATCAATTGCCAGCCGAGCCCCCGGCGCCGGTGCGAGCGTGCCACTGCGACCGTCAGGATCTCCCCCTCGCCGGCGGCCAGCCGCGCCAGGACGAAGCCCACCGGCGGCTTGGCGCCCTGTCCGGTCTCGCGCGCGGCATAGCCGAACACCGTGTCCTGCTCGAGCAGCGCGGCGAATTCGTCGTCGGTCCACGGCCGCGCGAAATCCTCGCGATGCAGCACCGACATGGCCGCGCTGTCGGCAACCGTCAGCGGCTCGATCGCATAGTCCCTGCGACGCGGCTGGAGGAATGGAATACGCATCAGTTTTTTTGCCTGGATAGAACAAAGCCGGCCTGCGGCTTGGCGTCGGCGCCCCGCAGATAAAGCGGTTTCGGCTTTTCGGCCTCGCCGTGTTTACCGGCACCTTGGGCCGCGGCCAGCCGCGCATAGACAGCGATGTCGGCGGTGGCCGCCGTCTCACCGAGATCGAAGCTGCGTCCGGCCGCCGCGGCAATTTGGGTTGCCGCCGTGCCCGCCAGAACCGGAGAGATGTCGATCGCCATGGCTGCGGCGTGCGAGAGCGTGGTCACAGCCGGACCATAGATCAGAACCGACCTCTCATCGTAAAGTGCCGCATGGATCTCCTCGCGGCCTGCATCGAGCGCTGCGATCACGGCGCGGCGGGGAAATATCGCTGCGGTCTCTGCCGCCAGTGCCTCCAGAGTCGTCACGCCGATCGCCGGGATTTTCAGCGCCAGCGCCAGGCCGCGCGCCGCCGAGACGCCGACACGCAGTCCGGTGAAGGAGCCCGGACCGGTTGAAACGGCAATGGCGCCGAGGCTGGCATAATCGCTTCCGGCCGCCTTCAACGCGCCTTCGATGACACCCATCAGATGCTCGGCATGACCCTTGCCGAGATCGAGCACCGAACGGCCGAGTTCTTTCCCGGCCGCCGCGTCGTAGACGCAGGCGGCGCAGAGATTGGCGGCACAGTCGATGGCAAGCAACTTCATGAAGCGGCCGGTTGAGACAGTTTCGAAAACAGCTTCCCTCTGCCCGCCAGAGCTGATCCCCGCAAGGGAATAATGGATAAATCGTCAGGCGACTTGGCTTCGGCGCGGGTCCAAGAATGTAAGTTCCAACGCACGCAATCGCCACAATAGGTATCGGAACTAGCCGACCTGCTCGATACGCAGCAGGTGATTGTCCCAGACATAGTCCGGCTCGGAACGTATCGAGCCACCGGCCTCGACGATTTCGCCGGCGCCGGTCGTCGCCATGAAGCTTTCCCCATCGGGTGCAACGCCGCAGACCTCGACCAGCGCCTTGCTGGCGACGATGCGGCCGCTGGCCGTGTCGATCACGGCAAGCGAATTCCCCTCAGGCGAAGACACGGCGATGGTGCCGGCGGCAGGGTTGGCCGCGACCGAGCCGATATAATTTCTGAAGGCCGAGAGCACGTCCTGCGGCATGTCGAGCAATTTCAAGTCCATGCCGCGCGGCGCGCGGCCGAGCAGTGGGGGACGATCGGTACCCGGCCCCCTGTATTGACAGCCGAACCAGACGGTGCCGGAGCGGTCGGCATCCATATGGCGGATCGACAGTTGGTGCAGCGCTGGCGGCAATTCGTGCTTTTCGGTGAGATCGCCGGTAAGGCGGTCGACCAGAACATAGGAAGGCTTCATCGTTGCGATGTTGAGCTCGGCGCGGCCATAATCCGGATGCGTCTCGATGCCGCCATTGGCCACAGCAATCGTCCTGCCGTCGGAAAGCAGCAAAAGCTCGTGCGGGCCTGTGCCGTAGGTCGGGAACTCGCCGATGCGCTTGAATTTCGCATGCGCGTCATAGACGCCGACGACGCCGTCGGCATTGTCGAAATCGTTCTCGGTTGCGTAGAGCAGCGTGCCATCGGCCGAAAACACGCCATGGCCGAAGAAATGCCGGCCGGCAACGCTGGCAATGGTGTGCGGTTCATCGCGGCCGGTATGGTCGAAGACGACAGCAAAGGTGCCCGGCTGCCTGGCAAACACCACCGAACGCTTAGACACCGGGTCGAAGGTAACGTCGTGGCCCCGATCGGGCAGATCGATCGTGTGCAACAACTTGCCGGCCTCGGACAGGACGGCCGCGCCATAGCTGCCGTCGCGCTTGACGAAAGCCGTGGCGAAGACCGCGTCGGCGTCGAGTGTATTTGCCCAGGCCGACGGCGCCATCGCCGCCACGAAACCAGCGCCCGCGGCCCTCAGGAAATCGCGCCGATCGATCAGCGGCGTCCTCATGATCAGTCGCCATCCAGTGACGAGAACCCGGCGGTCAGGCCGAATTCGGCGGTCAGCCTGGTGCCGATCAGGGTCGTCAGGCTGGATGTCACCAGTGCGAAGTAGTCGAGCTTCTGGCGCAACGTCGGATCGGCTAGTGCCTTGTCGATCGGACCCCTGATCGCCTTGGCGGCCTCGATCCCGTTGGTGAATTGGATGTGGACCGATTCCGCCATCCAGCGTGCATCAGGCGGCAGCGCATCGCCAAGCTGGGAGGCCTGGAACAGCGCATCCATGCCCGCCAGATTGCCGGTCAGCGAGCGTGCGGTGTTCTGCGAGCGCCAATAAATCGCCTGTTTCGGTTTGTCGGCCTCCGGCTTGGCGCCCAGGAAGCCTTTCAGGCGCACGTCGCGAACCATTTCCAACTCGTTGATGAAGACGCCGACCAGTTCGGTCACCGCTTCGGTTCCGTCGTGATAGAGCGCGTTCTGCGGACCGGGATGGGCCCAGAGCGCGGCAAAGCCGTTGGGCTTGTTCCAGGCCTCGCCGACCTCGGCGGCAATCGTCTCGACATTGCCGGCAATGGCTGCACCATAGGCGCAGCGATAGGCGTCGCCCTTGCCGGCCAATTGACCGGCGTCATCGCCGTAGAGCACGAACTCCAATGCGCCGAGCCCTTGCATGGCGACACTCTTTGTCGCCAGTTGGGCCGGATCGGCGGCCGCCGGATCCTTGCCGGCCAGTGCTGCCTGCACCTGCTTCAGGCCGATGCTCTTGCGGTCCGGCCAAAACAGCATGCGCTCAAGCCGGTTGTTTTCGGCGATCGGCCCGAAACGGATGATTTCCACCACCGACCAGGCATCCACGACGCCTGAGAATTCGGCGCGTGCCGCATCGAGAGTATCTTGCGAAGGCGCCTGGCAAAGCGCGTGCATGGTCTTGGCCAAGCTGTCCGCGTGGTCATGCAGCCTGGTATAGGCCGGGCGGACGAAGCCGTCGATCGCCCGCTGGATCACATCCGAAGCCTTCACCGCGGCGGATGCCGGCAGCGCATCGGCGAGGACCAGCATCAGCGCGAGTGCAAGACGCTTCCGCATCAGAGCGACTCCAGAAACTTCATCAGCGCGGCGCGTTCGGCCGCATTGGCAGCGGCAAAGCGGTCACGCGCCTTCTCGCCCTCGCCGCCATGCCACAGGATTGCCTCGGCCAGGCTGCGTGCGCGCCCGTCATGCAGGAAGAAGGTGTTGCCGCTGACGGTCTGGGTGAGCCCGATGCCCCACAGCGGCGGCGTGCGCCATTCGCTTCCCGTGGCCTCGCCCACCGCCTGTCCGTCGGCAAGGCCGGGTCCCATGTCATGCAGCAAGAAATCGGAATAAGGCCAGATCAGCTGGAAGGCGTGCGCTCTGTTCGGGGTTCCGCGACGGGTGACGAATTTCGGCGTATGGCAGGAGATGCAGCCCATATCGTAGAACAGTTTTTTGCCGGCGAGCACATCCGGTCTGTCGAGATCGTGCCGAGCCGGCACGGCAAGGTTTTGCGAATAGAAGGTGACGAGGTCCACGACCGGCGGCGGCGCTTCGACCGGACCGAGGCGCTCCTGTACACCGTTGGGTAGGGCAAGGCAGGTCTTTTCTGCGGCGCTGCAATCGCCCCAGTGCCTCGGCACCTCAGGCGTCGAAATGCCGATATCGCCGGCAAAAGCGTCCGCCGATTGCTGACGGATCGAAGCCGCCTGCGCCTTCCAGCCGAAACGGCCGAGCGTCAGTTCACCGCTGCTGCTGTCGCGTATTATGTTGGGCCTGCCGGAAATCCCGTCACCATCGCGGTCGGTCGCATCGGCATGCGCAAGGATGTCGGCAGGAGCGATCTGCTCCACCAGGCCAAGGCCGATCATCGGCGGTGTCATGCGCGGCGACAGCGTGGTGTGCGGATCGAGCGGCCCGTAGGCGAGACCCTCGACCGAATAGCTCGGCTTGCGCAGCGACACGACGCTGCCGTCCGCCAGTTTTACTTTCTGCTCCTGATAATCGACATGCATCCTGCCTTCGCCCTGCAGGCCGGGAACGGCTAGCTCCTGAAGTTGTGTGCCATAGACCGGGTCGGGAAAGTTGAGCACCTTGTGATCGGCGAGTGCGGCTTTCTCCTCCTCGGTACTGGCTTCCCTTGCCAGGCGCAGGAACATCGAGGTGGTGCCGCTGTCGCCTTCGGGCGGATGGCCGCGGCCGTCCTTCAGATGACAGTTTTGGCAGGCGCGCTCGTTGAACAGCGGACCGAGCCCATCCGAGGCTTGTGTCGAGGATGGCGACGACACCCAGTTCTTGCGGAAAATGGCATTGCCGAGCTTGAAGGTACCCTCTTCCTCGAAGCCGATGTTGGCGGAGGATTGCGAGAAGGCATCCTTGTTGACGTCCTTCTTCGAGGTGCCGGCGCCGCCCTGCATCAATTCGAATTGCTCGGGCTTGGAGAAATCGCTGGTCGGCCTGGTGATCGCGATGACGCGCGCCAGATCCTTCGGCGTCAGATCGGTGCGGCTGGTGGCAAGCCCCGCCGGTTGCGGCGCTCCGGCCAGCGCCGAGGCTGTGAGCGTCGCCACCACGGCAAGAAAAGGGCCGCGAAGGATCCCGTACCGCGGCTTCTTCTGAGGCGGCAGGCCGCAATCTTCGGCCGGCAAGCGGCGCAAGAAATCTAGGGGGCGCCGCATTCCGGCATGTCCTTATTCCGCCTCGTCGGCCGACGCTGCGTTGAGTTGGCCGTACTTTTCCTCGCCGATGGAGGCGAGCAGGTCGAGTTGCGTCTCGAGGAAGTCGATGTGACCTTCCTCGTCAGCCAGCAATTCCTCGAACAGCTTCATCGTCACGTAGTCGCCTGCTTCGTTGCAAACCTCGCGCGAACGCTTGTAGGCGGTGCGCGCGTCATATTCGCCGGCAAGATCGGATTCGAGCACTTCCTTGACATTCTGCCCGATACGCAGCGGCGCCACGGACTGCAGGTTCGGATGGCCCTCAAGGAAGATGATGCGCGCCACGAGCCGGTCGGCATGGTGCATTTCTTCGATCGATTCAGCGCGTTCCTTCTTCGCCAGCTTGGCGTATCCCCAGTCTTCCAGCAGCCGGAAATGCACCCAATATTGATTGACCGCTCCAAGTTCCAGAAACAGAGCCTCGTTAAGCCGCTCTATGATCTGCTGTTCGCCTTTCATGGATTCTGCTCCCGTATTGGACGCGCAGGCCTCTGACGCGATCCAGGTGTGAAACGATGTCCACGCCGCTCGCCGCCGAGCGGGCGTGATAATTTTCGGTGACCCGAATGATCGTTTCGACCACATTTGGGAAGCAGCCGCAACAGCGACCGCGCTTGTGCATGGCATGGTAGACCTTCGCCGGCACGATCAGCTGCCAGGGGTCCTCATCCAGCAGTCCGACGATCGTCTGCTCTATCTCCTTTTCGGTGATGATGTTGCAATGGCAGATCAGCATTTGTCGCTCTGGCTAACGGCGCTCATTGCGCCGCGTGGCTGTTGGTTTCGAAGTTTACTGGAACACCTTGTCCGGTGAATCGAGGCTGTCCGAGCCCTCGAAGGCGATGGCATTGAGCTTCAGGGTGCCGACGGCGCGTTCGATCGACTTGGTCTGATCGACCAGCGCGTCGATCGCCGCCTGCACGGTGGCGTTGCCGTCAGCGTTACCCTCGGCGATCTGCTGGTCATAGGCCTCGCCGGCAAGCGCCCGCGCCTTGATGGCCTCCATCTTGGCGATGGTGATATCCAGTTTAGCCGACAATTCCTTGTCGATCGCCGGATCGGCCGCCTTGACCATGTCGGCCACCGACGGCCCCTCGACGACAGTGCCGTCAAGCCGCGTGTAGCTGCCGTGATAGGCGGCACGGATGCCGATCGCATCGTAGAGATGGGAGTTGTAGGTGTTGTCGGAGAAGCAATCATGCTCCTCTTCCGGATCGTGCAGCAAAAGGCCGAGCTTCATCCGCTCGCCGGCGAGTTCGCCATAGGACAGCGAGCCCATCCCGGTGAAGATGGTCGAAATGGCGGCGTTCGGCTCGCCATCGACAAGGTTCTTGCGGGCGGCGCCGCCTTCCTTCCAGTAGTCGACCATATCCTTTAGATCGGAAACCAGAAGGTCGCTCGCCGATTTCAGGTATCGCGCCCGACGGTCGCAATTGCCGCCGGTGCAATTGGCGAGGTCGTAATCGGTGTAGGGCCGCTCGCCGGCGCCCGGACCGGTTCCGTGCAGGTCCTGACCCCAAACCAGGAATTCGATGGCGTGATAGCCGGTCGCCACATTGGCCTCGATACCGCCGGCCTCCTGCAGGGTGCCGGAGAGGAACTCCGGCGTCAGATTGGTGGCGTCGACCTTCTTGCCGTTGATCTCGATCGACTTATTGGCGATCACATTGGCGGTGTATAAAGCGTTGGCATCCGACTCGGTGCCGTAGCCCTTGGCGACATAGTCGATCAAGCCCTCGTCGAGCGGCCAGGAGTTCACCTTGCCTTCCCAGTCGTCGACGATGGCATTGCCGAAGCGATAGACCTCGGTCTGCTGATAGGGAACGCGCGATGCCTTCCAGGCCTCGCGGGCGGCGTTCAGCGTCTCGGCCGATGGCTTGGCGAGCAGCGCATCGACAGCCTTGTCGAGCGCCTCGGCCGTGATCAGCGAATCCTCGTATTTGGCGAGCGCGATGTCGGAATAGGTCTTGATGACCGCCTTGGCATCGGTTTGCGCCTTGGCCGGCAGCACGAACACAGCCGCCGTGAGCATCGCGGTGGCCCCGATCGCCGCAAGCCTGCCGCCATACCGTGCCCTGATCATCGTTCTCATGACTGTCTCTCCTCGGGAATCAATGAAATGCCGGCGCCGCGGCGGGCAGCTGCCAGCGGGCAAAGAAGGGTCGCGCCATCGCGCGGTTCGCGGAAGAAAGACACCGAAATGCCTCCAATCGAAAGGGTTCAAGGCCCAGACATCAAAGGGATGCGCTGACGCGCGAGCTTCCATAAAACGGCGAAGACACCGGATGTCAACTGGTGGCGTAGAAAAAATTCAATTGAAACAATAGTTTAGAATTATTCTAAACTAGAACTGTCAACTTTAACACCGATGTATAGGAATGCCGGCGCATGACGCGGTTGACAGGCGGCCGTTCCGGGTGCGACCCGGATCGGCGCTCTTGCGGCGGGACCAGACAATCGCCACCTGGCGTGACGTCCTAGATTTGGGTGAGGAATCGGGCTGTTATGAAGATCGGGGTCGTCATTGTCGGTGCGGGTCATGCGGGCGTGCAAGCGGCCGCCAGTCTGCGCGAAGAAGGCTATGACGGGCCGGTAATCCTGATCGGCGACGAAGACGAATTGCCCTACCACAAGCCGCCGCTGTCGAAGACCTTCATCAAGGATCAGCAAGCAAAGCCGCAACCGTTGCGCGGCGAGGCTTTTTATACCGGCAGCGCCATCGACTACCGGCCAGGCCTGCGGGTCGAGCGGATCGACGTCGCCGGCCGCCGGCTGGAGATATCAGGCGGCGTGCTGCCGTTCGACCGGCTGATCCTCGCCACCGGCGCGCGTCCGCGCCTGCTGCCGCTGCCGGGGTCGGAGCTTTCTGGCGTTGTGTCGCTGCGCTCGCTCAGTGATGCCCGCCTGATCCGCGAATTAAGCGCGCAAAGCGAGGAGGTCGTCATCCTCGGCGGCGGCTTCATCGGCCTTGAGATTGCCGCAACGCTCACCGCCGCCGGCCGCAAGGTCACGGTGGTCGAGGCGGTCGACCGGCTGCTCGGGCGCGCCGTCGCGCCGGTCATCGCCGGCCATGTGCGCCAGCGGCTGGAGGCGACCGGTGTGCGCATCCTTACCGGCACCACCATCGAACGGCTGGAGGGCGAGAACGGCCGTGTTTCGGCTGCAATCACCTCATCTGGCGAAGGATTGCCGGCGCAGATGGTCGTCATCGGCATTGGCGTCGTGCCGAATGTCGAATTGGCCGAAGCCGCCGGCATTGCCATCGCCAACGGCATCCGCGTCGACCAGCAGATGCGCACGTCGGTGCCGGAAATCCTCGCCATCGGCGACGCGGCGTCCTACCGGCACTGGTTCACAGGCGGCGACGTGCGGCTGGAATCGGTGCAGAACGCCACTGACCAGGCGCGGCTCGCCGCACGCACCATCGCCGGCCACACCGACAATTACTCGGCGGTGCCGTGGTTCTGGTCCGATATCGGCGACATGAAGCTGCAGATGGTCGGCCTGATTGCGGGCGGCGACAGCCATCTCGTGCTGGGCGACGTGGCCGAGAACAAATTCTCTATCTATCACTACGCCGAAAGCCGGCTGCTCGGCATCGAATCGGTCAACCGGCCCGGCGACCACATGCTTGGCCGCAAGATGCTCGGCGCCGGCTTTTCGCCGTCGCCGCAGATTGTCGCGACTGGGCCCGACGGGCTGAAGGCGGCGCTCGCCGCCTTCCAGGAAGAAGAGCCTGTCCGCGCTGCGGGATAAGATCAAACCCAATCACCCTGAATGACCTAGTCTAGTTCGACCGGGAGCTGACCTTCAAACATATAGCGAAGTAAAGGAAACAGCGGTATTTTGACCAATTGAAATCGTCGGGGGGTGCTCATGGCTCTATATGTCATTGGCGCAGGCATGGGTCGCACTGGCACATATTCGCTGAAGCTCGCGTTGGAGCATCTTGGGTTCGGGCCGTGTCATCACATGGCAGATGTCCACGCCAATCCCGAGCAGAAGACGCTGTGGCGCGCAGCCGGCCAGGGACAACTCCCGACCTGGGATGCGGCATATGCCGGCTATCTTTCGGCGGTCGATTGGCCAACGGCGCATTTTTGGCGCGAAGTGAGTGACCACTACCCTGATGCGAAGGTTATCCTGACAGTTCGTGACCCCGAAGCCTGGTATGACAGCATGGCGCAAACAATAGGGCTCACGATGGATGCTGCTACCAATGATCCACAGTCCTTTGGTGTGGCGGTGATTGGAAACACTGTCTTTGGCGGTCGATTTGATAACCGTGATCACGCAATCGCTGTCTATGAAGCACATAACGCTTCCGTGAAATCAACGCTGCCACCTGAACGCCTTCTTACTTATCAGGCCTCCGAAGGGTGGGAGCCGCTTTGTGCCTTTCTCGGTGTACAGTTGCCTTCCGAACCGTTTCCACGCACCAATTCGACTGCCGAATTTCGTGCTCGCATAGGGCGTTGAACGGCGGCTTGCCGCCTATCTCGGCCTTCGCCGCAGTTGAATCCCAGGCGATATCCTCGCCGCTTAGGCGGCGCGGGCGTCGCGGATCGAACTTTCCAGGATGTCGAGCGCCTCGTTCATGACGCCGTCCTGGATGGTGATCGGCGCGAGGAAGCGGATGACGTTGCCGTAGACGCCGCAGGTCAGCAGGATCAGACCCTTGTCGAGCGCCTTCAGCCGGACCGCATTGGCGAGTTCCGGCGACGGCAGGCCCTTCGTCACATCGTTGAACTCGACCGCGTTCATAAAGCCGGGGCCCCTGATATCGACGATCTCCGGCGCTTCGTCACGGATCGATTGCAGGCGCTGCTTCAGACGGTTGCCCAGCGTGTTGGCGCGGTCGCAGAGCTTCTCCTCGTCGATGACGTCAAGCACGGCATGCGCCGCGGCGACGCCGATCGGACTGCCGCCATAGGTGCCGCCGAGCCCGCCGGGATTCGGCGCATCCATGATCTCGGCACGTCCGGTGACCGCCGCCAGCGGAAAGCCGCCGGCAAGGCTCTTGGCCATGGTGGTGATGTCGGCCGCCACCTCGTGGTGGTCCATGGCGAACATCTTGCCGGTGCGGGCAAAGCCGGTCTGCACCTCGTCGGCGATCAGCAGCATGCCATGCTGGTCGCAGATCTTGCGCAATGCGGTCATGAAGTCGCGCGGCGCCTCGTAGAAGCCGCCCTCGCCCTGCACCGGCTCGACGATGATGGCGGCGACGCGGGCCGGATCGACATCGGCCTTGAACAGCCGGTCGAGCGCCGCCATCGAATCGGCGACCGAGACGCCGTGCAGCGCCACCGGGAACGGCGCATGGAAGACATCCGCCGGCATGGCGCCGAAGCCGACCTTGTAGGGCACGACCTTGCCGGTCAGTGCCATGCCCATGAAGGTGCGGCCGTGAAAGCCGCCGGAAAAAGCGATGACCGCCGGCCGGCCGGTGGCGTTACGGGCAATCTTGATAGCGTTCTCGACCGCCTCGGCGCCGGTGGTGACAAAAATCGTCTTCTTGTCGAACTTGCCGGGCAGCATGCCGTTCAGCCGTTCGGCCAGCCGGATATAGCTCTCGTAGGGCACGACCTGGTAGCAGGTATGGGTGAAGCGGTCGAGCTGCGCCTTGACCGCTTCGATGACCCTGGGGTGACGGTGGCCAGTGTTGACGACAGCGATACCGGACGAAAAATCGATATAGCGGCGGCCTTCGACGTCCCAGATTTCCGAGTTTTCGGCGCGATCGGCATAGATCTGAGTGGTCATGCCGACGCCGCGCGAAATCGACTGGTTCTTGCGTTCGGAAATGGCTGAATTTGTCATCGTATCCCTCACCGGACCGGCGCCCGCTCTCGTTTGATGGCTGTTGAGACTCTTTTGGGGTTATTTCAGGTTTTCCTCAAGTTGGCACCGTCGCCCGGCGATTGGGCCTGTCGATGCCGATGTCGGCAACCGAAGGCCCGTCGCTCATGCCGTCCTGACAAACCCCTCGCTCGCCCTCAGCAGATTGCGCGTGTAGTCCTTGGCGACGCGGCGCTCGACGAGGTCGCCGGCGCTGAGGTGCTCGACCGCCTCGCCGTTCTGCATCACCATCAGCCGCTCGCACATATGGGTGATGATGGCGAGGTCGTGGCTGACCATCAGGAAGGTCAGCTTGCGCCGCCGCCGGATCTCCTCCAGCAGGTTCAGCACCTCCGCCTGCACCGAAGCGTCGAGCGCCGAGGTCGGCTCATCGAGCAGCAGGATCGACGGTTCGAGGATCAGGGCACGGGCGATTGCCACGCGCTGGCGCTGGCCGCCGGACAATTGATGCGAATAGCGAAAACGGAAGCCGGTGCCCAGGCCGACCTCGTCCAACGCCCGCTGGATGCGCTTTTCGCCGTCAGCAAAGCCGTGAATGGCGAGCGGCTCCTGCAGCAAGCGGTCGACGGTCTGGCGCGGGTGCAGCGAGCCGTACGGGTCCTGGAAGACCATCTGCACCTCGCGGTAGAACGCCTTGTCGCGGCGCGCGCCGAGCTGTTTGCCGTTGACGGCGATGGTGCCCGAAGCGGCCGGCGCCAGGCCGGCGATTGCCCTGAGTAACGTCGACTTGCCGGAGCCGGACTCGCCGACCAGGCCGAAGGATTCACCGGACTCGACTTCAAGGCTGACGCCCTTCAGCGCGCGAAAACGGTCGAAGACCACCTCCAGCCGGTCGACGGAAAGGGCTGCCGTCATGCCGCCCACTCCGGCTTGCGGTCGAGCACCGGCAGCGGGTGACGGTCGGCGCCGATCTTGGGCATGCAGTTGAGCAGGCCGCGCGTATAGGGATGCTGGGCACGGCCGAGCTCCGAGGCTTTGAGCTGTTCGACCACCTTGCCGGCATACATGACGATGACACGATCGCAGAAAGATGAGACCAAGCGCAGGTCGTGCGAGATGAAGATCAGCCCCATGCCGCGCTCGCTGACCAGCCGGTCGAGGATGCCGAGCACGTCGAGCTGCACAGTGACGTCGAGTGCCGAGGTCGGCTCATCGGCGATCATCATCTCCGGCCCGGCGATCAGCATCATGGCGATCATGGCGCGCTGGCCCATGCCGCCGGAAACCTCGTGCGGATGCAGGTCGAAGACACGGGCCGGATCGCGGATCTGCACAGCCTCCAGCATGGCAAGCGCGCGGTCGCGGGCTTCGGCCTTGGAGACTTTCTCATGCGTGCGCAGTGTCTCGACGATCTGGCGGCCGATGCTCATCACCGGGTCGAGCGAATATTTCGGATCCTGCAGGATCATGGCGATACGCTTGCCGCGCAGTGCGCGGCGCTCGCGCGGCGAGGCGGCCAGCAGGTCGATGCCGTCGAAAGCAAGCGTCTTTGCGGTCACCTCGGCCTGCGGCGGGGTGACGCCCATGATGGCGCGGCCGGTCTGCGACTTGCCCGAACCGCTCTCCCCGACGATGCCGAGCCGTTCGCGGCCCAGCGAGAAGGAAACGCCGCGCACTGCCTCGATCAGGCCGGTGCGCGTCGGGAAGGTGACGCGCAGGTCGTCGACTTCGAGAAGCGTGCTCATTGGTCACCGCTTCGCGGATCGAGCGCGTCGCGCAGGCCGTCGCCGAGCAGGTTGAAGCCGAGGCTGACGATGAGGATGGCAAAGCCCGGCGCGCCCGCCACCCACCACTGGTCGAGCACGAAGCGTCGGCCCGACGCGATCATCGCGCCCCATTCCGGCAGCGGCGGCTGCGCGCCGAGGCCGAGGAAGCCGAGGCCGGCGGCGGTCAGGATGATGCCGGCCATGTCGAGCGTCACCCTGATGATCAGCGAGGAGATGCAGAGCGGCATGATGTGGCGAAGCACGATGCGAAACGGCGAAGCGCCCATCAGTTGCACCGCCTTGATATAATCGGAATTGCGCACCGTCAGCGTTTCGGCGCGGGCAATGCGGGCATAGGGCGGCCACGAGGTGATGGCGATGGCGAGCACCGCGTTTTCGATGCCGGGGCCGAGCGCGGCGACAAAGGCCAGCGCCAGGATCAGCTTCGGAAAGGCGAGAAAGATGTCGGTGATGCGCATCAGGATCGCATCGGTCCAGCCGCCGGTATAGCCGGCAACGGTGCCGACCAGCAAGCCGATGGGCGCGGCGATGATGGCGACCAGAATGACGACATAGAGTGTCCAACGCGAACCGAAGATGATGCGCGAATAGATATCGCGGCCGAGATCGTCGGTGCCGAACCAGTGCGCGGCACTTGGCGCCAGCAGCCGCGAGCCCTTGAGGTCGCCGAATGTCGGCGAATAGGGCGCCAGCACATCGGCGAAGGCCGCGACCACCAGCAGGGCGATGATGATGAGCAGGCCGACAAAGGCCAGCCGGTTGGCGGAAAAGCGCCGCCAGGCTACATAGGCGCGGCCGAGCCTTGCCTGCACGCGCGACGCCGGCCGCTCGCTGAGCAGCCAATCACGGCGGGTTTGAATCGCTTCTGCGCTCATCCTGCCTTGGTCCTCATCCTGCCTTGGTCCTTGGGTCGAGCAGCCGGTAGAGCAGGTCGGACAAAAGATTGATGCCGATGAAGACCGAGCCGATGATGATCGTGCCCCCAAGCACGGCATTCATGTCGGCGTTCTGCAGCGAGTTGGTGATGTAGAGGCCGATGCCCGGCCACGAAAACACCGTCTCGGTCAGCACCGAGCCTTCGAGCAGCCCGGCATAGGACAGAGCGATCACCGTAACCATCGGCACCGCGGCGTTGCGCAGCGCGTGACCCCAGATGATGCGCGTTTCCGACAGGCCCTTGGCGCGCGCCGCCACGATGTATTCCTGGGTGAGTTCGTTCAGCATGAAGGAGCGCGTCATGCGGCTGATGTAGGCGAGCGAGAAATAGCCGAGCAGCGAGGCAGGCAGGATGATGTGGCGGAAGGCATCGGCAAATACGTCCCACTGCCGCTGCCAGAGTGCATCCAGCAGGTAAAAGCCGGTAATCGGCGTGAAGGTGTATTCGTAGACGATATCGAGGCGGCCGGGAAAGGCGACCCATTGCAGCTTGGCGTAGAACAGCACCAGCGCCAGCAGCCCCAGCCAGAAGATCGGCACGGAATAGCCGACAAGACCGATGATGCGCACGATCTGGTCGATGATGCTGCCGCGCCGCACGGCCGCCAGCACACCAAGCGGCACGCCGATCACCGAACCGATCAGCGTCCCTAGTGTTGCCAGTTCGAGCGTCGCCGGAAAGGCGCGGCGGATGTCCGTCATCACCGGATTAGTGGTCAGCACCGAGGTGCCGAAATCACCATTCAAGGCATGTTTGACATAGATGTAGAACTGCTCGACCAGCGGCAGGTCGAGACCCATCTCGCGGCGCGTTCGTTCGACGACATTGGTCGGCGCCCGGTCGCCGAGCACCGCCAGCACCGGGTCGATCGGGATCACCCGGCCGATGAAGAAGGTCACCGCGAGCAGACCGAGATAAGTCGTTATGGCGATGACCAGGAACCGGGCGATCGATGAGGCAGCGGCAACGGCGCGAGCGCTGCCGCGCCCCGCCGTCGTTTCCCTTTCAGCCAAGCTCATGCGGCGCGTCCGCCGACATCACTCCTTCGAAACCGGGCCGACGAAGTTGGTGTCGAAGCTCGGACCGAGCGCAAAGCCCTTGAGGTTCTTGCGCAGGCCAGCCACTTCCAGCTGCTGGTGGATGATGACGAAAGGACTGGTATCGAGGATCTTCCTCTGAAGATCCTCGTACATTGCGGCGCGCTTGGCCGAATCCTTCTCGAGCAGGGCCGCCTCTGTCTGCTTGGTCAAGTCCGGAATGTCCCAAGCATTGCGCCAGGCCAGGGTCTTGGTCTTGGCTTCATCCGAATTGTCCGGGTTGCTGGCAAAGGTCTGGGCATTGGAGTTCGGATCGAAATAGTCCTGGCCCCACTGGCCGATATAGATGTCGTGGTTGCGGGCGCGGTATTTGGTCAGCGTCTGCTTGCCGTCGCCGGGGATGATCTCCAGCTTGATGCCGGCCTGTCCCAGCGTCTGCTGGATCGATTCCGCCATGCCGGTGGTCGGTTGGCCGGTGCGCACGTCCATGGTGACGTTGAAGCCGTCGGCGAGACCCGCCTTGGCAAGCAGGTCCTTGGCCTTGGCGACATCGAGCTTGAACGGGTTTTCGTCGAGAGCACCAAGGTCGCCCTTGGGCAGGAAGGTCTGGTGGATCTCGCCGATGCCCTTGAGGATGGTTGAGCTCAACGCGTCGTAGTCGACCAGATATTTGAAAGCCTGGCGGACCTCGGGCTTGGCGAGGTTCGGGTTCTTCTGGTTGAGGCTGATGTAAAAAACCGTGCCTTTCGGCGCGCTGGTGGTGGTGAGATCGGCGTTCTTGGCGATGGCGTCGAGATCGTTTGGCTCGAGATTGCGGGCGACGTCGATATCACCGGTTTCCAGCGCCAGGCGCTGGCCCGAGCTTTCCTTCATGTTGCGATAGATGACGCGGGCAAGCTTGGCCTTCTCGCCGTAGTAATTGTCGTTGCGCTCAAGGACGACAACTTCGTTGGCGCGCCATTCGCGCAGCTTGAAGGCACCGGAGCCGGCATAGCCGGTCTTCAGCCAGGCATTGCCGAAATCATTGTCCCATTTGTAGTCGGCGCTCGGCGTGACCGCCGCGAGATGCTCCTTGACCAGCTTGGCGTCGACGACCGAGGCGACCGTCGCCGACAGGCAGTTCAGCACGAAGCTCGGCGCATAGGCCTTGTCGACGGTGAACTGGAACGTCGTGTCATCAACAGCCTTGGCCTTCTCGGTGACGTTGCCGCCGTCGATGCCGAACTGGCCGATGATGAAGGCCGGGCTCTTGTCGAGCTTGATGGCGCGCTCGAACGAATAGGCGACGTCCGCCGCTGTGATCGGATTGCCGGAGGCGAATTTGAGGCCGGGCTTGAGCTTGAACGTGTAGGTCAGGCCGTCGTCGGAGACGCTCCAGCTTTCGGCGAGATCGCCTTTGACCTTCGAGGTGTCGCTGAGGTCGAGGCGCACCAGGAGATCGTAGGTGTTGCCGGTGACTTCAGCGGTAGACAGTTCGAATGCCTCGCCTGGATCCATGGAGATGATGTCGTCGATGGCGAAACCCTCGACCAGCGTGTCGGCGGGCGTGACCGCGAAGGCAGGCGCACCGGCCAGAAGCAGCGCGGACATGGCGGCGCCCGCGAGCAAGAAGCGGGTGCGTAGAGCAAACTTTTCCATCATCATTTCAACTGTTCCCTGTTTTTGTTGACCTGAGTTCCCGGCTCAGGGTTGTGGCATTTCTTGCCGCGTCGAACGGTGATCCCCGGACCGTCGTATTGGCAATTTTTGTGCGGTTCCAGCTCACCATATCCGGCGGTTTCGAGCGCGGCAACGAGCATTTGCAGAACGGTCGATTGGGCCAGACCGGCGGTGCGAAAATCCGGCTATTTCAGCGCGGTAACCAGGTCGGGGTCGGGAAAGCAGGTAGCGGAACGGCCGTTGCTGGCCTGCCATTTGCCGATCGAGCGGCGCGTCTTGAAGCCAGGCAGGCCGTCGGCGCTGCCGACATCGTAGCCCTTGGCTTCCAGCGCCCGCTGCAGGGCGGCGATGTCGGAGCGGTAGAGCCCGCCGACCGCGCCCCAATTGCCCGAGAAATTGCTGTCGCCATGGGCGATGCGATCGGCGCCATGGCCGATGAACAGGGCATAGAGATCGCTGGTGTTATACTGCTTCAGCACGTAGAAATTGGGGGTCACGATGAAGGCCGGGCCGCTACGCCCGGCCGGCATCAAAAGAAAGCCCTCGGCTTTCAGTTCGCTCGCCGGGAACGGTTTACCCGACACACGCCTGATGCCCATATCAGCCCATTGGGAAATCTTCCTGCCCTGGTCCGGACCTTCGAGCGAGCACGAGACGCTTTCCGGCACCATCACCTCGAAGCCCCAGCCGCGGCCCCTGACCCAGCCATAATGTACGAGATAATTGGCGATCGATTCCAGTATGTCGGGCGTCGAATTCCAGATGTCGGTGCGGCCGTCGCCGTCAAAATCGACGGCATGCTTGAGGAACGACGTCGGCATGAACTGCGGCTGGCCGAGCGCGCCGGCCCAGGACGATTTCATCGCACCGACCGGGGCAAGCCCGCGCTCGACGATCTCCAGCGCCGCCAAGAGCTCGGTGCGGAAGAATTCCTTCTTGGTCGACATGAACGCCTTGGTGCCCAGCACCTCGAAGGCGTCATAAGGCAGCTTCGCTGCGCCGAAGCCGCTCTCGCGACCCCAGATCGCCAGCAGCACTTCGCCAGGCACGCCGTAGCGTTTCTCGATCGCTGCAAGGGTCCTAGCGTTGGCCGCCTCGCGGGTGCGGCCGCCGGCGGTCACCGCACGGACGATCTTTTCGGCGAAATAGGCGCCTGGCGAACCGAACTCGGCCTGATGCTGCTTCCGCGGCGTCGTCGCCCTCTCGCCCGGCTTTACCAGGTCGGGCAGTTTGAGGTTCGGCTTGACGCCGTCGAAGGCGGCATCGAAGGTTTTCCTGGAAATGCCTTTGGCGCTGGCTTCGGGCCAGAGGTCGTTGCCAAGCCACGCGCGGAACTGGTCGTCGATCTTTGCCGCGGAGGCGGGGGTGGCGAGGAGGAAGCTGATGATGGCTGCTAGAAGAAATGCAAAGCTGAGCATGCAAAGGTCGCGTTCCTTCGCGCCCCCCTCTGTCCTGCCGGACATCTCCCCCTCAAGGGGGGAGATTGGCAGTTTCGATTTCGTTGCCAGTTTCGCAGCGTTGAAGATTGGCGAAAGCCGGCATGACAGCCAATCTCCCCCCTTGAGGGGGAGATGTCCGGCAGGACAGAGGGGGGCGTGAAAGAACGCAATCATCTCAGAGCTACCCTCCCCGCAACTCGCCTCAAAACACCGTCCGCGAGCGCAGTGCGGCGGCGAGCGTGCCTTCGTCGAGATAGTCGAGTTCGCCGCCGACCGGAACACCGTGCGCCAGGCGCGTCACCTTGACGTCGAAGCCGGAAAGCTGGTCGGTGAGGTAGTGCGCGGTAGTCTGGCCCTCGACCGTAGCGTTGACGGCGAGGATCACTTCCTTGACCTCGCCGCCGGCGACGCGATCGACCAGCGATCGGATGTTGAGCTCATCGGGACCAATGCCGTCGAGCGGCGACAGCGTACCGCCGAGCACATGATAACGCACGTTCATGGCGGTCGCCCGCTCCAGCGCCCAAAGGTCGGCCACGTCCTCGACAACGATGAGCGTGGTGGGGTCGCGGCGCGGGTCGGTGCAGATCATGCATGGATCGGAGGTGTCGACATTGCCGCAGGTCGAGCAGATGCGCACCTTGTCGACGGCCTCGCCCATGGCAGCGGCAAGCGGCGCCAGCAGCTGCTCCTTCTTCTTGATGAGGTGGAGCGCGGCGCGGCGCGCCGAACGCGGGCCAAGCCCCGGCACCTTGGCCAGCAGCTGGATCAGGCGTTCGATCTCGGGACCGGCGATTCGCTTCGACATCGCTCCGGTTTAGGATTTTTCAACGGGTTTTGGAACAGCGCTGAGGCGCGCTGTTCAGCCTGCAAAGAGGCAATCGCCCGGCGTTGCGCCGCCCCTCATTGCGTGCCGGGCATTTCTCCCCGTACAACGCGCCGACGCCGGCCGCCTCAGTTTTCCTCCAGCGGCCGGGTCTGGCCGGCGATCATCGCGCCGATGGCGTCGGTGTTCTCGGGCGTCGCCTCGAACGACATTGTCGGCTCTGCCGGCGCCGCCTGGAATGTTGTGACCGGCCGGGGGTTCACGGTTCCACCGAAACGGGCCGCGTCCGGTTCCTGCATTGGCTCCTGCAGCGCCACAAGGATTGGCTTCTCCGGTGCCGCCCTCGCCGCGGTCGCCATTCCTGCAGTCACCCTTGTCTGCCTTGCTGGCTGCGATGCGGCGGCGGTAACATAGGTTGCCTTGGCGAATGTCGGCTTGACCTCGCGAGCCGGCTCCGCCGAAGCGACAAGTATGGCCTGAGCGGCAGGCGCTTGCGGCTTGGCCTGGGCTATGGCGACCACCGGTTCGTCCGGCAGCGGCTGCCAGTTGCGGCCGCGCTTTTCATAAAAGGCATTGCCGCCGGCGACCATGGTGTAGTGCATGTTCTTGTAGGGGAAGCGCAGGCCGGCGGTGTGGAAATACATGGTGTTCTTCAGCTTGGCTTTGCGCTCGCCCTTGAGCACCGCCTCGGCGGCCTCCTCGACGTCGGGCATCGCCTTCGAATTCATCGGCCGTGTCATGACGCCCGGCGCGAACTGGCCGCGCTCGCCAACCACTTCGCAGATGGTGCTGCCGTGCTTGCCGGACCGCAGCCGGTTCATCACCACCGTGCCGACCGCAATCATGCCGTCACGGCTCGACCGGTTGGACTCGAAGAACATCGCCCGCTCCAGGCATTCCTTCTCCTTCGGCGTGGAATTGTAGGAGCGCGAGCTCAGGAAACCCGGCGTAATGGCATCGGTCAGGCTGGACATGCCGTGCGAGGCGGTCTGACTGCAAGCGGCCAAAAACAGCGGCGAGATAACGACGCCGAGCCGCAACGGCGTCTTCCATCGGGTAGAGATCAACAGGTGTCCCCTCATTCTGCTGCCAGCCCGCCCCTGGTTGCGGCAAGAATGAGACACTTTCAGGCAAAAAGATGGCTAAAGCGGTTATTAAGTTTGGGGCGTTGCCCAATAGACACAGCTGGCGGGCGAAGAGCGTTGGATCGCTGCCCTCTTCGGTCAGGTGCCGGCATGGTTCCAAGGATTCATGCCGTGACCTTGGAGCGCCGCAATCTCCGCAAGAGGGCTTGCCCAAGCCTGGAGAGATTGGTTCAGTCGACGCGGTAACTGTAAACACAGCTCGAGGTGTGCTGAGATTCAGGTCAGGCCGAGCCGAAAATGGCGGCTTCCGAGAACCGGAGCGGAGCGTACGTTTCGTACGTGAGCACCGGAAGCTGCCGTTTGCAGGCCGGCATCACCTGAATATCAACACACCTTAGAACGGCAGCTTCATTCCCGGCGGGATCGGCAGTCCCGCGGTCAGGGCCTTGGTCTTCTCCTGCATGATCTGCTCGACCTTGGTCCTGGCGTCGTTGTGGGCAGCGACAAGCAGGTCCTCGAGAATCTCGACCTCGTCCTCCTTGAACAGCGCCGGGTCGATCTTCAGCGACTTCATCTCGAATTTGCCGGTCAGCGTCACGCTGACCAGGCCGCCGCCGGCCTGTCCGGTGGCTTCCAGCGTGGCAATCTCATCCTGCATGGCCTGGAACTTGGCCTGCATTTCCTTTGCCTTGCCCATCAGGCCGAGAAGATCTTTCATCGCACGGTCCTTTGCAGTTGGTGCTGGTTGTTCAGGTTTCGTCGTCGTCGGCCGGCGGCTCGACCGGCACTTCGGCCTCTGCCGCATCGGCTTCCGGCGCGTCGGGAATGCGCACGTCGATGATCTTGGCGCCGGGAAAGCGCGCCAGGATGGCGGCGACCGTCGGGTCGCTCTTGGCATCGAGGAAGGCGTTTTCGCGCTTTGTCGATTCCATCTCGGCCAGCGTCTGGCCGCCCTCCTCCTTCGACAGCGACACCAGCCAGCTGCGGCCCGTCCAGGCGCGCAGCTTGGCGGTCAAATCGTTGAGCAGCATCTTCGGCGCATCGTCGGTCAGGCTGACGTCGATACGGCCGGGCTCGATGCGCACCAGGCGCACGCAACGCTTCACCAGCACCTTGAAGGCCATGTCGCGCTGGGCGTCGGCAAGGGCGACAATATCGGCCAGCGATTTCACCGGCACCAGCGGCGCCTCGACCACCGGCTCCGGCGGAGCAACGAAGTTCGTCGGCACGGGCTCGGCCTCGACCAGGCGCATCGTCTGCGCGCCGCCATTGGCCGTCGGCATCCGCGTCTGCGCCACGGCACCGGCACCACCGCTTGCAGGCGCATGGTTTGCGGGGCCGGGGCTTGCCGGCGCGCCATTCACGCGCGGCGCGGCGCCCGGCGGCGAAACGCCGTTCTCCAGCGATTTGAGCGCCTCGTCCAGCGTCGGCAGGTCGGCGGCATGCGCCAGCCGGATCAGCACCATCTCGGCGGCGCTGACCGGGCGGTTGGAGGTCTGCACCTCGGGAATGCCTTTCAAGAGCATCTGCCATGTCCGCGACAGCACCTTGACCGACAGCGTGCTGGCGAAATCGGCGCCGCGCCGGCGCTCGTCCTCGGACAGCGAGGCGTCGTCGATGGCAGCCGGCACGAAACGCAGACGGGTGACCAGATGGTTGAACTCGGCAAGGTCGGTCAGCACCGCGGCAGGATCGGCGCCGGTATCGTACTGGGCACGGAATTCGGCAAGGGCGGCGGCGACGTCGCCCTTCATGACATGCTCGAACAGGTCGACGATGCGGGCGCGGTCGGCAAGGCCGAGCATGGCGCGCACCGCTTCGGCGCTGACCGCGCCGCCGCCATGGGCGATCGCCTGGTCGAGGATCGACTGCGCATCGCGCATCGAGCCTTCGGCCGCGCGGGCGATCATCGCCAGCGCATCCTCTTCGACTTCGATGCCCTCCAGACCGGCTATCCTGGCAAGGTCGGCCTTGATCATTGCCGCATCGATGCGCCTGAGGTCGAAACGCTGGCAGCGCGACAGGACGGTGATCGGCACCTTGCGGATTTCGGTGGTGGCGAAGATGAACTTGACGTGCGGCGGCGGCTCTTCCAGCGTCTTCAACAGGCCGTTGAAGGCCTGGTTGGAAAGCATGTGCACTTCGTCGATGATGTAGACCTTGTAGCGCGCCGACACCGGGGCGTAGCGCACACGCTCGATGATGTCCCTGATGTCGTCGATGCCGGTATGCGAGGCGGCGTCCATCTCGATGACGTCGACATGCCGGCCTTCCATGATCGCCTGGCAATGCTCGCCGAGCACGGCAAGGTCGACGGAAGGCTGGTCGACCGTCGGTGTTTTGTAGTTCAGGGCCCGCGCGAGTATGCGCGCGGTCGTGGTCTTGCCGACGCCGCGCACGCCGGTCAGCATCCAGGCCTGGGCGATGCGGCCGGTGGCAAAGGCATTGGTCAAGGTGCGGACCATCGGCTCCTGGCCGATCAGCTCGGAGAAATTCGACGGTCGGTATTTGCGCGCCAGCACGCGGTAGGCGGCAGGCTTGTCCAATTTCCCGGCCTCGTTTCCGGCTTCGCTCATTCGCCCGTTAAGCTCCAAGGGCTGCCACTGGAGGCGGCCGATTCCTGCGCATAGTTTCGCCCGCACGGCTTGGCGCCGTCAATGTCGGGGCAAAAGGCGAAGAGGCGGGAGGCTGGAACAATGACCCGTTCCGGGCTCGTTAGGGCTGCTTCCTTCCGGACCTGACCCGGTTGGCGAGTGGACCGTCCACCACCAACCTCCCAGCCTCCATATCGGCAATCCGGCGATGAAATGCAAGTGCGGATGATAGGGGGCCTTGAGCGACGGCGAAAGCTGAAACCAAAAACCCGCCTCGGCGGGCGGGTCGTTGGTGCGAATAATCACCATAGCGGGATTAGTAGCATAGCTGCCGGCACAAAGCAAGAACAAAATGTGGCCACGATCAAAATCGTCGATCTCGGCGGGGCAGCGCCAACCTGATGCAATTTGCCCGGGCCTTCACTTCTTCGCGCACAATCAGCGCCGCGACGGCCAATGTTGCTTGCTCCCCCTTGCGGCCCTTCGGAAGCCGCTCTAGCGTCGATAGAGTTCAAAAAACGTCCAAAAGTGAGGGAAACGCCGATGCTGCCGGGCCTCAAGGCCGGATTCACGCTTGACGCCCAGCTGGAAGCCGACAGCGAACAGCTGATGTGGCTCGGCCTGTGCGAATTGCGCGTCATGAACGACCGCCGCTGGCCATGGCTGCTGCTGGTGCCGCAGCGGCCGGGCATCGAGGAAATCCACGATATGACGCCGCTCGACCAGGCGATGCTGACCTTCGAGACCAATATGGTGGCGCTGGCGCTGAAGCGGGTGACCGGCTGCACCAAGATCAATACCGGCGCACTCGGCAACATCGTGCGCCAGTTGCATGTACACGTTATTGCGCGCTCGGAAGGCGATCCCGGCTGGCCCGGCCCGGTGTGGGGGCACGGCCTGCGCGAGCCCTATCAGCGCTCCGACCTTCGCAAGTTTGCGGAAAAGATCAAGGCAGCGCTATAAGCCTCTCCCGTGTCCACCTTGAACCCTCCCGAGTCTGCATGAGCTTTCGCCTGTTTGACGCGCCCTTGCGCGAGCCGAGCCAGTTCGTCGGCTTCGCCGGCAACATTATCGACCGGCAGTCCGAAAACCGCGCCGACGATTCCGTCGAAAAGGCACTCGCCGATCCCTCGGCGCGGCTTTTGCTGATGCGTGGCGGCCGGCTCTACCTCAAGCTTGCGCAAGGCGCATTCGACCCCTGGTTCGGCGTGGCCGAATGCCGGCCGCTCGAGGCATCGCTCGAAAACGGCGTCCTGCTCGGTTTTTCCGAAAGCGGCCCGGTGCTGGCGGTGCCGGCCGGGGTCGAGCCCGAGCAGCTTCCCGAGACGATCAGGGCGATCGACTATCGCTCGGTCTATATGCAGGGGTTGATCGACGAAGCGGCCGCCGGCGCGCTGGCGCAAGGGGCGGCGCTGCTTGCCTGGCATGCCAGCCATCGCTTCTGCAGCAAGTGCGGCACCGAAGCCGAGATGCGGGCGGGCGGTTACAAGCGGCATTGCCCGGCCTGCGGCACGGAGCACTTTCCGCGCACCGACCCGGTGGCGATCATGCTGACGGCAACACGCGAAAAATGCCTGCTCGGCCGCGGCCGGCATTTCGGGCCCGGCATGTATTCGGCGCTCGCCGGTTTCATCGAGCCGGGCGAGACGATCGAGGCGGCGGTGCGCCGCGAAACGCTGGAGGAAGCCGGCATTCGGCTAGGCCGCGTCGTCTACCACGCCAGCCAGCCCTGGCCGTTTCCCTATTCGCTGATGATCGGCTGCTTCGGCGAACCGCTCAACGACGATATCCACCCCGACTTCAACGAGCTGGAAGATTGCCGCTGGTTCTTTCGCGACGAGGTGCTCTCGATGCTGGCCCGCGAGCATCCGGGCGGCCTGGTGACACCGCCGAAGGGGGCGATCGCCTATAACCTTATCCGCGCCTGGGCCGACAGCGCGTGATACGAAGACATCGCAGGAGCAAAAAATGATCCGTCACACCGTCGTGTTCACGCTAAAGCACCCGCCGCATTCGCTCGAGGAAAAAAGGTTCCTCGCCGACGCCAAGACGATCCTCACGGCGATAAAGGGCGTCACGCATTTCGAGCAGTTGCGGCAGGTCAGCCCCAAGAACGACTACCGCTTCGGCTTCTCGATGGAGTTCGCCGATCAGCGGGCTTACTCCGGCTATAACGACCATCCCGACCACGTCGCCTTCGTCCGCGACCGCTGGATCCCGGAGGTCGAGGCGTTTATGGAGATCGACTACGTGCCGCTCGGCTGGGGCTGAGACTGGAAAGCGGCGCTCTAAAAAAATCAATACCCCGCGTCGCGATCCACCACATTTTCCAGCGCTTCGCCGCGCTCGAAGGCGTCCATCTGACGCAGCATGATCGGCGCCAGGTGGACTGGATCGGAAGTTGCCGCCGCGTGCGGCGTCACGAACACTTTCGGGTGGCTCCATAGCGGGCTGGTCTTCGGCAGCGGTTCGACCTCGAACACGTCGAGGCTGGCTTCCTTCAGCGTGCCGTCGTCCAGCGCGCGCAAAATGTCGGCGTCCTTCTGCAGCCTTCCGCGCCCGGCATTGATCAGCACCGAGCCGCCGAGGCCATTGCGCTTGCGCAGCTCCTTCAGCACGCCGTGGTTGATGATGCCGTGCGTCTGTGGCGTCAGCGGCAACAGCACCACCAGGATATCGGTGGCATTGAGGAACGGGATCAGGCCGGCCTCGCCCGCGTAAGTCGAGACACGTTCCATCGGCCGATCGCTGCGCGACCAGCCATTAACGGGAAAGCCGAGCGACAACAGTACCGATGCCGCCGCGCGGCCAAGCGTGCCGAGCCCCATAATGCCGACCGAGATGTCGCCGGCCGGCCGCTGCTGCGGCTCGTGCCAGATCTTCTTCTGCCGCTGGGCGCGGTAGAGCATGCCCTGGCGATGGTGGTCGAGCACCCGCCAGACGACGTATTCGGTCATGTACTGGGTAAGGTTGTCGGCGACCACTTTGACGACCGGTACGTCGGGCAAGGTGGGATCGGCGAAAATGTGGTCGACGCCGGCGCCGATCGAGAAGATAGCCCGCAGATTGGGCAGCGACGACAACAGGTTCGGCCTCTGTTTCCACACCACAGCATAGGTGATCGAGGGATCGCCGGCGCCATTCGGCTCGAGCACCACTTCGCGCTCCGCCGACAGCAGTTCGCGCCAGCGCAGCGGATGAATACCGGTGAGGGCAAGCAGGATGCGGCCTTTTTCCATTGCGGATTGTTTTTCCCTTTTACCAACAGCGTTCGCGTCCGGACTCGCAGGGGCGCGGCAGCGTTTTGATTTTGTGCATGATCTCTGGCGAAAATCTACTCGCTGACGATACCGACCGGCGCCGTTTCGATCTTGAAGGCGGCCGAGATCAACGCCTTTGTATAGTCGGTCCGCGGGTTGCCGAAAATCTGTTCGGAAGGACCGGCCTCGACGATCCTGCCATTACGCATGACGATGACTTCGTTGGCGAGCGCGCGGATGACCCTCAGATCGTGGCTGATGAAGAGGTAGGCGAGATCGTGCTTGGCCTGCAGGCTGCGCAAGAGGTCGACGACCTGCGCCTGCACGCTCATGTCGAGCGCCGAGGTCGGCTCGTCCAGCATGACGAAACGCGGGTTGAGCACCATGGCGCGCGCGATGGCGACGCGCTGGCGCTGGCCGCCGGAGAATTCGTGCGGATAGCGGTTGCGCGTCGCCGGATCGAGGCCGACTTCCTTCAGGACGTCGACGACACGCTCGTCGCGCGCATCAGGAGACAGTTTCGGCTCGTGGATCTTCAACCCTTCCTCGATGATCTCGGCGACCGACATGCGCGGACTGAGCGAACCGAACGGATCCTGGAAGACGATCTGCAACTCGCGTCGCAACGGCCGCATTTCGCTGAAGGACAGCTGATCGATGCCGCGTCCGTTGAACTGGATGGTCCCCGTCGACGAGATCATCCTGGCCAGCGCCAGGCCGAGCGTCGTCTTGCCTGAGCCGGATTCGCCGACGACGCCAAGCGTCTGGCCGGCCCGCACGGTGACGTCGATGCCGTCGACCGCCTTCACATTGTCGACGGTGCGCCGGAAGAAGCCCTTCTTGATCGGAAACCAGACCTTGACGTCCTTGCCGACCATCACCGGCTTGGCGGCCTGGTTGGCCGCCGGCGGCTTGCCTTTCGGCTCGGCGGCAAGCAGATGCCGCGTGTAGGCGTGCTGCGGATTGGCGAATATCTCCTTGGTCGGGCCGGTCTCGACGATCTTGCCCTTGGTCATCACGCAGACCCGGTCGGCGATCTTCCTGACGATGCCGAGATCGTGGGTGATGAACAGCATCGACATGTTCTTGCGGCTTTTCAGGCCGGCCAGCAATTCGAGGATCTGCGCCTGGACGGTGACGTCGAGCGCGGTCGTCGGCTCGTCGGCGATCAACAGTTCAGGCTCGTTGGCGAGCGCCATGGCGATCATGACGCGCTGGCGCTGGCCGCCGGAAAGCTGGTGCGGATAGGCGTCGAGCCGTTTTTCCGGTTCGCGGATGCCGACCTCGTGCAGAAGTTCCAGCGTGCGCGCCTTGGCGTTGCGATCGCCCAGGCCCTGGTGCAGCTTCAGCACCTCGACGATCTGCTGCTCGATCGTGTGCAGCGGGTTGAGCGAGGTCATCGGCTCCTGGAAGATCATGGTGATCTTGTTGCCGCGCACGCGGCGCAAGTCTCTCTCGTCCGCGGCAAGCAGGTCGGCGCCGAGGACCAGGATCTTTCCCGACGGGTGGCTGGCGGTCGGATAGGGCAGCAGCTTCAGCACCGACAGCGCGGTGACCGACTTGCCGGAGCCGGATTCGCCGACCAGCGCCACCGTCTCGCCCTTGGCGAGGTCGAAGGAGATATGGTCGACGGCGACCGACTGGCTGCCGCCTTGCGTGAAGGCGACGCTGAGATCCTGGACCGAGAGGAGAGGGGGGGTCATAGCTCAACTTCCGCGACAACCCTGTCCAAGGCGGAAATTTCCGGTCGTATGATCGAAATTTTGGCTGCCATTTGAGGGGGGACGAGACGATTTGGTGCGATAGAATAGGTCTCTTTCAACCTCGTGTCCGCGGTCAGAAATTGGGTGCAGCCGAAGTGCATCGCTGTGGAAAGATGGATCGCGTCTGGTAATCTCAACGAAAGGAATTCCGAACGTAACTGTGCTGCGTGCCAGAGAACGTCGCGAGTTATCGTCCCAATTGAGATGAAGGCATTGCCGATTGAAATATTGTCGTAGAGCTCGATCAGTCGCTCATTGTTCTTTCTCAAGGGATCGACCATCAACTCCGCGAGCACGATCTCACTCGTCGCCAGGAAAGGCTGCTTTCTGCCCTCGTTCAGTGAAATGAGCTGAAGCAGTTTGTTTGCAAGCGCATCATTGTTTTCAAAGGCATAGATGAAAATGTTGGTGTCGACATAAAGCCGGACTGCAGCCATCAATCCTCCCACTCATCGCGGAGGGCACGAACACGCGCGACAGCCTCGTCGAGGCTTGTTCCCGGCGCGTTGGCCTGAGCATCCCGCATGAGTTCAAGCAATTGTTCGCGGCCAAGGGGCCTGTTGGCCTCCTCCTCCACTGTCACTCTGACCGAGGCGCTCGGCGCTATGCCTTTTCGCAGTTCATCCGGGAGCTTCGATGCCGGGTAGTGTTCAAGGATGATCCTATTCATAACCCTTCCTTCCCCAACGTGCGGATTGACGGACTGCACGGACGCCAACACACCGTCATGGCTCCGGGTTCGCTCATATCGGCCAATTTGCTCTCCAGTGATCGAGCGATGGCTGCCACTGGTGTTTCACCGATCAAAGCCGCCGGTCACTTGAGGGTACGTCCGCTTTTGTCCGGATTGCCATTTCCGGAATATAACATGCCGAATGCCAGCCTGCATCGCCCTCATCTGAACGTCTTGCGCGGATCGAAGGCGTCGCGGGTGGCCTCGCCGACGAAGACCAGCAGCGACAGCATCAGCGAGATGACGACGAAGCCGGAAATGCCGAGCCAGGGGGCGTTGAGGTTGCGCTGCGCCTGCTTCAACAGTTCGCCCAGCGAGGCGGAGCCGGGCGGCAGGCCGAAGCCGAGATAGTCGAGCGAGGTCAGCGTCGAGATCGAGCCGCTGAGCAGGAAGGGCAGGAAGGTCAGCGTCGCCACCATGGCATTGGGAAGCAGATGCCGGAACATGATGGTGATGTTGGGCACGCCGAGCGCGCGCGCCGCATTGACATATTCGAAATTGCGGGCGCGCAGGAACTCGGCCCGCACCACGCCGACCAGCGCCACCCAGGAGAACAGCAGCATCAATCCGAGCAGGATGAAGAAGCCGGGCGGCAGGATGGCGGCGACGATCAAGAGCAGGTACAGCACTGGGATCGCCGACCAGATCTCGATGAAGCGCTGGAAAAGAAGGTCGGTCCAGCCGCCGAAATAGCCCTGCAAGGCGCCGGCCGCCACGCCGATCAGCGCCGAGCCGGCGGTCAGGATCAGGCCGAACAGCACCGATATCCTGAAGCCGTAGATGACGCGCGCCAGCACGTCGCGGGCCTGGTCGTCGGTGCCCAGCCAGTTCCAGTTGCCGACGTTGCAATTGGGGTCCGCTTCGCCTTTCGGATACTGGTTGCATCGCGTCTTCTTGTCGTAGAGCCAGGACGGCTTGGTCGGTGCTGCTTCGGGAATGGCGTTGTTGACGGTCTGGTAGGAGTAGCGCACCGGCGGCCAGACCATCCAGCCATTGGCATTGATCTCGTCCTGGATGACCGGGTCGCGGTAGTCGGTGACCGCATAGAAGCCGCCGAACTTCTCCTCGGGATAGGCGACCAGGACCGGAAACAGGATCTCGCCCTTGTAGGAGGCGATGATCGGCTTGTCGTTGGCGATCAGTTCGGAAACCAGCGACAGCACGAACAGGAACAGGAAAATCCACAACGACCAGTAGCCGCGCCTGTTGGACTTGAAGTTCTGCAGGCGCCGCTGGTTGAGCGGCGACAGAAAGGGCCGCGCGATCCGAGGCGGCGCCGTTTCGGCTGTCGCCTGCTCCATCAGACGTCTCTCCGCTCGAAGTCGATGCGCGGATCGACCCAGGTATAGATCAGGTCGGACAGCAGCCCGACGAACAGGCCAAGCAGCGAGAAGATGTAGAGATTGGCGAAGACCACCGGATAGTCGCGCTGCACCACCGAGTTGAAACCAAGCAGGCCGAGGCCATCGAGCGAAAAGATGTTCTCGATCAGCAGCGACCCGGTGAAGAATGCCGAGATGAAGGCACCGGGGAAACCCGCGATGACGATCAGCATGGCGTTGCGGAAGACGTGGCCATAAAGCACCTGCCGCTCCGACAGGCCCTTGGCGCGGGCTGTGACCACATATTGCTTGCGTATCTCCTCAAGGAAGGAATTCTTGGTGAGCAACGTCGTCGTGGCGAAGGCCGACAGCACCAGCGCCGTCAGCGGCAGGGTCATGTGCCAGAAATAGTCGACGATCCGCTGCGGCCACGACAGCTGGTCCCAATTGTCGGAGGTGAGGCCGCGCAGCGGAAACCAGTCCCAGAACGAGCCGCCGGCAAACAGCACCATCAGCAATATGCCGAACAGGAAGCCCGGAATGGCGTAACCGACAATGACGACGCCGCTGGTCCAGACGTCGAAGGTGGAGCCGTCCTTGACTGCCTTGCGGATGCCGAGCGGGATCGAGATCAGATAGGACAAGAGTGTGATCCACAGTCCGATCGAGATCGACACCGGCATCTTTTCCAGGATCAGGTCGAGCACCGAGATGTCGCGGAAATAGCTGTCGCCGAAATCGAAGCGGAGATAGTTCCACAGCATCATGCCGAAGCGCTCGAGCGGCGGCTTGTCGAAACCGAACTGCTTCTCCAGCTTCTTGATGAATTCCGGGTCGAGCCCTTGCGCGCCGCGGTATTTCGAGCCGACGTCGCCGGCGACATCGAAATTGGCGCCGCCGGCATCACCGCCGCCGCCGCCTAGGCGATCGCTGCCGCCCTGGTTGGTCAGCCTGGCGATGACCTGCTCGACCGGCCCGCCCGGCGCGAACTGGATGACGGCGAAGGATACCGCCATGATGCCGAACAGGGTCGGGATCATCAACAGGATGCGGCGCAGTATATAGGCGCCCATCAGGTTCCCTGCCTCGCTTGTGCGAAAATCTCAGCCTTTGCCAATCTTTGCCGCCTTGTCTTTGTCGAACCACCACGACGTCTCGACCGGAAAGTCGTAATCCGGCTTTTGAGCGGGAAAGCCGAACATGTCCCAGAAGGCTGCTCGGTGATTCGCCAGATGATATGTTGGAATCCAGTCTAGCCGCGCGCGCAAGACCCGATCGAGCGCGTTGAGCGCGGTTACGAGTTCGATCCGGCTCTGCGCCTTGCCGGCTGCCTCGATCAGCGCGTCGATGGCTTTGCTTTCCGTACCCGGATAGTTGCGCATCCCCGGCGTTTTCGCCATTTGGGAAGCGTAGAGAATCTCCAAACCGTCGGCGGTGGGCGTCGCTCCGATCGACCATGCGAGCATGTTGAAGTCGAAGTCGAAATTGCTCTGCCGCGCTTCAAATTGCGTCGAGTCGACCTGCCGGATCGAAGCGTCGATGCCGATCGCCTTCATATTCTCGGACCATGGCGCGAAAATACGAACGAGACCCTCGTCCTCGGCAAGCATTTCCACGCGCAGGCGCTCGCCTTTGTCGTTGAGGACGAAATTGCCCGCTCGCTTCCAGCCGCCTTCGGCAAGCAGCCTCGAAGCCTCGCGCAGCAGCTTACGGTCGTGCCCGGAACCGTCGGAGACGGGTTGCATCACCGGTTCGCCGAAGGTCTCCGGCGGCAACTCGGCTCGAAACGGCTCCAGCAGGGCCAACTCCTTGGGTGAGGGCAGGCCCTTGGCCTTGTAATCCGATCGCTCGAAGTTCGATTGCGAACGCTCGTAGGAGTCGAAAAACAGAACCCGCCTGGTCCATTCGAAGTCGAAGCAATAGGCGATTGCCCGTCTCACGCGAATGTCGCGGAACTGCGGACGGCGCTGGTTCAGCGCGACAGCCTGCATGGATGGCGTTTTCTCGCCAGGAAATTCGCGTTTGACGACCCTGCCATCCTTCAGTGCTGGAAAGTCGTAGCCGGTCGCCCATACCCGCGAGGTGAACTCCTCGCGAAAATGCGTATCCCCTTTCTTGAATGCTTCAAAGGCTGCCTGGCGATCAAGGTAGAAATCGATACGGATGCGGTCGAAATTATAACTGCCGCGGTTCACGGCCAGATCGCGGCCCCAATAGTCGGCGACGCGTTCATATTCGACAGTCTGCCCGGCCACCACCCGTCCAACCCTGTATGGTCCGGAGCTGAGCGGTGGCGTCATCGTCGAGGCGTCGAAATCATTGGCGGTGTAGAACGCTTTCGACACGATCGGCATTACGACGATCGCGAGGATATTCTGCGCGGACTGTTGGCCGTTGAAGGTAAGGTTGACTGTAAGCGGATCGATTGCGACCGCTTCTGTCATGTGCCGCAGCGCTTGGGAAAGGTTCGGATGTCCCCGGTCTTTGTAGAGGTTCAAGGCGAAGGCAATGTCGTCGGCGGTCAGCGGCGACCCGTCATGGAAGCGCGCTTGTGGCCGCAGGCTGAAGCGGTAGCCATTGCGATCCTGCGACAAGGTAACGGATTCGGCAAGCAGGCCGTAGACCGCATCCGGTTCGTCGACTGCCCTTGCCATCAGCGAATCGAAGCAGAGCTCGGTGCGCGGCGGCGAATCCCCCTTCAACACCAGTGAGTTCAGTGTGTTGAAAGTCAGGAAGCTCTGATTGAGGGTGGAGTTCGGCGGGGCGAAATTCATCCGGCCGCCCTTGGGAGCGTCCGGATTGACACAGTCGAAATGCGTGAAATCCGGCCCGTATTTGAGATCGCCAAAAGCCGACAACCCGTGCAGTTTCACGCCGGTTGGAATGGCCGCGAAAGCCCGGCCGGGCAGCAGCGCTGCGGCCGCGGCGGCACCGCCCAGGGCGAGGAAGTCGCGACGGGGCAGCGCCGCCATCAATTGCCGCTCTTGTATTTGGCCGCCAGCGCCTTTTCCTTGGCCGGGTCGATCCACCAGGAATTCTGGTCGACGCCGCTATAGGCGGGCTGCTTTTCCGGCATACCGAACTTGTTCCAGTAGGCGAGCCAGACCACGGCGCGGTAATATTGCGGCACGACGTAGAAATTCCACAACAGCACCCGGTCGAGCGCATGGGTGGCGGCAACGAGATCGTCGCGGTCGGTGGCATAAATGATCCGATCGACCAGCGCATCGACGACCGGATTCTTGATGCCGGCGTAATTGCGCGATCCCGGCGAATCGGCGGCCTTGGAGCTCCAGAAGTCGCGCTGTTCGTTGCCGGGAGAGTCCGACTGGCCGAGTTGCCATATGATGACGTCGTAATCGAAATGCTTGACGCGGTTGATATACTGGGTCTGGTCGATCAGGCGCAGCGTCGCGTCGACGCCGATCTTGCGCAGATTGGCGATATATGGGCTGGCGATGACCTGGTCGGTGTCGTTCCAACCGAGGATCTCGAATTTGAACGGTTCGCCGGTCTTGGCGTTGACCATCTTGCCGCCCTTGATCACCCAGCCGGCCTTGGCGAACAGATCGACCGCGGTCTTCAGGTATTTGCGCTCCGCCTGCGGCGTGTCGTAGACCGGCAGCTTGAATTCCTGGGTGAAGACTTCGGGCGGCAGCTTGTCGCGGTACTGCTCCAGGATCTCCAGTTCCTTGCCTTGCGGCAGGCCGCTCGACGCCAGTTCCGTGCCCTGGAAATAGCTGCTGGTGCGGGTGTTGGAACCGAAGAACAGGGTCCGGTTCATCGTCTCGAAGTCGAACGGGTACATCAGCGCGGCGCGCACCAGGCGATCTTGGAACAGCGGGCGCCTGGTGTTGAGCATGAAGGCCTGCATCGGTTCGGGCGACGCGGTCTTGAATTCCTTCTTGATGACGTCACCGGCCTTGACTGCCGGAAAATCATAGAATGTGTTCCAGCGCCTCGAACTGTTCTCCGGCTTGATGTCGTCCAAGCCGCCCTTGGTAAAGGCCTGCCAGGCGGCGTTGTCGTCCAGAAAATAGCTGAAACGCTGCCTGTCGAAATTCTCGCGGCCGATTTTTACGGGCAGCTTGGCCGCCCAGTAATCGGGTACGCGCTGCCAGATGATTTCGGACCCCGGCTTGAAGCTGGCGATCTTGTAGGCGGCCGATCCCAGCGGCGGCTCCAATGTCGATTTGGTGACGTCGCGTTTCTTGCCGCTGGCGTCCGTGCCTTCCCACCAGTGCTTGGGCAACACGACGAGGTCGCCGATGATCTTCGGTAGCTCCCGGTTGCCTTTCTGACTGAAGTGGAACTCGACCTCGCGGTCGGAGATGGCGACGGCGTCGGTGACGTTTTCGAAATAGCGGCTGTACATCGGGCTGTTGGCCTTCAGTACCTGGAACGACCAGATCACGTCGTCCGTGGTGATCGGCTGGCCGTCATGCCATTTCGCCCGCGGGTCGAGCCGGTAGGTCGCCGAGGAATAGTCGGCCGGATATTTATAGGCGTCGGCGATCAGCGGATGGCTGGTGCTGCCCTCGTCGGTCGCCTGCTCCATCAGCGTGTCGTAGAGCAGGCCGCCGCCAAACTGCGCGAAGCCGGCGGCCGGCGAACCCTGCACGATGTAGGGATTGAAGCTGTCGAACGTGCCCAGCACAACCGAATTCAGCGTGCCGCCCTTCGGTGCATCCGGATTGACGTAATCGTAATGCTGGAAATTGTCGCCGTATTTGGATTCGCCGATCAGCGACGAGGTCGTGCGCCATTCGTCCGCGAAGGCCGCCTGCAGGCCGCCGGCAAAAGCAGCCAGCATCAGCACTGATTTCAGAAGCATCCGCGCTCGGCCAACCGTCATGCGTTCTCCTCTTCGCGATATAGCGCCGTCACCATAGCGTCTGGGCTCAATCTAGATCATTTGGCGGCGCTGAAAACCGCAACCGAGAAGCTTTGTCGCCGCATATGCATTTTTCCTAAGCAAAAAGCCGGGCTGAACCCGGCTTTTTCAAGGATTATGTCATTACGGTTTTGTTATTTTGCGGGTGCGGCCGGAGCGGCGGGCGCCGCGCCTTCTGCCGGCTTGGCAGGGGCTGCGCCTTCGGCCGGCTTGGCGGGCGCGTTTTCGGCCGAGGCGCCGGGCGCCGGCAGCGGCTTCGGATTGTCCGACAGCGTGCGCAGATAGGCGATGACGTTGGCGCGGTCCTCATCCTTCGGCAGGCCGGCGAAGCCCATCGCCGTGCCCTTCACGAACTTCTTCGGCGAGGTGATGAAGTGGTTGAGATTGTCGTAGGTCCACTTCTCGCTGCCGCCCTTGGAGAACTCCTTCATGCCGGCCGAATAGGCAAAGCCCTCATGCTCGGCGACCGGACGGTCGATGATGTCCCACAGATCGGGGCCAACCTTGTTGGGGCCGCCTTTTTCGCCGGAGTGGCAGGCCTGGCATTTCTTGAAGATGGCGGCACCCGCTTCGGCGTTGGCGGTGGCCAGCAGCTCGGCGATCGGCTTGGCCTCCGCGGCGGGAGCGGCCGGGCCGCCTTCGGCGGGCTCGGTCGCCTCGATGGCGAAGCCGGGCTTTTCCGGCGTCGGCGAGGCAAACAGCGCGTCGGATACGATGCCAACGGAAAAGACAATGAACACCGTGCCGAGGAAACCGGCGAGCAGCTTGTTGACTTCGTTGGAATCCATACGCCCCAGGCTCCCTTTTCCGGCGGACCGATCCGTCCACTCCGTCCGTCGGTATCGTGAACCACCCTGCGAGGCGGTCAAATCGCGCGGAAACTAGGTCTTTTGCTCCGGCGTTGCAACACCTATAAGGGCGCTGCCAGTGAGACCTTTTGCCACTTTTGTCCCCCTCTTTTTCGAGCCTCTGCCCGCCTCATGTCCACGCTCATCCTGATCCCGGCCCGCATGGCCTCGACCCGCCTGCCGGGCAAACCGCTGGCCGACATTGCCGGCACTCCGATGATCGTCCACGTCGCCCGCCGTGCTGCCGAGGCGGGGCTCGGCCGGGTGGTCGTCGCTACCGATACGCAAGGCGTTGCGGAGGCGGTGCGCGCGCATGGTTTCGAGGCGGTGATGACGCGGGCGGACCACGAAACCGGCTCCGACCGCATCTTTGAAGCGCTGACCATTCTCGACCCTGGCAACAGCGTCGAGACCATCGTCAATGTGCAGGGCGATCTGCCGACCATCGACCCCCTTGTTATCGGTGCCGCGCTGAAGCCTTTCGAGAACGCGGCGGTGGATATCGCCACGCTCTGCGTCGAGATCGTCCGCGATGAGGAAAAGACCAATCCGAACGTCGTCAAGCTGGTCGGCTCGCCACTCTCGACGACGCGGCTCAGGGCGCTCTATTTCACCCGCGCCACCGCCCCTTGGGGCGAAGGCCCGCTCTACCATCATATCGGCCTCTATGCCTATCGCCGCGCCGCACTCGAACGCTTCGTTGCGCTAAGGCCGTCGCCTCTGGAGCGCCGCGAGCGGCTCGAGCAGTTGCGGGCGCTGGAGGCTGGCATGCGCATCGATGCGGAGATCGTGCAGTCGGTGCCGCTTGGCGTCGATACGCCGGACGATCTCGAACGCGCCAGGGCGCTCCTTTCCAACTAAGAAATTCTTCCCCCAATTCCCGAGACTCCGCGCATGCCTGAAAAGACCAACAAAATATCCTTCCAGGGCGAGCCGGGCGCCAATTCCGACACCGCCTGCCGCAACATGTTCCCTTCGATGGAGCCGTTGCCGTGCCCGACCTTCGAGGACGCCTTCAACGCCGTCGAGACCGGCAAGGCCGATCTGGCCATGATCCCGATCGAGAACACCATTGCCGGCCGCGTCGCCGACATCCATCACCTCTTGCCGGAATCGAAGCTGCACATCATCGGCGAATACTTTCTGCCGATCCACTTCCAGCTGATGGTGCTGCCGGGCGTCAGGCGCGACGAGATCAGGACCGTGCACAGCCACATCCACGCGCTCGGCCAATGCCGCAAATACATCCGCAAGAACGGCTGGAAGGCGGCGGTTGCCGGCGACACCGCGGGCGCCGCCAAGATGGTCGCCGCGATGAAGGACCGCACCATGGCCGCGCTGGCGCCGGCACTGGCCTCGACCCTCTACGGGCTCGATATCATCGAGGAGAATGTCGAGGACACCGACAGCAACGTCACCCGCTTCGTGGTGCTGACCAAGAACAAGCAATGGGCCGAACGTCCCTCGGCCGACGCCAAGATGATGACGACCTTCATCTTCCGCGTCCGAAACGTGCCGGCGGCGCTCTACAAGGCGATGGGCGGGTTTGCCACCAACGGCATCAACATGACCAAGCTGGAAAGCTACCAGCTCGGCGCGTTTACAGCGACGCTATTCTACGCCGACATAGAGGGCCATCCCGACGATCCGCTGGTGAAGCTGGCACTCGACGAGTTGCGCTTTTTCTCGCGCGAAATGCGCATTCTCGGCGTCTATCCCGCCAGCGCCTCGCGCGAGCAGTGGAAGGTGGCGGATTAGGACCCGGTCAGGTCAGGCCGAGCTTGTTCTGTTTGGCCGGCTTGCCGCATTCGCGGCGGGCAATCGACCGGTTCATGGCGTCGATCTTGCCGCTTGCCTGGTCGGCGTCGCGCTTGGCTTTTGAGCGAATATCCGGCGTGAACGGGCCAAAGCCCGTCGCCGGGTTGGAGAAGGACGGCTTGGCGTCCACCGGCAGATGATATTGCTGCGCCAGGCCGTTTCGTTGCGCCAGCAATTGATCGCAAGGCACCTTGTCATACAGCAGCGAGGACTGGACGTTTTCGTCCTGCCGTTCGGACATCGAATTGCCGACGCAGCCGGCCATCGCCAGGCAAGATGCCAAGACCGTCATGTTCCAGCGCATGAACGTGCTCCTTGTCTTTCGCCGCTGCGGCTTCTCATGCGCAGCGGCAGAAGTCTTAGCCAGATTTTACGCTGCCGGAAAGCAAGCTTGCCACTACGGCCAGCCCTTCGACCGGTTCGCGGCGATCCTGCCGGATGATCGTTGCCTGCAGCGACAGGACCGAAAAGCCGTCGGCATCCAGAACCCGCTCTATATAGCCTCGCGAATGCGCGTAGCGGCGCGACGGCTGCAGGGCGAAGCCGGCACTGTCAGACGATTCTCCGCCCGGGAGCGTCTCGACGGAGAACGCAAACAGACCGCCGCCGGCAAGCATTCCGGCAATCTTGTTCACCACCCTGTCGAGTGCGCCGACATAGATAAACACATCGGCCGCCGTCACCAGATCGGCTTTCGGGCCAGAATAGCAAAAATCCTGCAGGTCCGTCTTGACGAGCAGATCGTAGAGGCCTTTGGCGCGCGCCTGCCTCAGCATGCCGGCCGAGATGTCGTAACCCTCCAGCCGATCGGCGATTGGCCGCAGCTTCTGGCCCATGAGGCCGGTGCCGCAGCCGAGATCGAGCGCCAGCGAAAACCGGCCCGGCCGTGCTGCCCGGATGGCGCGGTCGAGGCATTCGGGCAGACGGTAGCCGAGCCTGTCGACCAGCTCACCCTCGAAGCTTTCGGCATAGTGGTCGTAAAGCGTCTCGACAAAGGCGCTGGGCGGCGCCTGGGCAGCCGCTGCCCTGCCGATCAATTGCAGCTTGAGCACCGCGCCGAGCCTGTCCGCCGGGTCGAGCCGCAGTGTCGTCGTCCAGGCCTGCGCGGCACGATCGGGCGCGCCCGCCGCTTCCTGCATCTCGCCGAGGCGGAACCAGCCGGCTGGCCATTGCGGCGCCAGTTCGAGCGCGCCGAGCAGCAATTCCGCGGCTGCCGCATGATCGCCGGATGCATAGAGCATTTCGGCATAGTCGGCGCGGCGGTCGGCGGTCAAATCGCCGGACGAGGTCTGGAGCGGTTTCATCGTGATCGAGTTCCGCCGGGTGTTTGCAGCCCGGCTTGCGCTCTATGCTGGAGTCAGCAGTGACTTACAACAGGCTTCCCGCGCCGGAATTAGCGCCTATCTTGGGGCCATGCGCGCCAGCGACCTGCTTCATCCCCGGCCGGAAGGGTTGTATTGCCCGCCCGGCGATTTCTTCATCGACCCGGTGCGGCCGGTCAACCGGGCGCTGATCACGCATGGCCATTCCGACCATGCCCGCTCCGGCCACCGCTCGGTAATGGCGACGCAGCAGACGCTCGATATTATGGGTCTGCGTTACGGCGAAGGTTTTGCCGGAACGACGCAAGCCGCCGTGCTCGGCGAGACGATTGCGCTTGGCGGTGTGGCCGTCAGCTTTCACCCGGCCGGCCATGTGCTGGGCTCGGCGCAGATCAAGGTCGCGCATCAGGGCACATGCATCGTCGCGTCCGGCGACTATAAACGCCAGAACGACGCGACCTGCGAGCCGTTCGAGCCGCTCCAGTGCGACGTCTTCATCACCGAGGCGACGTTCGGCCTGCCGGTGTTTCACCATCCACCCGATTCCGAAGAGATCGCCCGGCTGCTGAAATCGACCGAACAGTTTCCCGAGCGCACGCATCTGGTCGGCGCTTATGCGCTGGGCAAGGCGCAGCGTGTCATGCGGCTGCTGCGCCATGCCGGCTACGAAAAGCCGATCTACATCCATGGTGCGCTGGCCAAGCTCAGCGAATATTACCAGAGCCAGGACATAGATCTCGGCACATTGGAACCGGCGACCGTCGAGACCGGCCAAAAAAGCGACTTTGCCGGCGCCATCGTCATCGGCCCGCCATCCGCCTTCGCCGATCGCTGGGCGCGGCGCTTTCCCGATCCGATGTCGTGCTTCGCCTCAGGCTGGATGCGCATCCGCCAGCGCGCCAAGCAGGGCGGCGTCGAGCTGCCGCTGATTATCTCCGATCACTCCGACTGGGACGAGCTGACAGCAACGATCAAGGAGACCGGCGCGGAAGAAATCTGGGTGACGCATGGCCGCGAGGAGGCGCTGGTGCGCTGGTGCGAACTCGAAGGCATCGCCGCCAGGCCGCTGCATCTCGTCGGCTATGAGGACGAGGGCGATTGATGGCAATTGTTGAACCACCAATCGCGGGCGCCGCGATCCTTCACACCCCCCTCTGGCCTGCCGGCCATCTCCCCCGCAAGGGGGGAGATTGGCTTCTTCGCCGCCGCGCTCATTCCAGCGACGTTCGAGATTGGCGAAACCAGTCGCGACATCCGATCTCCCCCCTCGTGGGGGAGATGTCCGGCAGGACAGAGGGGGGCGCGAAGGATCGCAAACTTCCCCCCTTGGCGCTCCGCTCATGAACCGCTTCGCCGAGCTTCTCGACCGGCTGGTGCTGACGCCGTCGCGCAACGGCAAGCTGACGCTTTTGACCGACTATTTCCGCAGCGTCGAGGATCCGGATCGCGGGCTGGCGCTGGCGGCCATTACCGGCGATCTTTCCATCGCCGCGGTCAAGCCGGCAATGCTGCGCACGCTGGTGATCGAGCGCATGGATCCCGTGCTGTTCGGCTATTCCTACGACTATGTCGGCGACCTGGCCGAGACCGTGTCGCTGGTCTGGCCGCAATCGCCTCTCGATATTGCGAACCACGCGCCGACGCTGGCCGAGGTGGTGGCCAAGCTGCAGGCGGCAAGCCGTTCCGACGGGCCGCAGGTGCTGGCCCGGCTGCTCGACAGCGCCAGCACGTCCGCGCGCTTTGCCATCATAAAGCTGGTCACCGGCGGCCTGCGCATCGGTGTCTCGGCGCGGCTCGCCAAGCAGGCGCTGGCCGATTTCGGCAAGGTCGATATCGCCGAGATCGAGGAACTCTGGCACGGGCTGACGCCGCCTTATGCGGCTCTGTTCGCCTGGCTGGAGGGCAAGGCGGAAAAACCCAGGAAGACGGCGCTGGCGCTGTTCAGGCCAGTGATGCTGTCGAACGCCGTCGGCGACGGCGACCTCGAAAAGCTCGACCCGGCCGACTACGCGGCCGAATGGAAATGGGACGGCATCCGCGTCCAGGCGGTTTGCGAAGGCGGCATTCGCCGGCTCTATTCGCGCACCGGTGACGATGTCTCCGGCGCTTTTCCGGATCTTGCCGAGGCGATGGATTTTTCAGGCTCCCTCGACGGCGAGCTTCTGGTCGGTGACCCCAGGCAGGCGACGGGCACGTTCTCGGACCTGCAGCAGCGGCTGAACCGCAAGAGCGTGTCACCCAAGATCCAGCAGCAATACCCCGCCTTCATGCGCTGCTACGATGCGCTGCAGATTGGTGACGAGGATGTGCGGGGATTGCCCTTCCGCGAACGACGCGGCCGGCTCGAGGCCTTCGTCAGGACACTCGATCCGAGTCGCTTCGATCTGTCGCCGCTGGTCGCATTCACCACCTGGCAGGCGCTGGAGGAATTGCGCCGCAAGCCGCTGCATCCGGTCATCGAAGGCGTCATGCTGAAGCGCTGGGATTCGCCCTATGTGGCCGGGCGGCCGAAGGGGCCGTGGTTCAAATGGAAGCGCGATCCGCACACGGTCGACGCCGTGCTGATGTACGCCCAGCGCGGCCACGGCAAACGCTCGAGCTTCTATTCCGACTACACATTCGGCGTCTGGTCCGGGCCGGAAGGATCGGAGGAGCTGGTGCCGGTGGGAAAAGCCTATTTCGGCTTCACCGACGAGGAACTGAGGCAAATCGACAAATATGTCCGCGACAATACGATTGAGCGCTTTGGCCCGGTGCGCTCGGTACGGGCCGATCGCAGACAGGGCCTGGTGCTGGAGGTGGCGTTCGAAGGGCTCAACCGTTCGACGCGGCACAAATCCGGCGTCGCCATGCGCTTTCCGCGCATTTCGCGGCTGCGCTGGGACAAGCCGGCGGCGGAAGCCGACCGCATCGAGACGCTGCAGGCGCTGCTCGATAGTTAATGCATGTCGCGCAAAAGCGTGCAGCGGTTTTGCGGTAACGACATGCATCAAAACAAGAACCTAAACTGCGTCGCATGAGGCCCGTCCGAACGCGACGTGCTTTACGGAACGACCGAGACGCGAATCTCGTAGATGTCGACCGACTTGCCCTGCTTGTCGAAGTCGGAATTGATGGCGATGGTGCCGGCAGCACCCGGATGCTTGTCGGGAAAGCGCACGTCGAACAGATATTCATTGCGCTCGCGACCGACGGCATAGCGCTTGCGGCCGCAGTCGCCGAGTTCGCCGAAATTGCAATCGACGGAAATCTGCGTCTCCTGGCCCTCCTCGGAGCGCGCGATGATGTCGAATGTGGCATGCTTGCCGGCGAGTTTTTCCAGCGCGCCTTGCCCGACGTCGAAGCTGATGGCCGAACCGGATGCACCCGAGCGGATGCGCAGGAAGGAACCGCTTTCGTCCTGGATAACGTCGGCCTTGGCGTCCGACGGTGCATTGACCTGCGTCGGGTCACCCGGCGAAAACACGTTGATCCAGTCGCGCGCCTGGTCCGCCTCGCCCTGCTTTGGCGGCGAAGCGGTGTTGTCCGGCGTGAAATCATCGCCGTCGACCGTTGGCGGCGCTTCCGGCGGCGCCGTGTCGAGTTCGGTCGCCGATTTGAAGACGCCGGTCTGGTTGGCGAAATAAAGGCCGATGCCGGCGGCTGCGAGCAGCGTCACGCCGAAGAAGATCGCGGTCAAAGGCAGGCGCCGCCGCCTCGCCCGCCGGTCGTCGCGGTCGGGCGTCACTTCCGCGTCGTCGGTTTCGGCTTCGGTCGGAGCCGAGGCCCCCATGTCGATCACCGGCGCCTCGGGAACAGGCGCATCGGGCATTATGTCCGGGACGACCGGCAGGACGCGCGACCGGGGCGCATCGGATTCGGGCGGCTGCGGCGGACCGTCAACGACGACATCGGGCGACGGCGCGGGCTCGGCTTCGGCCGGAGGCTCCACCTCCGGTGCTGCCTCCAAACTGTCGGTCGGCGCGGCGACGTCGGTAACCGCCGGCAGGAATTCCGATTCGATTTCGGTGATCTTCGCCTGGACCGCCTTGCGGCGCTTGATGGCGACTTCCACGGTGACGTTTGGATTGGCCTGCAGGGCACGGTCGAGTGCCGCGAAAGCCGATCGGTAGACCCGCTCGCGAAACGCCCGGTCGTCGGCATTGCCTTTCTCAAAGGCGTTGCGGATCGCTTTTTCGATCGCGTCCAAACGAATTCCCTCTGCAATTCCACTCACATTGTCATGATCGTTAGCCGCAGGCGACCAATCAATCAACAAGCGAGCGGCTGCATTCTGCCTTGCCGAGGGATACAAAGCTCATTTCGGCGGTTTTCGGTAAAGAAATCAACCTTTTTCGCTGATTTTTCCGTCACGGCCCCGACGTGACGGACGGGGCGGCCTGCCGATACGGCATCGCATCGGCGCGGCGGCTGCCCTTGCGCCCGGCCTGGGACGGAGACGAATTGCTCGTCCTGAATTCGCGCAGCCATCTTGAATTCGCGGCCGGTTGCGTCTATCACCCAGCCCATCTTGGAAGCACGGCTTCCCGGGCCGCTTTAGCTCAGTTGGTAGAGCACATCATTCGTAATGATGGGGTCGCGTGTTCGAGTCACGCAAGCGGCACCAGTTATCCTTGGAATTGCCGGCAAATTTAGCCTGTCTGTTAGAAAGTTATTTGGACGCAAGCCCAAATAAGCGAAATCCATGTCCGTAACCGACACGTCGGGCAGTCCGGATTTCCAGGGTGCCCTTCGTAGACTGCCGCGTCGAAGGCGACATGGACGACAGACTGAGTTGCAGCCGGGTCGAAGGAGCGCCTCACCTCACCGGATTGTCGCCCAGCGACGCCACGGTCTTCAGCGCGCCGTCGAGCATGTCGCCCTTCTCGTCCTTCAGCGCCGCTTCGCGCAGGCGCCGGATCCAGTCGGCGGCGTCCGGGCGGCCCTTGACCAGGTCGAGCGCCGACAGCACCCGGTCGAATTTCGACTGCGCGCGGGCGTGGGTGTCGCTGTAACCCTTGATCAGCCGGCGGCAGTTGAGGATCTCCGTACCAAGCGCGTAGTCTTGGCCGACTTGGCCCAGCGCCAGCGCATACCAGCGATCGAGATGCGCGGTCTCGACCTTGTGACGCAGCAGGCGGCGGCGCCAGCGGCGCAAGCCGCCGATGAACCACAAAGCGGCAAAGCCGGCGAAACTGTCGGTGCGGATGTGGCGGCCGCGATTGATGCGGCGGTCGAGAAAGGCGGCGAGCTTCGGCCGGTCCTCGATGTAGCTGCCGAGCCCGGCCGGCAGCGTGCCGCAGAATTCCTCGATGCGCGGATGGAAATATTCGGTCACCTGCAGGACTGAGCCTTGCTTGACACCGACTTCGCGGCGTACGCGCTGGTCGCGCGTCGAGCGTGTCTTCAGATCGGCGACGCGGATCATGTCGTCGTAGCACATGGCGTTGGCCAGATGCTTGGCCGCGGCGATCGACAGCACGTAGTCATGTTCGGCATTGTCCAGGACGACCGCCCGGTCGAGCCGGTCGAGATACTCGCCGCCATAGGCGACGTCCTGGTAGTCGACGACTTTTTTCAGGCCGCGAAGCGCCATGTCGTGCACGGGTAAAGGCAAAGCAGCGACGCGCGCCGCCAGTTGTTGCCAGCCCTTCAACAGGCTTTCCGGCCCGCTGACATTTGTCGCCGCGGCCGAGCGGGTTTCAGCGGCCGCCGGCTGTGCAGTCTTGTCGCCCGAAGGCGCACTCGCGATGGCGCGCGCCCGATCGTAGGCGGCGGCGAAGGCGGCGAGGCTTGCCTTGACGCCGCGGCCGCCGGCGCCGATGGCCTGCTCATAGCTCTCGCGTGTGAACGGCAAGGCATCGGACCCGGCCAGCGCGCCGAGCAGGCTGGCCGAGATCATCGAGCCGTTATCGACGGCGATCTTCTCCATGTCGAAGGCGATGAAGCGCTTGGCCGCGGCTTCAGCCGTGGCGTGCACCTTCGAGGACGATGCGCGGCCGTCGCCGGGTTCGATCTTCTCGGAGACCGCTGCGATGCGGTGCGACGAGGCGATCAGCGTGGTGCGCTCCGGCGTGACGAACCCGCGGATGATGGCGCGGCCGGCTTCCATCAGTTCGGCGGCGATCAATATATCGACGTCGCCCTGCGACGGCGACAGCGCGAAGACCGGCAGCCGGCCGGTGTCGCGGCACATTTCGACATAGTAGATGGTGGCGCCGGTGCGCTGGGCGACGCCGGCAACCGAGGTCGATTGGGCGACGTAGCCGTTGCGCTCGGCGACGTCGGTGATCCAGTCGGCCAAAACGCCGCCGCCCTGGCCGCCAACCGCCAGCACGGCAAGCTTTATGATGCGCCCGTCGTCCAGCGCGCCGGCCTTGGAACGGGTTGATGGGACAGCGTCAAGCATCGGCGAATATCAGCCGCCGGCTTTCGCGGCGGCGCTGCAAGAGGCGGATCGTGGCGCGCCGCGCGGCTTCAAGCAAACGGTCCCAGCGGCTTGGATTATGCACCACGTCGGCGCGGTAGAAGGATGGGCACAGCACCGCCGCATCGGCAACCTCGCCGCAATTGCCGCAGCCGACGCAGCTCTGGTCGATATGCGCCACCGGATCGTCGCGCAGCGGGTCATCGAGCGACTTCACCGACAGCGACGGACAGCCGGAGAGCCGCATGCAGGCATGGTCGCCGGTGCAGATGTCCTCGTCGACGCCGAATTTCGGCTTGACGACCCGCTCACCGCCCTTGATCGCCTTGTCGACCAAAGGCTTCTCGCGACGCTGGCGGTTGAGCATGCATTCGGACGAGGCGACGATGACTTTCGGGCCCTTCTCGTCCGTCGTCAGCGCCTCGCGCAGCGTGTCCTGCATCCTGGTCACATCATAGGTGCGGTCGATGTGGCGCAGCCATTTGACGCCCATGCCTTTCACCGCCTCGGTGATCGGATGCTTGGTCGACTTCGTCTTGTTGCCGGCGCGGGAGGAAAGGATATCCTGCCCTCCCGTCGCCGCCGAATAGAAATTATCGACGATGACGATGACGCCATCGTTCTTGTTGAACACGGCATTGCCGATCGAGGACGTCAGGCCGTTGTGCCAGAAGCCGCCGTCGCCGACGAAGGAGATCGAGCGGCGCTTGGCATCGGGCGAGTTGAACGCCGAGGCCGAGGCCGGCCCCAGCCCGTAGCCCATGGTGGTGGCACCGAGCTCGAAAGGCGGCATGATCGAGAACAAATGACAGCCGATGTCGGAGGCGATGTGGTGCTTGCCCAGCTCCTGCTCGACCAGCTTGGTGGCGGCGAAGATCGGCCGCTCCGGGCAGCCGACGCAGAAGCCGGGCGGCCGGCCCGGGACGACGTTGATCAGGTCGGCGGTGTCGAGCCCGTCGCCGATCTTGTTGGGCGCGCGGACCTCGCTTGGCAGCAGATGCGGGATGGTGGCACGCAGGAACGATCCGATGCCGTCGAGCATCACCTGGCCGGTATATTCGCCGGCCATAGGCAGATGTTCCTTGCCAACGAGCTTGGTGCCGCGGCCGGCCTTGTGCAGCATCGCGGCAAAGGCCTGTTCGATGTAGTTGGGCTGGCCTTCCTCGACGACGAGCACGGCGTCCTTGCCTTCGCAGAAGGACAGGAATTCGTCATCGACCAGCGGGTAGACGGCGTTCAGCACATAGAGCGGCACGTCGGTGTCGCCATAGGTGTCGGCGAGGCCGAGCCGCTGCAGCGCCCGGATGACCGAATTGTACATGCCGCCCTGCATGACGATGCCGACCGAGCCGTGCTCCGGGCCGAAAAACTCGTTGATCTTATTGGTACGGATGAAATCGACCGCCGCCGGCCAGCGTTTCTGCACCTTTTCTTTCTCGTGCAGGAAGGACGCGGGCGGCAGCACGATGCGGCCGGTGTCGCGGCGCGGCGCCTCGAGCGCATCGGCCACCGTCATCGCCGGGCGCTTGTTGTCCTTGGCGATGAAATGGCCGTGGACATGGCAGCAGCGAATGCGGACCTGCAGCATGACCGGCGTGTTGGAAACCTCGGACAGCTCGAAGCCGTCCTCCACCGTCTTGACGATCGACGGCAGGTTCGGGCGCGGGTCGAGCAGCCAGACCTGACTCTTCATGGCGAAGGCGTGGCTGCGCTCCTGCATGATCGAGGAGCCTTCGCCGTAATCCTCGCCGACGATGATCAATGCACCGCCGGTGACGCCGCCGGAAGCGAGATTGGCGAGCGCGTCGGAGGCGACATTGGTGCCTACCGTAGACTTGAAGGTGGCCGCGCCACGGATCGGATAGTGCACCGATGCCGCCAGCATGGCGGTGGCGGTGGCTTCCGAGGCGCTCGCCTCGAAATGCACGCCGAGCTCGCCCAGAATATCCTGCGCGTCGGCCAGCACGTCCATCAAATGGCTGATCGGTGCACCCTGATAGCCGCCGACATAGCCGACGCCGCATTGCAGCAGCGCCTTGGTGATGGCGAGAATGCCTTCGCCGGAAAACTCCTCGCCGGCGCCGAGCCTGAGCTTTTCGACTTCCTTGGCAAAAGACCGTTCGGCCATTTTGGACTCCTTCCGTTGCCGCCGGGATCCGGCGGCGCGTAAGCTTAGATGTCGTGCTTGTGAATGTTCTTCAGCATCTTCTGCAATGTCGCGATCAGCGCCGCGTATTCGGCATCGTCGACATCGTCGAACATTGCCTCGAAAGCATCGTGCATGGCCGGCCAGGCGCGCGCGAACTCGGCGCGGCCATCGTCGGTCAGGAACACATGGCGGATACGGCTGTCGGTGACCCCCTGCTCGCGCCGAACAAACCCTTGCCCCTCCAGCGTGTCGAGCGTGCGGCTCAAGGTCGACTGCTCGATGACGGTATAGACCGAGAGATCGTTGACGGTGACGCCATCGGTGACCGACAACACGGCGAGCGTGCGCACCTGCGGAATGGTCAGGCCTTGCTTGCGGAAATTGTCGCGCAGCGTGGCGTTGTAGCGGCCCATGATGCGGTTCATCAGATAGGGCGCGAACTGCTGCAGGCCGATCTGGCCCAAAGTCGAGATGCGCTGGCGTTTTTCAACCTTCTGTTCCATCACAGCCTCCCCGCCAGGAGAAAGCCGGAGCCGCCGCCCAAGCCCGCACCCGGATGGGTCGAGGCGCCGATGTGGTAGAGACCCCTGACCCCGGTTTCGTGATTGCGGCTCGTCTTGAGCGGCCGCCACAGAAACGACTGGTCGATGGTCGAGGAACCGCCATAGGGGTCGCCGCCGACCAGATTGATGTTCATCGCTTCCAGGTCAGCCGGCGAACAGGCGCGGCGCGCGATGACGCTGTTCTTGAACCCATCGATATGGCTGGCGAGGATCGCTTCGGCACGGTCGGCGTAGGCTTCGCGCAGCGCCTCGGTCCAGCGACCGTCTGCCGGTGTTTGCAGTTTGCCGGCGGCATCGCCCTTGATATGGCGTGGCGCCTCGGGCAGTTGCAGCCACAGGATCGCCTTGCCGTCCGGGCAGCGCGACGGGTCGAGCGCGTGCGGCTGGCCGACGCAGATGGTCGGCACCTCCGGCAGCAGGCCGCGCACGGCCTCGTTGCAGGCCTTCGACACGCCGTCGAGCCCCGGTGTCAGATGCAGCAGCGCGACCTTGTCCAGGCCCTCGCTGCGCCATGCCGGCGGCTTGTCCAAGGCATAGTGGATCTGGAAATTGCCCTTGCCGTAGCGGTATTTTTGCGCTGCCTCGACGTCGGCTTTTGAAACCGCGCCGCCGAGCAGCCGCCCGTAAAGCTGGGTCGGCGTGACCGAGCAGATGACGCTCTGGTTCACGCTGATCGTTTCGCCCGAAGCCAGCCGCACGCCGGCGGCGCGGCCTCCGCCTTGGACAATAGCCGCCACGTCGGCGCCGGTGCGGATTTCGCCGCCACGTTCCCTGATCAGGGCTTCGAAGGCAGACAGCAGATTCCTGGCGCCGCCCTTGACAATCGGCGCGCCGGCCGCCTCAAGCGCGAAGGCGATGACCTTGGCGATCTGGCCGGAGAACGCGTCCTCAGGCCCAAGGCCGGCATGCAGCACCCAGGGCGCCCACAGCGCGCGCATGGTTTCCGACTGGTAGGTGCTTTCCAACCAACCGCGCGCTGGCACCAGCGCGCTGCCGAGAAAGGCGGCAAGGCCACGCGGGCCGCGCCGCCAGGCTTCGCCCGCGAGCAGCTTTGCCGTCGGGTAAGACCACAGGCTGCCGCCGAGCAGACCGAACAGCAGGCCAGCATTGCGTTCGATCTCGCCGACATCGTTTGCGTGCCGGTCGCCGTCGCCCGCGGCAAGCGCATTGATCGCCGCTACATTGGCGATACGATCGGTGCGCAGGACGGCATGGCTGCCGTCCGGGCGCAGCACACCGGTCGGCGTGGAGGTGTTGCAAAACTCCAGGCCGTGCCGCGCCAGATCCTTGCCCAGCGCCGCATAGGCCGGCGAGGTGATGAACAGGACAAAGGTCGTCGCCATCACGTCGTGGATGAAGCCGGGCGCGGTGATTTCTTCGGTGCGCATGCAGCCGCCGATGCGGTCGTTGCGCTCGAGCACCAGCACCTTCGCCCCCTTGCCGCCAAGCATCGCCGCGCAAACCAACGCGTTGATGCCGCTACCGACGATGATGTGATCGATATCGCTCATCGAGGGTTGCTCCGGGTGAGCGGAAGGTGGAATTCATTTGTGTGGATTGGCGTTTCTTCGCGCCCCCCTCTGTCCTGCCGGACATCTCCCGCACTTGGCGGGAGATCGGCTGTCACCGCGGCCTTCGCCACTCTCCAACGTCGCAGGAATGAGCGGGGCACCGAAACTGCCAATCTCCCCCTAAGTGGGGGAGATGTCCGGCAGGACAGGGGAGGGCGCCGTAGAGCAGCCTTGCAAGACTGCCGCTCCCAACTCGTCACCACAGCATTGCCTGCAAGCATGATCTTCTCCCGAAGACCGCCAGTTGCCCTATTGTCTCGGCACAAGCGCCAGTGCGCGGATCGGGCTGCCGGTGCCGTGCTCGATTTTGAGCGGTGCGGCGATCAGGATCGCGCCCTTCGGCGGCAGCCGGTCGAGATTGCACAGGCTGGCGAGCCCATAGCGGTTGGCCTTGTGCATCAGGCTGTGCGCCGGGAATGGCGGCTCCATTCCCCCTGCTTTGCCAGCATCCGTGCCGATCGTCTCGCTGCCCCAGCCCTTGATGTCCTTGCTGATCAGATACTGGATGGCCTCGGCCGTCGGTCCGGGCGTGTGCGGTCCGGTCTCATTGGCGTTGAGGAACTCGGCTTCCGAGCCGTTGCGCTTGTACCAGTCGGTGCGCATCACCACCCATTCGCCCGCGTTGATAGCGCCATGTTTGGCTTCCCAGGCCTTGATGTGGTCGACGGTGAGCAGGAAGTCGTGATCGGCGGCGGCTTGCTTCGAGCAGTCGATGACATTGACCGGGCCGACGAAATTCTGAACCGGAATGGTGTCGGTGGCACCGTCCGGATAATCCTTGCCGGTGATCCAGTGCTGCGGCGCGTCGAAATGCGTGCCCGAGTGTTCGCCGAGCTTCAGCCAGTTCCAGGCCCACCACGGACCGTTCTTGTCATAGTGGGAGATGGCGTGGATCTCGACCTTCGGCGTGTCCACCGCCAGCTCCGGCGGCAGCTTAATCAGCGGCGTGTTGGGCCCGAGCGGCGCCGTCAGGTCGACCACCTGGATGGCGCCTGAAAGAAGCTGGCCGGCGACGTCGCCGAGGAGTTGTTGTGTGTCCATGGTCTCTGTTCCCTCTTTCTCGATGGTTCTGAAGGCTCTCGCGGCCCTTAATATCCTACTAGACGAAAACATATGCATCTGCAATTATCTTTAAGCATAAAGGAAATGGGACGGGGCGTGAGCGAGTTCGACGCCATATTTGTCGGGGCAGGCCACAACAGTCTGGCATGCGCCGCGCATCTGGCGCTCAAAGGCTGGAAAACAGCGGTTTTCGAACGCAATCCAATGATCGGCGGCGCCATCCAGACGCGCGAATTCACGCTTCCAGGCTTCCGGCACGATTTCGGCGCAATGAATCTGGGCCTGTTCGCCGGCTCGGCCTTTCACAAGAAATATGCAAATGAATTGAAAACCTACGGGCTGGAATTCGTGCCGGTGGCCGACTGTTTTGCCAGCGCCTTCCCCGACGGTCGCTGGTTCGGCGTCAGCAGCGACCTGGAGAAGACCACTGGACGGATGGCCGCCTTCTCCGCGACCGACGCAGCCACATGGCGCCGTCTGGTTGCGGCATTCCCGGCGGAGGCCGAGCATCTGTTCCGGCTGCTGGGCTCGCCGATGAGTGGGCGTGCGCTCGCCGGCACGGCCTGGAAGCTCTGGCGCAAGAAGGGTATTGGCGGCGCGCTCGATACCGGCCGATTACTGCTTTCCTCACCCCGCGCGTGGCTCGAGCAGACTTTCGAGTCACCGCATGTCAGGGCGACGCTGGCCACCTGGGGCATGCATCTCGATTTCGCGCCTGACATCGCTGGCGGCGCGGTATTTCCTTACCTCGAATCCATGGCCAACCAGTGCTTCGGCATGCTGCTCGGCAGAGGCGGCGCCGACACGATCATCCGCGCTTTGTCGGGCATGCTCACGGCCGCCGGCGGCAAGATCGTCACTGGGGCTGATGTTGCCGAGATCACGGTTTCGGCCGGCAAGGCGACCGGCGTGCGGCTCGCTTCCGGCGAGACTCACACCGCCACCAGGGCCGTCATCGCCGGTGTCGCACCCAAGGCGCTGACCGGGAAACTGTTGCCCAATGGATCGGGCGACGCCGGCTTCGACACGGCCATGAAAAAATTCCGCCACGCGCCGGGCACGATGATGATCCATCTGGCACTCGACGATTTGCCGGACTGGCGCGCCGGCGCCGAGCTTCGGCAGTTCGCCTATGTGCATCTCTCGCCTTCGCTCGACGCCATGTCGCGAACCTATCAGCAGGCGATGGCAGGCATGCTGCCGGACGAGCCGGTGCTGGTCGTCGGCCAGCCGACGGCGGTCGATCCGTCGCGCGCGCCGGACGGCAAGCATGTGCTCTGGGTTCAGGTGCGCATGCTGCCGGCCGAGATTGTGGGCGATGCGGCGGGCATGATCGCGCCGGCCCACTGGGACGAGGCTAGGGAGCACTACGCCGAGCGCGTCCTCGACATTATCGAGCGCTATGCGCCCGGCCTTCGCCGGAAGATCCTCGGCCGCGCCGTGTTCTCGCCCATCGACCTCGAACGCGAGAATCCCAACCTGGTCGGCGGCGACCAGGTCTGCGGCAGCCATCATCTGGCGCAGAATTTCCTGTTCCGGCCGGCGCGCGGTTACGCCGGCTGGAACACGCCGATCGGCAATCTGCACCTGACCGGGGCGGCAACATGGCCGGGCGCCGGCACCGGGGCGGCGTCGGGCTTCATGCTCGCACAACAACTTGGCGGGAGGTAGGCTCCATTTTTCATCCAGGGTGAAGGAGGACAAGGCGCGGTTGCCCAAGGAGCCTGAACCCACCGATTGACAACGACACCGCGCATAAAAGCAACAGGGGAACGACCATGACAATCAACAGACGAGAATTGCTCGGATACGGCGCGGCCGCACTTGGCGCCACGGCGCTCGGCCTGCCGCAAATCGCCAAGGCTGCCGGCGAACTGACTATCGCCTACAACGTCAACCTACCGTCCTGGGACCCGACCACCGGGCCTTCGGCGGTCAACCCGACCATCCAGGGTCTCTACCAATCGGTGTTCGACCAGTTCATCCCGCAGAAGCCGGATCTTTCTTTCGCGCCCGGCCTGCTCACCGAATGGGGCTGGAACGAGGATCGCAGCAAGATCATGATGACGGTGCGCGAGGGCGTCACCTGGCATGACGGTTCGCCATTCACGGCCGAAGACGTGGTCTGGTCGCTGCAGCGGGCGGGCGATGAAAAGACCGGCAACCCGATCCAATTCGTCTGGAAGAACGTCAACAACTTCAAGATCGACGGCAACAAGATCACCGGCGACGTCGTGCAATTCGACCCGGTGTATTTCAAATGGATGTCGTTCCTCACCGGCTACATCATGCCGAAGGCCTATTACGAAAAGGTCGGCGCCGAGGGTTTTGAGAAAGCCCCGATCGGCACCGGGCCCTATATGGTCGACAAATTCGAGCGCAACGCCTTCCTGCGGCTCAAGGCCAACCCGAACTACTGGGGCGGCAAGCCGGCCTTCGAAAACGTAACCATCAAGTTCGTCACCGATGCGGCGAGCCGCGTCGCCGAGATCGAGTCCGGCTCCTCGCAGGTGACTCTCGAAATCCCCTATGAGGAATATGACCGCCTGATCGCCAAGGACGGACTTACCGGCTCATGCAAGAATGTTTCCGACATCGGCATGATCTTCTTCAACGACATCGACGTGATGCTGGACAAGAACGTGCGCCAGGCAGCGGTGATGGCGGTCGATAAAAAGCTTTTGGTCGACCGGCTGCTGCGCGGTTACGGCCAGCCCATCGATACGCTGGAGACGCCGGAATACGCCGCCTACGATGCGTCGATCAAAGCCGAGCATAACCCGGAAAAGGCCAAGGAATTGCTGGCCGCCTCCGGCTATTCGCCGGAAAAGCCGGTCAAGTTCACGATACAGACGACCAAGGGCTTCAAGCCCAAGGACTACGAGATGATCCAGGCGATCGTAGGCATGTGGCGCAAGGTCGGCATCGAGGCGACGATCGAGGTCTACGAGATCGCCAAGCACTATGAGTTGCGCGCCGCCGACAAGCTGGCGCCGGCCGCCTTCTACAATTGGGGCAACGCCATCGGCGACCCGACCACCTCGACCGGCTTTGCCATGTATGGCCCGAGCCCGCATTCGGTGTGGGACAGTCAGGATCTGATCGACATGATCAACCCGCTGTGGGGCGAGAAGGACGAGGCCAAGCGCATTGCCGGCTGGAAGGCCGTCGACAAGTACATTGCCGAGCAGGCCTATGTCCTGCCGCTGATCCAGTATGCGCAGCCGATCGTGCATGCCAAGGGCGTCAATGTCGTGCAGCATGTGTCGGGCGCGCTGTTGCCGGCGCTGATGAGCCCGGCCTGAGACAGTCTTCGGCTTGCCGCGCGCCGTCCGGAATGACGGCGCGCATTTTCTGTCACGGGCGACCATGCTGCTGCAAAGATTCCTGATCCGTCTTCTGACGATGGCGATCACGCTGTTCGGCGTGGCCGTCGTCGTCTTCGTCGTCATCCGTGTCGCGCCAGGCGATCCGATCGCGATGATGCTGCCGCCCGGTGCAACCGATGCCGACATCGCGCGTCTGCGCGCGCTTTACGGGCTGGACAAGACCATCGTCCAGCAATTTTTCATCTGGCTGGCAGGTGTCGTCAGGGGCGATTTCGGCACCTCGATTTCGCTCCGGCAGGATGTTCTGGGCCTGGTCCTCAACCGCCTGCCGGCGACGCTGGAACTCGCGATCGTCGCGCTCTTGATGGCGCTGGCAATCGGCGGCACGACGGCGATCCTCGGCGCGCGCGAACGCGGCACCGCAGTCGAGGCTGGCATCGACATCGCCAGCGGTGCGGCGCTCTCGATTCCCGATTTCCTGTGGGGTTTGGTGCTGATCCTTCTGTTCGGCGTGCTGGTGCCGGTTTTCGACATTTCCGGCCGGGTGTCGCCGCAGCTCGATCTGCCCTTCGTCACGCAGTTCTATTTGTTCGAGAGCATCGTGCGGCTGCGCTTCGACCTGACCAAGGACCTGCTGGCGCATATGCTGATGCCGGCCGTGGCTTTGGCGCTGCCACTCGCCGCAATCATCTCGCAGCTGCTGAAACAGTCGTTGAAGGAAGTGCTCGACCTCGACTATGTCGTGTTGGCGCGGGTAAAGGGCTTTTCGGAAACGCAGGTCATCCTGCGCGAGGCGTTGAAGAACGCCGCCCTGCCGACGCTCACTCTGGTCGGCGTGCAGTTCACCTTCCTGATCGGCGGCACGGTCATCGTCGAGCGGCTATTTTCCTATGAGGGTCTCGGCAACATGGCGATCGATGCCGTCATCAACCGCGACCTGCCGCTGATCCAGGGCATCGTGCTGGTGTTCGCGCTGTTGTTCGTGCTGATCAACCTCAGCGTGGACATGATATATGCGCTGCTTAATCCGAGGCTGCGCCGTGGATGAGGCCCGCATTTCAAGACATGGCTCGCGGGCACGCCTGTGGCTGGCCGGCGGTTGGCTGCTGATTGCGCTGCTGGCCGCGATTTTTGCGCCGTTGGTCGCGCCGCAGGACCCACTGGCGCAGGATTTGATGCTGGAGCGGCTGCCGCCGTTCTGGCTGAGCGATGCTGAGCCCGGCTACTGGCTCGGCACCGACAGCCTCGGCCGCGATCTTCTGTCACGGCTGATCTTCGGTGCCCGCATCGCCTTCATCGTCGCCTTCGCGGCAGCCCTTGCCGCCTGCCTGGTCGGCTCGACGCTGGGGCTGATCGCCGGCTATTTCGGCGGCTGGGCCGACCGCATCATCTCGCGTATCGTCGATGTCTGGATGGCGTTTCCCCCGGTGCTGTTTGCCATCCTTCTGGTCGCAGTGCTCGGCACCGGCTTGAGCTCGGTTATCATTGCCATTGCCGTCATCGACTGGACGCGCTTCTGCCGGGTGATCCGCGCCGAGACGATGGGCCAGTCGCGCATGGACTATGTCGAGAACGCCCGCATCGCCGGTTACGGCCGCATCGGCATCATGCTGCGCGAAGTGCTGCCCAATGTGGTGCCGTCGATCGTGGCGCTGCTGTCGCTGGAGATGGGCATTGCCGTCATCGTTGAGGCGATCCTGTCCTTCGTCAATCTGTCGATCTCGACCGACGACCCGACCTGGGGCGGCATCATCGCAGAGGGTCGCTTGTCGGTCCATCAGGCCTGGTGGGTGCTGGTGTTCCCGCTGGTCACCCTGATCCTTACGGTGCTGTCGTTCGGCCAGTTCGGCGAAGGTCTCAGGGCACGTTTCGATCCGGTGCTGCGATGAACGCGCTGGCGAAATCCTGCCTCGACATACGCGACCTTAGCGCGGTGCTGCCTAATGGCTTGCGCGTGTTGCGCTCGGTATCGCTTTCCGTTCAACCCGGCGAGGTCCGCGCGCTGGTCGGCGAGAGCGGCGCCGGCAAGACGATGATCGGCAAGGCGGTGCTCGGCGTGCTGCCACCCAGCGTGCGCATTGTCGAAGGCGACATGCTGCTCGAGGGCGAGGACCTCGGCAAGCTTCAGCCGAAGGCAAGGCGCACGCTGATCGGCGCGCGCACCGCGCTGATCCCGCAGGACCCGCTGACCGCGCTCAATCCGTCACGGCGAATCGGCCCACAGATGACCGACCGGCTGGTGCGCATCCTCGCCTGGAGCGGTGAGAAGGCCGATACACGCATCCGCCAATTGCTGGACGAGGTGCAGATCCGCGACCCCGAGCGTGTCCTCAAATGCTATCCGCACGAGCTGTCCGGCGGCATGCGCCAGCGCGTGCTGATCGCCGCCGCCTTCGCCGCCGAGCCAAGGCTGATCGTCGCCGACGAGCCGACGACGGCGCTCGACGTCACCGTACAGAAACAGATCCTGCGCTTGATCGCTGCGTTGCAGCGCGAGCATGGCACGGCGATCCTGTTCGTTACCCACGATCTCGGCGTCGTCGCCAAGATCAGCCAGAAAGTTTCAGTGCTCTACGCCGGCAAGGTGGTGGAGGAGGCCGAGACGGCTGCTCTCTTCGCTGCCCCGCAGCACCCCTATACGCGGGCGCTGATGGCCGCGACGCCGCGCTACACCGATCCCCTCGCTTCGCTGAAACCCGTGGACGAGGCGGTACTGGCCGGGCTAGCCGCGGAGATCGCCGCCGCCGACCAGGCCTGGAGGCACCCGCATGGCTGAGCCGCTGTTTTCCGTGCGCGGGCTGAAGGTTGCCTTACCCGACATGACGCGCAAGCCGTTGTTTGGCCGCGCTCCGTTGGCCGAGATCCTGAAAGGCCTGGACTTCGATCTGCCCAGGGGATCGGTGACCGGCATCGTCGGCGAATCCGGGTCGGGGAAATCGACGCTCGGCCGCGCGCTGGTGCGTCTGCTGGAGCCCAGCGCCGGCAGCGTCAGCTTCGACGGCCGCGACATCACGCATCTGCCAGAGGCGGAGCTGCGGCCCGTACGCCGCAATCTGCAGATGATCTTCCAGGACCCGATGTCGTCGCTTAACCCACGCCGCACCATCGCCAGCATCATCGCCGCACCACTCAAACAGAATGGCCTCGGCGACAATCTGAAAGCCCGAGTTGCTGAAGCGCTTCAGCGCGTCGGCCTGCCGCAAGGCTTCGCCAGCCGCTATCGTCATGAATTGTCGGGCGGCCAGCGCCAGCGCGTCGGCATTGCCCGCGCGCTGGCGCTGTCGCCGAAATTCGTGCTAGCCGACGAAATCGTCTCAGGCCTCGACGTGTCGACCCAGGCACAGATCCTGACGCTGTTGGAAAAACTCGCCGCCGAGATGGGCCTGACCGTTGCCTTCATCAGCCATGACCTGTCGGTGATCCGGCGGCTCTGCCGGCAAGTGATCGTCATGCGCGAAGGCGCGATCGTCGAAGCCAGTGCGACGGATACTTTGTTCGAGAAGCCGCAGCAGGCTTACACGCGCGACCTCCTCGCCGCCATTCCGCTGCCCGAGATCGATGACGCCTGGCTGCTTCCCGCCGCAAAGGCGCCGGCATGAACACATTCCTACTCGCACACCGAAGAGCGGGCCTCGGACGTGCGCCGACAAGTCAGCTCGCGAAACGGAGGAGAACTGGAATGAAATACGCAATCAGAAACACGATGCTTGCGGCCGCTCTGGCCGGCTCGATGGGAGCAGCCTCGGCTGATTCGATACCCGGCATGCGTGGCCACGACCACACCGGCGTCACCGTCCCCGACATGCAGCAGGCCGTCGAGTTTTTTACCGAGGTGGTCGGCTGCAAGAAGGCGATGTCGTTCGGCCCGTTCGCCGACGACAAGGGCACGTTCATGCAGGATCTGCTGGGCGTCGATCCCAAGGCAGTGATCGAGGAGATCACCCTGGTCCGCTGCGGACACGGGTCGAACATCGAGCTGTTCAAATACACCGCGCCGGACCAGAAGGACCTGACGCCTCGCAACAGCGACATAGGCGGCTTCCACATCGCCTTCTATGTCGACGACATCGCCGCCGCAAAAGCCTATCTTGACGGCAAGGGCGTCAAGACGCGGATGGGGCCGCTGCCGGTTACCGAAGGCCCGGCCGCCGGCCAGACTATCCTCTACTTCCAGGCGCCCTGGGGCTTGCAGTTGGAAGCGATCAGCTATCCCAATGGCATGGCCTATGAAAAAGATGCGGAGACGGTGCTGTGGAGCCCGAAGAACCCGGAGAAATAGCCCGGAGCTTCCCTGGCCAGCGCAAGCCGACTGCCGGCAAGCTTGGTTTCTGAGGCGGATTGTTTCAATCCTGAAACTTCAAGGTTGAATTAATCTGCTTCAGGCGTAAACTCGACAAACAGAAGCGAAGAGGAGATCGCACGATGAAAGTTGCGGTTCTCGGTGGCGGACCAGCCGGGCTCTACTTTGCAATCTCGCTGAAGCTCAGGGATGCCGCGCATGAGGTCACGGTATTCGAGCGCAACCGTGCCGATGATACGTTCGGCTGGGGCGTCGTGCTGTCGGCCGAAACGCTGGAGAACCTGACCAAAAACGACCCGGTCAGCGCCGTCTGGATCCGCAAGCATTTCGCCTATTGGGACGACATCGCCGTCATCCATGACCGCGTGCGAACGGTCTCGACCGGTCATGGCTTTTGCGGCATCGGCCGCAAGCGGCTGCTCACCCTGCTGCAACGGCGGGCGCGCGAGCTCGGCGTCAAGCTGGTCTTCGAAACCGACATCGCCGATCCAAAGCCGTTTATGGAGACGCACGACCTGGTTGTCGCCGCCGACGGGCTGAACTCGAAAGCGCGGGGCACCTTCGTCGACGTGTTCAAGCCCGATATCGACATCCGTAAATGCAAGTTCGTTTGGCTCGGCACCCACCAGAAATTCGACGACGCCTTCACGTTCATCTTCGAGAAAACCGAGCATGGTTGGGTGTGGGCGCATGCCTACCAGTTCGACAGCGATACCGCGACCTTCATCGTAGAATGCAGCGAGCAGACCTGGCAGCGCTTCGGCTTCGGCGCGATGTCGCAGCAGGAATCAATCGCCGTCTGCGAGCGCATCTTTGCCCGTCATCTCGGCGGCCACGCGCTGATGACCAACGCCAATCATATCCGCGGCTCGGCGTGGATCAATTTCCCGCGCGTCTTGTGCGAACGCTGGTCCTACAAGAACCTGGCGCTGATGGGCGACGCGGCGGCGAGCGCGCATTTCTCGATCGGTTCCGGCACCAAGCTGGCGCTGGAAAGCGCGGTGGCGCTGGCCGACTATGTCGAGTCCGAACCGGACCTCGAAGCAGCCTTCCGCAAATATGAGGACGCCCGCCGCACCGAAGTGCTGAAGCTGCAGTCGGCGGCGCGCAATTCGCTCGAATGGTTCGAAGAGGTCGAGCGCTATCTCGGCCTCAATCCGGTGCAGTTCAACTATTCGCTTTTGACGCGTTCGCAGCGCATCAGTCACGAGAATTTGCGGCTGCGCGATGCCGAATGGCTGGCCGGCGCCGAGGAATGGTTCCAGCGTCAGGCCGGCGCCGGCGGCAACAATCTGCGTCGCGCGCCGATGTTCGCGCCGTTCCGGCTGCGCGGCATGGCGCTGCAGAACCGCGTCGTCGTCTCGCCGATGGCGCAGTACAAAGCGGTCGACGGCTGTCCGACTGACTGGCATTTCGCCCATTACGCCGAACGGGCCAAGGGCGGCGCCGGTCTCCTCTACATCGAGATGACCTGCGTCAGCGCGGAGGGCCGCATCACGCCTGGCTGCCCCGGTTTCTATGCGCCCGAGCATGAGGTCGCCTGGAAGCGGCTGGTCGAGTTCGTCCATGCCGAGACCGAGGCCAAGATCTGCGCCCAGATCGGCCATTCCGGTGCCAAGGGGTCGACCAGGCTCGGCTGGCAGGGAACCGACGTGCCGCTGCCCTCAGACAATTGGCCGGTCATGGCAGCCTCTTCCGTGCCGTGGTCGCCGGAAAACCAGGTGCCGAAGGCGATGGACCGCGCCGACATGGATATGGTGCGCGACCAGTTTGTCGCTTCGGCCGAGATGGCGGCGCGCTGCGGCTTCGACATGCTCGAAATCCACGCCGCGCACGGCTATCTCCTGTCCTCCTTCATCACGCCCTTGACCAACCGGCGCACCGACTCCTATGGCGGCTCGCTGGAAAACCGCATGCGCTATCCCTTGGAAATCTTTCATGCGGTGCGCGCCGCGTGGCCGGCCGAGAAGCCGATCTCGATGCGCATCTCCGCCAATGACTGGCTGGGCATCGAAGGCGTGACGCCGGCCGATGCCGTAGAGATCGCGCGGCTGCTGCATGAGGCCGGCGTAGACATCTGCGACGTATCGGCCGGCCAGACTTCGGCCGTGGCAAGACCGGTCTATGGCCGCATGTTCCAGACGCCGTTTTCCGATCGCATCCGCAACGAGGTCGGCATGGCGACGATGGCGGTCGGCAATATCTATGAGCCGGACCACGTCAACTCGATCCTGATGGCGGGCCGCGCCGATCTCGTCGCACTGGCTAGGCCGCATCTTGCCGATCCGTACTGGACGCTGCACGCGGCCGTCACGCTTGGCGATCGCGGCGTCAAATGGCCGGATCCCTATCTGCCCGGCCGCGACCAGCTCTACCGGCTGGCCGAGCGCGAAGCGGCAGCGGGGTTGAAGGTATGAGTGCCACGGCGACGATTTCGGGGCGTCATGCGCTGGTCACCGGCGGCGGCTCCGGCGTCGGCCGCGCGATCGCGCTGGCGCTGGCCGGCGCGGGCATTAACGTGACCATCTGCGGCCGGCGCGTGGAGCCGCTTGCCGAGGTCGCCGCCGAGAACAAACGCATCTTCGCCATTGCCGCCGACGTCACCGACGAGGCATCGATGGCGTCGCTCTACGAGGCCGCGGAAGCGGCACGCGGAGCGTTCGACATCGTCGTTGCCAATGCCGGCATGTCCGGCAGTGCTCCGGCGCAGCGGACCTCGCTGGCAGACTGGCAGCGCACGCTCGACGTCAACTTGACTGGTGCGTTCCTGACGGTGAAGCCGGCGTTGGCCGGCATGGCAGGGCGCAAGACTGGCCGTATCATCTTCGTCGCCTCCACCGCCGGACTGAAAGGCTATCCCTATGTCTCAGCTTACGTTGCCGCCAAGCATGGCGTCGTCGGCCTGATGCGGGCACTCGCCGTCGAGACCGCCAAGTCCGGCATAACAGTGAATGCCGTGTGCCCAGGGTTTGTCGAAACCGAGATGCTGGAGAGCGCCGTCCAGCGCATCGTCGAAGCGACCGGCCGCTCGTCCGAGCGGGCACGGGCAAGCCTTGCAGCGACCAACCCGCAAGACCGCTTCATCCAGCCGGAGGAAATTGCGGCCGCGGTACTTTATCTGTGTGGCGACGCCGCCCGGTCGATTACCGGGCAGACGATTTCGATCTCCGGAGGTGAGACATGGTAGCCGGTCCCCTACCCGCCCCGTCCGGACCCGGCAAGGACCGCCTGCGGCTGTGGATTCGCCTGCTGCGCGCCTCGCGCACCATCGAGGCCGAGCTGCGCGAACGCCTGCGGCAAGAGTTCAACACGACGCTGCCACGCTTCGACGTGATGGCCGCGCTCTACCGCGCGCCGGAAGGCATGCTGATGAGCGATCTTTCGCGCTTCCTGCTGGTGTCCAACGGCAATGTCACCGGCATCATCGACCGGCTGGTCTCGGAAGGGCTGGTGATGCGGGCCCGACGCAATGGCGACCGCCGCACTTCGATGGTGCGGCTGACGGAAGAGGGATCGAAGACTTTCGCCGTGATCGCCGCCGCGCATGAAAAATGGGTCGGCGAGTTGCTGGGCAATGTGAGCGAGGACGAGGCGCGCCGGCTGACCGGCATGCTGACCTCCTTCCGCAGCAATTGGGAGGGACGGGAATGACGAAGATGGCTGGCCGCAAGCCGAAGCATTTCCTCTGGCAGGTCGAAGGCAAGATCGCAAAAATCCGGCTCGATCGGCCGGAGCGCAAGAACCCGCTGACCTTCGACAGCTATGCCGAATTGCGCGACACTTTTCGCGATCTCGTCTATGCCGACGATGTCGATGCGGTGGTGTTCCTTCCCAATGGCGGCAATTTCTGCTCGGGCGGCGATGTCCACGAAATCATCGGCCCACTGGTCAAGATGGACATGAAGGCGCTGCTCGCTTTCACCCGCATGACCGGCGATTTCGTCAAGGCGATGCTGAATTGCGGCAAGCCGATTATTGCTGCGGTCGACGGCGTGGCGGTCGGCGCCGGCGCAATCATCGCCATGGCGTCCGATATCCGCATCGCCACGCCACAGGCCAAAACGGCTTTCCTGTTCACCCGCGTCGGCCTTGCCGGCTGCGACATGGGCGCCTGCGCGATCCTGCCGCGCATCATTGGCCAGGGCCGCGCCGCCGAGCTGCTCTATACCGGCCGCACGATGAGCGCCGAGGAAGGCGAGCGCTGGGGCTTCTACAACCGGCTGGTCGATGCCGCAACGCTAGAGGCCGACGCGCTCGACATGGCCGCGCGCGTCGTTTCCGGCCCGACCTTCGCCCACGGCATGACCAAGACGCAGCTGAATCAGGAATGGTCGATGGGGCTTGACCAGGCTATCGAATCGGAAGCGCAGGCGCAGGCGATCTGCATGCAGACACGCGATTTCGAACGGGCGTACGAGGCTTTCGTCGCCAAGGAAAAGCCGGTGTTCGAGGGGAATTGAGGATGTTTTCTTCGATAAAGACCGACAGGTTCGCGGGACAGCGCCCCCCTCTGTCCTGCCGGACATCTCCCCCTCAAGGGGGGAGATCGACTTTGGTTCCCACCTTAGCCAATCGCAACCGCCGCAAGATGCGGGCGGACGCCGGAGCTGCCAATCTCCCCCCTAGAGGGGGAGACGGCCGGCAGGCCAGAGGGGGGCGCCGTAGAGCGCGAGGCCCGAAGCATAGCGGAGGCAGAAATGCCTGACCGCTCTTTCCTCAACTGGCCGTTCTTCGAGGACCGCCATCGTGAACTGGCCGAGCGGCTGGACGCATGGTGCTCCAAGACCCTGCCGGTCGCCCATGACGATGTCGACGCCGCTTGCCGCGAGCTGGTGGCCAAGCTCGGCCGGGACGGCTGGCTGAAGCCGACGGCGCTCGACACCGAAAACCCCTCGCCGCTCGACGTCCGCGCGCTCTGCCTCACGCGCGAGACGCTGGCCCGGCATGATGGGCTGGCCGATTTCGCCTTCGCCATGCAAGGGCTCGGCACTGGCGCGCTCAGCCTGTTCGGCACGCCAGACCAGCAGCACTGGCTGGCAAAGACACGGGCCGGCAAGGCGATTTCGGCTTTCGCGCTTTCGGAGCCGCGTTCGGGCTCGGACGTTGCCAATATGGAAATGACCGCCGCGCGTGACGGCGACAGCTATCACCTATCCGGCGAAAAGACCTGGATCTCCAACGGCGGTATCGCTGACTTTTATGTTGTCTTTGCCCGTACCGGCGAGGCGCCCGGCGCCAAGGGGCTTTCCGCCTTCGTCGTGCCTTCCGAGGCCGAGGGGCTGACCATCGCCGAGCGGCTGGAGGTGATCGCGCCGCACCCGCTCGCCCGGCTATCTTTCGACAATGCACGCGTCCCAGCCTCGGCGCTGATCGGCAAACCCGGTGACGGTTTTCGCATAGCCATGTCGGTGCTCGACGTATTCCGTTCGACTGTCGGCGCAGCGGCGCTCGGCCTTGCCCGGCGCGCGCTGGACGAAAGTATCACAAGAGTGGCCGAGCGCAAGCTGTTCGGTGCACCGATGGCCGAGCTGCAGATGGTGCAGGGCCATATCGCCGACATGGCGCTGGATGTCGATGCCGCCGCCTTGCTGGTCTACCGCGCCGCCTGGACCAAGGACATGGGCGCGGCCCGGGTTACCCGCGAAGCCGCCATGGCCAAGCTGTTCGCTACCGACAAAGCGCAGGAGGTGATCGACAAGGCTGTACAGCTGCATGGCGGCGACGGCGTCCGCAAGGGCCATATCGTCGAAAGACTGTATCGCGAGATCCGGGCACTGCGCATCTACGAGGGAGCGTCCGACGTGCAGAAGGTGGTGATTGCACGGCAGGTGATGGGGGCGGCCTGAGACGGAGTTGTGTGGAAGAATTGATTGTCTTTGAGTTTTAAGCGACCGGATTTGAGCATTGGGAGGTTTTGACATGCACACCATCCTGCAGCCGGAAGGCTGGGCGAAACCCGTCGGCTACGCCAATGGCGTCGCCGCGCGTGGACAGCTTGTCTTCGTCGGCGGGCAGGTCGGCTGGAACGGACAGGGCCGCTTCGAGACGGATGATCTTGTCGGCCAGGTGCGGCAGACGCTGGCCAATATTGTCGCCGTGCTCGCCGAGGCCGGCGCCACGCCTGAGCATATCACCTCGATGACCTGGTACTTTACCGACAAGGCGGAATATCTGGCCAATCTCAAGGGGATCGGCGAGGCCTATCGCGAGGTGATCGGCCGGCATTTTCCGGCGATGGCCGCTATCCAGGTGATGGCGCTTGTCGAGGACCGCGCCAAGGTTGAGATCCAGGCCACGGCGGTTATTCCGGAGTGACGGCAACACGCGGCAAATTTTTTAAGCTTAAAACTTTCGCCTTGAAAAGCGCGGTACTTTGGATAGCATCCGATCTTACGACTGCCGTGCCGGGAGGGCTTTCCGGCAGTCCGGTCACTTGGCGTATCAAAGCCGTGCGGGGCCAACCCGTCCGATCACAACCAGAGGGAACGAAAATGAACTTCACCCGTCGCAACCTGCTGCTTCTTGCTGCCGCCATCGGCATCGCCGGCGGCCCGGCCTATGCCGAAGGCACGCTGAATGTCGGCGCCTATCCGACCAATCCGCCTTTTGAATACAAGAACGAGAGCGGCACGTTCGAGGGTTTCGAAGTCGACATCATCAATGAGGCGGCAAAGCGTATCGGCATGACCACTGATATCGCCGACCTCGGTTTCCAGGCGCTGTTCGCCGCCACCACCTCGAAGCGCATCGACGTCGCCATCTCGTCGATCACCATCACGCCGGAGCGGCTGAAGTCGCAGTCGTTCACGCAGCCCTACTATGATTCCGACATGGGCATCGCCGCGAAGGCCGACAGCCCAATCAAAGCCGAGGCCGACCTCAAGGGCAAGATCGTCGGCGTGCTGTCCGGCTCGACCGGCGAAGCCTGGGTCAAGGCCCACCAGGAAGCGGACGGGTTCAGTGACGTCAAAGGCTACGACACGCAGCAGAATTTGCTGCTCGACCTCAGCTCCGGCCGCGTCGATGCGGCGGTCAGCGATATTCCGGGCCTGGAATATTCTTTCACCAGGATGAAGGATCTCGCCGTAAAAGAGCGCATCAAGACCGGCGAGCAGTACGGTCTGATGATGACCAAGGACCACCCGCTGCTCGGCAAGCTGAACGACGCGCTGACGGCGATGAAGAAGGACGGCACGCTGGCCGCGATCCACAAGAAGTGGTTCGGCAGCGACGCACCGGCCGATTCCTCGACCGTCAAGGACATGCCTATGCCGAAGGCCTGAGCGGCAGTTCGCGCTTAAATGTCGTGCCGGCTTTCGTGCCGGCACGATTTCGGATTTCGGGCTCGGGCTCGAGCGTCGCGGGACGCCAAACGTTTCGGGAATGCTGCGATGTCGCTGCTGGACACCTTCTTCAACGCCGACGTCATGGTCTCCAGCCTGCCGGCGCTGCTGCGCGGTTTCCTGAACACCCTGCTGCTTGGAATCATGAGCATCGGCATCGGTATTCCCGTCGGCCTCGCGATCAGCCTAGTGCGGCTCTATGCGCCAAAGCCGCTTCGGCTGCTGGCTGTCGGCTACATCGACATTTTCCGGGCGATGCCGGTGCTGGTGGTGCTGATCCTGATCTACTATGCGCTGCCGTTCCTCGGCATTCGCCTGTCATCGTGGACTTCCGCGGTGATGGCCTTCGCCATCATCATGGCGGCCTATTCGGCCGAGGTGTTCCGCTCCGGCATAGAGAGCATTCCGCGCGGCCAGTTCGAGGCGGCGCAGGCGCTCGGCCTGCCGTTCTTGCTGACCTTGCGCAAGGTAGTGCTGCCGCAGGCGATCCGCGTCGTCATTCCGCCAATGACCAGCAATTGCGTGTCGATGTTCAAGGACACCTCGCTCGCCTCCACGGTAGCATTGCCTGAACTGCTGAAGGAAGCGACCAACGCGCAATCGCTCTATGCCAATCCCTCACCGCTGATCGGCGCGGCGCTGGTCTATCTGATCTTTCTCTGGCCGATGGTCCGACTCGTCAGCCTCCTGGAACGCCGCTTCCAGACCGAAAAGACCCGCTGAGGTCGCCAACGATTTCCGTCCGCCAATTCCCCGAATATCAACTTCCGTTAGGCACTTCGCAGGAGACGAGCTTGAACCAGCATCAGATTTCGAAAACCGGCGATGCCGCAGCTTTCCCGGTCGAGACGATCCGCGCCATGTTTCCCGCCTTGCAGCAAGCCGGAGACTTCGTCTTCATGGACAATGCCGCCGGCGCGCAGATCCCGCAAAGCGTGCTCGATGCGGTCACCAACCATTTGGTCGCGCATAATGTGCAGCGCGGCGGCCGCTATGGCCGCAGCGTCACCGTCGATCAAGCAGTGGCCGGCGCGCGCGAAAGCGTGGCCTTGCTGATCAACGCTACCAACCCGGCGGAGATCTGCTTCGGCATGAACGCCACTTCGTTCATCCGCCTGGTCAGCCTCGGCATCGGCCAGATGCTTTCCGAGCGCCCAAACGGGGAGCGTGACGAGATCGTCATCACCGACATGGATCACGACGCTAATATCGCGACGTGGCTGGCGCTGGCGCCCGCCGGCGCCAAGTTCAAATGGTGGCGGATGCGCGAGGACGGCAATCTGCATGTCGACGATTTGCGCCCGCTGGTCTCAGAGCGCACCCGGCTCGTCGCCTGCACGGTGACGGCGCATTCGATCGGCTCGATTGTCGACGTTGCTTCCGTGGCTAGGATTGCGCATGCGGCAGGCGCCGAAGTGTTCCTAGACTGCGTGCATTACGGCCCGCACGGGTTGATCGATGTGCAGGCCTGGGATTGCGATTATCTGGTCTGCTCCGGCTACAAGAATTTCTCGCCGCATATGGGCTTCCTGTGGGGCCGCTTCGAAACACTGAAGCGCTTGCCGACCTTCCGCGAGGATTTCATCCCCGACGAGCCGCCTTACAAGATCGAGGCCGGTACCTTCATTTACGAGAACGTCTCCGGCATGGATGCCGCGGTGCGCTATCTCGAGTCGATCGGCCGCAATTTCTTGTCCGAGAATAACCGGTCGCGTCGCGACAACATCGTCGCCGGCATGAATGCCATCCGCGATTACGAGCAGGTGCTGGCGCGCGAAATGCTGGCGGTGCTCAAGGGTTGCGGCGCGACGATCTATGGTGTCGCCGACGAAGCACGCCTCAGCGAGCGCGTGCCGACTTTCTGTTTCAACATCGGCACGCTGTCGCCGCAGAGGATCGTCGAGGAAATGGCCGAGATGCAGATCGGCATTCGCGACGGCCATATGTATGCGCCGCGCCTGATGAAGCGGCTCAACTTAAGCATGGACAGCGGCGCCGTCCGCGCCTCGCTGGTGCATTACAATACGATTGAGGAAGTTCGGCGTTTCGGCGAGGCGCTGCGTACCGTCATCGCCCGGCTGTCCTGATCGGGCTGTCCGGCTGCGCTTGCGCCGTTCTGGTGGAGCGCGAAAGCGGTTGCACCCCGGCTCTCCAGGCCGGGGCGCAACTGCATGCTTGGGATCAGGTAATCGCCGCCATTCTGCTGCCGATAAGGAATGGGCCGGATTGTCTCGAGCGTCCGCATCCTCTCGCGCAGCCGCTCCGCGACAGGCTCGAAATCGGCTTCCCCAAAACGGTCCACCCTGTAAACCACGAACGGCGGAAGCACGTCGTAGCCCGGATAATAGAGAATTCCGTGATTGATCGGGAACAGCACGTCGTCGATCGGGCCGTTGACGCCGCGGGCAGAATAATGCTCCTCCCAGCCGCCGGTGGTCACGATCAGCATTGCGCGCTTGCCGGCGAGCGTTCCCTCACCAAAGCGGTCACCCCACCGCTTGTCGCTGTGCTCGCCAACGCCATAGGCGAAGCCGTAGGCGTACACGCGATCGACCCAGCCCTTGAGGATCGCCGGCATGGCGTACCACCACAGCGGGAACTGGAGGATCAGGGTGTCGGCCCATAGCAGCTTGTCGATCTCGGCTTTGACGTCATCGGTCAGAGTGCCGCTCGCAAAAGCTTTTTTGGAGGCGCCGGCCGGCAGGAAACGTGCTTCCGGCGGCCACGACGGAAAGTCGGCACGGTCCACCTCGGATTTCCAGCCATCGGCATAGAGGTCGGACACCCGCACCTCGTGGCCCTGGGCCTGGAGTTCCCTGATGGCGACGTCACGCAGCGCGCCGTTGAGCGAACGCGGCTCAGGATGAGCAAAAACAAGCAGGACTTTCATGGGTCTACTCCGAAGAAGGACGATAGACACCAAAGATAGCCAGCCGCGGGCGGATCCACTATATGTAGGAAATGTATAAGATTATGCCGAATAATGGATAGATCGGACGTCACTCTCGAGCGCATGCGCACCTTCGTTCGCGTCGCCGAGCGCGGCAGCCTCTCGGCGGTGGCGCGCGAGCTCGGAGTTGGGCAGTCGACGGTCACACGGCATTTGCGAGAACTCGAGGAGGCCGTCGGCGTGCCCTTGCTCAGCAGGACCACCCGGCGTGTGACGATGACCGATGAAGGCAGCCGTTACTATGCCGACAGCGTCCAGATCCTGCGCCTCGTTGAGCAGGCCGGCGATGAGGCGCGGGGCACGCGCGGCGCGTCGGCCGGCACGATCCGGATATCCTGCACGGCGGCGCTCGGGGTCTTGCACGTCAGCCGGTTGATCTTCGCCTTTCAGGACCGCTATCCCGATATCGGCATCGATCTTAGCCTCACCGACGAGCGCATCGACCTTGTGCGGGAGGGCGTCGACATTGCGCTTCGCCTGGGTCCGCTCACCGACAGCTCGATGAAACTGCGGGCGCTCGGGCAATCCCGGCGTCTGCTGGTGGCGGCGCCGGCCTATCTGGCGGCGCGGGGCAGACCGGCTGTCCCGCAGGGTCTGCCTGGCCATGAAGGCATCCGGATGTCGAACATCGCGGGAAGCGACACACTCACCTTGCAGGGGCCAGGCGGCGAGACCTTTGCGGTGCCCTTTGGCGGTCGATTTCGAGTCGACCATGGGCTTGCCGCGCGCGAAGCCCTTGTCGCCGGACGCGGCATCGCACCCGCCCACCATTGGCTTGTCGACGATCTCCTGACGGCCGGCCGGCTGGAAGTGGTCCTGCCGGGCTGTTTTCCGCCCCCCGTCCCGCTGAGCATGCTGATCGTCCCGGAACGCGCCGGCATTGCCCGGGTGCGGCTGCTGGTCGACTTTCTCGTCGAGCAGATCTCCAGCATTCCGGGGATCGAGAAGCCGTAGCCGGCCGGCAAACCTCGCCGGATCAGGCGGCCTTCTTTTTCGCCAACCTTGCCTTGATGCTGGCGACGTCGGCACGCGGCGTCGCCGCGAACAGCGTCCTGGTGTAGCTGTGCTTGGGGTCGGCGAAGACCTCGTCGCGCGAGCCGTATTCGACCGCCTCGCCGAAATACATCACCATCACGTCGTCGGCGATATAGCGTACCACCGACAGGTCGTGGCTGATGAAAACATAGGTCAGCTGAAACTCGTCCTGCAGGTCGGCGAGCAGGTTCAGCACCTGCGCCTGCACCGAAAGATCAAGTGCCGAGACCGGCTCGTCCAGCACCAGAAGGCTGGGGTTGAGCATCAGCGCGCGGGCGATGGCGATCCGCTGGCGCTGGCCGCCCGAAAACATATGCGGGTAGCGATTAAAGTGCTCGGGGCCGAGACCGACCTTCTTTAGCATCTTCATGGCAAGATCGCGCCGCTCGTCGGCCGTGCTGGCGGTATTGATGAGCAGCGGCTCGCCAAGCACGTCGCCGATCTTCTGGCGTGGATTGAGCGAACCATAAGGGTTCTGGAAGACGATCTGGACCTTGCGGCGCATTTCCTTCGACAGGCCGTTCCTGCCGATGTCTACCTTCTTGCCGTCGATGAAAAGCTCGCCGGAGGTCGCCGGGTCGATCAGGGTGATGATGCGGGCGAGTGTTGACTTGCCGCAGCCGCTCTCGCCGACGATGGCCAGCGTCTTGCCCTTGTCGACGCTGAACGAAACACCCTTGACCGCATGAACCGTACGGGAGGGGCGGAAAAGCCCGCCACCAACATGATAGTCGCGCACGATGTTCTTGCCTTCGACTACCGTCACGCTCATGAAGCGGTTCCTCCTGCGGACCGGGCTGCGACTACAGATGGGGCCGGCTCAAACAGCATGTCGGAAACAGTAGGCAACCGGTCGCCGACGGCATTTTCCGGCAGCGCCGACAGGAGCGCGCGCGTGTAGTTGCTCTTGGGGGACTCGAACAGCGACAGCACGTCGGCCTCTTCCATCTTGCGGCCCTTGTACTGGACGATGACACGGTCGGCGGTCTCGGCAACCACTCCCATATTGTGGGTGATCATGATCAGGCCCATGCCATATTTGGCCTGCAGGCCGACCAGCAGATCGAGGATCTGCTTCTGGATGGTGACGTCGAGCGCCGTGGTTGGCTCGTCGGCGATCAAAAGCTTGGGATTGCAGGCGATGGCGATGGCGATCATGACGCGCTGACACTGACCACCCGACATCTGGTGCGGGAACGAGCCCAGCCGTTCCTCGGGGTCGGCGATGCCGACGAGCTTCATCAGTTCAATGGCGCGCGCCCGGCGCTGAGCGCGGTCCATGCCCATATGAAAACGCAGCACCTCCTCGATCTGGAAGCCGACGGTGAAGCATGGGTTGAGGCTGGCGACTGGTTCCTGGAAGATCATCGAAATGTCCTTGCCGACGATCTTGCGCCGCTCGGATGGGCCGAGCTTTAGCAGGTCGATGCCGTCGAAGGCCATGCGGTCGGCCCTCACCGTCGCCGTGTTGGGCAAGAGCCCCATCACCGCCAGCATCGCCACCGATTTTCCGGAACCGGATTCGCCGACGATCGCCAGCACCTCGCGCGGTTCGACCGACAGGTCGATGCCTTGTACCGCCATGAATGGTCCGGCGGCGGTGTCGAAGGAAACGGTCAGGTTCTTGATCTCGAGAAGAGGCATTGGATCATGACCTCTTCAGCTTGGGGTCGAAGGCATCGCGCAGGCCGTCGCCGATCAGATTGATTGCAAGCACAGTGATCAGGATGGCAAGGCCGGGGAAGGTCACCACCCAAGGCGCGCGCAGGATGAATTCGCGCGCCGAAGCGAGCATCGTGCCCCATTCCGGTGTCGGCGGCTGCGCACCGACACCGAGGAAGCCGAGCGCCGCAGCCTCGAGAATAGCGTTGGAGAAGGACAGCGTGGCCTGCACGATCAGCGGTGCCAGGCAGTTCGGCAAGATCGTCCTCACCATCAAGCGAAGATGACCGGCGCCGGCCACCTTGGCGGAGATCACATATTCGCGGTTCTTTTCGGCCATCACGGCGGCGCGGGTGAGACGTGCGAAATGCGGCTGCAGCACCAGTGCGATCGCCAACATGGCATTGAACAGGCCCGGGCCGAGGATCGCCACCAGCACCAGCGCCAGAAGCAGCGACGGGAAGGCCAGGATGATATCCATGATGCGCATGATCAGCGTGTCGACCCAGCCGCGGAAATAGCCGGCGAGCACGCCAAGCACGATGCCGCTGGTGAGTGAGAAGACGACGACCACCAGGCCGATGAACAGCGAAAAACGTGCCCCGAAGATCAACCGCGAAAGCATGTCGCGGCCGACCGCATCGGTGCCGAGCAGGAACATCGATTTGCCGCCTTCCTGCCAGGCAGGAGGCGCCAGCAGTGCATCGCGAAACTGCTCGTCGGGCGAATGCGGGGCGACGAACGGCGCAAAGATCGCCACCAGCACGAGCGCCGAAAACACGACAAGACCGATGACGGCCCCGGTGTTCATCGAGAAGTAATGCCAGAACTCGGCAAACGCCCTTTGCCTGCCGCCTGTCGGGATGGAGGCAGCGGTGGCTTCGGCGGCGGATTCGTCGGTCATCTCACTGCACCCGGATGCGCGGATTGATGACGGCGTAGAGCACGTCGACAATCAGGTTCACCGCCATGACGATCAGCGCGATGATCAGCAATCCGCTCTGCACGACGACATAGTCGCGCTTGCCGATGGCGTCGATCATCCATTTGCCGATGCCTGGCCAGGAAAAAATGGTTTCGGTCAGAATGGCGCCTGCCATCAACGTGCCGACCTGCAGTCCAATGGTGGTGACCACTGGGATCAGCGCGTTGCGAAAAGCATGCAGCCCGATGACACGGCGCGGCGCCAGGCCCTTGGCACGCGCGGTGCGGACATAGTCCTCGCCCAGCACCTCGAGCATCGCCGAGCGCGTCTGGCGCGCTATGACGGCGAGCGGGATCGTCGCCAGCACGATCGATGGCAGGATCAGATGGCTGACGGCGGATTTGAAAGCGCCGCTCCTGCCGGAGATCAGGCTGTCGATGAGCATGAACCCGGTCGTCGGCCTGAAGAAATACTGCAGGCCGATACGGCCGGAAACCGGCGTCCAGCCGAGATAGCCGGAGAAGAAGATAATGAGCAGCAGCCCCCACCAGAAGATCGGCATCGAATAGCCGGTCAGCGCGACACCCATCGTCGCCTGGTCGAACCAGGAGCCCCGCTTGACCGCAGCGAAAATGCCGGCAGGGATGCCAAGCAGGATGGCGATGATCAACGCCACCGTCGCCAGTTCCAGCGTGGCCGGAAACAGCGCCTGGAATTCGCCGAGCACTGGCCGCTTGGTGGCAATGGATATGCCGAAATCGCCGGTGAGGACCCTGCCGATATATTCCAGGTACTGGATGACATAGGGCCGGTTGTAGCCAAACTGCTCGATGAGCTGGGCGTAGCGTTCGGGGCTGACGCCGCGCTCGCCGGCCAGGGCCAGGATGGGATCGCCGGGCAGAAGCCGGACGAAAGCGAACGCCGCCAGCGATATGCCGAACACGGTCGGGATGATCAAAGCGAGCTTGTGGAGGAGATAACGGAGCATCTTGCTTCATAGAACGGCGGCGCGGGAAGTCCAGCGCCGCCGTTCAATTTCTCAGGACTTATTCGGTGACGTCGACGCCGTCAAACCGATGAATGCCGAGCGGGTCCATAACGAAGCCGGACACCTTCTTGTTCATCGGCATGAAGACCTTGGAGTGGGCGATGGTCAGCCACGGAGCCTCACGCTTGAACACCACCTGAGCTTCCTCGTAGATCTTGGTGCGCTCGGCGACGTCCGTCGTTGCCTTGCCTTTTTTCAGCAAGGCTTCAAATTCCTGGTTGCACCAGATCGCATAATTGGACTGGCCGATGGCATCGCAACCGAGCAGGAAAAAGAAGTTGTCCGGATCGCCATTGTCACCGGTCCAGCCCAGTTGGAAGGCGCCGTCGCGATCCTTAGCCTTGCCGCGCTGGCGATACTCGGTCCATTCGTAGCTGACGATCTCCGCCTTGACGCCGACGGCGGCATAGTCGGCCTGGATCAACTCGGCAACGCGCTGGGCGTTCGGGTTGTAGGGGCGGCTGACCGGCATAGCCCAGATCTTCATCGACAGATCCTTGACGCCGGCGTCGGCCAGCATTTTCTTGGCCGCCTCTGGATCATAGGGATCGTCCTTGATGTCCTTGTTATAGGACCACATGGTCGGCGGGATCGGGTTGATGGCCGGCGTGCCGGCGCCCTGATAGACCGCGTCGATGATCGCCTTCTTGTTTACCGCCATGTTGAGGGCCTTGCGGACCTCAACCTTATCGAAGGGCGGCTGCGTTGTGTTGTAGGCCATGTAGCCAATATTCAGGCCTTCCTGCTCATCGACCTTGAGGTTCGTGTCGGCCTGCAGTCCGGCAATGTCGGCTGGCGCCGGGTACGACATGATATCGCATTCGCCCGCCTTCAGCTTCTGCGCGCGCACGGCGGGATCGGGCGTGATGGCGAAGATCAGATCATCGATCTTCTGGCGGCCGCCATAGTAGCCGTCCCATGCCGCGTAGCGGATGACCGCGTCGACCTGGTAGTCGACGAACTGGAACGGACCGGTGCCGACCGGCTTCTGGGTGAACTGCTGCCTGGTGCCGGCCTTGTCGAGCTGGTCGGCATATTCCTTGGAAACGATCGAGGCGAAATCCATGCCGAGGTCCGGCAGGAACGCGACTTCAGGCTTGTTCAACACGAATTTCACCGTCAGGTCGTCGACCTTGACGATTTCCTTCAGGAGATCGGGGAAGCCCATGCCGGTGAAATATTCCCAGCCGGTGCCTTCCAGATAGCTGTACCACGGGCTTTCTTTCTTCCACTGGCGTTCGAAGGAAAAGATCACGTCGTCGGCGTTGAGGTCGCGCGTCGGCGTGAAATAATCGGTCGTCTGGAATTTCACACCCGGGCGAAGCTTGAAGGTGTATTCGAGACCGTCGTCGGAAACCGTCCAGCTCTCTGCCAGGCCGGGCGAGATGGTGGTCTTGCCATGCTCGAACTCGACCAGGCGCGAATAGATGGTGCGCGACGAGGCGTCGAAGTCGTTGCCGCCGCTCCATGGCGACGGGTCGAAGCCGGCCGGCGAAGCCTCCGAGCAATAAATCAGTTGTTTTGCATTGGCCATGCCGCCGAGGACGCTTGCAGCCAGCAACGCGGCTGCAAAAGTCAGTTTCTTTTTCATTGAGCACTCCCTGATGTTCTTCCAAGCCCCTCTATCAGGCTCGCGAAGGCCGCATATAAGCACCGTTTTTCTAGCTTTGGAACTGCTTGTTTGCCTAACCCACGGGAAGCAGAAAAAAATTCCGGCACGCGGCAAATTGTGGAAAAAACGAGCCGAATCCGCAGATCACGACATTATTAGCGACTTCAATTTTTTGTTGATCGGCGATGCCGCCAATTGTGGGAATCGAGCCTTTCGGTTCAAGAGACGCGCGTCCGAAAACCGGTCGCGGCCGAGAGGTTTGACGGCAAGTCTTACCGCACTCCTGGTGGCGAAGGCTTGCATGGCCGCCGCTTGTGGCAATACATAGATAGATGGGCAGCGTGCCGGATTTTCCCGGGTTTCGGGCATCGCGGCAAGCGTTGGGATATCTTTGTTGATCAGGGCGGTGGTGGCGCGCAAGCATGCCGAAAACAATAAGAAACGATTGAGGGAGCGACAGGTGGCAAAACCGGCAAAGACAACCAGCGCGGCGAAAGCAAAGGCCGAGGCAACATCGAAAGCAGTCAAGTCAAAAGCGGCCGACGCCAAGCCGGCGGCTACCGCGAAGGCAAGCGCGAAGCTGGCGGCGAAGACCACGGCTGGAACGGCTGCTAAACCGGCAACCCGCAAGATGGCGCCTGCTGCAAAGTCTGCCGCCAAGCCGGCGGCGAAGGCAGTGCCGACAGCGCCCCGACCGTCGGCAGGTCCGGCCAAGAGATTACCAAAGGCGATCACGTCGCTGGCCGCCGGCCTGCCGGAAAAACCGTGGCTCAAGAGTTATCCAAAGATCGTGCCGGCCGAGATCGGCGCCCTGCCCGCCAGCTCGATCGGCGACTTTCTCGTCACCGTGTGCAAGCAGTTTGCGAATCGGCCGGCCTTCGTCTGCATGGGCAAATCGATCACCTATGCCGACCTCGAGCGACAGTCGGCCGCCTTCGGCGCCTATCTGCAATCAACGGGGCTGCAGAAGGGCGCGCGCGTCGCACTGATGATGCCGAATGTGCTGCAATATCCGGTGGCGATCATGGCAGTGCTTCGCGCCGGCTATGTCGTGGTCAATATCAATCCGCTCTACACGCCGCGCGAGCTGGAGCACCAGCTCAAGGATTCCGGCGCTCAAGCCATTGTCATCCTCGAAAATTTCGCCTGCACCCTGCAGGCGGTGATCGCCAGGACCGCAGTCAAGCATATCGTGGTCGCCTCGATGGGCGACATGCTAGGCGGGCTCAAGGGAACGATCGTCAACTTCGTTGTACGCCGCGTCAAAAAGATGGTCCCGGCATGGTCGCTGCCCGGCCATGTCAAATTCAGCGCCGCGCTGAAGGCAGGCGCCGGCATGGCCTTCAGGCCCGCAAAGGTCGCGGCCGACGACATCGCCTTCCTGCAATACACAGGCGGCACGACCGGCATCTCCAAGGGCGCGATGCTTTTGCACAGCAACATTTTGGCGAACGTCGCGCAGAACGCGCTGTGGGCTGAAGACGCCTTTACCGTCAAGCCTAAGCCGGCGCATCTGAACTTCCTCTGCGCGCTGCCGCTCTATCACATTTTTGCGCTGACGGCGAACGTGCTGGTAGGCATGCAGCAAGGCGCACAGAATGTCCTCATCCCCAATCCGCGCGACATTCCCGGCTTCGTCAAAGAGCTGCAGAAATACCCGATCCACATCTTTCCGGGCCTCAACACGCTGTTCAATGCGCTGCTCAACAATGAGGATTTTCGCAAGCTCGATTTCAAGCCGCTGATCCTGACGCTGGGTGGCGGCATGCCGGTGCAGAGGGCCATCGCCGAACGCTGGAAGGCGCTGACCGGCTGCCCGATCAGCGAGGCCTATGGGCTTACCGAAACCTCACCGGGGACAACCATCAACAAATTCAGCGACGGCGTTTACACCGGCACGATCGGCCTGCCGCTGCCCTCGACCGAGATCGCCATCCGCGACGACGACGGCAACAATTTGCCGCTCGGCGAAGTCGGCGAAATCTGCATCCGCGGACCGCAAGTGATGGCCGGCTACTGGAACCGGCCGGACGAGACCGCCAAGGTGATGACTGAGGACGGCTTCTTCAAGTCGGGCGACATGGGCTTCATGGACGAGCTTGGCTACACCAAGATCGTCGACCGCAAGAAGGACATGATCCTGGTTTCCGGCTTCAACGTCTATCCGAACGAACTCGAGGAAGTGGTGGCGCAGCATCCGGGCGTACTCGAAGTGGCGGCGATCGGCGTGCCGGACGAGCATTCGGGTGAAGTGCCGAAGCTGTTCGTCGTCAAGAAGGACCCTGGGCTGACCGCCGAAGCGCTGGCGGCTTATTGCAAAGAGAACCTGACCGGCTACAAACGCCCCAGGCATATCGAGTTCCGCACCGAGCTGCCCAAGACACCGGTCGGCAAGATCCTGCGACGGGCGTTGCGGGGCTAGGCGCAGCTTGAGCGATTGCATCGCCGGCGCCAATGCGGTGGGTATAGGCTCGCGCCCAGATCCGGCAGAGTTCATCCGGGCGAACATGCGGATCGCGGCAGTACCTGCGGTTCCCGAAATTCGGCTTTACACCGCCCATCCGGGAAGCGGGCTCAGGCGGCTTGTCGAGTGGAACCAACACGCTACCGAAGAAGACGGACCTGAACCGGAGCCACCGTATTGGGCCTATGTCTGGGCCGGCGGCGCGGTGCTCGCCCGCTATATTTTCGACCGGCCGGAGACCGTGACCGGCCGTCGCGTGCTCGACCTCGGCGCCGGCTCGGGCCTCGTCGGCATCGCAGCGGCAAAAGCCGGCGCAAGCGCGGTGATCGCGGCCGAGATCGACCGCAACGGCGTTGCCGCGATCGGCCTCAATGCGATGGCGAACGGCGTTGTGATTGCGACGATCGGCGGGGACATAACCAGCGGTCCGCCGCCACCGGTGGATGTCGTGGTGGTCGGCGACCTGTTTTACGCCCATGATCTTGCCGGCCGGGTCGTTCCCTTCCTCGACCGCTGCCTCGCTGCCGGCATCGAGGTGCTGGTCGGCGATCCGGGCCGCGCCTATCTGCCCCGCTCGCGGCTTCGCCTGCTGGCCGAATACGAGGTGGCGGATGTCGGCGAAGGCAGGAATGCGGCGATGAAACCGAGTGGCGTGTTCTCGTTCGGACAGTTTAGCTGCGAGTCTAGACCGTCTCGCTGACTCGGGCCGCAAGAAAATCGGGCAGATCGGCAACTGAATCGAGGATGACGTCGGCGATCTGCGACAGCGATTCCCGTGTGCCGGTGCCGGACAGCACGCCGATCGCCAGGCCACAGCCGCCGGCCCGCGCCATCTCCAGATCGTGGCGATTGTCGCCGACCATTGCGATCGTCGCCGGCCTGAGCCCTGTCAGATCCGAGAAGGCAAGGATCGTATCCGGCGCCGGTTTTGGATTGGCCACCGCATCGTAACCATAGGCGGCGTCGAAAAGCTGCGCGACGCCGAGAGTGACCAAGGTCTTTTCCGCGCCGCTGGTCGAGTCGTTGGTGGCGACGCCAAGCCGGTAGGATTTTCTGTGAAGCAGGCCAAGCGTCTCGACCACACCCGGCAGCGCCACCGCCATTGCCGATCCCTGCGCCGAAGTGATGGCGTTGAAGCGGGCGACGGCAAGCATCTGGTCCTCGTCTGACAGCCGTGGAAACCACAGCTCGACGACGTCCATGTTGGTCCCCGAGGCAAAAATCGAATCCGGCTTGAAGCGCTTGCTGGCGAAGTCGAAGCCCGCCGCCGCAAGCAGCCTGTCTGCTTTCCAGCGATCGCCTTCGGCCGCATCCATCGCCATGAAGTCGGCGATGCCCAGCCATGTCGCGTTGAAATCTACGAGCGTGCCGTCCTTGTCGAACAATATTCCCTTGATGTCCGCCAAGCTTTTCACTCCGGGCCGCGCAAGCGGTGAATGTATTCCACCAGTCCGGCAGTCGAGGCGTCCCGCTTTGCGGCGTTCTCCTTGCCTTCAACGACGGGCAGCAGCCCGGTCGCCAGTTCCTTGCCGAGTTCGACGCCCCATTGATCGAAGGAGTTGATGTTGAACAGCGTGCCTTCGACGAAGACGCGGTGCTCGTAGAGCGCAATCAGCCGTCCGAACGTGTGGGGGTCGAGCTTTCTGTAGAGGATCGTCACCGAGGGGCGGTCGCCGGAGAAGACGCGGTGCGGAGCAATCCTGTCGACATCAGCCGGCTTCATGCCTTTCGCCAGCATCTGTGCGCGGGCTTCCTCCAGTGTGCGGCCCTTCATGAAGGCTTCCGACTGCGCCAGGCAATTGGCGAGCAGAAGGTCGTGGTGATGCTTCAGTTCCGGCTCGTGGCCGACGGCAGCGGCGAGGAATTCGACCGGAATGAAATCGGTGCCCTGATGCAGAAGCTGGAAGAAGGCGTGCTGGCCATTGGTGCCGGGCTCACCCCAGACCAGCGGGCCGGTCGGCGTCGTCACAGCGCCGCCGTCCAGGGTGACGCTCTTGCCGTTCGATTCCATGTCGAGCTGCTGCAGATAGGCCGGGAGCCTGGACAGACGCTGATCGTAAGGGATGACGGCGCGAGCGGGGTATTTGCAGATCACGCGGTGCCACCAGCCGATCAGCCCCATCAGCGCCGGCAGGTTCTTCGCCAGCGGCGCGGTGCGGAAATGCTCGTCCATCTCATGGGCGCCGTCGAGAAAGGCGCGAAAATCCTTCGGGCCGATGGCGATCATCACCGGCAGGCCGATCGCACCCCAGACGGAATAGCGGCCGCCAACCCAGTCCCAGAAGCCGAAGACGCGATCGGGCGCGATGCCGAACTTGTCGACCAGGTCGAGCGCCGTCGAGACGGCGGCGAAATGCTTGCCGACCGCTTCCTTGCCGAGCGCCTTCTCAACCCATCCGCGCGCGGTCTCGGCATTGGTCATAGTTTCGACCGTGGTGAAGGTCTTGGAGGCGATGATGAACAGGGTGGTTTCGGCGGAAAGACCCTTCAGCGTGTCGTGGATATGGGCACCGTCGATATTGGATACGTAATGCGCGCGCGGCCCGTCATGATAGGGCGCCAGCGCCAGCGTCGCCATGGCAGGGCCGAGATCGGAGCCGCCGATGCCGATGTTGACGATGTCGGTGATCTTCTTGCCGGTCGCGCCGGCCGCCTTGCCGGAACGCACCGCGTCGGCGAAGGCACCCATCGCGTCGAGTACGGCAAGGACTTCCGCCTTCACGTCCTGGCCGTCGAGCACGATGCCTTTGCCGGTCAGGTTGCGCAGCGCCGTGTGCAGCACGGCGCGGCCTTCGGTGACATTGATCTTCTTGCCGGCAAACATCGCGTCGCGCCGGCCTTCGAGGTCGGCGGCCTCAGCCAGCTTCTCCAGCAACTCCATCGTCCGCGCATCGACCGCACATTTCGACCAGTCGAGCAGCACGTCGCCGTCGCTGGCGGAGAATTTCGCGAAGCGCTGCGGATCGGCGGCGAAAGCCTCGCGCATCGAGCCCGATTTGGCCGCACGATGATCGCGCAACGCGCCGAGCTGCTTTTGAAAGGACGGTTGATCCACTGCCTCGCTCCGGTTCTTGAGGTGCATCTTATCAGGCCGGATGTTTCCGGCGCGTGTCGTCGCGGCAAACTATCGGGTCGAATTCCATCTGTTTCAATGCGCAGCGATGCCGCAGCGCAGCGCGGGCCGGCGCAAAGGATCACTGGCATAAATCCCAGCGATCAGAAAAATTGATTGGCGCAACACCTTGTGCCACCGGTACATTCGACTGGTCCAGCCAAGTGAAAAAAGCTGGCCATCGAGGAACATCTCCCATGCCACAGCGAAACGACACGGCCATATGGTCCGGCCTGTTCCGGATTTCGGCGGACTCCGGTCAGACCCTGCAGGCGCAGATCCGCCAGGCGATCGTCGCCGCCATCCTCGACCGGCAGATCGCGGCTTCGATGCCGCTTCCGTCCTGCCGGATTCTTGCCGAAAAACTCGGCGTGGCGCGGGGCACCGTGGTGCTGGCCTTCCAGCAGCTGGTCGACCAGGGCTTCCTGGTGGCGCGCGAGCGCCGCGGCCATTTTGTCAATCCCGAGGTGCTGGCGACGCCGGCCAAGCCGCACCAGAAGGCGCCCGACCAGGCCAACGAGATCGACTGGAAGGCGCGCCGGCAGATCGCGGCGAGCGACATGCCGCCGCCGGCCAAGCACGACAACTGGATCAAGTCGTCCTACCCCTTCGTCTACGGCCAGTTCGACCCGGCGCTGTTCCCGACCGCCGAATGGCGCGAGTGCAACCGCATGGCGCTGGCGGTGCTCGAAATCCGCAACTGGGCATCCGACATGGTCGACCGCGACGATCCGCTCCTGATCGAGCAGATCCAGGCCCGGCTGCTGCCGCGGCGCGGCATCTTCGCCAATCCGGACGAGATCATCGTGACGCTGGGCGCGCAGAACGCGCTTTACATGCTGGCCACGCTTTTGATGACGAAGGGCTCCAAGGTGGCGATGGAAGACCCCGGCTATCCCGATGCACGCTCGATCTTCCGGCTGGCCGGCGCCGATATCCAGCCGGTTCCAGTCGACCCCTCCGGCATCGTAACCTCTGCCATTCCCAGTGATTCCGGCTTCGTCTTCGTCACGCCCAGCCACCATTGCCCGACCATGGTGCCGCTGTCGGCGGAGCGGCGGCAGGATCTTCTGGCGCGCGCCAACCGGCACAACCAGATCATCATCGAGGACGGCTATGACAGCCAGCTCCTGGACGAGGCGCCGCAGCAGGCGCTGAAGAGCCTCGATCGGTCCGGCCGCGTCGTCTACGTCGGCTCGATGTCGAAGACGCTGGCTCCCGGCCTCAGGCTCGGCTACATCGTCGCCTCGGCCGGGCTGATCTCCGAGCTTCGGGCGCTGCGCCGCTTCATGCTGCGCCATCCGCCGGCCAACAACCAGCGCGCCGTGGCGCTCTTCCTGTCGCTCGGCCATCACGAGGCGCTGGTGCGGCGGCTGTCGAGCGCCTTCGACGAGAGGCGCAAGCGTCTGGTCCATGCGATTTCCGCCTTCCTGCCTGAATGGCGCTCGACCGATTCGGCCGGCGGTACGTCGCTCTGGCTCGAGGGGCCGCGCGGCACCGATTCGCGCGGACTGGCGGAGGCCGCAGCCTCGCGCAGCGTCATCATCGAGCCCGGCGACCGCTTCTTCGATCGTACCGAAAAGCCATCGCGTTTCATGCGCTTGGGCATTTCCTCGATCGCGTTGCAGCACATCGAACCCGGCATCCGCGAACTGGCGACGGCAGCTGGACGCAGGCCGGCAGCGGCCTGATCTCCCTTCCCCGACCGGAGCCTGGCGCATGTAGTGCGGCTCCGGTTCTTTAGCTCCTTGGCATATGCGACGGGATCGGCTGGCACATAGGCTGTGCCAATGCCGGCGGCATAGTCGGAGTATAGGGGACGAAGCAGGCAGATGGTGGACCAACCGCCGCGCCCGCTCCGCAGCTAAAGTTGGAGTGCCTTCATGCCAATGGCCCATGAGAAGCAGGACGTGTCCGCAGACCAGCGTTCGCGGCGGTCCGGCGGGCGCGAGGCGCGCCGCGCCATGCGGGCGGCGCCGCTTGCCGACGACGTCAAGCCGGTGCGCGCCGGCCTCGAAGGCGGAAGCTACAGCCCGCTCAGCGGCAGCGATTGCGAACGTATCCACGAGGCCGTGCTTACCCTTCTGGAGACGGTCGGCTTCGCCAATGCCATCCCCTCCTGCATCGAGGCGCTGACCAAGGCGGGCGCGACCCTCGGTGAGGACGGCCGCCTGCGCTTTCCTCGCGGCCTTGTGCTCGAGACCATCAAGAAAGCGGCGCGGCATTTCACCCTGCACGGCCAGGATCCGAAGCACGACATGGTGATCCAGGGCAAGCGTGTGCATTACGGCACGGCTGGTGCTGCGGTGCATCTTGTCGATGTCGAAAAGCGTGAGTATCGCGAGTCGCTGCTGCAGGACATTTACGATGCCGCGCGCCTGGTCGAAGGGCTCGACAACATCCATTTCTTCCAGCGGCCAATGGTGCCGCGCGACATTCCCGACCCGCTCGATATGGATTTCAACACGCTCTACGCCTGCGTCATGGGCACGTCGAAGCATGTCGGGACCTCGTTTACCGTGCGCGAGAACGTCAAGCCGGCGCTCGACATGCTCTATGCGATCGCGGGCGGCGAAGCGAATTTTCGCGCCCGGCCTTTCGTCTCCAATTCGAACTGCTTCGTCGTGCCGCCGATGAAATTTGCCGAGGACGCCTGCGGCGTTCTCGAAGCCTGTGTCGAGGGCGGCATTCCGATCCTGCTGCTGTCGGCAGGACAGGCGGGTGCGACGGCACCGGCGGCGATTGCCGGCGCCGTGGTGCAGGCGGTCGCCGAAGTGCTCGTCGGCCTCATCTACGTCAACGCCATCAAGCCCGGCCATCCAGCGATCTTCGGCACCTGGCCGTTTGTCTCGGATCTCAGGACCGGCGCCATGTCGGGCGGTTCGGCCGAGCAGGCGGTGCTGACCGCGGCCTGCGCGCAGATGGCGCAATTCTACGACCTGCCGGGCGGTTCGGCCGCCGGCATGACAGATTCGAAACTGCCTGACATTCAGTCCGGCTACGAAAAGGGCATAACCGACGTGATGGCCGGTCTCGCCGGCCTCAACCTGGTCTATGAGTCGGCCGGCATGCATGCCTCGCTGCTCGGCTTCTGCCTGGAGAGCCTGATCATCGACAATGACATGCTCGGCCACTGCCTGCGCTGCGTGCGCGGCATCGAAGTGACGGACGAGTCGCTGTCGATCGACACCATTGCCGATGTCTGCCTGAAAGGGCCGGGCCATTATCTCGGCAACGAGCAGACGCTGCGGCTGATGCAGACCGAATATTTCTATCCGGCCGTCGGCGACCGCTTTTCGCCGAAGGAATGGAATGAGAAAGGCAGGCCCGATATCCTGCAACGGGCGATCATCGAGAAGAAACGCGTGCTTGCCGAACGCTTCCCGCGCCATGTGCCAAAACCGGTCGACGACAAATTGCGCGCCCGCTTCGGCGATATGATCAAGCTGCCGCGCGACAGAATGGGCGGCTGAGCGTTACCCGCTCGCAGCCAGCAACAAGACACCGGCCAGTGCCGATCCGGCGAGCGTCGGCAGCATGCCGATCTTCAGCTTCAGGATGGCGATCATCGAGGCACAGGAAAGCAGCGCCGCGCGCCAGTCTATCGATGAAAGCACCGGCACGTCCATTCCAAGCCCGACATTGCGCACTTCGCCGAAGATGACGTGCAAGCCGAACCATAGAGCGAGATTCATGATGACGCCGACGACGGCGGCGGTGATCGCACCGAGCGCCGCCGACAGTGCCTTGTTGCCGCGCAGCGCTTCGATGTAGGGCGCGCCAAGGAATATCCACAGGAAACATGGGGTAAACGTCGCCCACAGCGTAAGCAGCGCTCCAAACAATCCGGCAAGAAGCGGCGCGAGCGCGCCGGAGTGGCGGAAGGCGGCGACGAAGCCGACGAACTGCAAGACCAGGATGAGCGGACCCGGCGTGGTTTCGGCAAGTCCGAGGCCGTCGACCATTTCACCCGGGGCGAGCCAGCCGAAGGATTCGACCGCTGCCTGCGCGACATAGGCAAGGACGGCGTAGGCGCCGCCGAAGGTGACGACCGCCATGACACTGAAAAAGCCACCGATTTGCGTCCATACGCTGGCAGAGCCGGTGACAGCCCAGACGAGCAGAACAGGCCCGAGCCAGATCGGTAGCCAGATCGCCAAAGTGCGCGGCGCATGCCATCGCGTCGGCCTGACGTGGGTCAGTTCGCCGCGCTCGAACATCAGATCGACCGCGCCCTTAACGTCGGGAACATCGCCCTTGCCATGCGAGACGCCGGAAAAAAATGCCGGCGCACTACGGTTGCCGATCCAGCCTGCCAGCCCGGCAAGCAGGACGATCAGCGGAAACGGCACGTTCAACGCGTAGATGGCGATGAAGGCGGCGAGTGCGATCGACACCATGACGGGGTTTTTCAGCGCGCGTCTGCCGATCCGGATCACCGCCTCGATGACGATGGCGAGCACGGTCGCTTTGACCCCGAAAAACAGCGCCGCGACGAGTGGTACGTCGCCATAGAGCGCATAGAGGCTGCTCAGGACGAGCATGACAAGCGCGCCCGGCATGACGAAGAGAATGCCGGCAACAAGGCCGCCGACCGTTTTGTGCAGCAACCAGCCGATATAGATGGCGAGCTGCTGGGCCTCAGGGCCAGGCAGCAGCATGCAGTAGTTCAACGCATGCAGGAAGCGCTGTTCGCCGATCCAGCGCCGGTCCTCGACCAGTTCCTTGTGCATGAGCGCGATCTGCCCGGCCGGGCCGCCAAAGCTGAGCACCCCGATTTTCGCCCAGACCTTCACGGCCTGCCGGAAGCTCGGCACAACCGGCTCCCGGATCTCCGCCGGCTTTTTCGAAAGGACGGCGCTCACGATGGTTTGCCCGTGCTGACTGCGCCGGCGGCCGGCCAGTTATGCGTCTCCTCGGTGGCATCGCGGCACCAGCGGAAGAACGCATCGTAGAGCAGCATGCCGGCCTCGAGCTGCTCCAGATCGTCGCGAAACATCCGTGACAGGCCAAGCGAGGCGGCCAGGAACCCGGCCGCCTGTGGAACAAGATCGAGGCTCGCAGTATCGGCAGCGCGTATGATCGTGGCCAGGCGATCGAGCGCTTCGGATTTAAACCCGAACTCCTCGATCATGGTGTCGAAGGTGCAGCGTTCGCCGCGGTGGCTCCAGAACACGTTCTCGATGTCGAAAGGCACGGCCTGAAAGCGATCGGCGACGGCCGACACTTCAGCCGGCTCGACGAAGAGAAAGACCGCGTGCGGATCGATGAAGCGTCGGATCAGCCAAGGGCAGGCGATGCGATCGACCTTCGGGCGCGTACGCGTCACCCAAACGGTGCGGCCCTTGGCGTCAACGGGCGGTATCTTGTCGGCGTGAACGAGAAGGCCCTTGGCATCGCGCCATGCTTCAAACCCGCCGTCGAGCGATTCGGCGGCTATGCCCTCGTGGCGCAGCCATGCGGCGACGCCTTGCGAGAGCTTTTTCCCCTGCTGGCAGACGACTGTCACTTGCCTGCCGGCGAAGTCGGCAGCCCAGTTCGAGACAGTCCTGAAATCACGCCGATCCGACCCCGGCAGCAGGCGCGGATCGGAGTTGTAGTCATCATCGATGCGGACGTCGATGACTGCGGGCGCACCTGGCAGCCCAATCAGACGGGATAGTTGCGATACGGTGATAGCGGTTGTTGACGGCATGGCGTCCACCTCCTTGAAAGAGAAGCTTGGACGCGAACGTTGGGCTGACGCCTCACGGGGTCGTCGCGATGCACCCCTTGCGATGATCGTGGATTTGTCACGCTCGCTTGTCAAGCATTTGTCCCTGCTGTCGCAGGACAATCGTTTTTGACAAACGATGGCGTCCAACTCTGTGCCGGGCATTTCTCCCCGTTAGCGGGCTGTTAACGGGGAGAAATGAGGTGACCGCAACACCGGCGACCTGACGGCTGGCCCGTGCGATGGACCCTGGTCAGTGATTGTCCCTCGGCACGCCGCTTGTATGCGCCACATCCTGGTATTTCACCGCCGGCTTCAGCACCATGCCTTCGGAAAACTGGTCGACCATGCCGCGCTGGATTTCCTGCCAGGGCGTCTGGTGCTTCGGATAGTGATAGCCGCCATTGTTCTGCAGCTCGGCGCGGCGCCGCGCGATCTCGTCGTCGCTGACGAGGATGTCGGCGGTGCCCTTGCGCAGGTCGATGCGGACGCGGTCGCCGGTCTTCAGTAGTGCTAAGCCGCCGCCGATGGCGGCTTCCGGCGAGGCGTTGAGGATCGATGGTGAGCCCGACGTGCCCGACTGGCGACCGTCGCCGATGCAGGCCAGCGCGTGGATGCCCTTTTTGATCAGATAGGCAGGCGGCTGCATATTGACGACTTCAGCGCCGCCGGGATAGCCGATCGGACCGGCGCCGCGCATGAACAGGATGGTGTGCTCGTCGATGCCCTGTGCCGGGTCGTCGATGCGGGCGTGATAGTCCTCGGGGCCGTCGAAGACCATGGCGTTGCCCTCGAAGGCTTCGGGGTCCTTCGGGTTCGACAGATAGCGCTCGCGGAACTCGGGCGAGATGCCGCTGGTCTTCATGATCGCCGAATCGAACAGATTGCCCTTGAGATTGATGAAGCCGGCATTGGCTTTCAGCGGCTCGGCAACCGGGCGGATGACGTCGAGGTTCTCGTTAACGGCGCCGCGGCAATTGTCGCCGATGGTCTTGCCGTTAGCGGTCGTGGCTTCCGGATAGGGCAGCAGGCCGCCCTTCATCAGTTCGGCGATCACGGCCGGCACGCCGCCGGCATGGTGATAGTCCTCTCCGAGATATTCGCCCGTCGGCTGCAGATTGACGATGAGCGGTATGTTGAGGCCGACCTTCTGCCAATCGTCATTGTCGAGCGGCACGCCGAGATGGCGGGCGATGGCGTTGAGGTGGATCGGCGCGTTGGTCGAGCCGCCGATCGCCGAGTTGACGACGATGGCGTTCTCGAAGGCCTTACGGGTCATGATGTCGGAGGGCTTCAGATCCTCATGCACCATGTCGACGATGCGCTTTCCGGTCTCGTAGGCGATCTGGCCGCGTTCGCGATAGGGGGCGGGGATAGCGGCCGAGCCCGGCAATTGCATGCCGAGCGCCTCGGCCAGCGAATTCATCGTGGTGGCGGTGCCCATCGTGTTGCAATAGCCGGTCGACGGCGCCGAGGAGGCAACGATATCCATGAACTCGTCATAGCCAATCTCGCCGGCCGACAGGCGCTGGCGCGATTCCCAGACGATAGTGCCGGAGCCGGTGCGCTTGCCCTTGTGCCAGCCGTTGAGCATCGGCCCGACCGAAAGCGCGATAGCCGGGATGTTGACGGTGGCCGCGGCCATCAGCATGGCCGGCGTCGTCTTGTCGCAGCCGATGGTGAGCACCACACCGTCGAGCGGATAGCCGTAGAGCACCTCCACCAGGCTGAGATAGGCAAGGTTGCGATCAAGTGCAGCAGTCGGCCGTTTGCCGGTCTCCTGGATCGGGTGGCAAGGGAACTCGAAAGGGATGCCGCCCATCGAGACAATGCCTTCGCGCACCCGCTTGGCCAGTTCGATGTGGTGGCGGTTGCAGGGCGACAGGTCCGAGCCGGTCTGCGCGATGCCGATCAGCGGCTTGCCGGACATCAGTTCGGCCCGCGTCAGCCCGTAATTCAGGTAACGTTCCAAATAGAGTGCCGTCATGCCCGGATTGTCGGGATTGTCGAACCACTCCTGCGAGCGAAATTTTTTCTTGCTGGTGGGGGCGCCTGCCATCGTGGTCTCCGTATTTGTATGACAAATCGATATGACAACGCGCGGGAGCAGGCAAGGGGCACGCGCCATCCGAATCCGCACTTTGGTGCGATAGACACACATCTGCCTCCGCGCTAGACGGGATCGTGGTTTGTCAGCCGCGCTATCCCGGAAAAGCTGGAACGTGTCGCCGCGGACCTAGCCCCTCCGGCCGCCCTCCCCTCAAGGTCCCACTTGGGGGAGGACATCCGCATCACTCGAACACGATGCTCGGCACTGCAGCCTCGGCCGCGCCGCGCTCTTCATTGACGCGGTCCCAAACCTTGGCGGCGATGTCGCGGTAGATTTTCGCCTCGGCGCCATCGGGTTTCGAGACCACCACCGGCGTGCCAGCATCCGAGCTTTCGCGGATGCCCATCTCGAGCGGCACTTCGCCAAGGAAGGTGACCCCGAGACGCTCGGCCTCGCGGCGCGCGCCGCCATGGCCGAAGATGTCGTAGCGTTTTCCCGTATCGGGGGCGAGAAAATAGCTCATATTTTCGACGATACCCAATAGCGGCACGTCGACCTTTCTGAACATGTTGAGGCCTTTGCGCGCATCGATCAGGGCCAGGTCCTGTGGCGTCGAGACGATGACGGCGCCGGCCAGCGGCACCTGTTGGGCCATGGTCAGCTGGGCGTCGCCGGTGCCGGGCGGCATGTCGACGACGAGCACATCGAGCGGTCCCCATTCGACCTCGCGCAGCATCTGCGTCAATGCCGACATCACCATCGGCCCGCGCCAGATCATCGGCGTCTCCTCATCGACGAGAAAGCCCATCGACATGACCTTGAGGCCATAATTTTGCATCGGTTTCAGGATCTTGCCGTCGACGGTCTGCGGCCTGCCTCGAATGTTGAGCAGACGCGGCATGGAAGGGCCATAAATATCGGCATCGAGCACGCCGACCCGCAGCCCGTTGGCGGCAAGCCCAAGGGCGATATTGACGGCGGTGGTCGACTTGCCGACGCCGCCCTTGCCGGAAGCGACGGCGATGATGGCCTCGATGCCGGGTACGCCGCGCTTGCCCTGGCTGTGCGAGGCAGGCGCCTGCGGGGCGGGACGCGCAGGTGCAGCCGATGGAGCGGGCCTCTGAGCCGGTCTTTGCGGAACCGGCGCCTCCATGCCGCCGCCCTTCTTTTCCGCCGTCAGCGCGACCACGGCGCCGGCGACACCGGGGATCGCCTTGACGACACGTTCGGCCGCCGCACGCAGCGGCTCCATCTCCTGGGCACGGGCAGCGGGAACGGTGATCGAGAAGAACACCTTGGCATCGGCAATGAAAATCTCGGAAACCATGCCGAGGTCGACGATATTGCCGGTGAAATCCGGCCCATTGACCGTCTTCAGGCGCTCGATAACCATTTCCTTGGTCACGTTTTCATGGGCGGCGGGCATGAGTTTTTCCTCTACTTTTCCGCTCCAGATAATGCAGTTCCGGAACAGAACCAAGCGATGGACCAACAGTTGCAGCGGCGTATCGGGGAGGAAGCGACCATACGACAGCATTTCCAGCGGGAGTGGCCGTCGCCAAATCGTCAACGCAACCTATTTCAGTGGACATGGAATGACCGCCAGGGAAGGAGACGAATCATGCTCGCAAACAGCAACGCAACGGCCAATCTCGCTGTGAAGGACCTGGCCAAGGCCAGGGCATTCTACGAAGGGGTCCTCGGCCTGAAAGAAGTGAACAATGAGGGTGGTGAACTGATCGTCTATAAGAGCGGCGACACCAGCATCAACGTGTATCGTTCGAACTTCGCCGGGACCAACAAGGCGACGGCTGTGACCTGGACGGTCGGCGATGAACTCGGCAAAATCGTTGAGGCATTGAAATCGAAGGGCGTGACCTTCGAGCATTACGACATGCCAGGCCTGGCGCTGGAGGGCGATGTCCATGTCGGCCAGGGCATGAAGGTCGCGTGGTTCAAGGATCCGGACGGCAACATCCTGAACCTTGTGGACAGGTAGTCGCCGCGCCAGAGGCGGCTCCAGACGCTGGCCCGTTCACATCACTTTGCCAGGCCGACCGCGAGGTAGGTGAGAGCCGCGATCGCCGCGGTTGCCGGCAAGGTGACGATCCATGCCACCACGATGTTGCCGGCAATGCCCCAGCGAACCGCGGAGACGCGGCGGGCGGCGCCGACGCCGATGATGGCGCCGGTGATCGTGTGCGTGGTCGATACAGGAATACCGAGCCAGGTGGCGGCGAACAGGGTAATCGCACCGCCGGTCTCGGCGCAGAAACCCTGCATCGGGTTCAGCCGGGTGATCTTCGAGCCCATGGTGTGGACGATGCGCCAGCCGCCGAACAATGTGCCCAGCGCCAGCGCCGACTGACAGGTGATGACGACCCACAGCGGCACGTAAAAATTCGCGCCGAGCATGCCTTGCGAATAGAGGAGCACGGCGATGATGCCCATGGTCTTCTGCGCGTCGTTGCCGCCATGGCCGAGCGAATAGAGCGAGGCGGAAAAGAACTGCATGACGCGGAAGGTGCTGTCGACGGCAAACGGTGTCTGCCGCAGGAACAGCCAGGAGACCGCGAGGATCAGGACGAGCGCCAGCAGAAAGCCTGCCGCCGGCGATAGCACGATGGCCGCCGTGGTCTTGCCCAACCCGGCCCAGACGATGGCGCCGGTGCCTGCCTTGGCGACGCCGGCGCCGACCAGACCGCCGATCAGCGCGTGCGAACTGCTGGACGGGATGCCGACGAGCCAGGTGACGATGTTCCAGACGATGGCGCCGACAAGTGCTGCGAAGATCACTGCCGGCGTGACGATGCTGGCGTCGATGATGCCGGTTCCCAGCGTCTCCGCCACGTGGAGACCGAAGAACATGAAGGCGATGAAATTGAAGAAGGCCGCCCAGAACACCGCATAATGCGGCCGCAGCACCCGGGTGGAGACGATGGTGGCGATGGAGTTGGCGGCATCGTGCAGGCCGTTGAGGAAATCGAAGAACAGCGCGACGACGACAAGGCCGACCAGCACGGGAAAGGCTATCGCGGCTTCCACTATACGTTCTCGATGACGATGCCGCTGATTTCGTTGGCAACGTCCTCGAAGCGGTCGACCACCTTCTCCAGCTGGCCGTAGATCTCGCTGCCGATCAGATAGGCCATCGGGTCGCTGCGGCCATGCCGCTTGAACAGGTCCTTCAGGCCTTGCTCGTGCAGGTCGTCGGCCCGGCCTTCGGCGCGCATGACTTCCTCGGCGATGGCATTAAGGCGCACCGTGTGCGCCCCGACCTTGCCGAGCAGCGGGATCGCCTCGGCCACCAGCTTGGCGGCCTCGACGATGACGCCTCCCATTTCCTGCATCAGCGGGTCGAATTCCTTCTTCTCGAACAGCCTTACCGTCTTGACGGTCTTGTGCATCATGTCGATGGCATCATCCATCGACTGGATCAGGTCCTTGATGTCGCCGCGATCGAAGGGCGTGATGAAGGAGCGCCGCACCGCAAGCAGCACCTCCGCGGTGATCTGATCGGCTTCGTCCTCGAGATCGATGATCGTCTGACACCAGCGGTCGATGTCGTTGCCCTGCAACAGCTGCTGCAGTGCCTCGGCGCCACCGACCACGGTGCGGGAATGCCGCTCGAACAGGTCGAAGAAGCGATCTTCGCGCGGCAAAAGCTTGCGGAACCAGCCCAGCATGTTCGGTCTCCCATCGTGTCCAGTCCACGACCCCGTCTGATCCACATAGCGCCGCATTCCATTGCGGGAAACAGTAAGCCGGCTGAAAGATGTGGATGCGGACGATTTACACAGGCGGCTTGCGGCCGAAGGCGATTTCCACGACCTTGCGCGCTACGACAGGACATATCGTCCGTGACAGGCTCCCGACGGCATGATCGACAAGCTGGAATTCTTCATAGCACTTGCCAAGGAAGAGCATTTCGGCCGGGCGGCCGAAGTATGCGGCGTCACCCAGCCGACACTTTCGGCCGGCATCAAGCAGCTGGAGGGCCAGCTCGGCGTGATGCTGGTGCTGCGCGGCTCGCGCTTCCAGGGGCTGACGCCGGAAGGCAAACAGGTGCTGGTGTGGGCGCGCCGCATCGTCGGCGATAGCAGGACCATGCGCGAGGAGATGCGGGCGGCGCGTCACGGCCTGTCAGGGCGTATCCGCATCGCGGCGATCCCGACGGCGCTGGCCATGGTGGCGCGATTGACGACGCCGTTTCGGGCAAAACACCCCGGCGTCACCTTCTCGGTGCTGTCGCGGACCTCGATCGAGGTGCTGTCGCTGCTCGGCAATTTCGATATCGACGCCGGCATTACCTATCTCGACAACGAGCCGCTCGGACGCGTCACCAGCGTGCCGCTCTACGACGAGCGCTATCAGCTGATCACCGCCGTCGGGAACCCGTATTTCGACCGCGACAAAGTGACATGGGCCGAGCTCAGTCAGCTGCCGCTCTGCCTGCTGACGCCGGACATGCAGAACCGCCGCATCATCGACCAGCATCTGGCCGAAGCCGGCGTGCAGGTGCGGCCGACATTGGAATCCAACTCGATGATCGTGCTGTTCTCGCATATCCGCACCGGCAAATGGTCGTCCATCATGCCGCTTAACCTTGCGGAAACGTTCGGCTTTTCCGAGCCGATCCGGGCTATCCCGATCGTCGAACCGGATGCCAGCCACACCGTCGGGCTGGTGGCGGCGCCGCGCGAACCGCACACGCCGCTGGTCTCGGCGCTGTTGGACGAGGCAATGGCGCTGGCGGACGATTTCCGCACCCGTCGCTAGGCTAGACAATGCTGGTGATCGCGAACGATAGAAAATTTCTATCGAGCAACGGATCGGCTTTATTGATTTAGCGGGTTTCCTCTGATTTCCTAAGCACTTAGCGGAAGACCGCCACGACCAGGGAGGGCGCTGCATGACGATGCAGCCTGCAAGTACCGAGATCGCATCGCGCACCGCGGCGATCATCCACGAGCTGAAAGGCCTCGAAGGCCCGCTGTTGCCGATCCTGCACGGCATACAGGAAGAGTTCGGCTATGTGCCGCAGGATGCGCTGCCGGTCATCGCCGAGGCGCTGAACATCTCCAGGGCCGAGGTGCATGGCGTCGTCACCTTCTATCACGATTATCGCAGCCAGCCGGCCGGCCGGCATGTGCTGAAGCTCTGCCAGGCGGAAGCCTGCCAGTCGATGGGTTCGGATGCGATTGCCGCCAGGCTCAAATCATTGCTGGGCATAGGCTTCCACGAGACAACCCGCGACGGTTCGGTGACGCTGGAGCCGGTCTATTGCCTCGGCCTTTGCGCCTGCTCGCCGTCGGCGATGCTGGACGGCGAGGTGATCGGGCGGCTCGACGACGAAAAGCTCAATGAAATCGTTGCCGAGGTGCGCTCATGATCCCGCGTATCTATATTCCCGGCGATTCCGGCGCGCTGGCGCTGGGTGCGGAAAAGGTCGCCAAGGCGGTTCGGGCGGAATTGGCCGAGCGCGGCATCGAGGCCAAGATCGTGCGCAACGGCTCGCGCGGTGCCTATTTCCTCGAGCCGATGGTCGAGGTGGCAACGGCCAATGGCCGTGTCGCCTATGGGCCGGTGAAGCCATCCGACGTCAAAAGCCTGTTCGACTGCGGCTTCCTCACCGGCGGTCACCACAAGCGCTGGCTCGGCGCTCCCGACAAGATCCCATTCCTGGCCAGGCAGACGCGGCTGACCTTTGCGCGCTGCGGCGTCACCGATCCGCTGTCGCTCGATCACTACAAGGCGCATGGCGGGCTGAACGGCCTGCAGAATGCAGTGGCGATGACGCCGGCCGACATCGTCAAACAGGTGACCGAGTCCGGGCTGCGCGGTCGTGGCGGCGCCGGCTTCCCGACCGGCATCAAATGGAAGACGGTGCTCGATACGTCGGCCGACCGCAAATACATCGTCTGCAATGCCGATGAAGGCGATTCCGGCACGTTCGCCGACCGCATGATCATGGAAGGCGACCCTTTCGTGCTGATCGAAGGCATGGCGATCGCCGGCATCGCCACCGGCGCGACGAAGGGGTTCATCTATATCCGCTCCGAATATCCGCATGCGGTGGCGGTGATGCAGAAGGCCGTCGAGATCGCCCGCAAGGCCGGCGTGCTCGGCGTCAATGTGCTCGGCTCGGCCAATTCATTCGACATGGAAGTGCGCGTCGGCGCCGGCGCCTATGTCTGCGGTGAGGAGACCGCGCTGCTTGACAGCCTCGAAGGCAAGCGCGGGCAGGTGCGGGCCAAGCCGCCGCTGCCGGCGCATAAGGGCCTGTTCGGCAAACCGACGGTGATCAACAACGTCATCTCGCTGGCCTCGGTGCCGGTGATCATGGACAAGGGCGCCGCCTTCTACAAGGATTTCGGCATGGGCCGTTCACGCGGCACCATCCCGATCCAGATTGCCGGCAACGTCAAGTATCCCGGTCTCTACGAGGCGGCGTTCGGCATGACGCTGGGCGAGATCGTCGACGATATCGGCGGCGGCACGGCGACGGGACGCCCGGTCAAAGCGGTGCAGGTGGGTGGCCCGCTCGGCGCCTATTTCCCGCGCGCGCTGTTCGACACGCCGTTCGATTACGAAGCGTTTGCCGCCAAGGACGGGCTGATCGGCCATGCCGGCATCGTCGTTTTCGACGACAGCGCCGACATGCTGAAGCAGGCACGCTTTGCCATGGAATTCTGCGCCATCGAGAGCTGCGGCAAGTGCACGCCGTGCCGCATCGGCTCGACGCGCGGTGTCGAGGTGCTGGACCGGCTCGCCCAGAACGTCGAACCGGAAAAGCAGATCGCGCTGGTCACCGACCTTTGCAACACGATGAAGTTCGGCTCGCTTTGCGCTCTCGGCGGCTTCACCCCATATCCAGTGATGAGTGCACTCAACCATTTCCCGGACGACTTTCGGCCGACGCCGGTCGCCGAAGCAGCGGAATAGGAGCGGACAGGCATGAACGCGGCATTCGACATCAAATCGCTGGTCCAGGAAATCGACTACGGCACACCCGCCTCTGAAGCGGAACAAAAGGTAACGCTGACGGTCGACGGCAAGTCGATAACGGTGCCGGCCGGTACCTCGATCATGCGCGCTTCGATGGAAGCGGGCGTCGAAATCCCGAAACTCTGCGCCACCGACATGCTGGACTCGTTCGGCTCTTGCCGGGTCTGCCTCGTCGAGATCGACGGGCGCGGCGGCACGCCGGCCTCGTGCACGACGCCGGTCGGCGAAGGCATGGTCGTGCATACGCAGAGCGACCGGCTAGACGCCATTCGCCGCGGCGTGATGGAACTCTACGTCTCCGACCATCCGGCGGCGTGGGGCGAGAAGGCCGGCACTGGCGCCAGCGAGTTCGACAAGGTCGTCAGGACGGTCGGCCTGACCGAGAACCGCTATGGCGTGGACGGCCGCAACCACGTCAAGCAGGAAAACGGCGTGGCGCCCGGCCATGGCTCGCTGACCATCGATTACATCGCCCGCGATGAATCGAACCCGTATTTCACCTACGATCCGACGCAGTGCATCGTCTGCTCGCGCTGCGTGCGCGCCTGTGAGGAGGTGCAGGGCACGTTCGCGCTGACCATCGAGGGCCGCGGCTTCGAATCCAGGGTCTCGGCCGGCATGCACGAGGCGTTCGTCGATTCCGAATGCGTGTCGTGCGGGGCCTGCGTGCAGGCCTGCCCGACCGATGCGCTGAGGGAAAAGACCGTGCTGGCGAAAGGCCTGCCCGAGCGCTCGACCGTCACCACCTGCGCCTATTGCGGCGTCGGCTGCTCGTTCAAGGCCGAGGTCAAGGGCGACGAGGTCATCCGCATGATGCCCTACAAGGCAGGCAAGGCCAACCACGGCCACTCCTGCGTCAAGGGCCGCTTCGCCTATGGCTACGCAACGCACAAGGACCGTATCCTGAAACCAATGATCCGGGAGCGGGTCAGTGATCCGTGGCGCGAAGTGTCGTGGGAAGAGGCGCTCACCCACACGGCGAATGAATTCCGCCGCATCCAATACCAGTACGGCCGCACCTCGATCGGCGGCATCACCTCCTCGCGCTGCACCAACGAGGAGACCTACCTCGTCCAGAAGCTTGTCCGGCAGGGCTTCCGCAACAACAATGTCGATACCTGCGCCCGCGTCTGCCATTCGCCGACCGGCTATGGTCTCGGCCAGACCTTCGGCACCTCCGCCGGCACGCAGGACTTCGATTCGATCGAGCAGACGGACGTGATCCTGCTGATCGGCGCCAATCCGACCGATGCGCATCCGGTGTTCGCCTCGCGCATGAAGAAGCGCATGCGCGAGGGCGCCAAGCTGATCGTGCTCGATCCGCGCCGCACCGACATCGTGCGCTCGGCCCACGTCGAGGCGCAGTTCCATCTGCCGCTGAAGCCGGGCACCAACGTCGCCATGCTGACCGCACTTGCCCATGTCATCGTCACCGAGGGCCTGTTCGACGAGGCCTTCATCCGCGAGCGCTGCGACTGGGACGAGTTCCAGGACTGGGCATCGTTCGTGGCGCTGCCGGAAAATAGCCCGGAAGTGGTCGGCCAGCTTGCAAATGTCGATCCCGACGACATACGCGGCGCGGCGCGGCTCTACGCCCGCGGCGGTAACGGCGCGATCTATTACGGCCTCGGCGTGACCGAGCACAGCCAGGGCTCGACCACCGTCATCGCCATTGCCAACCTCGCCATGGCGACCGGCAATATCGGCCGGCCGGGCGTCGGCGTGAACCCGCTGCGCGGCCAGAACAATGTGCAGGGCTCCTGCGACATGGGCTCGTTCCCGCACGAGCTTCCCGGCTATCGCCACATTTCAGGCGACGCGGTGCGCGCCATCTATGAGAGCCTGTGGGGCGTCAAGCTCGACGACGAGCCCGGCCTGCGCATCCCCAATATGCTGGATGCGGCCGTCGATGGCTCGTTCAAGGGGCTCTATGTGCAGGGCGAGGACATCCTGCAGTCGGACCCCGACACCAAGCATGTCGCCGCCGGTCTCGCCGCGATGGAATGCGTCGTCGTGCACGACCTCTTCCTCAACGAGACGGCCAACTACGCGCATGTGTTCCTGCCCGGCTCGACGTTCCTCGAGAAGGACGGCACCTTCACCAATGCCGAGCGCCGCATCAACATGGTGCGCAAGGTGATGGAGCCGAAATGCGGCTATGCCGACTGGGAAGCGACGCAGGAGCTCGCCAAGGCGCTCGGCCTCGGCTGGAACTACACGCATCCGTCGCAGATCATGGACGAGATCGCCAAGACAACACCGAGTTTCGCCGGCGTTTCCTTCGACCTTCTCGACCGGGTGGGCTCGGTACAGTGGCCCTGCAACGAGAAGTCGCCGGAAGGCACGCCGATCATGCACATTGGCGGCTTCGTGCGCGGCAAGGGCAAGTTCATCCGCACCGAATACGTCGCGACCGACGAAAGGACCGGACCGCGCTTCCCGCTGCTGCTGACCACCGGCCGCATCCTGTCGCAATACAATGTCGGCGCGCAGACCCGGCGCACCGACAATGTGGTCTGGCATAGCGAGGACCGGCTGGAGATCCATCCGCACGATGCCGAAAATCGCGGCCTGCGCGACGGCGACTGGGTGCGGCTGACCAGCCGCTCCGGCGAGACGACGCTGCGCGCGCTGATCACCGAGCGGGTGTCGCCGGGCGTCGTCTATACGACCTTCCACCATCCCGACACCCAGGCCAACGTCATCACCACCGACTTCTCCGACTGGGCGACCAACTGCCCGGAATACAAGGTGACCGCGGTGCAGGTGGGTGCATCCAACGGCCCGTCGGAATGGCAGCGCGACTATGACGAGCAGGCAAAGCAAAGCCGCCGCATCGCCCCGCTGCAAGCAGCGGAGTAGCGGTTTTGGTTTCGTGCCGGAGTACCCCCCTCTGGCCTGCCGGCCATCTCCCCCTCAGGGGGGGAAATTGGATGTCATCTCGACTTTCGCCAATCACCAAAGTCGAAAGGTGCGACGCGACGCCTGAACTGCCGATCTCCCCCCTTGAGGGGGAGATGCCAAATGATGACAAAGAGGGCAGGCCAGAGGGGGGTGCCGCGTGATGCCCAAACGTCGTGCTGTCACACAGATCAGCCGCCTCGCGCGCCGCGCCGGCGGCACTGCGGCCGCCAACCGCATGGTGCCGGAAGAGACGCCGGTGGCGTTCTCCTTTGCCGGCACCACGCATGCGGTGATGATGGCAAGCCCGGCTGATTTCGAGGATTTCGCGCTCGGCTTCTCGCTGACCGAAGGCATCATTGCCTCGCCGGACGAAATCGAAGCGATCGAGGTCGAGGATCACGGTGCCGGCATCGATATCCAGATCCGGCTGAAGGACAGCGCCAACACCCGCTTCGAAGCGCGTCGCAGACGGCTGGCCGGCCCGGTCGGCTGCGGGTTGTGCGGCATCGAATCGATCGAGGAGGCGATGCGCTCGGTAAACCCGGTCGGTGCGTCGCAACTTACACTTCAGGCCGATGACATCGTCCGCTCGGTCAAGCTTTTGTCGAAGCTGCAGCCGCTGCACGCCGAGACCGGTGCCGTCCACGCCGCCGGTTTTTACCTCCCCGGCAAGGGCATCGTCATGGCGCGTGAGGATGTCGGCCGCCACAACGCGCTGGACAAGCTGGCTGGCGCGCTGGCCAAAGCCGGTATCGACGGCAGGTCGGGGGCCGTCGTCGTCACGTCGCGCGTTTCGGTCGAGATGGTGCAGAAGACCGCGGCAATCGGCTCGGCCGTCATCATTGCCGTCTCGGCGCCGACGGCACTTGCCATCCGCACCGCGGACGATTCCGGCATGACGCTGGTGGCGCTGGTGCGCGGCGACGATTTCGATATTTTCACCCATCCTGACCGAGTGGTTTCCGGAGTTGCCAAGCATGTCGCATGACGAGGGCCACCTCATGAGCACCAGCGAAAAGCTGGTTCGCATGGCCAACCAGATCGCCGCTTTTTTCCACTCAAAGCCGCGCGAGCAAGGCATTGCCGGCGTCGCCGAGCACATCAACAAGTTCTGGGAGCCGAGGATGCGCCGGCAATTGTTCGAGATGCTGGACAGCGGCGGCGAGGGGTTCAACGAGCTTGTCGTCGCGGCCGCGCCCAGGATCAAGCGGCCGGGCGCGCCGGAGGGCGCAGGTTTCAGCGCTGGCGGAGCGAACACCGAGACGACCGCCGCGCCACAGAAGTAGGCGCCGCGGGCCCACATTCACGCCCTCTAAAGTTTCATCTGCCGCAAGCTGCGCGCCTCTGCTATGATCCGGCGATAAGAAGTCGTCGGGTCGGGCGGACAAACCTCGTGAGGCCGATCGAAACTCGATACGCGCTCAGTGGCGACGTGCGGATCGCCTATCAGGTGGTCGGTCAGGGATCGCTCGATCTCGTCTTCGTGCCGGGTTTCATTTCCAATCTCGACCTGCACTGGGAAGACGAGGGCTACACCCGGCTGTTGAAGCGGCTTTCCGCGTTCTCACGGCTGATCCTGTTCGACAAGCGCGGCACCGGTCTGTCCGACCGCGTCGATGTCCACCACCTGCCCAGCCTCGAAACCCGCATGGACGATGTACGCGCGGTGATGGATGCGACCGGCAGCGGCCGCGCCGCCTTGCTCGGCGCTTCGGAAGGCGCGCAGATGGCAATGCTGTTCGCCGCCACCTACCCGGAGCGGACGCGGGCGCTGGCGCTTTATGGCGGCTATGCGCATTTCCACAAATGGGTGATGCCGCCGGAACGCCTGGAGGCGTTCATCGCGACGGCGGAGACCGCATGGGGCACCGGCGCCACCCTGCCGCATTTCGCGCCCGGCCGCGTCGACGATCCGCGTTTCGCCACATGGTGGGCGCGCTTCGAGCGGCTGTCGGCGAGCCCGACCGCGGCAATCGCCCTGGCCCGCATGAATGCGGCTATCGACGTGCGCGGCGTGCTGGCGGCGATCAGCGCACCGACGCTGCTCATGCATCGCCGCAACGATGCGCGCGTCGACCCGGAGGCCAGCCGCTTCCTGGCAAGGAAGATCCCGAATTCGCGGCTGGTCGAGGTGGCCGGGCGCGACCACCCGATCTGGACCGGCGATATCGACCGGGTGGCCGATCTGATCGAGGAATTCCTGACCGGAGCGCGCGCCGTTGCCGAGGCCGAGCGCGTGCTGGCTGCACTGCTGGTCACCCGGATCTACGACACGGCGCGGCTTGGCGACCGCATGTGGAGGGAGCGCAGCCAGCGTTTCCAGGAAACATGGCGGCTGCTGGTCGGGCGCCATGGCGGCCGCCCGGCCGGCACACATAGCGAGCTGATGATGGCGCGCTTCGACGGCCCGGCGCGGGCCGTACGCTGCGCGGCGGCGCTGCGCGATGCGGCGCAGGAGATCGGCGTCGCCAGCGCGCAAGGCGTGCATGTCGGCGAGGTCGAGTTGCGTGGGCCGCCGACGGGGTTGACGGCGCGCGTGACGATGCAGCTTGCCGCGCATGCCGGGCGCGGCGACATCCTCGCTTCGCGGCTGGTCGCCGACCTCGCCGCCGGTTCAGGCCTTCATTTCAATGACGCCGGGCGCATCGCGCTTGACGAGCTGGATGAGCCGCTGGCGCTGGTGCAGGCGACCTCGGAACAGCATCTGGAGCCGGCCTGCCGGCCGAAGGCCAAGGCTGCCGAGCCGGCCGCACTGACGGCGCGCGAAAGCGAGGTGGTGAACCTCATCGCCGATGGCAAGAGCAATGCCGCGATCGCCGCCGAACTCGAGCTGAGCGAACACACCGTCAAGCGCCACGTCGCCAATATTCTGCTCAAGCTGGACCTGCCGTCGCGGGCGGCGGCGGCGGCGTTCTCGGCTCGGCACGCTGGCCCGCACGGGCCATAGGAGCCATGGCGCTTTCGGGCGAAGCGGCCGGGCATGCGTAAGCGCTATCACTTCGTCCCATGCAGGCCAGGCGGATGTCGCCGGGAAAGGCGCTGCGAAGGGAGGAATAAAATGCTGAAGTCGACACTCAAATCACTGGTGCTGGCGGCAGGCGTTGGCGCGCTGTTGGCGATCGTTCCTGCCAAGGCCGAAGACGCCTCGGCGACGGCTGCCTACAAGGACATCCAGGCAACGCTCGGCTCGGTACCGGACATGTTCAAGACGCTGCCGGACGTCGCCGTTGCCGGCGCCTGGGCCGAGATCAAGGGCGTGCAGCTCAACCCGAACACCGCGCTCGACGGCAAGACCAAGGAATTGATGGGCCTCGCCGTCGCCTCGCAGATCCCCTGCCAGTACTGCATCTATTTCCACACGCAGGCGGCCAAGCTCAATGGCGCCAGCGACGAGGAGATCAAGGAGGCGGTGGCGATGGCGGCGATCGTGCGCCACTGGTCGACGATGCTCAACGGCAGCCAGGTCGATCTCGCCACCTTCAAGAAGCAGTCCGACGAGGTGTTCGCGGCCGTCAAGGCGAAGTCGCAGTGAAGAAGCCACTGCCCGGCGGCGAGCGCCGGGCAGTGCCTGATCAAGCAACCACCCGATCCGAGAAAACGGGCCTATGGAGGAAAAAATGCTGACCAAGACACAGACGATAGACGGCGCTGCGATCAAGAAGGCGATTGAGGGCCGTGATGGAAAATTGCTGGCGAGCTTCTATGCCGACGACGCATTGGTGCGGGTGATCGACCGCAACAACCCGCCGAGCAAGCCGCGCGAAATCCGCGGGCGCGCTGCGATCACTACATTCTGGGACGACATCTGCAGCCGGGCGATGACCCACAAGGTCGACACCACCATCGCCGACGGCAACAACCTCGCCTTCACCCAGGCCTGCTCCTATCCGGACGGGACCAAGGTATTCTGCGCGGCAATGCTGGAGCTGAAGAACGGCCAGATCGCGCGGCAGACCGTCGTGCAGGCCTGGGACGAATAAGGAAGCGGCGATGTTCAGTGCCAGATGGCAGATCGACGCCAAGTTCGGCCACAAGCAGACCGTGCTCGAACTGTTAAAGAATGAGAACGCGAGATCGGCTCGCAGGTCGGTCTCGACGACCTCAACTTCCAGATCATGACCGGATCGACCGGCGCGCGGGAAGCGACGGTCGGGTCACATACCAGGTCGAAAGCCTCGCCAGTTGGAGGCGTTCTTCGCCAGGATCGGCAAGATCGCCGCGCACGCCAAATGGGGCAAGGAGATGGAGCCCTATGTCGTGTCGGGCACCAGCCTATGGAACATCTACCGCATCGTGGAATAGCGGTTCTCATCCTCGCTTCCGCACGGCTATCGCATTTGGGAAGATGCCCCCTCACCCGCGCAGCGGCCGGATGAGGGGCAGCGCGACGTCTGAAATCACGACGAGCGCACCCCCTACTCGCTCTCGCCGTCCAGTGCCGGCACCGACACGCCGGCAAGCTCGGCGGCGAGCAGCCGCGACGCACCGGCGCGTGCGATCCGCAGCATCAGCGCCTTGCGCGTCACAGCTGCCATGCGGTGCTCGGGCGCATCGCGCAAAATCTCGGCACCGTAGCCGTCGGAGAGAATGAAGCCGCACTCCTCCGGAAAGATCTCCTGGGGTACGCCGGGATGGGTGGCGAAGAAGAAGCGGTCGGAATGCAGCCGGTAGTCCGGCCATTTGCGGTCGACCCTGAAATCCTCGATCGAGGATTTGATCTCGATGATCCAGATGTCGCCCTGGCGGGTCAGCGCCACGAGATCGGCGCGCCGGCCGGTGGCCAGCGACAGTTCGGGCAAGACATGCGCGCCCATCTGCCTGAGCAGCCGCTGCACGCCACGCCTGACCAGCATGGCGCGCTCCGACTGGCGGCCGTCGATGAGCGGATTGAGGGGTAGAGGTGAGATGATCGGCATGGCGACACCATGCCAGATTTTGTTCACGGTTTGAACCCGGTTTTTCAGGGTGATTTATCCGACTGGCCAGCCCGGCCTTAACTAACCGGCATCAAGCCCTCCAGAGCAATAATTCTCGTCTTTGCGCAGCGTTCGCGGATGGCTTTGAGGCGGCCGTATTCTGGAGAGTCGTACCATGCCAGGAGGGAAGCCATGTCCGGGAATTCGACAATGACGAGGCGATGAGGTTCCCAATCGCCTTCCAGAACTTTGGTGGCTCCGCCGCGAGCGATGTACCTCCCCCCATAGCGGGCTTCGGTTGCCGGCACATCCCGGCGGTATTCCTCGAAAACGGCGGCGTCGGTTATATCTACATCAGCAATGAGATATGCGGCCATTGACCTTACTCCCCTTGGGAAAGGCAATTGAAACAGGTCCATTAGCGGCCCTGCAACTAAGCCAGCGGTACTACGCCTCGGAAACGACTCGCGTTCTCCCGAATTGGGGCGCTTAACTGTCTTCGTGGGGGCAGCTCTGGGAGGAGACGAACCATGCCGATGTATCTCACGCGATTCAGCTACAGGCCCGAAACCTGGGCGCGCTTGATGGATAATCCCGAGGATAGACGCGAGGCTGCCCGGTCCTACATCGAGTCGGTCGGCGGAAAGCTGCACGGGTTCTGGTATGCCTTCGGAGAGTACGATGGCTGGAACCTGTGGGAGGCGCCGGACAACGTGTCGATGGCATCCGTCATGCTGGCCATCGGTGCGGGAGGCGCACTCAGCTCGTACCAGACCACCGTGCTGTTAAGTGTCGAAGAGACGATGGAGGCGCTTGGGAAAGCCAAGTCGATCCGCTATCGCCCACCGGGATCGTGACCGCCGCCCGCGCTTTGCGGAGTGTGGAAGGCTAGGTAACGCTTGCTCGCGAACGGCGCACGTTCCTAAACTTTTGCGCAAAAGAGTCCACTGCGGCTCTTGGCAGCGCCGGCAGCTAGCGCTTTCAATGTCGGCTACGGTGTTTTACGAGGAACATTAGATGACGGAAGATGACGACCGGAAATCGGCGACGCCGGAGGAAATCCGCCCGGCTATCAGAGGATGGGCGGTGCTTGGGGCAATTATCGTTGCCGTGTTTGGTGCGGCCTACGTCATGATCGATAGTTGAATGGCCGACGGTCCTGGTCGCCCCGATGGACTGCCTGAAACGATCGGCACGGTCCTTGGTGCATTGGTGGTGATCGGCACGTTCGGGCTTCTGGCCTGGACCGTGCTTCGCGGCGTCCTTTATTAAAACCCGGCCCGTCTGGACTTTCCCCTGCGGCGGCCGCGTCTCAGGCCGATCTCCTCGTAGCAACGGATGGTCTTGGCCGCAGGCCAGAGCGCCGGGCAGCGTCACCGACATTCATGGGTGATGTCCTCGTCTCCTGGTTCTTGTTCTTGGCCCATTGATTTTGCAACATAATCCTGCGGGGGCTGTTGCCGAAATACCATAGTCGCAGGTTTACCAGCACGCAAGTCCAAGGATATAGGCATCGCCCGCTTGGCAAGCAAAGCAAATGCCAGCATGAATGAAGATGAAAAAAGCGGCCGACTCGAGCCGCTGTTGTTTGGGCAGGCATCGGACCTTTTCATGCGCATGAAGTCACTTGCAATCGTCGCGGCCCTGGCGCTGTCGACGGCTGTCGCCGGTTGCAGCACCATCGGCTCGCAGATCTTCACCAACAACTACGGCGCGGTGACCGACGCCGGCTATCACCTGCCGCGCGTTCCGATCGAAAAGGTGCCGTTCAAATACCGCCGGCAGATCGTCGACTACGACACCAGGGAAAAGCCGGGCACCATCATCGTCGATACGCAGAACAAGTTCCTCTTTTTCGTCATGGGCGACGGCGAAGCGATGCGCTACGGCATCGGCGTCGGCCGTGAGGGTTTCGAATGGCACGGCACCGCCCGTATTGCGCTAAAGCGCGAATGGCCGACCTGGACACCGCCTTCGCAGATGATCAAGCGCCAGCCGGAGCTGGCCAAGTTTGCCGGCGGCATGGAGCCGGGGTTGAAGAACCCGCTCGGCGCGCGCGCCATGTACCTGTTCAACAAAGGCGGCGACATGGGCTACCGCCTGCATGGCAGCCCGGAATGGAATTCGATCGGCAAGGCGATGTCGTCGGGCTGCATCCGGCTAATGAACCAGGACATTATCGACCTCTACGACCGCACCTCGGTCGGCGCCAAGGTCATCGTTCTGTAAGACCATGATCAGTGGGATTCCGGACAAGACCATGGTCAGACAAGAAGAGCTTTATACGCGGACCGTCTAGGCAACAACACAGACGTCGCAAACAGAAAACCGGGCACTTTGGCCCGGTTTTTTGTTGTCTATCGACGTTGACGATGGAACGGTGCGTCAGGAGACCTGTTCGACGTGCTGCACTTCCGGCACAAAGTGCCGGAGCAGGTTCTGGATGCCGTGCTTCAGCGTCGCCGTCGACGACGGACAGCCGGCGCAGGCGCCCTTCATGTGCAGGAACACGGTGCCGTTCTCAAAGCCGCGGAAGGTGATGTCGCCGCCATCCTGGGCCACCGCTGGGCGCACCCGCGTGTCGAGCAGCTCCTTGATGGTGACGACCAACTCCTCGTCGGCCTTGTCGTAGAATTCGCCGGTCTGGCTGGTCTCGGCGGCGGGGCCGGCCTTGGCCATCACCGGGGCGCCGGACATGAAATGCTCCATGATGGCGCCGAGGATAGCCGGCTTCAGATGCTGCCAGTCGGGGCCGTCCTTGGTCACGGTGATGAAATCATAGCCGAAGAAGACGCCGGTGACGCCGGGGATTTCGAACAGCCGGCCGGCGAGCGGCGAAGCCGTCGCGGCGCTATCGGCATCGCGGAAATCGGCGGTGCCTTCTTGCAGCACTTCCTTGCCGGGCAGGAATTTCAGCGTCGCCGGGTTTGGCGTCGACTCGGTCTGGATGAACATGGCCGTCTCCGTGCCCATTTCGGGCAACTAGTTTGGAATAGTTCTAATTAGGCTTTATCCGCCCGACATTCAAGCGAAAGGCATCGCGGGGAACGGCTGGCTGGCGGAATGTTTTGCTAGCGCCCTGAAACGCTTGGAGATGTGTTGAGATTCAGGTCAGGCCGAGCCGAAAATGGTGGGTTCCGAGAACCGGAGCGGAGCGTACTTTTGGTACGTGAGCACCGGAAGCGCAGGAAGCCGCCAATTGCAGGCCGGCCTCACCTGAATATCAGCGCATCTCAGGCGAGGCTGTCGATCTCTTCGTCCGACAGGTTCTGCGGCACCACCGTGACGGGAATCGGAAAGGCGGCGCCCTTGCCGGCGACCGCGCCGACCAGCGGCCCCGGCCCCTCCTTGCCGGCGCCTGCCGCCAGCACCAGGATGGCGATGTCCTGGTCTTCCTCGATCAGCTTGTGAATCTCTTCGGTCGGCTTGCCTTCGCGCACCACCAGTTCCGGCTCGATGCCGAGCTTCTGGCGCACCTTGTTGGCATAGCTGTCGAGTGCGGCACGCGCCGTGGCGGTCGCCTCCTCGCGCATGATCTTCTCGACGCCCAGCCAGTGCTGGAAATCATCCGGCTCGATGACATAGAGCAGCACCAGCACGCCGCCTGTGCTTTGCGCCCGCTTCGAGGCATAGGCGACGGCGCGCTCGCATTCCGGCGTGTCGTCGATGATCGCCAGGAACTTACGGCGATGACCGGCTTCGCGGCTGAGGCGTTTGGAGACCATATTCACCCTGTTCGATGGTTTCGGTCGCAATCTGCCACCGCCACAGCCCGCCCGCAAGCGACAGGCGGCGGTGGCGATATTGGTGCGGCTTGAAGCGCGTCGCGTTCGACCAGCGACGCGCTTCAGGTTCTTGTTTTATGCATGTCGTTATCGCAAACCGCTACACACTTTGCGCGACATGCATCAGCCTTGCAGCAGGCCGATAATGTCGCGCACGGTCTTCATGGTCGCTTCGGCCAATGTGCCGGCACGCTCGCCGCCATCCCGCAGCACCGCGTCGACATAGGCGCGGTCGCCGGAGATGCGGCGCATCTCACCGGCGATCGGCGCCAGCTTTTCCACGGCGAGATCGGCAAGCGCCGGCTTGAACACCGAAAACTGCTGGCCGCCGAACTCTTGCAGCACCGCCTCTTTCGATATTTCGGCGAGGCCGGCATAGATGCCGACGAGGTTCTCCGCTTCCGGCCGGCCGGCAAGGCCGTCCAGTTCGCCGGGCAAAGCCTCCGGGTCGGTCTTGGCCTTGCGGATCTTCTTCGAGATGGCGTCGGCATCGTCAGTCAGGTTGATGCGCGACAGGTCCGACGGATCGGATTTCGACATCTTCTTCGAACCGTCGCGCAGCGACATGATGCGCGCCGCCGGGCCGCCGATGACCGGCTCGGTCAGCGGGAAATAGCCGTTCACCGTCTCTTCGCCGACCTGCATCTCGACGCCGACGCCAAGCGCTGCGATGCGGTCCGAAAAGTCGTTGTTGAATTTCTGCGCGATGTCGCGGGTCAGCTCCAGATGCTGCTTCTGGTCGTCGCCGACCGGCACGTGGGTGGCGCGGTAGACGAGGATGTCGGCGGCCATCAGGGAGGGATAGGCGAGCAGGCCGAGCGAGGCGTTCTCGCGGTCCTTGCCGGCCTTGTCCTTGAACTGCGTCATCCTGTTCATCCAGCCGATGCGCGCCACGCAGTTGAAGATCCAGGCAAGCTCGGCGTGCTGCATCACCCGCGACTGGTTGAAGACGATGTGCTTGGTCGGTTCGATGCCGGAGGCGAGAAACGCCGCGGTGATCGACCGCGTCTGGTCCTGCAGATCCTGATGGACGAGCTGTGCGGTCAGCGAATGCAGGTCGACGACGCAGTAGATGCAATCGGAGGTGTCCTGCAGGGCGACGAATTTCTTGATGGCGCCGAGATAATTGCCGAGATGCAGATTGCCGGTTGGCTGGACGCCGGAAAAGACGAGCTGTTTGAAGGCGGGCTGATCGGTCATGGTGTTTCCCTGGCTTGTGGAGGGCCGTTTCGCGCGCGGCGAAAGTCTTGCGACGGCGCGCTTATGGACGAGAGCGAGGAGACGATCAAGAGGGGCGTTGGCCAGGGCGCGCAGGCTTTGACGTCGGCCGAACAGACGGCTGTTTGAGGGATGGCGCCGACCAGAAATAAAAACCCGCCTCGGTGGGCGGGTCGTTGGAGCCAATTAGCACCATACCGAGATTAGTAGCATAGCTGCCGGCACAAAGCAAGAACAAAATTGGCGCTGATGAATTTTCCCCCTCACGGATCCGGAGAGTGCTCCTTGACCGGCTGGGACGCCTTCCGCCCGATATTGCGGCGGATCATGCCGAAATCGGCGCCGCCGGTGGCGAAGGCGGTGACGAAGTAAAGCAGCGCGCCGCCGGCGACGAGCGCAAGCAAGGTTACCGCCTTGATCACCAGCGGCGAGCCGGAGCCGAGACTTGCGGCGAACCAGTGTTCGGCAAAATAGAGCGCCGCGGCCATCACCGCCGCCGACAGCACCAGCCGCGGGATGCGTTTCATGAGCGGCACGTCGCGGCCCCAATGGCCGCGCCGGATCAGCACGGCGAGCAGCATCGCCGCATTGACCCAGCCGGCGACGGCGGAGGCAACGGCAATGCCGGGCGCGCCCATGATCGGAAACAGCGTCAGCGCCGTCGTAATGTTAACCGCCACCGAGATGGCGGCAAAAATCATCGGCGTGCGCGTGTCCTCGCGGGCGAAATAGCCTGGGGTGAACGCCTTGATCAGCACGAAGGCCGGCAGGCCGAGGCCGAAGATCGCCAGGATTGCCGCGACCGTCGGCGTCGAATTGTTGGCGGCGAAGGCGCCGCGCTCATAGACCAGCCGCACGATCGGCTCGGACATGACCAGCAGCGCGGCCGCCGCCGGCAACGTCATGAACAGAGTGAACTCGACCGAGCGGTTCTGCAGATTGGCGGCCTCGACCAGATTGCCCGATTTCAGCGCCCGCGACAGTTCCGGCAGAAGCACGATGGCGACGGCGACGCCGACGACGCCCAACGGCAGCTGGTAAACGCGGTCGGCATAGGCCAGCGACGACACCGCGCTGTCCTGCGCCGACGCGATCGCCGTGCCGATCAGCTGATTGATCTGGGTGATGCCGCCGGTGATAGCCGCCGGCAGCGCCAGGATCAGCAGCCGCTTGACGTTCGGCGTCATCTTCGGCCGGCGGAAGCCGATCGAGATGCCGGCATGGCGCACCGCCGCCCAGACGATCGCCAGTTGCACCAGGCCGGCCGCCAGCACACCCCAGGCCAGGCCGAAACCAACGGTGCGGGCGTCCGAACCCTTGTACCAGGCATAGGCGAGCACGGCGATGAGGATGACGTTGAGGAACACCGGCGCCACCGCGGCGGCGAAATAGCGGCGCAGCGAATTCAGCATGCCGGCCATCATGGCGCCGAGCGACATGCAGATCAGGTAGGGGAACATCACGGTCGCCAGTGCCACCGTCGTTTCGAATTTTCCCGGCGTGTCGGCAAAGCCCGGCGCCACCAGGTAGCGCACGATCAGCGGCATCGCCAGTTCCATGGCGATGGTCAGCGCCAGAAGCGCGGTGAACAAGACGCCGAACACCTCTTCGGAAAAGCGCTTGGCGCCGTCGGTGCCGTGCGTCTCGATCTCCTTGGCGAACAGCGGCACGAAGGCGGCGTTGAAGGCGCCTTCGGCGAACAGCCGGCGAAAGGTGTTGGGGAACTGGAAGGCGGCGTTGAAGGCGTCGGCGATCGGCCCGGTGCCGAGTGCGGCGGCCATCAGCATCTCGCGGCCGAAGCCGAGGGCGCGGCTCATCAGCGTGCCGGAAGCGACCGTGGCGAATTTCTTGACAAGGCTCATGCGCTTGAAGACTGCCTGTGGGATTGGGGCAAATGGAAGGTAACAGTCACTCGGCGGCCGTTTTGGTCTTGCCGCGCTCGGACGCCGTGCCCTCGAGCACCGCGATCAGCCTGTTGCGGATGGTCGCCGTACGCGACGGGCTGTCGATCTTCTGGCCGGTGAGATCGGTGACGTAGAACGTGTCGATGACCTTTTCGCCGAAGGTGGTGATGTGGGCCGAGGCGATGTCGAGCGACAGGTCCGACAACATGCCGGTGATCTCCGACAGAAGGCCCGGCCTATCCAGCCCCTCGACCTCGATCACCGAGAACCGGTTCGACAGCGTGTTGCGGATCTCGGCGCGTGGCGGGATGCGGAAAACCTTGGCGCCGCGCCGCGGCTTGGTGCGCTTCTCGATCATTTCAGGCAGCCAGCTCTTGCCCGACAGCACGTCCTCGATCAGCCGGCCGACGCGCTCGGCGCGGCGGCGCTCGTCCTCGTCGCGGTCGAACTCCCTCGAGATCAGGATGGTGTCGAGCGCGCGGCCATCCGAGGTGGTGAAGATCTGCGCGTCGACGATGTTGCCGCCGGCCGCGGCACAGGCGCCGGCAATCACCGAGAGCAGGCGCGGATGGTCCTGCGCCAGCACGGTGATCTCGGTCACCGCCTCGAACTGGTGGGTTTTCACCATGGTGGCGAGCTTCTTGCCGGCATGGTCGGCTTCGCGGATGAATTCGGCATGGCGGAGCTGGTCGGGAAGATCGACCGCCAGCAGATAGTTCTCGTAGTGCTGGCCGACATAACGCTTGCGGGCCTTTTCCGGCCAGTCGGCAAGCGCCTCGGCCAGTTCTTCGCGCGCCGCCGCCGTCCGTTTGGCGCGCGACACCTCCGAAAACCCGCCGGTCAACAAAAGCTCGGTCTCGTAGTAGAGCGTGCGCAGCAACTGGCCCTTCCAGCCGTTCCAGACACCAGGCCCGACGCCACGGATATCGCAGACGGTGAGCACCAAAAGCATCTTCAGCCGTTCGACCGACTGCACGGTGGCGGCAAAGTCCTCGATCGTCTTGCGGTCGTTGAGATCGCGGGTCTGCGCCGTCATCGACATGACGAGGTGGTTCTCGACCAGCCAGGCAACCGTTTCGGTGTCGGCCGGCGAGAGCCCCATATGCGGGCAGATGCGCCGGGCGATCCTGGCGCCGGCTTGCGAATGGTCCTCCGGCCTGCCTTTGGCGATGTCGTGCAGCAGCACGGCGACATAGAGCGCCTCGCGGCTCTTCTTCAGCCCCGGCATCAGCGAGTGGGAGAGCGGATGGACCTTTTCGCCGTCGCCGCGTTCGATCTCGGCCAGCACGCCGATGCAGCGGATCAAATGCTCGTCCACCGTGTAGTGGTGGTACATCGAGAACTGCATCATGGCGACGATCTTGCCGAAGTCCGGGATCAGCTTGGCAAGCAGTCCGGCCTCGTTCATGCGCCGCAAATTGAGCTCGGCATTGCGGTCCGAGGTCAAGATGTCGAGGAACAGCCGGTTGGCCTCCTCGTCGCGCCTGAGCGCCTTGCCGACGAGGCCGAGCGAACGCGTGAGAAGCTTCAGCGCATCAGGGTGGAATTCCAAGCCGTGCCTGTCGGCAAACCAGAACAGCCTGAGCAGGTTGACCGGATCGCGCTCGAACACCTCGTCGTCGGCAATGTTGATGCGGTGGTTGTCGACGATGAAATCGGCCGTGCCGGCGAGCTTGCGTTTGCGCCGCGAGAAGGTGAGGAAAATGCGGTTGAAGCCCGGCACATGCTTGGCCTGCTCCTCCTCGAGCGCGGCGCAGAAAATGCGGGTCAGGTCACCGACGTCCTTGGCGACGAGGAAGTAGTGCTTCATGAAGCGCTCGACCGCCGACAGGCCGGGATGGGTGGTGTAGCCGAGCCGCTCGGCAATGTCGCGCTGGATGTCGAAATGCAGCCGCTCCTCGGCCTTGCCGGTGAGGAAATGCATGTGGCAGCGCACCGCCCACAGGAAGTCCTCGGCCTTCTGGAATTCCCTGTATTCGGCGTCGGTGAAGACACCCTTGTCGACCAGTTCCTCGCCGGTGCGCACCCGGTAGAAATATTTGCCGATCCAGAACAGCGTCTGCAGGTCGCGCAGGCCGCCCTTGCCGTCCTTGACATTCGGTTCGACCAGATAGCGGCTCTCGCCGGCCTTGGCGTGGCGCTCGTCGCGTTCGGCGAGCTTGGCCTGGACATATTCGGGGCCGGTGGTGCGCACCACTTCGTGGTCGAAGCGCTGCAAAAGCTCGTCATAGAGTTTTTGCTCGCCCCATAGGAAACGCGCTTCCAGGATCGAGGTGCGGATGGTGACGTCGGTGCGCGACAGCCTGAGGCATTCGTCGATGTTGCGCGTGGCGTGGCCGACCTTCAGCCCCAGATCCCACAGCATGTAGAGCATGTATTCGACAATCTGCTCGCCCCACGGCGTCTGCTTGTAGGGCAGCAGGAACAGGAGATCGATGTCGGAGCCCGGCGCCAGCGTGCCGCGGCCGTAGCCGCCGACGGCGACGACCGCCATGCGCTCGGCGGATGACGGGTTTTTCACGCGATAGACGTGGGTGCCGGCGAAATCGTAGAGCGCGCGGATGATCTCGTCCATCAGATGCGACAGCCGGGCGGCGCAGGCGGTGCCGCTGCCGTCGTCCATCAGCATGCGTTCGGCGACCGTGCGGCCGTCGGCGAGTTGGCTTTTGAGGAGCTTGAGAACACCGCTGCGCGCGGCCTTGCCCGAACCGTCGCCTGCCATGGCCGCGGTCACTTCGGTCATCTCGCGACGCAAGGCCTCGCCGTCGACCAATTCCTCGAGCTTCAGTGATATTCTTGCCATAGATGCCGTTCGGCCTCGCCGTTTCGGCGGCGTCTATAGCGCGTTTTCGCGGCGCTGGGTATGGGGCTGACGGACGCGTTCTCCGCAGCGGTGGAACTGGACGATCGTCTCGTGCCCGCAGCCGGTTCGGTTTGGGATTGGCTGCGAAAAATCGAAAATCGGCCCTTGACCTTCCAGTTACTGGAAGCACTACCTCCGCCGCAACATCGAAATACAGGGGCTTTCGGCATGACGCATTCCGACCACCATCATCACGCCCATGGCAGCTGTTGCTCGGCAAAAGGCGCCACCTCTGCTGCGGACGCCGTCGTCCGCGATCCGGTCTGCGGCATGACCGTCGATCCGGCTGCCGGCAAGCCGACCGCCGAGCATGGCGGCCATCGCTATCATTTCTGCAGCGAAAGCTGCCGCTCGAAATTCATCGCCGAGCCGGAAAAATACCTGACGGCCACCGATCCCGTCTGCGGCATGAGCGTCGACCGCGCCACGGCCAGGTACTTTTTGCGGCACGCGGGCCAGGGTTTCTATTTCTGCTCCGCCGCTTGCCAGGCGAAGTTCGAGGCCGAGCCGGCAAAGTATCTCGGCGACAGGCCGGCGCCGCAGGCGATGCCGAAAGGTACGCAATACACCTGCCCGATGCACCCGGAAATCATCCGCGACAAGCCCGGCTCCTGCCCGATCTGCGGCATGGCGCTGGAGCCGATGGGCGTGCCGACCGGCGACGAGGGACCGAACCCCGAACTGGTCGACTTCACCAGGCGTTTCTGGGTGAGCGCAGTGCTGTCCGTGCCGTTGCTGGTCATCGCCATGGCACCGATGCTCGGCCTGACGTTCCAGGCTTTCATCGACGACGGTGCGAAGGTCTGGCTGGAACTGGCGCTGGCCAGTCCCGTGGTGCTGTGGGCGGCATTCCCGTTCTTCCACCGCGGCTGGGATTCGATCCTGAACCGCAGCCCCAATATGTGGACGCTGATTTCGCTCGGCGTCGGTGCCGCCTATCTCTACAGCGTCGTCGCCACCCTGTTTCCGGGCCTCTTTCCGCACCAGTTCCGCGGCCATGACGGCACCGTGCCGGTCTATTTCGAGGCGGCGGCGGTGATCGTCGCGCTGGTATTCCTCGGCCAGGTGCTGGAATTGCGTGCCCGCGAGAAAACCGGGTCGGCGATCCGTGCGCTGCTCGACCTGGCGCCGAAGACGGCGCGGCTGATCGGCGCGGACGGTTCCGAAAACGACGTGCCGCTCGATACGATCAAGGCCGGCGACCGCTTGCGCATCCGCCCCGGCGATGCCGTGCCGGTCGACGGCATTGTGCTCGAAGGACGCTCCTCCATCGACGAATCGATGATCACGGGCGAGCCGCTGCCGGTCGAAAAGACCGAAGGCGACAACCTCACCGGCGGCACGCTCAACAAGAACGGCTCCCTGGTCATGCGCGCCGAAAAGATCGGCGCCGAGACGACGCTGGCACGCATCGTCGAGCTGGTCGCCAAGGCGCAGCGTTCACGCGCACCGATCCAGGGGCTGGCCGACCGCGTCTCGTTCTACTTCGTCCCGGCTGTCGTGCTGGTTGCGATCATTGCGTTCGTCGCCTGGGCGATCATCGGACCGCAACCCAGCCTGGTCTTTGCCATCGTCGCGGCGGTCTCGGTGCTGATCATTGCCTGTCCGTGTGCGCTCGGCCTTGCCACGCCCATGTCGATCATGACCGCCACCGGACGCGGCGCGCATGCCGGCGTGCTGATCAAGGAAGCGGCGGCGCTCGAACGTTTTGCCTCGGTCGACACGCTGATCGTCGACAAGACGGGAACGCTGACGGAAGGCCGGCCGCGACTGACCGACGTCGTCGCCGTCGAAGGCATGGCACAAGACGATCTGCTGGCGCTCGCCGCCGGGCTGGAAAAAGGCTCGGAGCATCCGCTGGCCGAGGCTATCGTCGACGGCGCCCACGAACGCGACGTGAAGGTCCCCGACGCGAGCGGCTTCGAGGCCGTCACCGGCAAGGGCGTTTCCGGCACGGTCTCGGGACAGAAAGTGGCGCTCGGCAATGCCGCGATGATGGCCGATCTCTGCATCGACACGGCATCGGTCCTGGCCAGTGCCGAGGCGCTGCAGGCCGATGGCAAGACCGCGATGTTCGTCGCTGTCGCAGGCAAGCTCGCCGGCCTCGTTGCCGTCGCCGACCCGATCAAGGCGACGACCGCCGAGGCGATCAGGGCGCTGCATGACAGTGGGCTGAAGATCGTCATGGCGACCGGCGACAATGAGCGCACCGCCAAGGCCATCGCAGCCAAGCTCGGCATCGACGCGGTGCGTGCCGGGCTTTTGCCCGAACAGAAGAACGCGCTGGTCGAGGAATTGCGTGCCGGCGGTGCGGGCATCGCCATGGCCGGCGATGGCGTCAATGATGCGCCCGCACTTGCCGCCGCCGATGTCGGCATCGCGATGGGCACAGGCGCCGATGTTGCGGTCGAAAGTGCGGGGATAACGCTGGTCAAGGGCGATCTCAACGGCATCGTCAGGGCCAGGACGCTGGCCCGCGCGACGATCCGCAACATCCGCCAGAACCTGTTTTTCGCTTTCCTCTACAATGTGCTTGGCGTGCCGGTCGCTGCCGGCGTGCTCTATCCGCTCACCGGCACGCTGTTGTCGCCGATGCTCGCGGCGGCGGCGATGAGCCTGTCTTCGGTTTCGGTCATCGCCAACGCATTGCGGCTCAGGACGTTGAAACTCTGAGTAAAACTTCCAGATAGACCCTGTTCAAAAAAGGAGACGATGAATGACCTTGGCCAAGAAGATCGTGCTGCTGATGATGGCGGCGGGAATGCTGCTTGCTGTTTTCCTCGAAAGCGTTCCGGCACAAGCCGAGGAGATGAAGCACGACATGGGCGCAATGGGCGCGCAGAGCCCCTCGACCGAGGGCTACAAGGCGGCGATGGACAAGATGCATACCGACATGATGGCAATCGAATATTCCGGCAATGCCGATGTCGATTTCGCCCGCGGCATGATCCCGCATCACCAGGCGGCCATCGATATGGCCAAGATCGAGCTCGCCAATGGCAAGGATCCGGAAATCCGCAAGCTGGCGGAAGCAGTGATCGCCGCGCAGCAAGCCGAGATCAAGCAGATGCAAGACTGGCTCGCCGCCCATCCGGTGAAGTAGGCGTCACGCTGTCGGCGAGAGGCTTCACCTGGATTTCTGCTACACCTGGATTTCCCTAGGCGGCTATGGTGCTATCCGGGCCTCGGACTGGAGCATGCCATGGCATCGACGATAAGAACGACCACCCTGCCCTGCGGCGAAGCCGTGCCGGTGCTCGGCCAGGGCACCTGGAAGATGGGCGAGGATACCCGCCGCCGCGCAGACGAGGCCAATGCCCTGAAGCTAGGGCTGGATCTCGGCATGACGCTGATCGACACCGCCGAAATGTATGCCAGCGGCGGTGCCGAGCAGGTGGTGGCGGAGGCCATCGCCGGGCACCGCGACGAGGTTTTCCTGGTCTCCAAAGTGCTGCCGTCCAATGCCTCGCGCGCCGGCGTGAAACGGGCCTGCGAGAACAGCCTGAGGCATCTCGCCACCGACCGCATCGATCTCTATCTCCTGCATTGGCCGGGCAGCGTTCCTTTGATGGAAACGGTAGAGGCGTTCGAAGCGTTGAAGGCGGCCGGCAAGATCCGCCATTGGGGCGTCAGCAATTTCGATACCGATGAGATGGAAGAGCTGGTTCGGTTGCCGGCCGGCGGCAATGTCCAGACCAACCAGGTGCTCTACAATCTGTCGCAGCGCGGCGTCGAGTTCGACCTCGCCCCGTGGAGCCGGCAACGCGGTATGCCGCTGATGGCCTATTCGCCGGTCGATCAGGGGATATTGGCGCGCAACGCCAGGTTAGATGCCATCGCCGCCCGCCACGGTGCGACGCCGGCGCAGATCGCACTTGCATGGGTGATGGCGCAGGAGGGCGTGATCGCGATTCCCAAAGCTAGCCGCGCGGAGCATATCCGGCAGAATGTCGCGGCATTGGACATCGAGCTCACAAGCGAAGATTTCGCCGAAATTGACCGCACCTTCCCACCGCCGAGGCGGAAGTCGGGCTTGGCGATGATTTGAGGGTGAAGCTGCCAATCTCCCCCCCCCCCGTGGGTCCCTCGTGCGGGAGATTGCGGTTTCGGCGACGCCGCTCCGATTGCAGAAGCCCTACTTCGCCAGCATCCCCTTCAATCTGTACAGCGCCTCCAGCGCCTCCCTTGGCGTCATCTCGTCGGGATTGATCTCCGCTAGCGCCAAACCCAGCCCATCACTCTTCGCCGGCTTCGACGCTTCCCGCTGCGCCGCCACAGAAAACAGCGGCAGGTCGTCGACCAGACGGTTGGCCTTGCCCGAGACCTCGCCCGCTTCGAGCTGGTGCAGCACTTCCTTGGCCCGGCCGACGACGGCTTCCGGCAGGCCGGCCAGCCGCGCCACCTGGACGCCGTAGGAACGGTCGGCCGCACCCTTGCCGACCTCGTGCAGGAAGACCACGTCGCCTTCCCATTCCTTGACCCGCATGGTGACGTTGTGGAGCCGTGTAAGTTTCCCGGCCAGCGCCGTCATTTCGTGGAAATGCGTGGCGAAGATCGCCCGGCAGCGGTTCTTCTCGTGCAGATATTCGACCGCCGCCCAGGCAATCGACAGGCCGTCGAAAGTGGCGGTGCCGCGGCCGATCTCGTCGAGGATGACCAGTGCGCGCTCGCCTGCCTGGTTGAGGATCGCCGCCGTCTCGACCATCTCGACCATGAAAGTCGAGCGGCCGCGCGCCAGGTCATCGGAGGCGCCGACCCGCGAAAACAACCGATCGACGACGCCGATATGGGCTGATGCCGCGGGCACGAAGGAACCGGTCTGGGCAAGGATGGCGATCAGCGCGTTTTGCCTGAGGAAGGTCGACTTGCCGCCCATATTGGGGCCGGTCAGCAGCCAGATCGCGCCGGTCTTGGCATCGCCTTGCGGCGACAGATCGCAATCATTGGCGACGAACGTGCCTTCGTCGGAACGCCGCAGCGCCTGTTCGACCACCGGGTGGCGTCCGCCCGAAATCTCGAAGGCAAGGCTCGCATCGACCAACGGCCGGCACCAGGCCTCGCTCTCGGAAAGCAAGGCAAGTGCGGCCGAAACGTCGAGCACGGCGAGCGCTTCGGCGCCGGCACGGATCCTGTCGGCGTGGCCGACCACTTGCGCCGTCAGCGCCTCGAAAGCGGCAAGCTCGATCGCCAGCGCCCGGTCGGCCGCATTGGCGATCTTGGTTTCCAGCTCGGCGAGTTCGGTGGTGGTGAAGCGCATGGCGTTGGCCATGGTCTGGCGATGGATGAAGCGCGCCCTGGCGCCGTCGCTGCCGGTCATCAGCGCATGATGATTGGCGGTGACTTCGATATAATAGCCCAGCACATTGTTGTGCCTGATCTTCAGCGAGCGGATGCCGGTCTCGTCGATCAGCGAGCGCTCCAGCCCGGCGATCACTTTCCGCGACTCGTCGCGCAACGCCCGCATCTCGTCGAGTTCGGCGTGGTAGCCGCCGCGGACGAAGCCGCCGTCGCGCTTGAGCAACGGCAGCTCGTCGCTCAGCGCCTGCGCCAGATGCGCCGCCAGTTCATTGGGCAGCGCCTTAATAGCTCCCAATGCCGCGGCCAGTTCGCCCGGCAAGGCGATTTGGCCGAACAGTTCGGCGATGGCGCCGGCCGCTTCGAAACCGGCGCGCAGCGCGCCGAGGTCGCGCGGGCCGCCGCGGTTGAGCGCCAGCCTGGACAGCGCGCGCGGCATGTCGCCAACGCTTTTCAGGCTTGCCCGCACCGCCTGGCAAAGGCGCGTCTCGGAGCGGAAGAACGACACCGAGTCCAGCCTTGCAGCGATTGCCGCCGGATCGGTCAGCGGCGCCATCAGCCGGTCGGCGAGCAGCCTTGCCCCGCCGCCGGTCACCGTGCGGTCGATCGCCTTGAACAGCGATCCGTCGCGGCTGCCGGACAGCGTGCGCAGCAGTTCCAGGTTGGCGCGCGTCGCCGGGTCGATGAACAGCGTCGAGCCCTGCTCCTCGCGCTCCGGCCGCGACAGCGGCGGCCGCTCGGCTTTCTGCGTCTTTTCGACATAGGCGATGACGCCTGAGATCGCCGACAGCTCGGCGCGCGAAAACGAGCCGAAACTGTCAGGGGTCGCCACCTCGAAGAAGCGAGCGATGCGGCCGGCGGCCGAAGCCGAATCGAACAACGACGGCGGCTGCGGGCTGGCGACACGGCCGAGCACGTCGAAGACCGGTTTCAGCTCCGGGTCGTAAAACACCGGCTCGGCGACGATCAGCTCGCGCGGGTCGACGCGGAAGACATCGGCGAGCAGCCGGTCGGCGGTGGTCTCGGCGACGCGGAAGACACCGGTCGAGATCTCGATCCAGGCCAAGGCAAAGGAATGCTCGGCCCCGCCCTTGACCCGTCCCAGCGCCATCAGAAAACTCGATTCCGACGGCGCCAGCAATTTGTCTTCGGTGATGGTGCCGGGCGTTACCAGCCGCACCACGTCGCGGCGCACCACCGATTTGCCGCCGCGCTTCCTGGCCTCCGCCGGATCCTCGATCTGCTCGCAGACGGCGACGCGGAACCCCTGGCCGATCAGCTTCTGCAGATAATCGTCGGCGGCATGCACCGGCACGCCGCACATCGGGATGTCGAGCCCCTGGTGCTTGCCGCGCTTGGTCAGCACGATGCCGAGCGCCCGGCTTGCTTTCTCGGCGTCGTCGAAGAACAGCTCGTAGAAATCGCCCATGCGGTAGAACAGCAGCGAATCCGGGTTCGCCGCCTTGATCTCGATATACTGCTCCATCATCGGCGTCGCCGGCGCGAAGGCCGGCGTGGCATTGTCGCTTCGAATGGGCGTCTCGTCGTTCAAGAAGCTGCTTCCAAAATTTTCCAGGCCATGCTTGGCGGTTTACAGCGGCGAAGTGTAGCCTTAATCCCGAACCTTCCACAAAAGAAAGCATGCGCACCCATCTCAAGCGGTGCCGTACGGGCGAGGAACCGAAAGCATTATGGCCAAGAAATCCGAAAGCAACGGGCCCTCCGTCAGCGCCCAGGAGGCATTGGAATTCCATGCCATGGGACGTCCGGGCAAGCTGGAGATCGTCGCAACAAAACCGATGGCGACGCAGCGCGATCTCAGCCTCGCCTATTCGCCGGGCGTTGCCGTGCCGGTTCTCGCCATCGCCGAGGATCCGAGCCGCGCCTTCGACTATACGGTTCGCGGCAACATGGTCGCCGTCATCTCCAACGGTACCGCCATCCTTGGCCTCGGCAATCTCGGCGCGCTTGCTTCGAAGCCAGTGATGGAAGGCAAGGCGGTGCTGTTCAAGCGCTTCGCCGACGTCGATTCCATCGATCTCGAGGTCGACACCGAGGATGCCGACGAATTCATCAACTGCGTGCGTTTTCTCGGCCCCTCCTTCGGCGGCATCAACCTCGAGGACATCAAAGCGCCGGAGTGTTTCATCATCGAGCAGCGGCTGCGCGAGCTGATGGACATACCGGTCTTCCATGACGACCAGCACGGCACCGCCATCATTTCGGCCGCCGGCCTGATCAATGCGCTGGAAATCACCGGCCGCGACATGAAGACCACGAAAATGGTCTGCAACGGCGCCGGCGCTGCCGGCATCGCCTGCATCGAACTGATGAAGGCGATGGGCTTTGCGCCAGAAAATATCATCCTATGCGACACCAAGGGCGTGGTCTTCCAGGGTCGCACCGAAGGCATGAACCAGTGGAAATCGGCGCACGCCGTGAAAACCGGTGCGCGCTCGCTGGCCGAAGCGCTGGACGGCGCCGACGTGTTCCTCGGCCTCTCGGCCAAGGGCACGCTGACCACCAGGATGGTGCAGTCGATGGCCAAGAACCCGATCATCTTCGCCATGGCCAATCCCGACCCCGAGATCACGCCGGAGGAGGTCGCCGAGATCCGCACCGACGCCATCATGGCGACGGGGCGGTCCGACTATCCCAACCAGGTCAACAACGTGCTTGGCTTCCCCTACATCTTCCGCGGCGCGCTCGATGTGCGGGCAACCACCATCAACGACGACATGAAGATCGCCGCGGCCAAAGCGCTCGCCGAACTGGCGCGCCAGGACGTGCCCGACGACGTCGCCGCCGCCTATCAGGGCATGCGGCCGAAATTTGGTCCAAACTACATCATCCCGGTGCCGTTCGATCCGCGCCTGATCTCGGCGATCCCGATCGCGGTCGCCAAGGCGGCGATGGACTCCGGCGTCGCCCGCAAGCCGATCCTCGATCTGGACCGCTACGCGCAGGAGCTTTCCGCCCGCCGCGACCCGATCGCATCGACGCTGCAGCGCATCTACGACCGGGTGCGCCGCCAGCCCAAGCGCATCGTCTTTGCCGAGGGCGAGGAGGAGCAGGTGATGCGCGCCGCCGTCTCCTATGTGAACCAGCGGCTCGGCACCGCCATCCTGCTCGGCCGCGACGACATCATCAAGGAAAACGCGCGCAACGCCGGCATCGACCTCGGCAAGCAAGGCATCGAGATCATCAATGCGCGGCTGTCGCGGCGCAACTCGGTCTACGCCGACTATCTCTACGAGCGCATGCAGCGCAAAGGCTTCCTGTTCCGCGACTGCCAGCGGCTGATCAACAACGACCGCAACCATTTCGCCGCCTGCATGGTGGCGCTGGGCGATGCCGACGGCATCGTCACCGGCGTCACCCGCAACTATTCGACGGCCCTCGATGACATCCGCCGCGTCATCGACGCAAGGCCCGGGCACTGCGTTATCGGCGTGTCGATCGTGCTGGCGCGGGGCCGCACCGTCCTCGTTGCCGACACCGCCGTGCACGACATGCCGAATGCTGAACAGATCGCCGACATCGCCGAGGAGGCCGCCGGCTTTGCCCGCCGCATGGGCTACGAGCCGAGGCTCGCCATGCTCGCTTATTCGACCTTCGGCCATCCGCAGGGCGAGCGCTCCGAGCGCGTCCAGGAAGCGGTGCGCATCCTCGACAAGCGCCGCGTCGATTTCGAGTATGACGGCGAAATGGCCGCCGACGTGGCGCTCAACGCCCGCGCCATGGCGCAATATCCGTTCATCCGCCTCACCGGTCCGGCCAATGTGCTGATCATGCCGGCTTTCCACTCGGCCTCGATCTCGACCAAGATGCTGCAGGAGCTCGGCGGCTCGACCGTCATCGGCCCGCTGCTGGTCGGCCTGAACAAGCCGGTTCAGATCGTCTCGCTCAATGCCAAGGACTCAGACATCGTCAATATGGCGGCGATCGCGGCGTATAGCGCGGGAGCTTGAGGAGCGCGTAGCGGCTACAACAACCCCGCCTGCTCGGCCTCTCGGCGCAAATTCTGCCTTGGCCTTGGGCCGATCTGCTGGATGACCAGTCCGGCGGCCAGCGAGCCGAGATCGCCGCAATCCTTGAGGCTGCGGCCTTGCGTATAGCCGTAGAGGAAGCCGGCGGCGTAGAGGTCGCCGGCGCCGGTGGTGTCGACCAGCTCGCGGATCCTGGTCGCCTCGATGGTGACGGTCTCGTCGCCGCGCACGATCACCGAGCCCTTTTCCGAGCGGGTGACGGCGGCGATCTTGCAGTCCTTGCGGATCTGCGCCAGCGCCTCGTCGAAGGACGATGTCTGGTAGAGCGACTTGATCTCGTGGCTGTTGGCAAAGACGATGTCGACGGTGCCGGAGCGCATCAGATCGAGGAACTCGTCGCGGTAGCGGTCGACGCAGAACGAGTCCGACAGGGTCATCGACACTTCGCGCCCGGCGGCGTGGGCGAGTTTCGCCGTCTGCCGGATCGCTTCCTTGGCGCGCGGCGGGTCCCACAGATAGCCCTCGAAATAGGTGACGGCGGCGCCCGACGCCTTGTCGGCCTCGACGTCCTCCGGGCCGAGCTCGACGCAAGCGCCGAGATAGGTGTTCATCGAGCGCTCGCCGTCCGGCGTGACGAAGATCATCGAGCGCGCCGTCGGCGGTTCGCCGTTGAGCGGCTTTGTGTCGAAGGCGACGCCCTGGGCATGGATGTCATGCGCGTAGATTTCGCCGAGCGCGTCGTTGGAGACCTTGCCGAAGAAGGCGGCGCGGCCGCCGAAGGAGGCAATGCCCGCCGCCGTGTTGCCGGCGCTGCCGCCCGAGGCTTCGATGGCCGGGCCCATGCGGCTGTAGAGCAGTTCGGCGCGCCTTGTGTCGATCAAATTCATCGCGCCCTTGATGATGCCGTTGGTCTCCAGGAACGCCTCGTCGCACTGGGCGATGATGTCGACGATGGCATTTCCGATACAAAGCACGTCATAGTCCGGCATCAATTCATGTCTCCGACAAAAGCCACCGGCTTTCTGCCACGCCGGGCGCGGGCGGGTCTAGCGGTTTGATGCGGCTTTGCCTAGCGGCGATCCGACGAATGTCAGCATAGCGACCATCGTTGGATGGCGGCCGAAGCATTTCCCGCGTGCCTGGCTTACAAGCATCGCTGAGATGAGCGATGCCCAGAGGTTCCAGCCGGCCATGTCCATGAAAACCGACACGAGGATCGAACTGCTGCTGCTCGTCGTATTGGCGCTGCTGTGGGGCGCATCCTACAGCTTCATCAAGATCGGCGTCGCGACGATCCCGCCGGTAACGCTGATCGCCGCGCGAACCCTGGTCGCGGGTGGCATCCTGTTCGCCCTGATCCGCTGGCGCGGGCTGGCCTTGCCGGGTGATGCCGCAAGCTGGCGCCGGTTTGCATTCCAGGCATGCCTGAACAGCGTCGTGCCGTTCACGCTGATCGCTTGGGCCGAGCGCTCGCTGGATGCCGGGCTGGCCACGATCCTGAATGCGACCTCGCCGATCTTCACCTTCTTGCTGACCGCCCTCATCACCCGCCATGAACCGGCGACCATGCGCAAGCTGTTCGGTGTCGCGGCGGGAATCGCCGGAATATGCCTCGTTGTCGGCGCCCCGGCGCTAGGCGGCCTCGGACAGCAATTATTGCCGCAACTTGCCGTGGTCGCAGCGACGATCTGCTACGCCGGCGCCGCCGTTTTCGGCCGCGGCTTCAGGGGGCTCGACCCGATGGTGCCGGCCGCCGGTTCCATGCTCTGCGGCGCCGCGATGCTGATCCCGTTGAGCCTTGCGTTCGACCGGCCATGGACCCTGGCGCCATCGACAACTTCGGTCCTTGCGCTGCTCGGGCTTTCGGTGTTTTCGACCGCGCTGGCCTTCTCGATCTATTTCCGCCTCCTCCATACGCTGGGCTCCGTCGGCACCACCTCGCAAGCCTATCTGCGGGTGCCGATCGGCGTTGCTATCGGAGCCGTGTTCCTTGGCGAAAGCCTTGGTCCGAGCGCGTGGTGGGGAATGGCCCTGGTCGTCGTCGGCGTGGCGGCGATGACCATTCCCCAGGCGAAGGTCGCGCGCTAGGAAGCCACGCTTGCGACTCGGGCGGTCTCCGCCTATTCGGAGATATCAGCCACGGGCATGTTTGACATGGAATTGGAAACGCCGTGATCCTCGACGCCGCCCGCGCCGCCTTGAGCCGGCTGTTCTCGCCCGAATTCCGTTCCGTGTTCGTGAAGACGCTGGGGCTGACCTTGCTGGCGCTGGCGGCGCTGTGGTTCGGGATAAAGAGCCTGTTCGAATGGCTGGCCTGGCCGTGGATCGATGCATGGCTGCCCGCCCTTCCCTCCTGGGCCGGATGGCTGGGCGCCTTCGTCGCCGGCGTCGGCCTTGCGCTGGGGCTGGCGCTTTTTATCGCGCCGGTGACGGCGATCATCGCCGGCCTGTTCCTTGACGACGTCGCCGAAGTGGTCGAGCGCACCGACTATCCCAACGATCCGCCCGGCCGCGCCGTGCCGGCGCTGCGCTCGCTGGTGCTGGCGATCAGGTTCTTCGGCGTCGTCATCCTCGGCAACATCATCGCTCTGCTGCTTCTGCTGGTGCCGGGCATCAACATCGCCGCCTTTTTCATCGTTAACGGTTATCTGCTCGGGCGCGAGTTCTTCGAGTTCGCCACCATGCGCTTTCGCCCGGAGGCCGAGGCCAGGGCGCTGCGCAGAAAGCACGCAGTCACCGTATTCCTGGCCGGGCTGGTCGTCGCCGCTTTCCTGGCCGTGCCGCTGCTCAATCTTTTGACACCGCTGTTCGCCGCCGCCATGATGGTGCATCTGCACAAGGCGATCTCGGCGCGAGAAGCGAGCTAGCGCAGCAGGAAACCACTGCCCAGTTCATCATCGTCCTCGACGATGAATTCGGCCCGTCCTGAGTAATAGGCGCGGCCGCCGACGCGGGCGATGATGGCATCATGCGGCCCGGCTGTGGCCGTGCGTGCGACGGCGCCGGAAAAGCGCGAGCCGGCGATGCTCTCGAACAGCCGCGCCCGGCCAATCTCGATTTGCCCCTTGGCGTGCATGGCCGCCAGCCGCGCGGTGACGCCCGAGCCGGTCGGCGAACGGTCGACCTCGGCTTCGGCGAAAACGCAGATGTTTTTGGTCGGCGTATCGGAGAACGCATCCTGTCCGTCGGTCAGGATGGTGCCGTAGAGAAAGGCGAGATCGGCATGGTCGGGATGCGACAGCCGCAATTCGGCCTTGAGCTTATTGGTCAGCGCGGTCGCTGCATCGACGAAATCGCGCACCCGGTTCCTGCCGAATTCCAGCCCGAACTGGCGGCAGTCGGCGAGCGCATAGAAGGCGCCGCCATAGGCGATGTCAAAGCCGACCGGACCATAGCCCGGCAGCTCGATCCGCCGGTCGCGGGCGAACAGAAACGCCGGCACGCTTTCGAAGGACACCGCACCGGCCTTGCCATCTCTCACCTCGACCGCAGCCGAGATCAGCCCGCACGGCGCCTCTATGTTTACGGTCGTCAACGGCTCGCGTGGCGCCACCAGCCGCTCGTCGACGGCGTAGCGGCCGAGCGCGACGATGGCGTGGCCGCACATCGTCGAATAGCCCTCATTGTGCATAAACAGCACCGCGAGGTCGGCGCCCGGCAGGTCGGGCTCCACCAGCAGCGCGCCATACATGTCATAATGGCCGCGCGGCTCGAACATCAGGATCTTTCTGAGATGATCGAGATGGTCGCGCACATAGGCACGCTTTTCGAGGATCGTGCCCTTGGGAATGTCGGGGTAGCCGCCGGTGACGATCCGCAGCGGCTCGCCGCCGGTGTGCATGTCGACGACGGTGAGGGTCATTCGCCGGGCCCGACCTAGGCTGAAGATTTGGCAAACAGCGCCTGCAGCTTGCCGAACGGCATGGCGGCGCGGGTGAAGCCGAAGGTGCCATCCTGCTGGATCTCGCGCGCCGCGGTCTCCAGCATGCCGAAGGCGAAATTGGTGAGCCATGGACCGAGCGAGACCCGCTTTACCCCCGCCGTGGCCAGGTCGGCGATGGTGAAGCCGGGCCTGGCCATGACGTTGACCGGCTTGGTCAGCGCCGAGCAGACGGTTCGAACCATCTCGATGTCGCCCAGCCCCGGTGCATAGAGCACGTCGGCGCCGGCCTTCTCGAAGGCCTGCAGCCGCTTGATCGTATCGTCAAGATCGGGCTTGCCCCACAGGAAATTCTCGGCCCGCGCGGTGAAGACGAAATCGCGTTTCAGTGCCCGTGCCGCTTCTGCCGCCGCCGCGACGCGCTCGACGGCATGCGCAAAATCATAGATCGGCTTGTCGGGCTCGCCAGTATGGTCCTCGATCGAGCAGCCGGCGAGGCCAGCCGCCTCGGCGGCGAAGATGGTCTCGCCAGCACTTGTTGCGCTGTCGCCCTTGCCCTTTTCGAGATCGGCCGAAACCGGCAGCCCGGTCGCCGCCGACACTTCACGGCAATGATGGATCATCGCCTCGAACGTCACCGCACCATCGGGCAGGCCCCGCGAAAAGGCAAAGCCGGCGCTGGTCGTGGCCAGCGCCTTGAAGCCGAACGAGGCCAAGAGCTTGGTCGTCCCGACGTCCCAGGAATTGGCCATGACGAAGATCGAGGCATGCAGGTCGCGAAAAATCTTACCCTTGTCCATGGATGCTCCCCTCCAGTACAGAATGTGAGGCAAATTCTAGCCCGGCGGAAGGCGCCGGGCAAACAAATGCGGTTGGCTCAGAAGCGTTTGGCGTTGTCATCTGCCAATCGGTCCAGCGCATCGGAATCCTTGACGTAGCGCGAAGCATTTTTGTCCCAATGATAGGTGACGGAAATGTCGCGCGAAGACGCCTTTGGCGGCTGCTGGCCGTCGCAGCTTTCTTCTCCCGGTAGCGTCGCGTCGGTCACTGTGACCTTGATGGCTGCATAAGGCTGGCCGTCGGCGATCACCTGGAACGCCGCAGTCTGTGTCCTCCTATGAGTGCAGAGGTTTTCGTCGAACGTGTAGATCATGTCGATCAGCTCGAACCTGTCGTTGCGGACCATGATCAGCGGCGTGATCCCATAGCCCTGGCTCGAATTGAAATGCATGCTCATGCTGATGATAGCGTCGTCACCAGGCCCGATCGGCAGCTTGCCCGGATCGCGAAGATAGGTGATGCGGTCGACGGCGACATTGACCGCGTCGAGCAGCGCCGGCTTGCCGGTGATGTCGTAGAGTGCCAGCACGGCATAGCCCTCGGCGCTGTCAGGCGAGTCGCCGAGGTCGAACAGCATGGTCAGCCGCTCCTTGCCGCCGGCCTTGATGCCGAGCACGCCGGCGTTGGAAAGACCCGACGTCGCCGGCGGGGAGCCGCCGTAGTCCGGACCAGCGATGTGGCGCATCTCGATCGGCGTCGAACCCCGGAAAAAGCCGTCCTTGTCCGCGGCCAGATCGGGAATGACCATCCTGGCGAGGTCGAGATAGGTGACATCGCCGTGGCCGGGGACAGCGCTGCCGAGCTCCGGGAAACTGACGGCCTCGGCGCTGGCCGTCGTCCAAAGACAAGGCAGCAGCAGGCAGGCAAGGATGAAACGAACCAGCGAGAAGGCCATGCGCGCGCTCGTTATGTCGGGCGCGCGCAAGCTAGAGCATTTTGCGGCCAAGAGGAAACACCTGGCGTTACCCCGCTATGTTGGTTTGGCTTCGGTCGCCAAGGTCTGCTGGAAAACAGGCACCAGCTGATCCATGGCGGCTGCGAGCCACGCGCCGAGTTCGTCTGGCAGAGTGTCATGGATCCAGACCAGGCGGCTCCGGCCCTCGCCCTCGGCAAAGACCTGCATGGAGGTGTTATCGTGGGTGACCTCATCGCCGAGCCATCCCCACACGATGCGCCGGCTCTGCTCGTCGCGGGCGATGAGCCGCTCTCGCACAATCTTGCCGTCGGCGAAAGTAAGGGCCCGTACGTCGTCCTCATCCACCCTGCAGTCGACGAAAACGCCTGGGGCTATCCGTTGGGCGCCGCCGGCGAAGTCGCCGACCGTCGCCCATACGCTTTCCGGTGAAGCATCTACGATGATTTCCCTGACTATCGAAGCCATGTTCGCCTTTCCTTCATTAGTAGGTAGACCTGTCTGTCTACATATGGATGTATACAGACCTGTCTGCTATATAGTCAAGGCATGTCCGCAGCCCGAATCAACGATCGTCCCGAAAGTCTTGCGCGCCGTCGCATCCTCGATACGGCGACCGCGCTGTTTTCTCTGGAGGGGGTGCGCGCAGTCGGCATCGACCGCATCATCGCCGAGGCCGGCGTTGCCAAGGCGACGTTCTATCATCATTTCGCAGCCAAGGACGATCTCGTCCGCGCCTACATCGAGGAGCTCAGCAAGGGAGGACGGGCGGCAATCGCGCGCCTTGGCCGGCGGCCACCTCGCCCGATGATCCTTGCGATATTCGATCTCATCGCTGATGCGGCAGATCAGCCGGGCTACCGCGGCTGCCCGTTTCAGAACGCCGCTGCTGAATATCCCGACCCCAGCAGCCCGGTTCGCCAGGCGATCGATAAGCATCGTCACTGGAAGTGGGGTATCCTCAGGGATCTGCTGATCGCGGACGCAAATCCCGATCCGGACCGCACAGCGGACGCGCTAACGGTGGCGGCCGACGGCCTCCTTGTCGTCAGTCATCTCGACAGGCCGGCCAATCTGCGCAGCCTCATACGCGACACGGTCGACCGAGTACTTGGAGCCCCACGCCCGGTCTGAGACCGGATGCGCATGCAGCCTGCCGGTCAGTGGATCGGCACCAGCCCGGCCAGTTCACGCATGTCATCGAACAGGATGCCGCCAGCTTCGATCAGTCCATCGCGGTCGGAAAGCGGGTCGCCGTGGTAGGAATAGACGCGCATGCCGGCGGCGATGCCGGCTGTCGTCCCGGCGACGCTGTCCTCAATGACGATGCAGTCGGCGGGCGCGAAGCCCATCGTCGCTGCCGTATGCAGGAAGAGGTCGGGGAACGGCTTGCCGCGCGAGACCATGGTCGAGCTGAACAGCGCATGTTCGAACAGCGGCAGCAGCCCGGTCTGGCCGAGTGTGATGTGCATTTTCGACACCCGTGCCGACGAGGCGACGCAGGTGGCGATGCCGGCGGCGTGCACGGTTTCGATGAACTCGCGAACGTAGGGGATGGCCTCGACGCCATGTGCGAACAGGTCCGGCAGGCCGGCGTTCCAGCGCTCGACAAAATCGGCGCCAAGGCTGACGCCGGTCGCCTCGACTTCCTTCTGCACCGAGACCATGCTGCGGCCGGAGAAATACTTGCGACAATATTCGAAGCTGGCCGGAAAGCCTGCCGCGGTCAACCATTCGGCGAGGCGCCGATTGGCCAGGTTCTCGGTATCGACCAGAACCCCGTCGCAATCGAAGATGACGAGTTTGGGTATTTTCATCAAGCAGTGCCGGTCGATCCGAAGCCGCCCGAGCCGCGCGCCGTGCCGCCGGCCAATGTGCGCTCCTCGACGGTCGCCTGCGTTACCGGGGCGAAGACGATCTGGGCGATCCGCATGCCGCGCGTCACCGCGAAATCCTCGTCGCCGAGATTGATCAGCAGCACCTTGACCTCGCCGCGATAGTCGCTGTCGATGGTGCCCGGCGTGTTGAGGCAGGTGAGCCCGTGCTTGAAAGCGAGGCCCGAACGCGGCCGGACCTGGCCTTCGACGCCCTCCGGAATTTCCAGGACCAGCCCGGTCGGCACCAGCGCGCGCTTTCCGGGCAGGATCAAAAGCGGCCTGTCGTCGGGGACGGCGGCGCGCAGGTCCATGCCGGCGGCGCCCGAGCTCTCATAGGCGGGAAGCGGCAAGCCCTCGCCATGCGGCAGCCTGACGAAACCGACAGCCGGACCGATGACGGAGGTAGGATAAGGTGCTGCGCGCATAAGGCTGATCCTATCGTCGCGAACGCTGGTTCAGTCAACTCGGCGGCAATGCTATCAACGGCTTTCTTTCAGCGCAGTTCCGCCTCAGCGCAGTTCCATCGGAACGACCGTGGTCTCCTTGATCTCCTCCATGACGAAGGAGGCCGAAACGTCCGACAGCGCCACCTTGGCGATCAGCCGCTGGTAGAGCCGGTCATAGGCCTTCACATCGGCGACGCGGGCGCGCAGCACATAGTCGAGATCGCCGGACATGCGGTAGGCGCCGGTGATCTCGGCAAAGCCGGTCACCGCCGCCCGGAATCTTTGCAGCCAGTCGGGATCGTGGTTCGAGGTGCGGATCAGGATGAACACCGAAAGGCCGAGTCCGAGCTTGTCGGCGTCGACCAGCGCCACCCGACCGGTAATGACGCCGTCTTCCTCCAGCCGCTTGACCCGGCGCCAGCAGGCATTGCGCGACAGCGATATTCTTGCCGAGAGCTGGTCGACGGACAGCGTGCCGTCGCGTTGCAGCTCGGCCAGCAATCTCCGGTCAATTTCGTCGATTTCCGCCATCATGTGGGATGTTTGTCCCAAAATTTGGCTTTAGACAAGGACAATTTGAGACCGATGAACCTGATAGCCGTGGCAGGATATTCATCGCTGGCTCTTCATGCCGGCAGGAGGGATCGACATGACAGCACGGCTTGCAAGACTTTTCACCTCTCACCCGGCCGCGGTCGGCGAGAGCTATTTCGGCCATATGGCTTTCGCCGCATGGTTCTCGTCACGATTGTTCATGGCGGCCTTTGCCGCGCTCATTCATGCTTTCTTGCCGTTTCTGTTCGAGACCACGGCAAGCGAAATCATCCGTGAGCTCTACGAACGGACGCATAACCGGGGACGGTAAGCCATAGAGGTGCCGATCGCGGCGAGGCCCGCTGGACAGCGCCGACGCTCAACGGATCCCGGCAGCGCAATCCCGATCAAGCGCCGCCGTCGTCGAAATGCCGAGCCAGGCTTGAAGCCGCGCCGCAATCCGCCATTTTGAGGAGCGCGACGCGGTAGCCCGGAGCACTCATGATGGATATCGTCTTTTCCTCGACCACCAAACTGGCCGCGGCCATCCGCGACCGTACGGTATCCGCAATAGAAGTGCTGGACGAGCATCTGGCGCAGATCGACAGGCACAATGAGGCGGCCAATGCCGTCGTCACGCTCGACAGGGAGGGGGCTCACGCTCGAGCGAAGAAAGCCGACGAAGTGCAGGCGCGCGGCGAGGCACTTGGGCCGCTGCATGGCCTGCCGTTCACACTGAAGGACACGCACGAAACCGCTGGCATGAGGACCACCGTCGGCTTCCCGGCCTTCGCCGACTATGCCCCGAGGGCAGACAGTTCGGTCGTTGCCCGGCTAAAGGCGGCAGGCGGCATACTGGTGGGCAAGACGAACGTGGCGACAATGCTCGGTGACTGGCAGTCGAGCAATCCGCTATTCGGCCGCACCGGCAATCCCTGGGATCTCCAGCGCACCGCCGGCGGCTCCAGTGGCGGTGCGGCGGCGGCGCTCAGCACCGGAATGACGCCGTTCGAGGTCGGCACCGACATGCAGGATTCGATCCGGCTGCCGGCCGCCTTTTGTGGCGTCTACGGCCTCAAGCCGACCGAGCACCGCGTCTCGCTCGCCGGCGCCTTCCCCGATCCAGGCGGGGCGCCGCGCAGCGTGCGGCTGATGTCCTGCCTCGGACCGCTGGCGCGCAGCGTCGAGGACCTGGCGCTCATCTATGGCCTAATTGCCGGGCCGGATGGAAGCGATACCGACCTTGCGCCGGTACCGGTCGAAACCATGCCGGAGCTGGACCTCAAAAATTTGCGCATTGCAGTCGCGCCGTCCTTTCCGGGCTTTCCAGTGGCCGGCGAGATCAGCGCGGCGGTCGAAAGTCTGGCAAAAGAGCTTCAGGCTGCGGGCGCCATCGTCGAGGAAGCCGAATTGCCGGAGCTCGACCTGCACGACGACCTGAAGCAGGGCGGCGTCCTGATCGGCATGATGCTGGAGGCGGCGCAGCCCGAACCACCGGAGAATCCGACGCCGGTCTCGCGCTGGTTCGAGGCGCTCGCCCGCCGCGACCGCTCCATCCTGGCATGGGAACGGTTCTTCGACGGTTGCGACGCCTTGCTGTGCCCGGTCGCCATGGTCACCGCCTTCCCGCATTGCGAGCCGGGAACGCCGATCGAGGTCGACGGCGAGAAGCAAAGCTACTGGATACTGCCGGCCTATGGCGCGGTGTTCAACTACAGCGGCCATCCGGCACTGTCGCTGCCCTGCGGACAGGATCGCGACGGCCTGCCCATCGGACTACAGCTTGTTGGCAAACGCTGGTCGGAGTCGCGCCTGCTCGGGATCGCCAGCGCAATCGAGCCGCTGGCCGGCGGCTTTCGCCGCCCGCCCGGTTATTGAGTAAACCGCGCCAGCCCGTAGGGATCAAGCAGCGGATCGCGCTCGCCGTCGAGGATTTCGTGGGCGGCGAACAGGCCGACGGCCGGCGCCAGCGTGATGCCGGAATGCATAACGGCGACGTAGACGCCGCCCGTGCCTTCGGCGCGGCCTATGATGGGAAAGCCATCGACCGGCGTCGGCCGGTAGCCAATGGTGTGGAAATCGAGTTCCAGCCCATCCGCGCCGCGCAGCATCGCCTTCATCGCCGCAAACAGGGCGCGGGCGGTGGCCGCGGCATCCATGCCGGGATCGGCGCCGCCGAAATCCGAGCCGGCGATGACGCGGCCTTCCGCCGTCTGGCGCATATGCAGTCGGTCGCCGATCACCAGCCCGTTGAGCAGCTTTTCGTAGGGGCGCGAATGCACGATCAGGCCGGGTGGCGTCTCGATCGGCAGTTCTATTCCGGCTGTTGCCGCTAGTGCAGGAGAGCCGGCTCCGGCCGCGATCACCACCTCGTCGGCAGCAATCCGCCCGCCGGATGTATCGACGCCGGCAATCCTGCCGTTGGCCTGCACAAGCGCGGTCGCGGTAACTCCCGTCAGCAGCCGCGCGTCGCGCCGTTCAGCGTCGGTCAGCAGCGCTTGCGTAGCAGCGACCGGTTCGGCGACACCTTCCTTGGCGACATAAAGGGCGAAGTCGGGAAGCTCGGTCAGGTTTGGCTCGATGCGTGCTGCGGCGGCGCGGTCGACACGCTCGATGCCATAGCCCCATGAGGAATGTTCGGCGGCATAGGCTTCCAGTTCGGCCGCGGGCAGGTCCCAGCACAGGCCGCCGCACCATTGCAACGGGACGCCGGGCACTTCGTTCGCCAGCCGCGTCCATTCGGCCATCGATCGAGTCCGTAGCCGGAAGTAAGGCTGCGGATTACCCCAGCTGGCGTTGATCCAGGCAAAGGAATTCGGCGTCGCGACGCCGCCGGCGCCGCTGCCGGCAATGACCGTCACCTTTGCTCCTGCTCTGGTCAGGTGCCAGGCGATGGAGGCGCCGATGATGCCGGCGCCGATGACGATGACTTGTTTCGCCGCTGCCATGCTTCACTCCTCGTTCCAACGCCACCACTGCGATGCCATTGCCCGTGGGTTCTGCCAAGAGCGCGCGGTATAAAATATGCCTCTTGACTTTAATACGTACGTACGTATTGTATCGCCATGGCTAGACACTCACTTCGCGAAAAGCTTCTCGACGCCGGTTTCAAAACCATCTGGAGTTCCGGCTATTCGGCCGCCGGCGTACGCGACATCGTCGCCGCGGCCGATGCCCGTCCGGGGTCCTTCACCAATCATTTTGCATCCAAGGAGGCGTTCACCGGCGAGGTGCTGGACCGCTATTTCGCCTATGTGAGCGGTTTGGTGGAGCAGGCCCTCGCCCGGGACGGCACGCCTCCGGTCGGGCGCTTGCGCCGCTATCTCGAAATCATCACGTCGAAACTGGAGGCGCATGATTGGGCACGGGGCTGCATGATCGGTAATCTCAGCCTCGAGACGGCGGCTCACAGTGAGGCGCTGAGGCTGCAACTCGTCGCAATTTTCGAACGCTGGCGCAAGCCCTTCGCCGAATGCATCGCCGAGGGCCAGGCGGCCGGCGATATCACCGACGCATTCGATGCCAAGGACCTCGCCGATTTCCTTTTGAGTTCCTGGCAAGGCGCGATGCTGCGCATGAAGGTGGAGCGCAGTCCCGAACCGCTCGAGCGCTTCAAGAACATCGTCTTCAAAACAGTCTTCGCAAAAAGGAGCTGATCCGATGAACCCGAAATTCGAAAAGCAGCAATCCCGCACAATGCTGCGACGGTCGCAAATCGCGGTACTCGATTCCACCATCTCCTATGTCGAGGCAGGCACGGCTGGCCCGACAGTGCTCTTCCTGCACGGCAACCCGACGTCGTCCTACATCTGGCGCGACATCATCCCGCATGTGGCGCCATTCGGCCGCTGCATCGCGCCCGACCTGATCGGCTATGGCCAATCCGGCAAGCCGGACATCGACTATCGCTTCTTCGACCACGTCCGCTATCTCGACGCCTTCATCGAGACGCTTGGCATCACCGAACTGGTGGTCATCGCGCAGGACTGGGGCACCGCGGTCGCCTTCCATCTCGCCGCACGGCGGCCGCAGCGGATCCTCGGCCTCGCCTTCATGGAGTTCATCCGCCCCTTCGAGAGCTGGGACGATTTTCACCAGCGTTCGCAGGCGCGCGAATTGTTCAAGGCAATGCGCACGCCCGGCATCGGTGAGAAGCTTGTTCTGGAAGACAACGTCTTCGTCGAAAAGGTGCTGCCGGCCTCGGTTCTGCGCACGATGAGCGATGCTGAAATGGCCGCCTACCGGGCGCCGTTCCCGACACCGCGATCACGCAAGCCGATCCTGCGGCTGCCACGCGACCTGCCGATCGAAGGCCAGCCCGCCGATGTCGCCGCCATCAGTGAGCACGACCATCGGGCGCTCCGGGCTTCCTCCTACCCGAAGCTGCTTTTCTCAGGCGATCCGGGCGCCCTCGTCTCGCCGCAGGCGGCACGGGAATTCGCAGCCGGCCTAAAGAACTGCCGGTTGATCGATCTCGGACCCGGCGCGCATTATCTGCAGGAGGACCATGCCGACAGGATCGGTACCGCCATTGCCGAGTGGATTCCCGAGATAGCCTTCGAGAGCCATGCCGCCGAACCGGCGTGAAGCCGGGAGCGTGGCCACTCCGCCGGAGAGGTCGACAGCTCTGCACTCCGCTGCTAGAAGCCCGGCCTCACACGGAAATCCTGAAAATGTCCGAAACGATTACAGATGCGGTATCGCGCCGCCGCACTTTCGCGATCATTGCTCACCCCGACGCCGGCAAGACGACGCTCACCGAAAAGCTGCTTTTGTTCGGCGGTGCGATCCAGCTTGCCGGCGAGGTCAAGGCCAAGAAGGACCGCATCCAGACCCGGTCCGACTGGATGAAGATCGAACGCGAGCGCGGCATTTCGGTGGTCACCTCGGTGATGACCTTCGAATATGAGGACACTGTCTTCAACCTGCTCGACACGCCCGGCCACGAGGATTTCGCCGACGACACTTATCGCACGCTGTCGGCGGTCGACAGCGCGGTGATGGTCATTGACGCCGCCAAGGGCATCGAGCCGCGCACGTTGAAACTGTTCGAGGTCTGCCGGCTGCGCGATATCCCGATCATCACCTTCGTCAATAAGATGGACCGAGAAAGCCGCGACCCGTTCGACATCCTCGATGAGATCGAGCAGAAGCTGGCGCTTGATACCGCACCGATCACCTGGCCGATCGGCCGCGCCAAGACCTTTTCCGGGACCTACCATCTGGCGCTGAACGCGGTTCGCAAGGGCGACGCCGAAAAGGAGCGCACGCCGGTCAACGGCCCCGATTCCAACCGTGTCGCCGGTCTCTTGCCGGAGAACGACCGGGAGGCTTTCATCGAGGAGCTGGAGCTGGCGCGCGAGGCCTGCCGCCCGCTCGATCTGGAAGCCTTTCGCGAAGGCCATCTGACACCGGTCTATTTCGGCTCGGCGCTGCGCAATTACGGCGTGCGCGACCTGATCGAGGCGCTCGGTGCCTATGGGCCGCCGCCGCGCGCGCAGGAGGCCGACACGCGCAAGGTCGAGGCGACCGAGGACAAGATGACCTCCTTCGTCTTCAAGATCCAGGCCAATATGGACCCCAACCACCGCGACCGCATCGCCTTCGTCCGCGTCTGCTCCGGCAAGCTCGAGCGCGGCATGAAGGCCAAGCTGGTGCGCACGGGCAAGCCGATGAGCCTGTCGGCGCCGCAATTCTTCTTCGCCCGCACCCGCGTCACCGCCGACGAGGCGTTTGCCGGCGACGTCGTCGGTATTCCCAATCACGGCACGCTGCGCATCGGCGACACGCTGACCGAAGGCGAGGAGATCCTGTTTCGCGGCGTGCCGAATTTCGCGCCGGAAATCCTGCGCCGCGTCCGCCTCGGCGACGCGATGAAGGCCAAGAAGCTCAAGGAGGCGCTGCACCAGATGGCCGAGGAAGGCGTCGTGCAATTGTTCTCGCCGGAGGACGGCTCGCCGGCCATCGTCGGCGTCGTCGGCGCCCTGCAGCTCGATGTCCTGAAAGAGCGGCTGAACTTCGAATACACACTGCCGGTCGATTTCGAGATGTCGCGCTTTTCGGTCTGCCGCTGGATCTCGGCCGACGACAAGGCCGAGCTCCAGCGCTTCATCGAGGCGCATCGCGGCGACATTGCCCGCGACCTCGACAACGACCCGGTGTTCCTCGCCCAGCACGCCTTCTCGCTCAATTACGAGGCTGAACGCTGGAAGGCGATCCGCTTTGCGGCGGTAAAGGATTATCAGGTCCGCGACAAAGCGGCCTGATGCGCCCCTTCCCTTCTCCCCTTCTTGTGGGAGAAGGTGTCGCCGAGGGCGACGGATGAGGGGTGTTCCAGGAAACACCAACGTCTCATTCCGTCCAGCACCCCTCAACCGTCTCGGCGCTTCGCGCCGATCCACCTTCTCCCACAGGGGAGAAGGAAAGATCGCGTTCGTTCACCCTTTCGCTGCCTCTTCGATCTTGGCGATGTCGATTTTGCTCATCTGCATCATCGCCTGCATCACCCGGCCGGCCTTTTCCCTGTCGGGGTCCAGCAGCAGCTTGGGCAACTGCTCGGGAACGACCTGCCAGGAGAGGCCGAACTTGTCCTTCAGCCAGCTGCACTGGCTGGGCTCGCCACCGCCCGCGATGAGCCTGTCCCAGAAATAGTCAACCTCTTCCTGCGTCTTGCAGTCGATGGAGAGCGAGACTGCCTGGGTGAACTTGAATTGCGGCCCGCCGTTGAGCGCCTGGAACTGAACGCCGTCGAGCTCGAATGAGACCATCAGCACCTTGCCCTCATTATCGCCGCTGCCCTTGGGCCAGCGCATCACGCTCAGCACCTTCGAATTCTTGAAGATGGAGATGTAATGGTTCATGGCCTCCTCGGCCTGGTCGTCGAACCACAGGCAGGGGGTGATCTTTTGCATTCTCTTGCTCCTCGGACTGGTTTTGGCTTTGTTTTTACTGGCAAAACGGCCGGCTGGCGAATGTTGCCCAGCCCCGCCGTCTGCCCAAGGACGCTCGAGCAAAACCCGATCCGACAGCACCTCTGACTTTTTTTCGGTCGGTCTGGACCGGCTGCGTCTTTGGCTGGCGCTCGTTCCGCGCCCTGGCGCAGCGCAAAATTGTGGCCAGACCAGAGCTTGGCGCCTATAAGGCCTGCGGCTCAATTCCGGTTTTCCGCGCCTGTGCGGCGCGAGCAGACAGCAAGGACAGTTCAATGCCCGCCTACCGTTCCCGCACCACCACCCATGGCCGCAACATGGCCGGCGCCCGCGGCCTGTGGCGCGCCACCGGGATGAAGGATTCGGACTTCGGCAAGCCGATCATCGCCGTGGTCAATTCCTTCACCCAGTTCGTGCCCGGCCATGTCCATCTGAAAGACCTAGGCCAGCTGGTTGCCCGCGAGATCGAAAAGGCCGGCGGCGTCGCCAAGGAATTCAACACCATAGCCGTCGACGACGGCATCGCCATGGGCCATGACGGCATGCTCTATTCGCTGCCGTCGCGAGAATTGATCGCCGACTCGGTCGAATACATGGTCAACGCGCATTGCGCCGACGCCATGGTCTGCATCTCGAATTGCGACAAGATCACGCCGGGCATGCTGATGGCGTCGCTGCGCCTCAACATCCCGACCGTCTTCGTCTCCGGCGGACCGATGGAGGCCGGCAAAGTGGTGCTCGCCGGCAAGAGCCAGGCGCTTGACCTGGTCGACGCCATGGTCGCGGCCGCTGACGACAAGGTGTCCGACGAGGACGTCAAGATCATCGAGCGATCGGCCTGTCCGACCTGCGGCTCGTGCTCGGGCATGTTCACCGCCAATTCGATGAACTGCCTGACCGAGGCGCTCGGCCTGTCGCTGCCCGGCAACGGCTCGACGCTGGCGACGCATGCCGACCGCAAGCGGCTGTTCGTCGAGGCCGGCCATCTGATCGTCGATGTCGCCCAACGCTATTACGAGCAGGACGACGACACCGCGCTACCGCGCAGCATCGCGTCGAAGGGCGCCTTCGAGAACGCCATGACGCTCGACATCGCCATGGGCGGCTCGACCAACACCGTGCTGCACATCCTCGCCGCGGCACATGAGGGCGAGGTCGACTTCACCATGGAAGACATCGACCGGCTGTCGCGGCGGGTGCCGGTGCTATGCAAGGTGGCGCCGGCCAAGGCCGACGTCCACATGGAGGACGTCCACCGCGCCGGCGGCATAATGGCGATCCTCGGCCAGCTGGATAGCGCCGGGCTGATCAAGCGCGACCTGCCGACGGTGCACACCGCCAGCCTCGGCGAAGCGCTCGACCACTGGGATATTTCGCGCACGAGCAGCCAGAACGTCCGCGACTTCTTCCTCGCGGCACCCGGCGGCGTGCCGACGCAGGTCGCTTTCAGCCAGGACCGCCGCTGGGACGATCTCGATCTCGACCGCGAGACGGGCGTCATCCGCTCGGCCGAACATCCTTTCTCAAGGGACGGCGGCCTTGCCGTGCTGAAAGGCAATCTCGCGCTCGACGGTTGCATAGTGAAGACGGCCGGTGTCGATGAATCGATCCTGAAATTCACCGGTCCGGCAAGAGTGTTCGAAAGCCAGGATGCCAGCGTCAAGGCGATCCTGTCGAACGAGATCAAGGCCGGCGATGTCGTCGTTATCCGTTATGAAGGCCCGCGCGGCGGCCCCGGCATGCAGGAAATGCTCTATCCGACCAGCTATCTCAAATCGAAGGGCCTCGGCAAAGCCTGCGCACTGATCACCGACGGTCGTTTTTCCGGCGGCACCTCCGGCCTGTCGATCGGCCACGTCTCGCCGGAAGCGGCTGAAGGCGGTCTGATCGGGCTGGTCAGGGAAGGCGACACGATCGAGATCGACATCCCCAACCGCACCATCAGGCTTGCCGTCGACGACGCCGAACTCACCGGCCGTCGTGCGGCGATGGAGGCCAGGGGACCAACTGCCTGGAAGCCCGAGGAAAAGCGCAAGCGCAAGGTGACGACGGCCTTGCGCGCCTATGCGGCGATGGCGACAAGTGCCGCCAAGGGGGCGGTGCGGTACGTGCCGGAATAGGCATACTCTTCAAAGGGGTAACGATAGATGGATTTCGACCTTGTGGTGCGCGGCGGCACGCTGCCCGACGGCAGGATCGCCGATATCGGCATCGTCGGCGAAACGATCGCAGCGATAGAGCCCGAGCTGAACGTCAGCGCCGGCACGGCGATCGATGCCCGTGGCAATCTGGTCTCGCCGCCCTTCGTCGATCCGCATTTCCATATGGATGCCACGCTTTCGCTCGGCATTCCCCGCATCAATGTCTCGGGCACGCTGCTCGAAGGCATCTCGCTTTGGGGCGAGCTGAAGCCGCTTCTGACCCACGAGGCGGTGCGCGACCGTGCGCTTGCCTATTGCGACTGGGCGGTGTCGATGGGCCTGCTCGCGATCCGAACCCATGTCGATGTTTGCGACGACCGCCTGCTGGCGGTCGAAGCGCTGCTCGACGTGAAGAAGACCGTTGCGCCGTATATCGACCTGCAATTGGTCGCCTTCCCGCAGGACGGCTTCTATCGCTCGCCGACGGCGCGCAGCAACACCATCCGGGCGCTCGACATAGGCGTCGATGTCGTCGGCGGCATTCCGCATTTCGAGCGCACCATGGCCGACGGCACGCGCTCCGTCACCGAGCTCTGCGAGATCGCGGCCGAGCGCGGCCTGATGGTCGACCTGCATTGCGACGAGACCGACGATCCGCTGTCGCGCCACATCGAGCAGCTTGCCTATGAGACGCAGCGGCTTGGATTGCAGGGCAGAGTGGCCGGCTCGCACCTAACATCGATGCATTCGATGGATAATTACTACGTCTCGAAACTGTTGCCGCTGATTGCCGAGGCCGGCGTTTCGGCGATCCCCAATCCGCTGATCAACATCATGCTGCAGGGCCGCCACGACACCTTTCCCAAGCGCCGCGGGCTGACGCGGGTCAAGGAGATGCTGGCGCACGGCATCCGCGTCGGCTGGGGCCAGGATTGCGTGCTCGACCCCTGGTATTCGCTGGGCACCGCAGACATGCTCGACGTCGCCTTCATGGGCCTGCATGTCGCCCAGATGTCGAGCCCGGCAGAGATGGCGCGCTGCTTCGACATGGTCACCAACGTCAATGCCGCCATCATGGGCCTCGACCACCTTGGCCTGGCGGTCGGCAAGCGCGCCAGCCTGGTCGTTCTCGATGCCGGCAACCCGGTCGAGGCGCTGCGGCTGCGCCCAGAGCGTCTCTGCGTCATTGCCAGGGGCAAGGTGGTGGCCGAGCGCAGCCGGCAGGACACGCGGCTTTCGATCGCCGGAAGGCCGGGCACGGTGAACCGGCGCCACGCTTAAAGCGCGTCGCGCTCGACCGGCCTCATGCGACGCGCTTAAGTTCCTGTTTTGATGCATGTCGTTGTCGCAAAACCGCTGCACACTTTTGCGCGACATGCATTAGTCCAGCCGATTTCCGGCGCTGGTCTTACCGAATTCTCGATTTTCGCCTCGTCACGGCCGCAGCTTGCGACTACGACGCGGGTCACCGTACCCCACGGCGAGGAACCGGTAACGGAATGGCGCAGCCCGCAGCCCATAATTCGACGATCAGGAACGTGCTGCTGGCCGGCATCCTGCTGATGCTCGCCGGCGATTTCCTGTTTGCGCTGAACGATGCGATGGGCAAGTGGCTGGTTGCCAGTTTTTCCGTCGGCCAGGTCGTGCTGATCCGCTCGATCGGCGCGTTTTTCATACTTGGGCCGATGATTGCCCATCAGGGTGCGGCCAAGCTGTTTCTCATGGAGCGGCCGGAGCTGCAGCTGCTGCGCGTGGTGATGACGACGCTTGACACGGCGCTGTTCTACGCGGCGGTCGTCTATCTGCCGCTCGCCGATGTGATGAGCTTCTACATGGCCGGGCCGATCTACGTCGCGGCGCTGTCGCACTTTTTGCTCGGCGAAAGGGTCGGCTGGCGCCGCTGGGCGGCTATCCTGCTCGGTTTCTGCGGTGTGCTGATCATGCTGAAGCCGTCGTCGGCCGCGTTCTCGCTGTCCTCGATGTTCGCGCTCGCCGGCAGCATTTCCTTTGCCTTCGCCATCATCCTCAATCGGCGGCTCCGCGGCACCAGCGACACTTCGCTGGTCACCTGGCAAACCATCGGCACGCTGCTGGTCGGCGCTGCGCTGACCCTCGGCAGCTGGAGGACGCCGTCCTCGCTCGACTTCGGCGCCATGCTGCTTCTCGGCATCGTCTCCTGCGGTGCGCATCTGATGATCACCAGGGCGTTGAAGCTGGCGCCGGCCTCGACCTTGGCGCCGCTGCATTACAGCCTGCTGTTGTGGGCAGTGGTCTTCGGCCTCGCCTTCTTCGGCGATGTGCCTGGGCCGCGCATCCTGATCGGCTCGGCCATCGTCGTGCTGGCCGGCCTGTTCATTTTCCATCGCCAGAAGGTGGTCGAAACCGTGGTGCCGCCCGAGAACGTGCCGAAGGGTGTGAATTAACCCCGGCGCACCGCTGCGAGATGCCGCGAAAATTCCGGCATCTCCATCAGTGCCTTGCAGCGCGCAAACCGGCCGTCTGCATAGGCGCGAAAGTCGTCGGCCGGATTTTTGTTGGCAAGCTGGATCAGTCCCCACAGCGTCCACAAAAGGTCGCACATCGCCTTGTAGATGACGATGCGGGCGCGCTCCGCCGGTCTCGGCTCGCCGCCGAAATAGGCCAGCATCATTTCCTCGTCCTGCGCGGCGTCGAATTGCCCTTCGACGCTGAGGTCGCCGAGATCCCAGAGCGGATCGTTCATGCCGGAATATTCCCAGTCGACGATCCACATCCTGTCGCCCGTATCGAGAAAGTTTTCGCAGAGCGGGTCGCAGTGGCAGGCGACGATCGGCAGAGGTTGAGCTGCAAGTGCTGAGCGCACTGCCTCCGCCTCGCGGACCACATCGTGGTAGCCGGCAGGCAGGGCGACGTCCTTGGTTGACAGCACTTTCAGATAATCGTCGATCATCGCGAACAGCTCGAAGCGGAAGGGGAACACCGCGCCGGATGTGTGCAGCTTGCGAAAGGCCTTGCCGGCGCGTGCCGGGCTGCCCGGTCGGGTCTTGAATTTTTCCGGCGACATCGTCTCGGCGCCGGCGATGAAGCGGGTCACCAGCACGCCGGTCTCGGCATCGACATGCAGCACTTCCGGGCTGACGCCGGCCTTCGCCGCTTCCCGGGCCGCCACTGCCTCGTTGGCGCGGTTGATGTATTCCTCGGTATCCTTGCCGGGGATACGCAGGCAGAAATCCTTACCTCTGAAGACGAGGTTGGTCAGGCCGCCGAGCCGTTCCAGCGGGCCGTCATAGCCGGCCAGCATCGGAATTGCCGCAAGCGCGGCGCGTGCCTGGTCATCCGCCATGGCTTTCGCTCCTTTTCCCATCTTTATTGTCGCGACGACGGTTCCACAGTTTTCACCGTTTGGCTATCATCGCGTAGCGGATCAATACCGGGCGACGAAACAGCAATGACGGACAGCAAACAGCAGAGCGCACTCGCCGCAGCCTATGCGGCGAAGCGGCCGGAAGACGTAGCCGCGCTCTACGACAGCTGGGCCGGCACTTACGACGCCGACATGTCGGCGGCCGGCTATCGCCATCCCACCATCTGCCTTGCCTTGCTGGCCCGCCATCTGCCGCGCGGCGCCGCACCTCTCCTCGATGCCGGCGCCGGCACCGGGCTCATCGGCGAGTGGCTCGCCATCACCGGTTATCCGCAGGTCGAGGCGCTCGACATCTCGGAAGGAATGCTGGCGCAAGCGGCGCGCAAAGGTATCTATTCGGCGCTGCACTGCCTGGCGCTTGGCGGGCCGCTGCCCTTCGTGGACGATGCCTATGCCGGGATCATCTCAGCCGGCGTCTTCACGTCGGGCCATGTCGGAGCCGAGGGGCTGGACGAGCTGATCCGCATCTGCCGGCCGGGCGGAGTGATCGTACTGACGGTGAAGAACACGCTGTGGGACACGGGCTTTGCCGCGCGGATCGCCGAGCTCGAGGCGCAAGGCATCGTCACCCGCGCCGAGGAGACGCCGCCCTATGTCTCGATGCCAGGCGAGGCCGATACGGTGCCTAGCCGGGGGCTGGTGCTCATCGTGAACTGAGGCTGAAATCGGAACGCTCTACGCCTTCACCTTTACTCCTGCCGGATCGTAAAGCGGCTCGAGGTGAATCTTCGCCGGCGTCCGTTCCATTGCCACAACCAGCTCGTAGTCGCCGGAGGTGAGGAAATCATCGCTGACGCCATAGGCATTGCGCACATAGCCGTAGCCGATGTTCCTGCCGATGGTGTAGCCATAGCCGCCGCTGGTGAGGTAACCGACCGCCTCGCCGTTGCGCAGGATGGTCTCGCGCCCGAGCAGCACGACGTCGGGATCGTCGACAGTGAAGCCGGCAAAGCGTTTCCTGAGCGTCGAGCCACCGAGCTTTTCAAGCGCCCGTCGGCCGAGGAAATCGGTGTTCTTCCTGAGCTTCACCGCCCAGCCGAGGCCGGCCTCCTGCGGCGTGTCGTTGGGCGTGATGTCGGCGCCCCAGGCGCGGTAGCCTTTTTCCAGCCGCAGCGATTCCAGCGCCCGGTAGCCGACCGGGCGGATGTCGTGGGTAGCGCCCGCCGCCATCAGCGCGTCGAAAACCTCGCCTGTCGCCGCGATCGGCGCATGCAATTCCCAGCCCAGTTCGCCAACATAGGTGACGCGCAGTGCCCGCACGGCGTGGCCGGCAATGGCGATCTCGCGAACATGGCCGAACGGAAAGGCGGCATTCGAGACGTCAGCATCGGTCACCGCCGACAGCACGTCACGTGCGCGCGGCCCCATCAGCGACAACGTGCCAAAATCCTCGGTGACGTCGGTCAGCGTCACGTCGAACTCCCTGCCGATATGATCGGCAATCCAGGAGAAATCGTGCGTGCGGAACCCGGTGCCGGTGACGATGTAGAATTTTTCCTCACCGAGCCTCGCCACGGTCAAATCGGCCTCGATGCCGCCGCGCGTATTGAGGAGCTGTGTGTAGGTCAGCCGGCCGACCGGCTTGGCGACGTCATTGGCGCAGATCCAGTCCAGCGCCTTCAGCGCGTCGGCTCCGGTCATTTCGTATTTGGCAAACGACGATTGGTCGAAAATACCGATCTTTTCGCGCACATGGCGATGCTCGTCGCCGACGGGTGAAAACCAGTTCTGCCGGCCCATCGAATAGACGTCCTTCGGCTCGATGCCTGCCGGCGCGAACCAGTTCGGCCGCTCCCAGCCAAGTTTCGAGCCGAACACGGCGCGATGTTTTTGCAGCCGCTCGTACAAAGGTGAGACGATGCGCGGCCGTCCGCTGGCATATTCCTCATGCGGGAAGCCGATCGTGTAGTGCTTGCCGTAGGCTTCCAGCGTGCGGTCGCCGACCCATTTCCGGTCGCGGTGCAGGTCGGAGAAGCGGCGGATGTCGACCACCCACAAATCGAGCGGCGCCTCGCCGTCGACGACCCATTGCGCCAGCGCCCAGCCGGCGCCGCCGCCGGACGCGATGCCGAAGGCATTGAAGCCGGCGCCGACGAACATATTGGGGCATTCCGGCGCCACGCCGAGGATGAAATTGCCGTCCGGCGTAAAGCTCTCCGGCCCGTTGATCATCTGCTTGACGCCGACATTGGCAAGCGCCGGGACGCGCTCGATGGCCTGGCTCATATGCTGCTCGAAATGATCGTAATCATCGTCGAACAGCCGGAACTCCCAATCGTCCGGCACATCGCCGCCGGGCAGGCCGGTCGTCCACGCCTGCGGGTTCGGCTCGTAGCCGCCCATCACCAACCCGCCCACCTCCTCCTTGAAATAGGTGCGGCGATCGGGGTCGCGAATTGTCGGCGCGTCGGTCGCCAGGCCGACGATCCTCTCGGTGATGATGTACTGGTGCTTCACCGGCTGCAGCGGCACGTTGATGCCGGCCAGCGCACCCACCTGCCGCGCCCATTGCCCGGCGCAGTTCACCACCTTGTCGCAGGCGATATCGCCCCTGTTCGTCCTAACCTTAACGATCCGGCCGTTGGTCATTTCAAAGCCGGTGACCCGCACCTCCTCGAACAATTTTGCGCCATGCATGCGCGCGCCCTTGGCCAGTGACTGGGTGATGTCGGAAGGGCTTGCCTGACCGTCGGTCGGCAGCCAGGACGCGCCGACGAGGTCGCCGGTTTCCAGCAGCGGCCACATTTCCTTGACCTCGGCCGGCGACAGCAGATGCATGTCCATGCCGAAGCTCTTAGCCGTCGTTGCCAGCCGCTCATACTCGGTCCAGCGGTCGGCATTGGTGGCGAGGCGCAGGCAGCCAGTCATCTTCCAGCCGGTGGCGAGGCCGGTTTCGGCTTCTAGCCCCTTGTAGAGATCGACTGAATATTTGAGCACGCGCGTGATCGACGCCGACGAGCGTAGCTGGCCGACCAGCCCGGCAGCATGCCAGGTCGAACCCGAGGTCAGTTTGCCCTGTTCGAGCAGCACGATTTCGGCCTTGTGGTCGCGCGCCAGATGATAGGCCGTCGAACAGCCGATGATGCCACCGCCGATGACCACGATCCCGGCCTGGGCGGGCAAGGTCACGTCCGCGTCCCGTATTTTGTCCTGTAGTTTTCCAGGGCGGCTTCGAGCCGCGCCAAGTTTTCGTCGGCGTAGGCGGCGTAGTCGACGCCGGGCGCATCGAGGTAGAGCTCGGAAACCATGCCCCACATCGCCTCACGCAGCAGCGACGCGCATTGCATGGCGGCGTGCGAGCGCCGTATCGCCGGGTCCGGCTCCTTCATGAAATAGGCGGTCAGGAAGGCGAAGGATTCCTCGTCGCTCATGCCGGCGTTCGAAGCCGCACCGGCAAGGTCGAACATCGCGGTGTTGAAGCCGGCATATTCGAAGTCGATGAGCCACAGCCTGTGACCGTCGTCGATTATGTTGGCCGGCAGAAGATCGTTGTGACCGAAGACGATCGGCAGCAGTTTTTGCGCGCGCTCGAGCTCGTCCGCCAGGGTCAAAAGGCGTGGCAATTCGTCCAGCTTGCGGCTGCGGCCTTCCTCCAGCGTGCGCGCATAGTCGCGAATGACGTGGAACACCCAGAACATGAAGCCGGCGCCGGAGATGTGACTGGGCATCTCCCGGTGGAAGCCGCGCAGCAACGCGGCAACTCGGCCGAGATCGGCGCGCACGTCCTGCGCGACATAGGCCTTGGCGCCGAGATACTCCGTCACCATGACGCCGGGTCCGGTGTAGTGGACGGCCGGAGCGAAGCCTGCCGCGTGCGCTGCCCGCGCGGTCATCATCTCGCGCTCGCGAAAGACATGGTGGAACGGATAATCCTGGCCGATCCGCACGACGTGCCGCCCGGCCGCATCCTTGACCAGATAATTGGCATTGCTCAGCCCACCCGGCAGCGGCGCAATGTCGATGCTGCCGGTCCAGCAAGGCAGCGCGCGGATGCGGTCTTCGACAGTCACGGTCTCGTCCAACATTGGGTCAATTTTCCACGCATGTCACGGCTGGCCAGCGATGACAATCGGACGGAGGAATGGCGGCAACGTGAAGATCTCGTCGGTGCAGATCTCGGGATCGGTATCCCGCACCGCACCGACGAGCCCCTTTGTGCCGGGTTCTTCGACGCCGGCATCCGCCCCCGCGGATCCTGAATTTCGGCACCCTTGCACCCGACAGTCTCCCGGGCGTTCGGGCAGGCGATTTTTCGTGCGGCTCAGCCGTCGTCCTCCGTTCCGAGCCTGTCACGGCGATAATGTCGCGCCACGCTGGAGGCGTTGTCAACGCGAAATTGTGGTGTTTTCTGGCTTTTTGCCCGAATTTTGCTAAATTTCCTGGAGTTAGTGGCATTTATGCCGTAGAACCAGTCAATGGTGCAACAATCCGACCGGATGGAACTGATGCTCCACTCGAAGCGGCATGGCGAAATCCTGCGCCTCCTCAAGGAGGAAGGCACCGTTACCATTGCCAGCCTGGCCGACCGGCTGGGCGTCTCGCTGGAGACGGTACGCCGCGACGTCAAGCCACTGACCAGCGACGGCTCCATCCTCAAGATGCACGGCGCCATCGGCCTGCCGTCGTTTGCCGGCGAAGCGCCGTTCGAGCGGCGCATGCGCGAGAACGCCGATGCCAAGCGGGCTATTGCCCGCATGGTCGCCGCCACCATCCGCGACGGCGAGTCCATCATGCTCGACACCGGCACCACCACCTCATTCCTGGCGCGGGAACTGCTCGGCCACCGGCGGCTGACGGTCGTCACCAACTCCTCCGACATCGCTCGCACACTGGCCACCGTCAACGGCAACAAAGTCTACATGGCGGGCGGCGAGCTGCGCAGCGATTCCGGTGCTGCCTTCGGCGTCTCGGCCATCGAATTCGTCAGCCGCTTTTCCGTCAACCATGCAGTGATATCGACCGGTGCGGTCGATGCCGTCACCGGCGTCATGGACTATGATCTGGAAGAGGCCGAATTCGCCCGCATGGTGCTGTCGCGCGGCCAGCGTTCGCTTGTCGTCACCGACCACAGCAAATTCGGCCGCCAGGGCCTTGTTCAGGTCTGCGGCTTCGGCGGCTTTTCCGAACTCGCCACCGACCGGCCGCCGCCGCACGACATCGCCGCCGCCCTCGTCCAGGCCGGCGCGCGGCTCAGCATTGCGGACGGCGGAAGCGAGGGCTGAGCTCTATCGGCAGATCGGCACCAGCACCCACTTCCCAGCGCCGCCTCTGCCGTGTTTAGTCCGGCCATGGCTTTCACCATCCGCCAATTGCAGTTCTTCATCGCCGTGGCCGAGCAGGGCACAGTGTCGGGCGCCGCCCAGAACCTGTCGATCTCGCAATCCTCGGTCACCGAAGCGATCAAGGAGCTGGAGCACGATCTCGGCGTCGAGCTGTTCGAGCGCCACCCGCGCGGCTTGAATATCACCCACAAAGGCCACCAGTTCCTGCGCCATGCGAGGAAGATCCTGGCCGACGTTTCCGATGCGCGCCGCGCCTTCTTCGGCGAACGGATCGCGGCAAGCGGGCGGCTGCAACTTGGCGTCACCTCGTTGGTCGCTGGCTATGTGCTTTCCGATCTTCTTGCCCGCTACCGCCGCGCCTATCCGGGTGTCGAGGTCTCGGCGATCGAGGACAATGGCGACTATCTCGAGCATCTGTTGATCGGCGGCAAGCTCGACATTGCCGTCATGGTCACCTCGAACCTGCGCGACCGCACCGCGCTGCAGTCCGAAATCCTCGAAGTCTCGGCCTACCGGCTGTGGCTGCCGCTCGGCCACCCCTTGGCCGGTGCCGACATCATCGGCATCGGCGACATCGCCTCGGAACCGCTGATCATGCTGACCGTCGACGAGATCGAGGAGAATACCGGAAAGCTGCTGACGGCAATCGGCGCCAAGCCGCATGTGGCCTTCCGCACCCGCTCGGTCGAAGCGGTGCGCAGCCTCGTCGCTACGGGCGCCGGCGTGGCGCTGCTGCCCGATCTCGTCTACCGGCCATGGTCGCTGGAAGGCGACCGCATCGAATCGCGCGATATTTCGGGGTCGTTGCCGGTCGTCCAGGTCGGCATGGTCTGGCGGCGCGGCTCCGGTCTGCCGCAGGCGGCGCGCGACTTCATCGGACTTGCCCAGTCGCAGCGCATGGTGCGCCAACGGCCTGAGAAGATTGGCCGCTGACGTATCGGAAAAATCGATATCGGCTTTCTGATAAATGAATTTGCGAAACCGGAAATTTCGCAGCACTTTTCGGTCAGGGAACAAAGCTGCCGCCGGAGCACGGCCCTCAGAGCCGCGCATCCAACGTCTTTGAACGGGCGCATGATCTTCTTCCGAAGCCCGAAACCGGTTTCGAGGTCATGCAAAAATGGGAGATCGACGATGAATTCATTGCTGAAATCATGCACTGCCTTGACGGTCGCGCTGAGCTTCTCCGGCCAGGCCATCGCCCAGGTCAAGGAGCTCGGCAAAGGCGAAGGCGAGGTCAATATCGTCGCCTGGCCGGGCTATATCGAGCGCGGCGAAACCGACAAGGCCTATGATTGGGTCACTTCGTTCGAGAAGGAAACCGGCTGCAAGGTCAACGTCAAGACCGCCAACACCTCCGACGAGATGGTCTCGCTGATGAACGAGGGCGGCTTCGATCTCGTCACCGCCTCGGGCGACGCTTCGCTGCGCCTTGTCGCAGGCAAGCGTGTCCAGCCGATCAACACCGATCTCATCCCGAGCTGGAAGACGGTTGACGACCGGCTGAAGGATGCACCCTGGTTTACCGTCGGCGGCGTCCATTACGGCGTCCCCTATCAGTGGGGGCCGAACGTGCTGATGTACAACACCGAAGTGTTCAAGGAGGCGCCGAAGAGCTGGAACGTGGTCTTCGAGGAAATGAAGCTTCCCGACGGCAAGTCGAACAAGGGCCGCGTCCAGGCCTATGACGGGCCCATCCACATCGCCGATGCCGCCAATTACCTGATGGCCCACAAGCCGGAGCTCGGCATCAAGGATCCGTACGAACTGACCGAAGACCAGTACAAGGCCGCGCTCGACCTTCTGCGGGTCCAGCGTACGCTGGTCGGACGGTATTGGCACGACGCCGCCATCCAGGTCGACGATTTCCAGAACGAAGGCGTCGTCGCCTCCGGCTCCTGGCCCTACCAGGTCAACACGCTGATCGCGGCCAAGAAGCCGGTCGCCTCGACCATCCCCGAGGAGGGCGTTACCGGCTGGGCCGACACCACGATGATGGAGGCCGATGCTGCCCACCCGAACTGCGCCTACATGTGGATGGAGCATTCGCTGTCGCCGAAAGTGCAGGGCGACGTCTCCGCCTGGTTCGGCTCGCTGCCGGTGGTACCTGCCGCCTGCAAGGGCAACGAACTGCTCGGCGAAGAAGGCTGCAAGACCAACGGCTACGACAATTTCGACAAGATCAAGTTCTGGAAGACGCCGGTCTCGAAATGCGCCACCCAGAACGACCAGTGCGTACCCTACTACCGCTGGGTGTCGGACTATATCGGCGTCATCGGCGGGCGGTGAGTTCGCCTCACCTACGAAGCCCGGCGCTGCCCCTCACCCTTACCCTCTCCCCGTGAAGAAACGGGGGGTCGCCAGCGTTGGAGCGCCTCCCTTCTCGCCGTCCACTATATACGGGGAGAAGGTGCCAGCAGGCGGATGAGGGGCGGCGCGACCGCCTGAAATTTGATGAGCCTGACAGATCAGGACGACCCATGACCTCCGCCGTTTCCTTCCAAAAAGTCTCCCGCCATTTCGGCAGCGTGCGTGCCGTCGACGCGGTCGATCTCGACATCGTGCCGGGCGAGTTCTTCGCCATGCTCGGGCCTTCCGGCTCGGGCAAGACGACGTGCCTGCGCCTCATCGCCGGTTTCGAGCAGCCGACGGCCGGCTCGATCTCGATCTTCGGCGAACGCGCCGAGGGCGTGCCGCCCTATCGCCGCAACGTCAACACCGTGTTCCAGGACTATGCGCTGTTCCCGCATCTCAACGTGCTCGACAACGTCGCCTATGGGCTGATGGTCAAGGGCGTCGGCAGACCGGAGCGGCAAAAGGCGGCGGAAGAGGCGCTGGCGCTGGTACGGCTTCCCGGCTACGGCGCGCGTCGCCCTGGCCAACTTTCCGGCGGCCAGCGCCAGCGCGTCGCGCTCGCCCGGGCGCTGGTCAACCAGCCCAAGGTGCTGCTGCTCGACGAGCCGCTCGGCGCGCTCGACCTCAAGCTTCGCGAAAACATGCAGGAGGAGTTGAAATCGCTGCAGAAGGCGCTCGGCATCACCTTCGTGTTCGTCACCCACGACCAGGGCGAAGCGCTGTCGATGGCCGACCGCGTCGCCGTCTTCAATGATGGCAAGATCATGCAGATCGGCACGCCGGAAGACATCTACCAGCGCCCCAAGACCCGCTTCGTCGCCGATTTCGTCGGCTCGTCCAACGTGCTGCCGCCGGATTTCGTCCAGCGCTATGCCGGCCAGCATCGCTGGGGCAGCCTGCGGCCCGAATCCATCCGTATTGGCCGGGCCAACGGCGAAGGCGTTGCCGCCCGCCTTGTCTCGACCAATTATCTCGGCGCCACGACTAGACTGGCGCTCGATGCAGAGGGCTTGCGGCTGCATGCCATCGTCCCGGCGGGTGCAGCCTTGCCCCGGGAAGGCGAGGCGGTGGTGCTCACCTTCAACCGCGAGCATTTGCATTTGATGGACGAACTGGGATGAGCCTGGACGCTGCCATGCCGCGGGCCACGGCGCCTGCCATCCTGCCGGGCAGCGGCGGCGTACGCGGCGCGCTCTCCGACATCTTCTGGCGCCGGCCGCAACTCCTGCTCCTGCTCATGCTGCTGCCGCCGGTTCTGTGGCTCGGCATCGTCTATATCGGCTCGCTCTTCGCGCTGCTTTTGCAGAGTTTCTTTTCGATCGACGAGTTCTCCGGCCTCATCAACCGCGAGTTCACGCTGAAGACTTATGGCGACCTGCTGCAGGCCGCCAATCTCGACATCATCCTGCGCACGGTGACGATGGCGGCGCTGGTGACGTTTGCGTCGGCGGTCATTGCCTTTCCCATCGCCTATTACGCGGCGCGCTATGCGCGCGCCCGTTGGAAGGCGTTGTTTTATCTCGGCGTCATGCTGCCGCTGTGGTCGAGCTACCTGGTCAAGATCTATGCCTGGAAGCTGATCCTCGCCAAGGAAGGCATCCTGACGTGGCTGCTGGCCAAATTGCATCTTCTATGGCTGCTCGATGCATGGCTATCGCTGCCGATCGTCGGCGGCAACTCGCTGTCGGTCTCGTCAACCGGCACCTTCATCGTCTTCGTCTATGTCTGGCTGCCCTTCATGATCCTGCCGGTGCAGGCCGCACTCGAGCGCGTGCCGGGCAATTTGGTCGAGGCCTCGTCCGATCTGGGCGCCTCGCCCGGCCAGACCTTCCGCAACGTGCTGTTCCCGCTGACGCTGCCCGGCATCGTCGCCGGCTCGATCTTCACCTTCTCGCTGACGCTCGGCGACTACATCATCCCGCAGATCATCGGTACCTCGCGGCTGTTCATCGGCCAGGCCGTCTATTCGCAGCAAGGCACCGCCGGCAACATCCCGCTCGCCGCCGCCTTTACCGTGGTGCCCATCGTCATCATGGGCTTCTACCTCTGGGGCGCCAAGCGCATGGGGGCTTTCGATGCGCTCTGACCGTGGCCCATCGGCGCCGATCGGCCTGAAGCTCGCTGCCACCGGCGGCCTGCTTTTCCTGCATTTGCCGATTGTGCTGATCTTCGTCTATGCCTTCACCACGGAGGAGAAGAGCTTCGTCTGGCCGCCGCCGGGGCTGACGACGCAATGGTTCGCCGTCACCTGGAACCGCCCCGACGTCTGGCAGGCGCTGTCGCTGTCGGTGCGGGTCGCGGCGATCTCGACCGCCATCGCGCTGGTCCTCGGCACGCTCTGCGCCGCCGCCGTGTCCCGCACAAAATTCTTCGGCCGCGAAACCATCTCGCTGCTGGTGATCCTGCCGATCGCGCTACCCGGCATCATCACCGGCATTGCGCTGCGCTCGGCCTTCGCGCTGGCCGAAATCCCGTTCTCGTTCTGGACGATCGTGCTCGGCCACGCGACCTTCTGCGTGGTCGTCGTCTACAACAATGCGGTCGCCCGTTTCCGCCGCACGTCCGGCTCGATGATCGAGGCGTCGATGGACCTCGGCGCCGACGGTTTCCAGACCTTTCGGCATGTCGTGCTGCCCAACATCGCAACCGCGCTGCTGGCCGGCGGCATGCTCGCCTTTGCGCTGTCCTTCGACGAGGTCATCGTCACCACTTTCACCGCCGGCCAGCAGCAAACGGTGCCGATCTGGATGCTCGAAGAGCTGATCCGTCCGCGCCAGCGTCCGGTCACCAATGTCGTGGCGATGGTCGTGGTGCTGGTGACGCTGCTTCCCATCCTCGCTGCCTATTACCTGACCCGCGACGGCGACCAGATCGCCGGTTCGGGCAAATGATCTCGTTCATAAGGGAGAGACTTCCATGGACACGCAGATGCTGATCGGCGCGAAATTCGAAAAAGGCACCGAGACCGAGGAGCCGATCCTCAACCCGAAGACCGGGGCGACCATCCTCAATCTGCCTGAGGCCAGCCCAGCGCAGATCGAGGCGGCCGTGCTTGCTGCCGAAAAAGCCTTCGTCACCTGGTCCCGCACAACACCGGCGCAGCGCGCCGGCTATCTCCTGAAGATCGCCGATCGCATCGAGGCTGCTGCACAGGATTTCGCGGCGCTCGAGGCGCTGAACTGTGGCAAGCCGATCAATGCCGTGCTCAATGACGAGATCCCGGCGATCGTCGACTGCTACCGCTTCTTTGCCGGCGCGGTCCGCTCGATGCCCGGCCAGGTCGCCGGCGAATACATTCCCGGCCACACCTCGATGGTCCGCCGAGACGCCATCGGCGTTGTCGCGTCGATCGCGCCGTGGAACTATCCGCTGATGATGATGGCCTGGAAGCTGGCGCCGGCGATTGCCGGCGGCAACACCGTCGTCTTCAAGCCGTCGGAACAGACGCCGCTGACCGCGCTGAAGTTGGCGAAAATCCTTGCCGAGATCCTGCCGGAAGGCGTCGTCAACGTCGTGCTCGGTCGCGGCGACAGCGTCGGCAACACGCTGATCAACCACCCGAAAGTCAACATGATCTCGATCACCGGCGACGTCGCCACCGGCAAGAAGGTGCTGCAGGCTGCCGCCAAATCGGTCAAGCGCACGCATCTCGAACTCGGCGGCAAGGCGCCGGTCATCGTCTTCGACGACGCCGATCTCGGCGCGGTGGTCAACGGCCTGCGCGCCTTCGGCTATTACAATGCCGGCCAGGACTGCACCGCCGCCTGCCGCATCTACGCCGGCAAGAAGATCTACGACAAGCTCGTCGCCGACCTCTCCGCTGCCGTCTCGACTATCAAGTATGATCGTCCTGACGATACCGAGAACGAGATCGGCCCGCTGATCTCGCGTCGCCAGCGTGACCGCGTCTCGAGCTTCGTCGAGCGCGCCTCTGAGCTCAAGCACATCGAGATCACCACGGGCGGCAAGCCGGGCGAGGGCTCCGGCTTCTTCTACCAGCCGACCGTCGTCGCCGGCGCGCTGCAGGAGGACGAGATCGTGCGCCGCGAAGTGTTCGGTCCGGTGGTCTCGGTCACCCGCTTTTCCGAAGTTGACGAAGCGGTGAACTGGGCCAATGATTCTGACTACGGCCTGGCGTCGTCGGTGTGGACCAAGGACGTTTCGCGGGCCATGGCGACAGCCGCCCGGCTGCAATATGGCTGCACCTGGATCAATACCCATTTCATGCTGACCAACGAGATGCCGCATGGCGGGTTGAAACAATCCGGCTACGGCAAGGACATGTCGCTCTACGCGCTGGAGGACTATACCGCCGTCCGCCACGTCATGGTCGCTCACGGGTAGCGCCCGCGAGGAGACGCCTATTCTTCCGCCTCCTCCGCCTCGCCTGCGGCCGGCGCCACCAGCAGCACAGCGGCGCCTAGGAGCGCGGCGATGAAGGAGCCGGCGAGGATGCCGACCTTGACCGCGTCCTGCAGGGCGGCGTCGCTGGCGAAGGCGAGCAGGCCGATGAACAGGCTCATGGTGAAACCGATGCCACAGAGCAGCGAAATGCCGACCATGTGCAGCCAGCCGGCATTGACCGGCAGATCGGCGAAGCCAAGCCGGATGGCAAGCGCGGAAGACCCGAACACGCCGACCAGCTTGCCCAAGACGAGGCCGGCGGCGACGCCGAGCGTCAGCGGCTCGGCCAGGGCGGCAGCGCTGAGACCGGCGAGCGAGACGCCGGCGTTGGCAAAGCCGAAAGTCGGGATGACGAAAAAGGCGACGACTTTGTGCAGGCCGTGTTCGAGCCGGTGCAGCGGCGAATGGTCGAGATCATGGCCGCTGCCCGGCGATATCTTCAGCGGTATGGTGAGGGCCAGCGCGACGCCGGCGAGCGTCGCATGGACGCCCGATTTGAGCACCAAAACCCACAGAACGATGCCGAGCAAAATGTACGGCAGCAGCGTCAGCACCCGCATGCGGTTGAGCACCACCAGCAGCGCGATCACGGCGAAGGCGGCGCCGAGATAGGCGAGCGAGAGGCCGCTGGTATAGAACACCGCGATGATGAGCACCGCGCCGAGATCGTCGATGATGGCAAGCGCCGTGAGGAATATCTTCAGCGAACCCGGGACGCGGCTGCCGAGCAGCGACAGCACGCCGAGCGCAAAGGCGATATCGGTGGCGGTTGGGATCGCCCAGCCGGACAGAGCGGCTGGATTGTTGCGGTTGATGGCGACGTAGACCAGTGCCGGCGCTGCCATGCCGCCGGCGGCGGCGATGCCGGGCAGCACGCGGCGCGGCCAGGTCGACAGCTGGCCGTCAAGCATTTCGCGCTTGATCTCGAGACCGACCAGCAGGAAGAACACCGCCATCAGGCCGTCATTGATCCAGTGCGAGACGCTGAGCGGTCCGAGATAGGCATGGAGGGCGGAGAAATAAGCCTCGCCCAGCGGCGAATTGGCGACGATCAGGGCCAAGGCCGCCGCAGCCATCAGGATGAGGCCGCCGGCCGCCTCGCTGTCGAGGAATTCGCGCAGCATGGAGACCAGCCGCTTTTCGTCCTGCATGTCGCCTCCGTCGTATCAGCGGCAAGGTCCGACACCGCCAAGCGATGATGCGCAAACAGCGCTGGCCGGGCAAGCCTGTAATGAGAGCCCTTTAGCGCGGCGCGCGCTTGGCGAGGATGCGTTGCAGCGTGCGGCGATGCATGTTCAGGCGGCGTGCGGTTTCCGAGACGTTGCGGTCGCACATTTCGTAGACGCGCTGGATGTGTTCCCAGCGCACGCGATCGGCCGACATTGGATTTTCTGGCGGCGCTGCGCGTTCGCCCGCGGTGCGGGTCAGGGCGGCAAAAATATCATCGGCATCGGCCGGCTTCGACAGATAGTCGATGGCGCCGAGCTTTACCGCCGTCACCGCGGTGGCGATGTTGCCATAGCCTGTAAGGATTATGGCGCGAGCATCGTCGCGCTTCTCGCGAATGGCAGCGACGACGTCGAGGCCGTTGCCGTCGGCCAGCCGCATGTCGACCACCGCATAGGCCGGCGGATTGGCGCGCGCCTTGGCAACCGCCTCCTCGACGCTCTCCGCCGTCTCGACCACGAAACCCCTGGTTTCCATGGCGCGGGCAAGCCGCGTCAGGAACGGCTTGTCGTCGTCCACGATCAGCAACGAGGTGTCCTCGCCTTCGACCATTGCGCCAATCGTTTCGTCAGTACTCATCGTGCTGAAAATCCTGCTGCCTGATTTTTACGCAAATATAGTTTCGCAACGCTATTGTCCAATTTAGGCCGTGTCGAACATGGTGGCCGAAGCCTGCTCGGGATTAAGGAAGACGCTGCGCGGCCACGATATCTGCACGATAGCGCCCTCGCCGGGCTCGCTCGAATTGCGGAAATCGAGCGTCGCGCCGGAGCGTTCGAGCAAGGTCTTGGCGATGAATAGGCCGAGGCCGAGGCCGCCGCCGGCTTCGGTGCCCTGGCGGGTCGACATATAGGGTTCGCCGATACGGTCGATGATCTCCGGTGGAAAGCCCGGCCCGTCGTCGATGATCGAGAAGCTGACGGCGGCCTCGTTCCACCTCCAGCGTATGGTGACGTTCTTGCGGGCGAAGTCGACGGCGTTCTCGACCAAATTGCCGAGGCCGTAAATGACGCCCGGATTGCGCCGGCCCACCGGTTCCGGGCCGATGCGCTCGCCCGGCCGAAGCTTGATCGAAATGCCGAAATCGCGGTGCGGTGCCGTCACTTCCTCGACCAGCGAGGTCAGCGGCAGGCGCGAGAGGTGCACTTCGCTCTCGGAGGAAAGGCTGGTCAGGCGCTTCAGGATTTCGCGGCAGCGCTCGCTCTGCGAACGCAGCAGCTTCACGTCCTCGCCGTATTTCGGATCTTCGCCAAGCGCCTTCTCCATCTCCTTGGCGACAAGCGTGATGGTGGCGAGCGGCGTGCCGAGTTCGTGCGCGGCGGCCGCGGCGAGGCCGTCGAGGGCCGAGAGATGCTGTTCTCGCTGAAGCACCAATTCCGTGGCGGCAAGCGCGTTGGCAAGCAGCCGCGCCTCCTCTGCCACCCGGAAGGCATAGATCGCGGTAAAGGCGATGGAGCAGAACACCGCCATCCACATGCCGGCGACATAGATGAAGGGCATCGCCAATGGCGCCCCCTCATGCCAGGGCAGCGGCAGGTGGTAGAAGACCAGCAGCGTCGCCGCCACGATCACCAGCGCGCCGAGCAGAGCCGTCAATCGCAGCGGCAGCGACGTCGCCGAGACGACGACGGGCACGGTCATCAGCAGCGAAAACGGATTGGTAAGGCCGCCGGTCATGTAGAGCAGGCCGGCAAGCTGCAGGCTATCGAAGGTCAGGATGGCAAAGGCCGAGAACGGGGTAAGCCGATGCGCCGCCGGATAGCGGAAGGTCAGCAACAGGTTCATCCAGGCCGAACAGGCGATCAGCGCAAAACACATGCTGACCGGCAGCGGAAATTTCAGCCCGTAGGCGACGACAAGCACAGTCAGGCTCTGGCCGACAATGGCAAGCCAGCGCAGCCTGATCAGCGTGTTGAGGCGCAGCCGCTGGCTTTGCTGGAAGTCGGGCGCGTGCAGAATGTTTATCATGGCGGGATTATAGAGGGGAAACCGCTGGAGGTCTTTCCGAAAACCGGGACCACCTTCCGCTGACGCGGACCTTCGGGTTGTGATCATGGTCCGGGAAGCATCAGGTACCGCGCGGCTTCGCGCGGCTGGTGGCGGCGGCGAGAAGCGGGTTCTCCGGCCAGACATGCCTGGGATAGCGGCCACGCATCTCTGCCCGCACATCGGCCCAGGAGCCGCGCCAGAAGCCGGGCAGGTCGCGCGTCGTCTGGATCGGCCGGTGCGCCGGCGACAGCAATTCGAGGGTCAGCGGCACAGTGCCGTTGGCGATCGCCGGATGCCGGTCGAGGCCGAACAGTTCCTGCACGCGCGCCGCCAGCACCGGCCATTCGCCGTCATAGCGGATCGGTAGCCGGCTGCCCGACGGCGCGTCGAAATGGGTCGGCGCCAATGTGTCGATCTTGCGCTGCAATTCGTGCGGCACCAGCGTCATCAGGCCTTGCGAAAGCACGCTAGGATCAATCGCCGTAAAGGCTGTGGCACCGGAAAGGAATGGCAGCAGCCAGTCGTCGAGGCGCTCGACGAGCGCGGCATCGGAGACATCGGGCCATGGCGCGCCGAGGCCGCGATGCAGCCAGCCGAGCCGCTGCCGCAACGTCTCCGCCTCCCTGGTCCACGGCAACAGGGACAGACCGTGTTCGCGCAAGGCGTCGAGGATGGCGCGATCCGCGTCGGCACCGGTCGGCGCCGGCAGCATGCGTTCGGACAACGTGATGGCCCCGAGGCGAACCGTTTCGCGCACCCGCACCGCGCGCCTGTCGCGGTCGAAGCTGACCTCGCGGCGCGTCTCGATCCTTTCCGCCAGCGCGGCACGGATATCGGTCTCATCGATGGCTGCCGCCGCGGTGATGCGGGCGTTCTGCGCCTTGCCCTGCAGGTCGGCGACGACGAGCCAGGTCTCGCCGGCCAGCGGATCGGAGGCGTCGAGCATGGCGCCCGAGCCGTTGGCAAGCACGAAGCGGCCACGCTCGCCGCGCGCCCTGGCTACCCGATCCGGCCAGGCATGGATGAGGAGCGAGCCGGCGGTGCTGCCCTCCCCCTTGAGGGGAGGGTTGATCCGCGTAGCGGATCGGGGCGGGGTCGGTTCGGGCACGCCATCGGCGACCCCGCCCCGTCTCCCTCGTCTCGCTGCGCTCGGTTCGTTCGCCGACCCTCCCCTCGAGGGGAAGGATGAAGCCTGCTTTGCCAACCTCTCGGCCAGTTGCCGGGCAGCGGTGGCACGCTGCGATCTTTCGGCGTGAAAGCGCATCAGCCGCCGTTCGAGATCGGCACCCTCGCCGCCAAGGCCACGCTCGGTCAATAGCACGGCGAGCATCGCCGCCTCGAGCCCCTGTCCGGTCCTTGCCGCCTCGGCGACCATGTGGGCGAGCCGCACCGGTAACGCCAGCCTGCGCATCGCGGCACCGGCATCCGTCAGGCGTCCTGCCGCATCGACCGCATCGAGCGCACGCAGCAGCGCCCTCGCCTCGGTGAGCGCCGCAGCCGGCGGGGGATCGAGGAAGGACAGGCTGGTCGGATCGGCGACGCCGAACGCGGCGCAATCGAGCAACAGGCCGGAAAGATCGGCCTCGAGGATTTCCGGCGGCGTGAAGGCCGGCAGTGCCGCCGTCTGCTCGGCCCGCCACAACCGGATGGCGACGCCGGGCTGCGTGCGCCCGGCACGGCCGGCGCGCTGGTCGGCGGAAGCGCGCGAAGCACGCACCGTCTCCAGCCGCGTCAGGCCGCTCGCCGGCTCATAGCGCGGCAGCCGCGACAGGCCGGAATCGATGACGACGCGCACGCCGTCGATGGTGATGGAGGTTTCGGCGATCGACGTCGCCAGCACCACCTTGCGGCGGCCGGGCGGCGCAGGCTTGATCGCCGCGTCCTGCGTCTTGTTGTCGAGCATGCCGTAGAGCGGCACGATATCGGTGTCGGCGCCGACCTTGCCGGCCAACCGCTCCGCGGTGCGCTCGATCTCGCGCTGGCCGGGCAGGAAAGCGAGCACGCTGCCCTCCTCCCCGGCAAGCGCCGAGCGGATCGCCCTGGCCATCGCGTCCTCGATGGCGATGCCGGCCGGCCGCTCGTCATAGCGGATGTCGACCGGGAAGGCGCGGCCTGCGCTCTCGATCACCGGCGCGCCGGACAGCAATTTTGCGACACGCGCGCCATCGAGCGTCGCCGACATCACCAGCAATCTGAGGTCGGGCCTCAGCGCACTTTGCACGTCGAGCGCCAGCGCCAGCCCGAAATCGCCGTCGAGCGAGCGTTCGTGGAACTCGTCGAACAACACCGCCGCGACACCGGGCAGCTCGGGATTGTCGAGGATCATGCGGGACAGCACGCCTTCGGTGACGACGAGAATCCTGGTCTTCGCGGACGTGCGGTTTTTCATGCGCATGGCATAGCCGACGGTTTCGCCGGGCTCTTGGCCAAGCAATTCGGCCATGCGGCGGGCGGCAGCGCGGGCGGCGAGGCGGCGCGGCTCGAGCAGAATGATTTTTCCGGCGCCTAGCCATTCAGCGTCGAGCAGCGCCAGTGGAACCAAAGTCGTCTTGCCGGCGCCGGGCGGCGCCACCAGCACGGCGCTGTTACCATGGCTCAGCGCTTCATCGAGCGCCGGCAAGACAGCGGAGACCGGCAGGTCCGGCAAGAGTTTTGTGGTCATTGTGCTAATGCTGTGCAGCCAGTTGGCGCCGATCGCATATCAGCGGTGACGGTCGCGGCGCAACCTCGGCGCCGATTCAAAGCCTGGTCCGCGAAAACGGGTTCCAGCGCACCGTGCCGAGCCGCACCTCCTCGCGCACCATCGTCAGCAGGCCGGAACCGCCGACCACGGCGAGCCCGACCAGCGACAGAAAATCCGGATATTCCCTGAAGAACAACGCACCTAGAAGCACCGCCCAGACGATCTGCGAATAATGCGTCGGCGCGATACGGTTGGCCGGTGCGTATTTGACCGCCAGCAGATGCAGCAGCTGGCCGCCGGCGGTGAAGGCGCCGGCCAGCACCAGCCAGGCCCATTGCCTGCCATCCGGCAGCGAGAACGAGGTGGCCGCCGTACCGACGCCGTTGAAGAACAGGCCGTAGCCGATCAGCACGCCGAGCATCGTCGTGCGCTTTTCCTGAGCGGCGAGCGAACGCATCAGGATGACATTGGTGGCGGCTAGGAAAGCGATGATGAACGCCGCCAGATGACCAAGATGCAACTCGCGAAAACCAGGCCTGACGACCAGCATGACCCCGGCAAAGCCAGCGACGACCGCAAGCCACCGCCAGGGGCCGACCTTCTCCTTGAGGACCAGCGTGGCCAGGATGGTGACGAACAGCGGCGCCAGGAAGATCAGCGCATAGACTTCCGCCAGCGGGATGGTGGTGAAGGCATAGACGCTGAGCACGCCCGACGCGATGCCGGCCAAGGCGCGGGCCTGTACCGCCCAGGGCCGGGTCGTGCGCCAGAAATCGCGCCAGCGCTCGCCTGGCGGCCTGGCAAAGAGCAGAAAGCAGCCGGCAAACAATGTCGAGAAGAAGCCGATCTCGAAGACGTTGAACTGCCCGCCCAGGCTTTTGACAACGGCGTCGCTGCACGAATAGCTTGCATAGGCGATGAGAGCGAGCAGAATTCCGTTGGGCACGTTTTTCCGTTTCCGGGAGAGATGAGAGTGAAGATATTGGCGCTTGGCGCGCATCCGGACGACATCGAGATCTTCATGTTCGGTACGATGGCGGCCTATGCCGCGCAAGGCGCAGAACTCTTTTTTGCCATAGCCACGGATGGCACCAGGGGCGGCTATGGCGATCCGGCCGCGCTTGCCCGCACGCGCCGCAAGGAGGCGACCGCGGCGGCCGGTCTGCTTGGCGTGACGCCGCGCTTCCTCGACTTTCCCGATGGCGCACTGGTGGCGGACGCCGCCCTGATCGGAGCGCTGAAAGCGCTGATCGGCGAGATAGGGCCGGATCTGGCGATCACCCATGCGCCGAACGACTATCATGGCGACCACCGCGCGCTGTCGGATGGCATGCGCATCGCCGCATCATTCTCGGTGCCGGTGCTGCATGCCGACACGTTCGGCGGCACCGGGTTTTCGCCAACGCATTACGTCGATACCTCCGGGCATTTCGATCTCAAGGCGGAGGCGATCCGGGCGCACCAGTCGCAGGATCCCGAGCGTTTCGTCGACGCGGCGCGCACGCAGAACGCCTTCCGCGCCGGCCAGTGCAACGGCCTAGCCGGATCATTCGCCGAGGCCTTCCGCTTCGAGCCGGTCTTCCCCTTCGCCGATATCCGCGCGCTGCTGCCGCCGGCCCCAGTGATCCGACCGGTGACGGTCAGCAACAAGACGGTGACCTAGGCAGGCCGCCGCAACTTCTCACGTTGGTTCCTATCCAGCATGCTGCGGTGCAGCAACGAATTCGCTTGCGTTGTTTAGTAAAAATTGCATCACTAAACAAATTACTAAACATCCGGGCGTTGCCGCCACTGTGTTTAGGCCCCGGAGGAGAGGGGTTTAGCGGGCTTTTGAAACCGTCATCCGGACGCGTTTCGCAAATGGGAGGAAGGCATGAAATCGACCTTTAAATTGGCGTTGGGTCTGGCCTCGGCACTCGTTGCGTCGACAGCCGTTTCGAACGTCGCGCAGGCAGAAGATCTGACGCTTTGCTGGGCAGCCTGGGACCCGGCCAACGCGCTTGTGGAATTATCCAAGGACTTCACCAAGGAAACCGGCATCGGCATGAAATTCGAATTCGTGCCGTGGACCAACTATGCCGACCGCTTTCTCAATGAGCTGAATTCGCACGGCAAGCTGTGCGACTTGATCATAGGCGACAGCCAGTGGATCGGCGGCGCCGCCGAGAACGGCCATTACGTCAAGCTGAACGACTTCTTCGACAAGGAGAAGATCAGCATGGACGATTTCGTGCCGGCGACCGTGGTCGGCTATTCGGAATGGCCGAAGAACTCGCCAAATTACTGGGCGCTGCCGGCCATGGGCGACGTCGTCGGCTGGACCTACCGCAAGGACTGGTTCTCCAGGCCGGAGCTGCAGAAGGAATTCAAGGAAAAGTATGGCTGGGATCTCGGCCCGCCGACGACCTTCGACCAGCTGAAGCAGATCGCCGAATTCTTCCAGAAACGCGAGATCGACGGCAAAACCGTCTATGGCGCGTCGATCTATACCGAGCGCGGCTCGGAAGGCATCACCATGGGCGCCATGGACGTACTCTACAGCTTCGGCTTCCAGTACGAAAACCCGAAAAAGCCCTACGAGATGGAAGGCTTCGTCAACTCCGATAAATCGGTGAAGGGCCTGGAGTTCTACAAGGCGCTCTATGACTGCTGCACGCCTCCCGGCGCCTCGAACAGCTACATGGGCGAAGGCGTCGATGCCTTCAAATCCGGCCAGGTGGCGATGCACATGAACTTCGCCTTCACCTGGCCAGGCCTGCAGAAGGACGAGAATGTCGGCGGCGACAAGATAGGCTATTTCGTCAATCCCAAAGGTCCGGACGGCGACCAGTTCGCCCAGCTCGGCGGCCAGGGCATCTCGGTGGTCTCCTATTCCGACAAGCAGGAAGCCGCGCTCAAATACATCAAATGGTTCGCCAACAAGGACGTGCAGTCCAAATGGTGGTCGCTCGGCGGCTATTCCTGCCTCAACGCGGTCGTCAAGGACCCGGCCTTCCCGGCCAGCCAGCCCTACGCGCAGACCTTCCTCGACTCGATGGCCATCGTGAAGGACTTCTGGGCCGAGCCGAGCTATGCCCCGCTGTTGCAGGCCTCGCAGAAGCGCTTCCACGACTATGTCGTTGCCGGGCAAGGCTCGGCCAAGGATGCGCTCGACGGCCTCGTCAAGGACTGGACCGAGGTCTTCCAGGACGATGGCAAGATGTAACCGGGGCAAGATGTAACCGGCTCCTCCCGAGCCCATGACCGAACCGTCCCGTGCCGCCCTTGGCACGGGACACAGTTCAGATAAATTCCATTGTCGAGACGATCCAAGTGACCGAAGCAGGACTGACCATGCTCAATCGGACTGCGGACAGCGTTGCCCGGGCTACGCCCGAGCCGTTGGCCCGCAAGGTCCGGGGCATCAGCGACAAGGGCCTCGCCTGGCTGTTCATTTCGCCGACGATCCTGTTGCTTCTAGCCATCAACATCTTCCCGCTGTTCTGGGCGATCTATCTGTCCTTCACCAATTTTCGCGCCAATCGTCCCAATGAGGTGGTGAAGAACCTTGGGCTCGCGAACTACAAACGCATTCTCGCCGACCAGGACATCTGGATCGCCATGCAGACGACGGCGCATTTCGTGTTCTGGACCATCCTGCTGCAGACGCTGATCGGCTTTACGCTGGCCTGGCTGATCGACCGCAAGTTCCGCGGGCACGCCTTCTGGACGACCATCATCCTGGTGCCGATGATGCTGTCGCCGGCGGTGGTCGGCAATTTCTGGCGCTTTCTCTATGAGCCGCAGATCGGGCTGTTCGCCTACGCCGTCTCGTTCGTCACCGGCATTCCGGCAACGCAGATCAGCATGCTCTCCAACGTGTCGCTGGCGCCATGGTCGATCATCATCGTCGACACCTGGATGTGGACGCCTTACGTGATGCTGATCTGCCTCGCCGGCCTGCGCTCGATCCCCGAATACATCTACGAAGCGGCCGAGGTCGACCGCGCCTCCAACTGGCGGCAGTTCTGGTCGATCACGCTGCCGATGGCGCTGCCCTTCATCATGCTGGCGGTGCTGTTCCGCGGCATCGAGAACTTCAAGATGTTCGACATGGTCAATTTGCTCACTGGCGGCGGGCCAGGATCGACCACCGAAGTGGCCTCGATCACGCTAAAGCGGCAGGCCTTCGAAAGCTGGCGGACGGGCTATTCCTCGGCCTTCGCCATCATCCTGTTCGTCGCGGTGTTCGGGCTGGCCAACATTTACGTCAAGGCGCTGAACAAGGTGAAGCAGAGATGAGCCTGACGTCAGCCCATTCCGTTGTCGCACCCTCGGCCACGTCGAAGCGCGTCGCCGGCACGATCATCGTTGCCTACGCGCTGATCTCGATCGTGCCGCTGCTGTGGATCTTCGCCACCAGCTTCAAGACGCCGCCGGATTCGATCGCCTATCCGCCGAAGATCCTGTTCCAGCCGAGCCTCGAGGGCTACTGCAATTTGTTCTCGACCCGGACTCGGCAAACCCCGGAATACATCAACTCGCTGGGACCGGCGACCGGGGTCTGCGACGAGACGGTGCGCAAGCGCAACATGGTGATCGCCGGCCCGTCGAACTTCATGCCGCGCTTCGTCAACTCGCTGATCATCGCCTTCGGCTCGACGTTTTGCGCGGTGTTCCTCGGCACGCTGTCGGCCTATGGTTTTTCGCGCTTCAAGGTGCCGCTCGCCGACGACCTGCTGTTCTTCATCCTGTCGACGCGGATGATGCCGCCGATCGCCGTCGCCATCCCGATCTACCTGATGTATCGGGAGCTCGGCCTGTCGGACACCGCGCTCGGCATGATCCTACTCTACACGGCGGTCAACGTGTCGCTGGCAGTCTGGCTGCTGAAAGGCTTCATCGACGAGATCCCGCGCGAATATGAAGAAGCGGCGATGATCGACGGCTACACCAGGCTGCAGGCGTTCTGGCGCACGGTGCTGCCGCAGGCGACCACCGGTATTGCCGCAACCGCCATCTTCTGCCTGATCTTTGCCTGGAACGAATATGCCTTCGCTGCGCTGCTGACCTCGGGCACGGCGCAGACCGCGCCGCCCTTCATTCCGACCATCATCGGCGAAGGCGGTCAGGACTGGCCGGCGGTCGCGGCCGGCACGACGATCTTTCTGGTGCCGATCCTGGTCTTCACCATCCTGCTTCGCAAGCAATTGCTGCGCGGCATCACCTTTGGCGCGGTGCGTAAATGAGCATGACCGCAAAACGCAAATCGCGCTGGCCCGTCTGGGCCAGGCGCGGGCTGATGGAAAACGTCGCCACCGCGATCATCGCCATCGGCTTCCTGATGCTGTTTCAGCCCTTCGCACTGGTGCTCTACACCTATTCCTTCATCACCATGCTTGCGGGCACGGCGATGTTCATCATCGTCTCGAAATTTCCGGAGTAGACGATGGCCGAGATCAGGGTCGAACATCTGAGGAAGGCATTCGGCGATTTCGTCGCCGTGCAGGATTCCAACTTCGTCGTCGAGGACGGCGAATTCTTCGTCATGCTGGGGCCGTCCGGCTGCGGCAAGACGACGACGTTGCGCATGATCGCCGGGCTCGAACTGCCAACCGGCGGCAAGATCCTGCTTGGCGGCGAGGACGTCACCATGCGGCGTGCCCGCGAGCGCGACATCGCCTTCGTCTTCCAGCTGTTCGCGCTCTATCCGCACATGAATGTGCGGAAGAACATCGGCTTTCCACTGCTGGCGCAAGGCGTGCCAGGCGCTGAAATCCGGAGCCGAGTGGAGGAGACGGCGAAGCTTTTGCGGATCGACCATCTGCTCAACAAATCGGTCTCCGGGCTTGCCGGCGGCGATCGCCAGCGCGTGGCGCTCGGCCGCGCCATCGTACGGCGGCCAAAATGCTTCCTGATGGATGAGCCGCTCGGCACGCTCGACACCGAATTCCGCGACCTGATGGTCCATGAATTGCGAGAACTGCACAACCGCATTCACGCCACCACCGTCTATGTCACGCATGACCAGATGGAAGCGATGTCGATGGCCGACAAGATCGCGGTGATGAACCACGGCGTCATCGAACAGTTCGGCACGCCGCGCGAGATCTACGACCGGCCGGCGACGATGTTCGTCGCCGACTTCATCGGCTCGCCGCCGATGAATTTCCTCGGCTTCGGCGGCGGGCTTTCAAAGGGCGCCAGGGAAATTGTTGTGCAAGGCGCGAAGGTGGCCGTGCCGGAGATCCGCGAGGACGTCGCGCCGGCCGAGATGGCGCTTGGCATCCGACCGGAGCACATCCGCTTCGATGACGCTTCGAAGCTGCGCGGTGCTATTTACGGCACGGAATATCTCGGCACCACTCAGATCGTCGCGGTGGAGACAGCGGACGGCATCATCAAGGCCAGGGTGCCGGCCGAAATCCGGCTCAATCCGGGCGATCATGTGGGCCTGGCGCTGAACAGCGCGCGGCTGTCGCTGTTCGCAAAAGGATCCGGGCGTGCGGTGCGCACCGAAATCCATGACTCGGCCTCCCAGGGGAGAGCACATCATGGCTGACGTTCACATCAAAAGCGTGACCAAGGCTTTTGGCGAGCATGTCGCCGTCGACAATCTCGACCTGCATATCGCCGACGGGGAATTCGTCGTGCTGCTCGGGCCGACCGGCGCCGGCAAGACGACGACGCTCAGGCTGATCGCCGGGTTGGAGCGTCCGGAAGCGGGCTCGATCCATATTGCCGGCCACGACACGACGACGCTGTCGCCGGCCGAGCGCGACACCGCTTTCGTATTCCAGCAATATTCGCTCTATCCGCATCTGTCGGTTTACGACAACCTCGCCTTTCCGCTGCGCTCGCCAGCACGGAAAATGCCGGAGGATCAGATCCGCCGCCGCGTCGAGGACGTGGCCAAGATGGTGCGCATCCACCACAAGCTGAATAATCGCTCGACCAAACTCTCTGGCGGCGAGATGCAGCGCGTCGCCATCGGCCGCGCCTTGGTGCGCAAGCCGTCGATCTACCTGATGGACGAGCCGCTGTCGTCGCTCGACGCCAAGCTGCGCGCCGATCTCAGGCTAGAGCTGAAGCGCATCCAGGCGGAACTCGGCGCCACAATGCTCTACGTCACGCACGACCAGATCGAAGCGATGACCATGGCCGACCGCATCGGCATTCTCGCCGACGGCGTGCTGGTGCAGATCGGTTCCCCGCGCGCGATCTATTCTGAGCCGGCAAACCTACACGTCGCCGCACGGCTCGGCCAACCGGCAATCAATTTGTTGCCGGTCGGACTGCTGCCGGATGGCGGCGCGCCGGCGGGAACAAAGACGATCGGTGCTCGCACCGAACATCTTTCGATCGAGAAGGCGGCGAACGGCCATGCCGACGGCGTCGTCGATTGGGTCGAGCATCTCGGCGACCAGAACCATCTGCATGTGACGGTGGGGACCAGGAAGCTGGTGACGCTAACCGACCCCGACACCGACCTGGCTCAGGGCGACAAGATCATGATCCGCTATCGCTCGCCGCTGTATTTCGGCCCCGATGGGCGACGGCTGATGTGAGCGCTGCGCGAGTGTTTTCCTGGCACCTTTCAACCGGCAATTTCGGGCACCGGACTGGACCAATTCGATGAAGCATTTTTTCAATCGCAGGGATACGATCGTAACTGAGGCCCTGGACGGCTTCCTCGATACTACCGGCGCCGGCGATCTCGCTCGCCTCGACGGCTATCCCGAGATCAAGGTCATTCTCCGCGCGGACTGGGATAAGACCAAGGTTGCGGTCATTTCCGGCGGCGGGGCCGGGCACGAACCTGCCCATGCCGGCTTTGTTGGCATTGGCATGCTGACGGCGGCGGTTTCGGGCGAGATCTTTGCTTCGCCGAGCGTGGAAGCGGTATTGGCCGCCATCCGCGCGGTGACCGGTCCCGCCGGGTGTCTGCTGATCGTCAAGAACTATACCGGCGATCGCCTCAACTTCGGCCTGGCAGCCGAGAAGGCGCGCGCCGAAGGCTTCCGGGTCGAGATGGTGATTGTCGCCGACGATATCGCCCTGCCGGACATTGCCCAGCCGCGTGGCCTGGCCGGCACCTTGTTCGTGCACAAGATCGCCGGCCACCAGTCGGAAGCCGGCATTGACCTGGCGGCGATTGCCGGGGCGGCGCGGGCAGTGGCGGCGGATATCGTTTCGCTCGGCATATCGCTGTCATCCTGCTCGATCCCCGGCCAGAGCCATGAAGAAAGATTCGGGGCGGACGATGCCGAACTCGGCCTCGGCATCCATGGCGAACCGGGCGTTGAGCGGATTGCGGTGCAAAGTGCCGAAAGGCTGGTTGCGATCATGTCGGAGCGCCTTGCCGCGCGGCTTGATCCGGTCAGCCACTACGCCTTGCTGATCAATAATCTCGGTTCGGTGCCACCGCTGGAAATGTTGCTTGTCGCCAATGCGGTACTGGCTTCACCGCTGGCGCAAAAGGTGACGCTGACAATCGGGCCCGGGCAGCTTATGACCGCGCTCAACATGAACGGCTTTTCCCTGTCGCTGATCCGGCTCGATGCGTCGCGCGAAGCGGCGTTGCGGGCGCCGGTAGGCCCCCACGCCTGGCTGCCGGCAAGAGCCGTTCGCCAAGCCAGCGTCGTGCCGATGGCCAAAGCCGCCGGCCCGAACAACGCGTCGAAAGCCAGCCAGGACGCACGCACCGACCGGTTGGTTGTCGCGGTCTGCGAACGGCTGATCTCGCTTGAAGGCTCGTTGAACGGACTGGATGCCAAGGCGGGAGACGGTGACACCGGATCGACAGTGGCGGCCGGTGCGCGCAGTGTGCTTGGCCGCATTGCAACACTGCCGCTCGCTGACCCTGCCGCAACGCTCGCCGTCGTCGGCGACATCCTGAGCGCCAGCATGGGCGGCTCTAGCGGCGTGCTGTTGTCGATCTTCTTCACCGCCGCCGCGCAGGCGCTGGAGTCTGGCGAAACGCTTCCCAAGGCGCTTCTCGCCGGCCTCGATCGGATGTCCTTCTATGGTGGAGCGAGGGTCGGCGATCGCACGATGATCGATGCCCTGGAACCCGCCTTGAGGGCGCTGGATAGGGGGAGTCTGGAAGATGCGGCGGTCGCGGCGCAACGCGGCGCCGAGGCCACCGCTGCCATGCGCAAGGCCAAGGCCGGGCGGTCCGCTTATATTGGCAGCCAGCTCGACGGCGTGGTCGACCCCGGCGCCTTTGCCGTCGCCGAGGTCTTCACTGCCCTCGCTGCGTTGCTCGAACCCGCTTGACTGGGGAAAAGAATGCTTCAATTGCCGGATATGCAATTTTCTCGTACTGCCGGCAGCGCAGGGGCCAGGAGCATGGGTGATATGGCGGCAGCGGATATTTCCAGGCTGATCGAGGCGGCGGCAAACACGATCGCCGCACATGCCGACGAGCTGACCAGTCTCGACCAGGCCATCGGCGACGGCGACCATGGGCTCAACATGAGACGCGGCTTCGAGGCAGTGCGGGCCGAGGCCGGCGCGTTTGCGACAAAGCCGTTGCCCGAGGCGCTGAAGGCGATCGGCACCAAACTGGTGATGACCGTCGGCGGAGCCTCCGGTCCGTTGTTCGGCACGCTGTTCATGGCGCTCGGCAAGGAGATTTCCGCCGCGCCGGGTCGCGCCGACCTGGCGGCGGCCTTCGGCAAGGCGATCGAAGCGGTTGCCGCCAGAGGCAAGTCGCAGGCCGGGCAAAAAACCATGTTAGATGTGCTGCAGCCGGTGCATGAGGCCCTGCTGCAGGGAAAGACGGCAGCGGACATCGTCGAGATCGCCGACAACGCGGCCGACGCGACCGTGCCGATGAAGGCGCTGCGTGGGCGCGCCTCGTTCCTTGGCGACCGTTCGATCGGTCATATGGATGCCGGCGCACGCTCGACTGCGCTTCTGGTGCGGGCCGTAGCCGAGGCAATCGAGAGGCGCGCATGAGCAATGTCGGCATCGTCATCGTATCGCATTCGCCGCTGGTCGCCGAAGGCACCGCCGACATGGTGCGGCAGATGGTCGGCAACGAAGTGCCGCTTGCATGGTGCGGGGGAAACGGCCATGGCGGGCTGGGAACCAATGTCGAGGCGATCATGGACGCCATCGACAAGGCCTGGTCGGAGGCGGGGGTCGCGATCCTCGTCGATCTCGGCGGTGCCGAGACCAATAGCGAGATGGCGGTCGAGATGATCGGCGAACCACGCGCCCAGAAGATCATTGTCTGCAATGCGCCGATCGTCGAAGGCGCGGTGATGGCGGCGACCGAGGCTTCCGGCGGCGCCTCGCTCAGGGAAGTGGTGGCGACGGCGCACGAATTGTCGCCGTCGTGAACGAACGGGAATTTTGACAAGCATGTCCGCAGCAGCCGAAGCCAGCGTCCTGATCACCCATGAGGTGGGACTGCATGCGCGTCCTTCGGTGAAGTTCACCAAGCTTGCCAAGACGTTTTCGGCCGACGTCGAGATTGCGCTCGCCGCCAACGGGCCATGGTTCGACGCCAAGAGCATCGTCAAGGTGATGGCGGCGAAAGCGCCGAAAGGCACTGTCCTGCATATCAGAGCCAAAGGGGACGGCGCCGGCGAGGCGGTCGGCGCACTGGTCGAGCTGGTGCGGCGCGATTTCGACGAAGGCAAGGACCATGCCCGAACCGCTTAGGCTGCAGGGCATTTCGGCATCGGCCGGCTATGCCGAGGGGCCGCTGTTCAATCTGGACCAGGCTGCTGTGCGTTATGTCCGCAAGGCGACTGCCGCGGACGAGAAGGCGGCGCTTGAGGCCGCCATCTCCATTGCCGCAGGCCGGCTCGCGACATTGATGGAAACCAGCGACAGCGAGGCGGCCGGTATCCTCGAATTCCAGCTCGCCATGCTGGAGGACGACGCGCTGACCGGCCCGGCCTTTGAGCGAATTGCCGAGGGCATGGCTGCTGATGTGGCTTGGCGAAAAGCGCTCGACGCCGAGATAGCCGGCTATGAAACATCCGAGCAGGACTATTTCCGGGCGCGCGCGGCCGACATGCGCGACATACGCGACCAGGTGCTACGCGCGCTTGCCGGGGGCGGCGACATTGCCGCGCCGGCAGGTGCGATCTTCTACGGCGAGGATATCGCACCGACGCGCTTCCTCGAAACCGACTGGAGTGCCGGCGGCGGCATAGCACTTACGGCCGGAAGTGCCGCAAGTCATGTCGCAATGCTGGCACGCTCACGCGGCGTGCCAATGGTGGTGGGGTTGGCGCTCGTAGCGCGTGGGGTAGCCGGGCCCGGTGCTTCGCCGGCTCACCTTGCCGGAATCGCACTGCTCGATGCCGAACATGGCGGCATCGTGTTGGCGCCTTCGAAAGTGGAGATCGACGCATTCCGGCGATCGTCGTCGTCTTTCGCGGCGCATCGCGACAAAGCGGCAGCCTATTTGACAAGGCCGGCAGCAACGAAGACCGGCATAGCGGTCCACGTGCAGGTGAATATTGCCGATCCGTCCGATGTCGACCGCATCGATGCTGCGGCGTGCGACGGTGTCGGGCTGATGCGGACCGAATTCCTGTTCGGCAAGACGCTGCCGGACGAGGAGACGCAATATCGCGCCTACCGTAGAGTGCTGGAATGGGCAGGCGACAGGCCGGTGACGATCCGTACTGTCGATGCGGGCGGCGATAAACCTGTGCCGGGCCTGACCGTCGAGGAAGGTAATCCATTCCTTGGCCTGCGCGGGATCAGGCTGTCGCTGATGCGTCCGGAGATCTTTGGTGTGCAGATCCGCGCCTTGCTACGTGCCGCCATGCACGGCAATCTGAAGGTGATGTTCCCGATGATCGCCGTTCCGGAAGAGTATGAACACGCCACCGCGCTGTTCGCTGAGGAGCAGGCTGACCTTTTGGCGCGCGGCATCGCGCACAAAATGCCGCCGCTTGGCATCATGGTCGAGGTGCCGTCGGTGGCCATCGCACCGGAGGCATTCGCCAAGGCCGCTTTCTTCTCGATCGGTTCGAATGATTTGACCCAATACGTGATGGCCGCCGCGCGCGACAATGCGTCGGTCGCACATTTGAATTCCGTCAGGCATCCGGCCGTGCTCCGGCTGATCGCCTCGGTTGCCGCCTTCGGCCGCGAGCATAATATCCCGGTCAGCCTGTGTGGCGATGCCGGCGGCGACCCCGCCTCGATCCCGGCGCTGCTCGAAACCGGCCTGCGTGACCTCTCCGTCGCTCCCGCCCAACTCGCGATGGCCAAGGCGGCCATCGCGGACGTTTCGATCTAGGCCCCGGTATGGCAGACAAGGCGCCGCAATCCGGCCCCGAAGAGGCGATCCGCGCCTACAAGACGATCCTGTCGCAGGTGATCGACCAGCGCCCGTCCGGCATGCGCCAGCGCCTCGCCGATGCGCTTGGCAAGCACCGCAGCTTCGTCACGCAGATTTCAAGCCCTGCCTACTCGACGCCGATCCCATCGAAGCATTTGCCGGCTATCTTCTCCGTTTGCCATTTCAGCCCGGTCGAACGCGACCATTTCCTTGAGGCCTACCATCGGGCGCATCCGGGAAAGATGTCGCTGGCCGCAGGCCTGCGCAAGACACGTCATGTCTCGCTGATCGTTCCCGATTTCGGCGACGACAAGCAGAACGCGGCGCTCGACCGGGCGGTCAACGATTTCATCCAGAAGATCACCAGCATCGCCGGCAAGGGCAGCTGACGCTGGGCTATTTCGGGAGAACAGCCATGAAGAAATTTCTGAATTCGGTCGATACGGTGCTGACCGAGAGCCTCGACGGCTTCGTTGCCGCGCATGCCGATATCCTGGCGCTTGGCGAGGAACACAAATTCATCCGCCGCAAGCTGCTCAAGCCGGGCAAGGTGGCGCTGATCTCCGGCGGCGGCTCGGGTCACGAGCCGCTGCATGGCGGGTTCGTCGGGCACGGCATGCTGGATGCGGCCTGCCCCGGCCAGGTATTCACCTCGCCAACGCCTGACCAGATGATGGCGGCGGCCGAAGTCGTCAATACGGGCGCCGGCTGCCTGTTCATCGTCAAGAACTACGAGGGCGACGTGATGAATTTCGACATGGCCGCTGAAATGTCGGAAGGCGTGATGCAAATCGTGACCAATGACGACGTTGCGGTCGAAAACTCGTCCTACACCACCGGCCGGCGCGGCGTCGCCGGCACGCTGGTGGTCGAGAAAATCGTCGGCGCGGCGGCCGAACAAGGCATGGCACTGGAGCCGTTGAAGGCGCTCGGCGAGCGCGTCAACGGCGCGACGCGCTCGATGGGCGTGGCGCTGACCAGTTGCACCGTGCCGGCGGCGGGCAAGCCGACCTTCGATATCGGCGACGGCGAGATGGAGTTCGGGGTCGGCATCCATGGCGAGCCCGGAAGGCGGCGCGACACATTGAAAAGCGCCGACGCCATCACCGACGAGATCTGTACCGCAATCCTGGGTGACCTGGGCGACGGTGCCAGAGGCCAGGCGCTGCTCTTCGTCAACGGCTTTGGCGGCACACCGTTGATGGAGCTTTACCTGATGTACAACAGCGCCCGCAAAATCTTCGAGAAGCACGGCGTCACAGTGACCCGGTCGCTGGTCGGGTCCTATGTGACCTCGCTCGACATGGCCGGCTGTTCGATCACGCTGAGCATGCTCGACGACGAGGCGGCTGTTTGGTGGGATGCACCGGTACATACGGCCGCACTGCGCTGGGGCATGTAGCGGCGGAGAATGCCCCAGAAATAGCCGGTGATAGGACCGACATCGGCAACGCCGCGTATCGTCAGACAGTTGCCCTCCTCACCCTGCGTAAGATAAAGAATCTGCGGGTTTGGGGAGTTCGAGCATGCGTTACAATTGGGATCGGGCGCCGACGGGTTTCGAGCGCCATGGAAAGATGCTGGCAGCCGCCTTGCTGATCGCCGGCGGGGTCGGACTTATGCTCGCTGCCCTCCCGCTTTAGGGACAACAACTCGGGTAGCGGACTACTTCCCAGCGCGTTGCCTCAGTTCACCTGGCCTGTCACGGCGAGAAAACGGCGGTCACGCCCTTCAAATCCCTGGCTGAAGCGCTGCACGAGCACGACAACCACGCCCGCTTTGCCGTCTGGGGTGAAGGTGTAGGATTCCGACACGCTGTAGGAGGTCGGGCAATTCCTCGAACCGGGTACGGTCTTGTCCTCGTGCAACACCTTGATCGGATGACCGTCCTGGCCCTGCAGCGTCAGGCGAAAGCCGAGCGCCTTGCCGGTCGTCTCGCCCTGCTGCGCCCCGTCGAAACTCGCTGAACAATCCGCCGTGCTATCGGCAAGAATCTGCTCGAGCTGAATGGTCGAGATGCCAAGCTCGTCATAGGTCGGCGAAAGCCATTGTTGCGAAACCTGCTCGAGGCGCGCAATGTCGTTGTAGGCGACCATGTCGTCGGGAAAGGTGAACCTGTCCAAGGCAGTCCGCTCGCCACGCGGCGCTATGTAATATTTGGCCAGCAAGGGCGCCGCCTGCTCCGCGGCCTGTGCCCTCGCCTGCGCAAGTGTCAGCGTCGAATCCTCCGTCTCGTCGACGATGAGGATCGGCTTGCCGCCGACAAACTGATCGGTGCGGGTGTCGATGAGGTCGATCTCCGACCAGCCCGAATCCGAAGCACCAGCGTCGAGCGTGCCATACTGCTCGAAGGCGAAATAGTTGCCGTCGGGCGAAAAGCCGATGATACGCCGTGCCGCCGCATCGCCGGCCTGAGCAGCTGAAGCGAGCCCCACAGCCAGCGTCGCAACCGCGGCAAACCCAAGCTCATACCGCAATCTCATCGCGCCCTGCCCCCAATGTCGAAAATTCGGTCGATACCAGCCCCGCAGACCACGACGGCCTTGCATTTGCCGCCGAATTAGAACGACGGCAAACGAAACGCACAAATACATGGTTACACAAACCAGCATACGCTATTTCAAGGACAGCAAACATTCCTGGGGAGGAAGCTGGATGGCGTCACGCTACCACGAGGTTTATGACGGCTGGAAACGCGACCCGGAAAAGTTCTGGGCCGATGCCGCGGGCGCTATCGAATGGTTCTCGCCCTTCGAGACCGTGTTCGACGCCAATGCCGGTGTCTATGGCCGGTGGTTCAACGGCGCTTCCTGCAACACCTGCTTCAATGCCGTCGACCGCCACGTGGCGGGCGGCCGTGCCGACCAGATCGCGTTGATTCATGACAGCGCGATTTCGGGCACAATCAGGAAATTCACCTATGCCGAGTTGAAGCGCGAGGTGGTCGCGCTGACCTCGGTGCTCAAGAATCGCGGCATCCAAAAGGGCGATCGCGTCATCATCTACATGCCGATGGTGCCGGAAGCAGCCTTCGCCATGCTTGCCTGTGCGCGGATCGGCGCCGTACATTCGGTGGTCTTCGGCGGCTTTGCCTCGCATGAGCTCGCCACCCGCATCGACGACGCCAAGCCGAAGCTGATCATCTCCGCTTCCTGCGGCGTGGAGCCAGGGCGCGTCGTTGCCTATAAACCGCTGCTTGACAAAGCGATCGAGATGTCGCGGCACCAGCCCGAAGCCTGCCTCATCCTGCAGCGCGACCAATTGCGCTGCGAGTTCAGGGAAAATCACGATATCGACTATGCCGACGCCGTGGCGCGTGAGCGGGCCGCCGGCGCCAATGTCGACTGTGTTCCGGTGCTTGCCACCGATCCGCTCTACATCATCTACACGTCGGGCACGACCGGCCAGCCGAAAGGCATCGTGCGCGACAATGGCGGCCATATGGTCGCGCTGAAATGGTCGATGGAAAACGAGTTCGGCGTCAAGCCGGGCGAAGTGTTTTGGGCGGCTTCCGACGTCGGCTGGGTGGTCGGCCATTCCTACATCGTCTACGGCCCGCTGCTGCATGGCTGCACGACCGTGCTGTTCGAGGGCAAGCCGGTCGGCACGCCCGATGCCGGCACCTATTGGCGGGTGATTGCCGAGCACGGCGTCGTCGCGCTGTTCACCGCGCCAACCGCCTTCCGCGCCATCAAAGGACAGGACCCGAAGGGCGAATTCGTCCCGAAATACGACCTGTCCAAATTCCGTACTTTGTTCCTGGCCGGCGAGCGCGCCGATCCGGAAACCATCAAATGGGCGGAGCAGAAATTGAACGTGCCCGTGATCGACCATTGGTGGCAAACCGAGACCGGCTCGCCGATGACCATCAACCCCGCCGGACTGGGCCTGCTGCCGGTCAAATACGGCTCGCCCGGCGTGCCGATGCCCGGCTATGACATCCGCGTGCTCGACGATGCCGGGCATGAGGTCAAGCGTGGTACGCTTGGCAATGTCGTGGTGAAATTGCCGCTGCCCCCCGGCTGCCTGCCGACGCTGTGGAATGCCGACGAGCGGTTTCGCCAAGCCTATCTCGAGGAATTCCCCGGCTTCTACAAGACCGCGGATGCGGGCATGATGGACGAGGACGGTTATCTTTATGTCATGGCCCGCACTGACGACATCATCAATGTCGCCGGCCACCGGCTCTCGACCGGCGCCATGGAGGAGGTGCTGGCCGCGCATCCCGACGTTGCCGAATGCGCCGTCGTCGGCATTGCCGATGCGATGAAGGGGCAGGTTCCACTCGGCTTCGTCGTGCTGAATGCGGGCGTCGACCGCGATGCAGGGATCATCGAGAGCGAGGTGGTCACGCTGGTGCGCGAACGGATCGGCCCTGTCGCAGCCTTCAAGACGGTAGTGACGATCAAGCGCCTGCCGAAGACGCGCTCCGGCAAGATCCTGCGCGGCACCATGCAGAAGATCGCCGACAAGGAGGAATGGGCCATGCCGGCGACGATCGACGACCCCGCCATCCTCGACGAGATCACCGCAGCACTGAAGGGCCGCGGGATCGGCCTGTAAGAACGCCGAAGCCGAGTTGCGTTCGAAGCTCCGGGTATGGAACGACCGGTGCCAGACATGGTATCCACGCGCTGCGTCGCAATGTTGTTTCGAGATCGAGGCGCATTCACAGCCATACGGGACGCCATTCGTGACCTTGTTCCAGCGATCGAGAAACACCCGGACCGCGGCGCGCCAGCGGCTCGAGATCGATATCCGGGAATCAGTCGTCTACGCGATCGGCGACGTGCATGGCTGCTATAAGGAGCTTCGCTCCCTGGAGCAGAACATTCTGCTCGATTCTGCGTCTTTCGAGGGACGCAAGCTCATCATCATGCTTGGCGACTACGTCGATCGTGGTCCGCAGTCGGCGCGCGTGCTCGATCATCTGCTGGCGCCGCCACTCCAAGGCTTCCAGCGTATCTGTCTTGCCGGTAACCACGAAGTCGTGATGCTGAACTATCTCGACGGGATCATTTCGAGAGAGTCGTGGCTGGCGATAGGCGGCCTGCAAACGCTGTTTTCCTACGGCGTCGACCCGGAGCGCATGGCCGATCTCTACGGTTCAAACGAGGAGGTCGACGGGCGCATTCGAGAGATCATTCCCGCCGACCACGTCAGTTTCATGCGTGCGCTGCCGGTCATGGTCTGTTCGGCGAAATTCGTATTCGTTCATGCCGGCATCAGGCCGGGCATCGACCTCGCCGCACAAGATGAGGACGACCTGCTCAACATCCGCTCGGAGTTCTTCGAAGCCGCACATCTTCTCGACCGCTATGTGGTGCACGGGCATACGCCGGTCGAGTTTCCGAAGCTCGAGGGACGCCGGCTTGGCATCGACACGGGCGCCTTCCAAAGCGGCCGGCTGACCGCAGTCAGGATCGCCGACAAACGCGCCAGGTTGATATTTTCCTGAGCGCGATATCGTCGCTCAGGCAGCCGCCTTTGTGCGTGCTTCCGATTTTTCCAGATAATAGCTCGAATATTTGTCGAAGAATCTTTCGGAGCCGCCGATCGAGCCATACTTGGCCAGTTTCTTCAATTCGACCTTGTTCAGAACCGCGCCGACGATCTTCTTGGCGATATAGGGTTCTGAGCTCAGCACGGACTGCACCATTGCCCGCGGCGTGCGTCCCCACTCGGCGACCAGCACGAAACCGTCGACAAGCGGGGCGAAGGCCTTGGCGTCGACGACTGGCCCGAGCGGCGGCAGATCGACGATGATGTATTCGAAAGTTTCCTTGGCATTATCAATGAAGCGCCGCATGCCGGCCGAAGACAGAAGCTCGCTGGTGTGCGAAAAATGGCCACGCAGGACGGCCGGGATGATCGCCAGCTTGGTCTGCCGGTCGATCTTGCCGACCGACTGCCAGGTCCGCCCGCTCACCACCGCTTCCATCAGGCCTTGCTCGGCCTCCATGCCAAGGCTGCGGCTGAGGCCGGGGTTGCGCAAGTCACCGTCGATCAGCAGCGTTTTCGATCCGTTGGCCGCAAGCAGCCCGGCAAGATTGGCGGCAACCGTCGACTTGCCTTCGCCGGGCAGCACCGAGATCACACCAATGACCCGGCTGCCCTGGCCTTCCATCACGACATCGAAGGCGATCTTGGCGTTGCGCAGCGTCTCGGAGAACATTGATGCCGGGGCATCGACGGTTACCCGCATGCGCGCACGTTTTTCGGCTGCCGACAATGTTTTGGAGGACTGGGATTTGGAGGACTTGGCGGTCCTGGTTTCGGCGGCCTTGACGTCGGGCTGACCGTCGTCGCGCTGATCGTCCTTCCCAGCCTTGCCGATGACCGGCAGGTAGCCGAGGAATTTGAGGCCGACGCGGTCGCGCACATCCTCGCCGGTCCTGAAGAACCGTTCCCTGAATTCATTCAGGCCGCCAACCCCGGCCCCCATCATTATGCCAAGCGCCAGCGAAAGCCCCAGCACGATGGCCGTCCGCGGGGTTGCGGCCGACTGCGGCATCGTCGCATCGGAGATGACCCGGATCTTGCCGACCGGGAAGGATTGCTGCTGCGCAGCCTCCTCATAGCGGTTCAGGAATGTCTGATAGAGCGTCGAGAGCGCCGTCGCCTTCTGCTCCAGCTCACGCAGCTTGACCTGCGACTGGTTGTCGATAGAGCTCTTGCCTGCCGCCAAGGCGACATTTGCGCGGAGCGCGGTCTCGCGCGCCAAAGCGACCTCGTATTCGTTGCGGTAGCTTTCGGTGAGCTGCTTCAGCTCGCCGAAAATCTGCGCCGATATGTCGGCCTTCTCCTTGGCGAGCGCGACGGCCTGCGGATGTTGCGGGCCGAAATTGGCTTCGACATCCTGCTGCCGCTTGGCGACGGTGAGATAGCGGTTCTTGAGCGTCGTGATGACCGAGCTGCTCGGCTGGTCGTTCGATATCGCAGCGTCCTTGAATGCATTGTCCGAGCCGCTTTCGACGATCGACTTGTACTGCTGATAGCGGGCGCCGGCACGTGCGGTATCGGCCTGCGCGACGATCAGCTGGGTGTTGAGATCGGACAGTTGCTTGTCGCTGATCAGCTGGCCGTCATTAACGGCCAATCCATGTTCGGCCCTGAACTTTTCGACCGCCAGTGCGGCCGCCTGGGAGCTCTCACGAAGCTCGGTCAGCCGGCCTTGCAGCCAGACCGCCGCCCGCTCAGTCGCGTCGAAGCTGGCATCGAGCTGATCGGCGAGATAGGCGTCGGCATAGGCCTTGGTGATGGCGGTCGCAAGCGCCGGATCCGTCGCCTGGAAGGAGATGCTGATGACAAAGCTTCGGCCGATCCGCTCGGCGTCGAGTTGGTTCTGCAGTTTGAAGATTGCGTAGTCACGGGGCGACGACGATGCGGTGATCGCGTCACGCGTCGCAGCATCAAGCTGAGTGACGTCGGTCGTGCTAGCGGCGCGCTTGGGGCGGACAGACTGGATGAGACCGCGTACAAAGCCTGCGACCTTCGACAGGGCCGACGTCGGAGGGTTCATGAAAGCGTCGTTCTGATCGAGCTTCAGCTTGTCGACGACCACCCCCGCCAGCCTGGCCGACTGCAGAATTTCGATCTGGCTCAGAACGGCGGAGTCGGTCTGCATGCTGACCGACGCCGCCGAAATGTCGTCGACGACCTTGTTCAATCCTTCGTCGATCAGCACGCTGCTCGTCGCCACATAGGTAGGAGGCGTCGTCTGCAAGTAGAGGACGCCGAGAAAGAGACCGATGACGGCACAGGCGGCAACCACTTTCGCCTGCCGCGCGGCCATGCCAAGCAGGCGCTCGATGTCGATGAAGTCTTCGGCGTTTGCCGCACTCGAAGCCGGCAATGGCGTCCTCTTCTCGACAGGAAAATTGGCATAGTTCATCTTCGGTCCAATTCTAGTTTGCAGGCGCTACCGCCTCGAAGGTCGGGACATAGGGTGCAAACCTTGCGCCGGACAGTGCGCGTTACGCGCGGCGCAATGGCCTGTCCTGCGTCATCAGCCGCGCCCACAATGCCTCAAAAAAATGGACATTATGCGGCTTCTTCCCGACGCTGGTGCGACCGGACGAATTCCTGCAGCATATCGAAGATCTGGCCCTTCATGTCCTCCCGCGCCAGCGCGAAAGCGATATTGGCCTGGATAAAGCCCTCCTTCGAACCGCAGTCGAACATGCGGCCGTCGAAAGGCTGGGCGAAGAAGGCTTGCGTCTGTGCGAGGCGCACCATCGCGTCGGTCAGCTGGATCTCGTTGCCGGCGCCGCGTTGCTGGCTGCCCAGCAGCGAGAATATCTCGGGCTGCAGGATGTAGCGGCCGTTGATGTAAAAGTTCGACGGGGCGTTGGCCGGAGCCGGCTTTTCGACCATGGCCGTCACCTCGAAGCCAGTGCCGACATCCGCGCCGCGGCCGACAATGCCGTATTTGCTGGTCTCGGTCGGGTCGCAACGCTCGACGGCGATGACGTTTGCGCCGGTCTGTGCATAAAGATCGGCGACTTCGGCGAGACAGCCGCGCCCGCCAAAGGACACCATGTCCGGCAAAAGCAATGCAAAGGGCTCGTCGCCGATGACTTCGCGCGCGCACCACACGGCATGGCCGAGGCCCTGCGGCGACTGCTGGCGGATGAAACTTGTCGCGCCGGCGACGGGAAGCAGGCTTTCGAGCGCTTCAAGCTGCGCCTTCTTGCCGCTCTGCTCCAGGGTTCCGATCAGTTCAGGATGCAGGTCGAAATAGTCCTCGATCACCGCCTTGTTGCGGCCGGTAACGAAGACGATGTGCTCGATACCTGCCTCGAACGCCTCATCCACCGCATATTGCACGACAGGCCTGTCGACCACCGGCAGCATTTCCTTCGGCATGGATTTGGTCGCCGGCAGGAACCGCGTTCCAAGCCCTGCCACCGGTATGACTGCCTTCCTGACTTTTTTCATTGCATATTCCTTCTGATCGATTTCAACCCGTCGCAGGCGGCGAAAACTATCTTCATTCGCCCGCAGCCCTTCACCTCCCCGCCACCACGGCAAACTGTGCCGCTACCCTTCGCAGCCGGACGGCGATCGGCATGCTCATATGCCGAACCGCCGCCGGATCGCTGAGCGCCGTCCATATCGCCTTAAGCGGGGACCGCGCCTTGATGTGCTGAACCAGCGACAGGAATGACGCCGCCCGCCGCAGGCTGCGAGCGCGCCTGGCAAACGCCGCCGCGGCCGCAGCATCCATGGAATGGGTTCCGGCGAAGATGGCATCGGCCCTGCGCATCGCCTCGACGTGATGAAGCTCCAGCACCCGGGAAATGGAGCCGGTGCGGATGTGGTAGACATAGCCTGTCGTCGGTTCGACCACGCATTTGCCGCCTTTGGCCAGAGCATTGGCCAGGAGGATATAGTCTTCGCCGATGATCAAGCTTTCATCGTAGCGCAGCCCGTTTTCGTTCAGGAACCGGCGCTGGAAGATCGGCTTGAGATAGCCGAGATTGAATCTCGATTCGAAGACCACATTGCCGGCGATGTAATCCGCCAGCGAGATTTCACCGAGCCCTTCCAGATAGTCGGCCGGGAACATCGTCTCTTCGGCAACGCCATCCTCGCGAACGACCTGCAGATTATCGACCGCGATCTCGGCGCCCGCCTTCTCCGCGCGTTCGATCATGGTGCAGATTCGCCCGGGATAGACCGCGTCGTCGGAATCGAGGACCGCGACCCACCTGCCGCGGGCAAGTTCAAGGCCGGCGTTCCTGGCGCCGCCGGGGCCACGGTTTTGCTCAAGCGCGACCACGCGTACGATGCCTTCGGGGTAGGATCTCGCCAGATCGAGCGTCCGGTCGGCCGACCCGTCGTCGACGACGATGACCTCGACGCTGACATTGCGCTGGGCAATGGCGCTGGCGATCGCCCGATCGATGGTCGCCTCGGCATTGTAGGCGGCAATCACGAAGCTCACGTCAGGCTGCACGCTTGCCCCCTTGCTGCGGCGAAGACAGACCGTATTGGCGGATTTCACGAACCCCGACGAGGCCGGTGACGACGCCGACATGCATAATGCCGCGAAGCAGGCTGCGGTTCCGGCGCACGGGGTCGATGGCGACCGGAATTGCCGACAGGAAACTGTAGGCGGCCTTTGCCGCGGCAATGCCGACCTGCTTGAGCCGGGCAAGGCCGTGTACATTGCGCCCCAGAAGATGACCGTGCGTCTGCCCGACGCGGAACCGGCGGCGGCCGAGCCAGTCGAATGCCGCCCTGGCAGGTGGCACCGCTTCGTCGACCCAAGCCTCCGGCGAAAAGGCGATGCGGCCGCCGGCCTTGACCATCTGGTCGAAGAATTCCGTATCTTCGCCACCGGTCTGGCCACGTGCCAGGCTGAAGCGCTGGCCGCGCAGGCTCTCAGCCCCAATCCTGAGCAGGACGTTGCAGGTATAGCCGGTGCGGATCTCGCCGCGGACCCAGACCGGTAGGGTCGAGTGGAAATCACCCTTGCGCATCCAGGCGGGCGCATCCGCCCGGTAACGGGCTCGCACCGGCCCGAGAACGGCCGCAGCACCAGTTGCTTCCGCCGTCGCCACCAGTTCGGCAAGCCAGCCGGCGGTGGCCGTCTCGTCGTCGTCGATAAAGGCGACGAAATCCCTCGCACTGGCATCGAGGCAAGCGTTGCGCGCGATCGAGATGTTGCGGGCCGGGGCGTGCCGATAGGTCACCGGCAGCTTCAACTCCCCCGCCAGCCTGGCGACCAGCGTTTCGGCCGTCGGCGTATCGTCGTTGTCCGCAACGATGACACCGACGTCGAATCCCACGGGCATATCCATGGCCGCTATGGAGCGAAGCGTGTCGGCAAGCTCCGGCCGGCGAAATGTGCAGATGCAGATATCGATGCTTCGATTTTTCCTGACCGGCTCCATCACGCTACCTCGCGCTGCGGTCGCGGTGCGAGCAGTTGCAGCCAGAAACCGACCGACCAGCCGAAATGCATAACCATCGCCGAGACCCCGGCAAGCGCAATGTCGGGTTTGCGCTGGCTGACGGCGGTCAAAAAGCCGTAGCCGAGGCAGACCGACGCCCATAGCAAAAGCGGCACGGCCGCCAGCCAGTGGACGAAGGAAAAGGCGGCGAGAAGAACCACGGGGAACACCAGAAGCGGCACCATTTGCCGGATCTTCGGGATCATGCGGTGCTTGAGAACGTTCTTCGCCCGGCCACGGCCATAGCCGAGATACTGAAAATAGAGGCCCTTTAGCGAGGAGCGCGGGTAGTAGACCATCTGCGTCTTGCCGGTCATCCAGATGCGGTAGCCGGCCTGGCGGAGCCGATAGTCGAGTTCGGCATCCTCATTGTGGCTGAACGTCTCGTCATAGCCGCCGACCGCGGTGAAGGCCGATATCCGCATCAGCGCATGGTGGCCATGATCGACCCATTCCCCCGCCGAAAGGTGCCGGTGCTTGGAGCCGCCGGTGCCGAGCCTGGAATTCTGCGCCGCTGCCGCTGCTTTCTGAACCATGCCGCTGCCACTGGTCAGCATCGAGACGACGACCGAATCCGCGCCGGTGGCCTGCGCTTCTTCGATCAGCCGGTCGCAATAATCCGCGGGATAGCCGCCGTGCGCATCGATGCGAATGAGATAGTCGACGCCTTCCCCGAATCTGGCGACGGCGAGATTGATCGCCGCGCTCTGCAAGCGCTTTTCATTGTGCAGCAGGGTCACCCGCTGATCTTTTGCGGCGATATCCGCGACGATCGTCCTGGTGCCGTCGGTACTGCCGCCATCGGCAACGATGATCACGGCGCCCAGCCTCTCGGCCGCAGGGCGAAGCTCTCGAAGCAATGCGCCGATATGGGCCGCTTCGTTCAGGCACGGAACCACGATCATGCAGGATGGAATGTCGGTTTGCGTCATCGGCAGTCCTTCTATGCCAATGCTTCGGCAGCATATGGACCGGGAGCCGCAGTCAGCCCGCGGAGCTTTTCCACAAACGCCCGGCAATCGGCGCGGTCGTGGCTCCAGGTGCGCGGATTGCGGGCAAGAACACGCGCCCTCAATGTCTCGAACCGATGCTGCTCCATCGTGCCGACTGCGGCTTCGAGCGCCTCGGGGGTGGCTTCTGACAATAGAACCCCGATGCCTTGCCGGTCGAGGAACCGGCCGGTTTCGGTGGTTCCCATCGAAATCGGCACAGCTCCGAAGCGGCAGCCTTCATAGAGCCGGTTCGGCAGCAGCCATTCGGAGTTCAGGCCCTGCTCAAAAAAGTCGATGGCCCAGGAAAAGTGAACCTCGTGGTAGATCGCCGCCATGTCCTCGGGATTGCGGTAGGGCCCGCCAAACGACAGCCAGGGTTCCGATTGAACAAAACCATGGAAATCGGGAAATTCGGACAGCGCCGGCCGGCCTCTGAGGACGATTTCAAAGCGGCCGTCGAGGCGGCGCGAAAATTCGGCCAGAAGCTCCAGGGAGCGACGGCAGCGGAGCGCACCGAACCAGCCGATCCGCCACGGCGGCGCAACGGGATTCTCCGCCGTAATGCGGTCATCCAGCGAAGCTGCGGCCGGCTCGAAATGCTTGTTTTCGAGCAGTTCGACCGGAGCGGCAACCTGTCCGAACGGCTTGAAATAGTTAGCGATGAAGGCCGGAGAGCTGGTCACCAGAAGCTTCACATCCCTGGCTAGGAAGCGTTCCGCACCGCGCATCGCCCAGCCCAGCGAATCGTCGCGAAGCAGCAGGCGATGGATGTCCAGGCACTCGTAGACGATCGGCACTGTTGCCTGGAAAGCCGACCTGGCGCGGCGGGCAAGCGCCAGCATTTCCAGATTGCGCGCGATAATGAGATCGGGCCGTGGCATTGAGCCCAGCTTCGAGCCGGTCGAGACCACCGCCTTCATGATCGCGGCCAGACGTTGGGCGAATCGGCCATCACGAGTCGGGCCGAGATCGATCGGCTGCAAGCCCTCGACATCAGCAACTGCGCTTGCCGTACGACGAAAGCCCGCCAGCGTAACCTGGGCGCCGCCTGCCTTGAGCATTATGATCCGCCGGCGCACTGCCGGGTCGGAGACGTCGTGTACCAAGTACAAGACATGCAGCATGAAAACTCGACCGCTGTTGGCCCGCCCGCGACGATGCTAGTACACCTCTTGCTGCATCGCAACATTTTTGGTTGCAGCGTAGCAAAGATCCACGTTTTTTGTTGCACTGCAAAATCGATGGGTTAATCTCGCTCTGCTTGGGCCGCATGGACCGCGCGCTGGCCTGCCATCGGACTGCGCGCCAATAATCACGACGCGAGGACCATCCTTGGCGTGCAGCATTTTCGGCCAACCCGCCTGCAATTCGCCCCTTCGCGCCCGTCGATGGAAGCACGGGACTACTCACGAAATGAGGTCATTCCATGAAGATCGCGGTTGAAAACACCGTCTGCCTGAATACCGGGGATGCAGCGATTCTCCTGGCGATTCGCCATGTTTTCAAGACGATCGTGCAGGACGATATCCAGTTCTACGTCTTCGACAGCCAGCCGGAGGTGGCGGCGAGGCTCTACACGAAGAAGGACTATCCGGACCTCGAATTCCACAAGCTGTTGTCGGAATCGCTGTTCCGCTACAAATACGGCAGCGGGCTGAAGAACCTGTTCAAGCCGATCTACAATCGGCTCGTCCTCAATGCCCTGCGGCGGTTCGGCATCCGCGGCGTTGTCGGGCGTTTGTTCAGCTCAAGCAATCGCCGTGGTCTCGAGATCTACAAAGACGCCGATCTCGTGGTCACGACAGGCGGAACCTATCTCGTCGAGACCTACAATCTGGAGCGGCGCCTCAAACAATTCAGGATCGACGCGATTCTGGGCAAGGACCCGGTCTTCTTCACACAATCGCTCGGCCCGTTCAACAAAAGTTACAATCGCCAGGAGTTGAGCCCGATCTTCGACCGGAGCCCGCTCATCCTGCTGCGCGACGAACGTTCGCGGGGCCACATTGTGGACATGGTGAAAAACCCCGGCAAATGCCACGTCGTGGCCGACGCCGTCTTTGCCCTGGCCGACACTGACAGGATCGGAACAATTCTGGCCTCCGGCCAGTCGGCCACCGTCACCGGCCGCGTCGCCATTTCCGTCCGTCACTGGAACTATGTCAGCGACGGCGAGGGCGGCATGCGCCGCTACATCGACTCGATCCGCGAGATCGCGACTATCCTGGTCAGGGACCACGCCAAGGAGGTCACCTTCGTCTCCACCTGCCAGGGCGTGCCGGAATACGCCCATGACGATTCCAAGACGGCGAGGGCGATCGTTGCCGAACTCGATCCGGAGATCGCCGAACATGTCAGCGTGGACGCTTCGTTCCACACGCCGGAGCAATTGATAGCCCTGGTGAAAGGCTTCGACTTCGTCGTCGCAACACGCATGCATATGATGATCATGTCGCTCTGCGTCGGCACGCCGGTGCTGCCGATCGCCTATGAATTCAAGACCAAGGAACTTGCCAAGCGGATCGGCGTCGCCGACCTGCTGCTCGACATCGATACGGTGACGCCCGAGGAAGCGAGCGAGAAGCTCGGCAGACTTACCGCCAATCTCGACCTCTATCGCAGGACGAGTCTTCAGGCAGTGCTTGAGGAGCATGCGTCGGCAATGTCGGCAGGTGAGCTTTTGAGGCCGGTGATTGCCGGCCTAGCGGGCGTTGCGCATGGCGCTGGAAAGCGTGGTGAACAGGGCGCTGCGCGACTGGCGAAGGGCAAGCATGAGGACCAGGCCGATCGAATAATTGAGGGCAACCGCCAGGACCACCGCGAGCAGGTCTGACTGGCCAGTCAGCGATGCCGGCAGCTCGCGGTAGACGGACCAGGCAAGCAGCGACGACGCGATGAAAAGCCCCTGCATGACCAGGAAGTCGGCTGCGGTCACCGGGCCGACCCGGTGGACAAGAACGGCAAGTACCGGAACGCGCAGCACATAGCCGCTGATTGCATAGGCCGCCGCGACACCGACGGCGCCCCAGTGCAGGCCGATGATGAAGGCGGCGACCGTCGTCAGCGACGAGTAGATGCCCCAGTGGAACATGGTCTTGGTCTTGCCCTGGCAGATGAAGATCCATCCCGTGGTGCTCGAGACGGACTGGATCAGGCTGGCGATGCCCAGCCAGGCGAAAATCGGCGCCACCGCCGCCCAGCGCTCGCCGAAGAGAAGCCCGACGACCTGGTCCGACGTTAGCGTCAGCGCCGCGATGCCGGGCATGGTGACGGCCGCCAGCATCCAGTTGGTTCGCACATAGATGTCGCGAAACCGCGCCTTGTCCTCATGGATGCGGCTCAGCAGCGGCACCATCACGCGTGTCAGCGGCTGGTTGATGTTCTGCAGCGGGAACAGCAGGAGCTTATAGGCGCGGTCATAATAGCCGAGCTCGATCGCGCCCGAATATTTTCCGATCAGGATGTTGTCGAGATTGCGCGAGAAGAAGTTGGCCAGATTGAAGCCGGTCAGATTGGCGCCGAAGGACAATATGTCGGTATCGACCTTCAGGTCCGGCCGCGACGGCGTCCAGCGCGCCACCTGCCATGCCGCGGCCAGCGCGACAACAGCCGATACCGCCGGGCCGATGACCAGCGACCAGTAGCCCAGCCCCGCATAGGCCGCGGCTGCTGTAGTCGCAAGTCCGGCAGCAGCGGTTATCATGTCGTTCAGCGCGAGCTGGCCAAAGCGCAAGTGACGGTTCATCAGCGCCAGCGGCACCGCGGCGAGGCTGCCAAGCAGCAGCGGCAAGGCAGAGCCGATGGTGATCCCGACCATGCGTTGATCGCCGTAGAAGGCGGCGATGGCGGGTGCCAGGCATGCCACCATCACGGCACTGCCCAGCCCGACCAACGCACTGATCCAGAATACCTGGTTGAGCTGCTCGGTGCTGATATCCTTGCGCTGGACCACAGCCTGCTGCAGGCCAAGGTTTTGAAGCAGCCCGACAAAGGCCACGATCGGCCCGACGGAAGCGACCAGGCCGAAATCCTCGGGCACGAGCAGACGCGCAAGCACGATGACGGAGAGAAACTGGATCGCCATCTTGAAGCCTTGCGCGCCGATCGTCACCACGCCGCCGCGCAGGGCGACACGACCGAACTGGGGGGGCGGGTTGGCGTTCATGCCGGGCGCCTGGCTTCGGCCAGCTGGGCAACGATCTGCGCAAAACGTTCGTTGAGCACGTCCGCGTTGAAATCCTGCTCGATCTTACGGCGCGCCGCACGTGCGATGCGCTCGCATTTGCCCGGGTTCTCGGCCACCCAGACAAGCTTGCGGGCCAACGCCGCAACATCTCGCTCCGGTGCGAGGAAGCCTGTCTCCTGATCTTCGATCAGTTCGGGAATGCCCGAGTGATAGGTACTGACGACGATCAGCCCGGCGGCCATAGCCTCCATCAACGCCACCGGAATACCCTCGAGATCACCGTCTCGCGCGGTAACGCTCGGCAACAGGAATACGTGGGCATCACGCAGGCGCTGCTTGACCTCGGCGTGTGGACGCGGCCCGAGGAAAGTCACCCGGTCGGCAATGCCGAGACTTGCGGCGAGCTTCTTCAACTCTTCCAGCAATTCGCCGCCGCCAATCACCGCATAGACCCAGTCGCGCCGCGGCAGGCTGGCGAGCGCCCGAAGGGCGAATTCGATGCCCTTCTTTTCGGTCAGCCGGCAGACCGAGATGAAGGACAGTGTGTCCCGTTCCCAGGAACGCCAATGGTAGCCGATCTCACCGGGCCGCACGCCCATATGGTGAACCATGACTTGCGCCGGGGGTGCTCCGACGCCGATCAGGGCATCGCGGAAAAACGCGTTCACCGGGAGCTGGAGAACGCCCTTGTCGAAGACAACCTTGTAGCGCGTGAGCGTGTTGTCATGCAGCGGTTCCCCCACATCGCGGCCGTGGAATATGGTCACCAAAGGAGCGGAAATCCGGCCTCGTTTCATGGCGCGGGCGACGCGCATGCCGTTATTGCCGAAATGCGCGACGATCACATCGGCGTTCTGCAATTTGCGCGCAAAAGCGATGTCGACGGCGGTCGAGAGCTTATCCCAGAACCTGCCCGACCATTTCCTGAGCGTCGGGCGAAAGCGCCCCAGCCCGCCCCACCAGCAGACGACCTTGCCAGGGAGAGCCTGCCAGCGGCGATCGTCGATGTTGCTGTCCTTGCCGAAGGACGTCTCGTTGCAGACGACGCCGACTTGCATGCCGCGCTCGAGGCACCCTTCTATCTGGTCAAGGACGAAGGTCTCCGACAAAGAGGGGAACTTATCAACTACGAAGCAAATCTTCATCGAATGGACGATCTTTCGAGGCCGGTCGGCGATCTGCTCGCACGGATGAGGGCTGACGCCCGTCGTCGCCGTGCGAGGCGCTTCAAGCGTCTGGTGTTGTGCATGTTGTTGTCCCAAAGTCGCTCACACCCCGGTCAGGCGCAAAAGCGGGCTGTTGGGCGACATAAACGGTTTTGGACGAAATGCATCAGGCGGCACGCTCCAGCGCGCCTTGCCTGGCGTTGTCGAGAACGCCGAGGAAGGTCGTGAACTGACTGTCGGGGTTCATTTGCGGCCGCTCCGAAAACAGCTGCGCCGCCGCCGACAGCCGATCGTACTCGGCCTTGTCGCTCCATAGTCGCCTGACCGCGGCGACCCAGTCGTCGAGCGGTGCGTCATAGTCGAGCACAACGCCGCCGGCGCCAATCGCTTCCGGCAGACCGCCGCGGCGGGATCCGACGACTGGAATGCCGCTGCAATGGGCCTCGGATGCCACCCGCCCCCAAGCTTCTTCCCATTTGCTGGGCGCCAGCAGGATCTTGGTGCGGCCATAGACGGTCTTCATGTCGCTGGTGCGGCTTTCCAGCCTGACGTTGCGTAGCGGCGCGATGATCCGTTCGATCTGCGCCCGGTGGTCGTCGTCGAGCTTCCAGCTTTCGACGAACAGGAACGGGATTTCGGGGCATTGGCCGGCGATGCGCACGGCGAGTTCGAACCCTTTTTCATTGTAAGGATTGATCAGCGTGACGAATTCACCGGTGGTCGGCGTGCTGTAGAGCCCGGGATTGATGGTCGGCGGGATTACGGTCGAGTCGATGCCGAACTTTTCCTTATAGGTGCGCGCCGTGAATTCGGAGTTGGCGATATAAAGCGCCGAATGCAATTCGCGCAGGTCGCCGGCCAATTCGTGGAATTCGACGTTCCGCAGATAGACCACCAGCGGCACGCCGAGCGCCTGCAGCGCCTTTCCGATCGGCACCGATTTGTGGCACTGCACGACGGCGACATCGGGATCGAGCCGTTCGACGGCGAAGCGGGCCGCCTCCCAGGGAAACCACGCCCGCACGACAGGATAGCCGGGATAGCTGTCGATGACCGCGCGCTGGCGAAGGAGCTTCATCTTGGCGCGCGCCTTGAAACCGAACATGCCGTCACCGAACAGCGCCGCCAGCACCGAGGCGTCATGACCGTGCTCGCGCAGCTGCTCGACCAGATGGTGCGTGCTCGACTGAACGCCACCGCTGAACTGCGGTGTGTAGCCGTTGCCGCCTGCAAACAGAACTTTCATGGACCTGGCTCCTTGCTGGACCGCCCTAGCGTCACGCCGCCATTCTGCCGATGCTGTGGTATTCGATGCCGTGGCGGGCGATGACCTTGGGGTCGTAGAGATTGCGTCCGTCGAAGATGACGGGCCTGGTCAGCGCGTTCTTCAATGCATCGAAGGACGGCGCGCTGAAACTCTTCCACTCGGTCACGATCAAGAGCGCGTCGGCGCCTCGCAGCGCGGCCTCCTTGGTGCCGCACAGTTGCAGGTCGTCGCGCAGCCCGTAGATCGCCTGGCATTCCTGCATCGCCTCCGGATCATAGGCCTGGACATTGGCACCGGCGGCCCAGAGCGCTTCCATCAGCGTGCGGGCCGGGGCCTCGCGCATGTCGTCGGTATTGGGTTTGAAGGCGAGGCCCCACAGCGCAAAGGTTTTGCCTTTGAGATTGCCCTTGAAATAGCGGTGCACCTTCTCGAACAGGACCGACTTCTGCTGGTTGTTGCGCTCCTCGACGGCACGCAGCAGCTTGGCGTCGAACTTGACAGCCTCGGCGGTCTTGATCAGGGCACGCACATCCTTCGGGAAGCACGAGCCGCCATAGCCGAGGCCCGGATAGATGAAGTGGTAGCCGATCCGCGGGTCGCTGCCGATGCCCTTGCGGACCTCCTCGATGTCGGCGCCCAGTTGCTCGGCCAGGTTGGCCATTTCATTCATGAAGCTTATCTTGGTCGCCAGCATGCAATTGGCCGCGTATTTGGTGAACTCGGCACTGCGCACGTCCATCACGATCATCTTTTCGTGGTTGCGGTTGAACGGCGCGTAGAGCTCGCGCATCACCGCCTCGGTGTCCTCGTTGCTGGTGCCGACGATAATGCGGTCGGGCTTCATGCAGTCGCTCACAGCGGACCCTTCCTTGAGGAATTCCGGATTGGAGGCGACGTCGAAAACCAGATCCTCGCGCCCGCGCGCCTTCAGCGTCTCGGCGATCCTGGCCTTTATTCTTTCGCAGGTGCCGACCGGCACGGTCGACTTGCCGACGACGATCTTGGGCGCGTCCATCTCACGACCGATGGCCTCGGCGACGGCCAGCACATATTTGAGGTCTGCCGAACCATCCTCGCCCGGCGGCGTGCCGACGGCGATCATCTGGATCTGTCCATGTTTGATCGCCGCCGCGGCGTCGGTGGTGAACTTGATGCGGCCGGCGGCATGGTTCTCCTTGACCATGTTTTCGAGCCCGGGCTCGAAAATCGGGACATGGCCCTGGTTGAGCCGTTCGACCTTTTTTGCATCGATGTCGACACAGACCACCTGATGGCCGACTTCGGCAAGCACCGCCGCCTGTACAAGACCGACATAGCCGATTCCAAAGACAGTCAAATTCATTCGGTTTCATTCCTGTTCAAGGCTTCGGGCGTGTTCAAGCTTCGGTTTTCCGACCACCTTCGGCCCGGCCGGTTCAGATGCGCTTCTAGTTTGTGTTGCATGCCAGCGATTCCGGGAATTGGCAGGGCTGGCCGAGTGCGGTGAACGCAACGCGATCCACCTGCATGGTGAGCTTGCGGCCCGGATCCGAGAACGGCCCCATCCAGCCCTTCATCGTGTCGCTGCCCCACAGGCTGAAATAGATCCTTTGCGAATGGGTGGGCAGCTTCGCCGGATCGGTGATCTCGTGGACAAGCTTGCCGTTGACGTACCAGCGCAGCCGGTCTTTTTCCCAGACGAAGGCGTAGTCGTTGAAGGCCTTGTCGGTGCCGCCGGCGACGTCGACCAGTTTCTCGTTCTTGCCTTTGCCGGCTATGTAGGCGTTGACCTGAACCTTGGACGTGTCCTTGGTCAGCACCTCGAAGTCGATTTCATCATGCGGCTGCTTGTCGGCATCGCCGACGAAGCTGAAGAATGCCGCGTTGACGCCGGAGCCCGTGTCGGTCTTCATCCGCGCCTCGTAGGTGCCGTAGCCGAAGCGCTGCTTGGTCTGGATCTCGGCGCAGGCGAATTCGCGATCCTTCAGCTTGCGCTTCTCGAAACCGAGCGTCAGCATGCCGTCGGAAAGCCCGATCAGGTTTTTGGACCAGGTGCAGTTCTGATGCTTGCCGTTCGTCCAGCCGTCGGAAATGTACCAGCGCGCGCGACTGAGGCTGGTGAAATCATCGACAAAAGACGGCGCGGTTGGCAGATCCTGGGCACGGACGGGTACAAGGCCCGCAACCAGACTGACGAGAACGATCAGCAGAAACGCGCCGTCTGAACGGAGCGGCCGCAGCTTGCCTGAGATCGGGCGCGTGAACGGGGTGCCGCGGGGTGCCGGGGCGGACGTGCTTTTAAGATCTGCATTCATATCAAAACTCACCTTGTGCTGTGCGCCCCCAAAGCGATCGTTCGAACCGTGACGAAACAACCTGATCTTGACCTCTGTCGCTCCCAAGCTCCGTGTTGTGCCTAAACCATTGCGCCGACCCAGGGTGTTCGCTCAGCCCGTGCCGGAATCGGCGGGCTTCACAAAATCAGTCCTCATGTCGGGACCGTTCTGCCGCTTCGGCTCGAAGATTTCATCCAGCGAATGACGGAGATCCTTCATCATCTGCATCTGGCGCGACAGCGCTGTGATGCGCCGCTCGCAATTCAGAATCGACCTGGTCAGTTCGCCGACTTCGGAAGACCTGCGCGAGGAGACCGAACCGTTCTCCATCGCCTCGACCAGAAAGGCGGCATTGGTGGCCGTTGTCCTGTAGCGGTTCTCAAGTCCGCTCTTCTCCGCCTCGACTTCGGCCGCGATCTGGTCCAGCAGCTTTGCCAAGCGATCGAGGCGCGAGGTGTCGGTCTGCGTGTCGCGCGCCGGATCTCTCGATCGGAAGCGAAAGATCGAGGCCATGTAGTCAGCGCCCCGTCATCGTCGAGCTGGTGAACGGCCTTAGAGCCCGTCCACATTCAAAAGACATTTCTTGCATCGTCCAGCTCCTCCGACAGGGTATGTCTCGGGCCAGTTCGGTTGGCCGTCCAAAATTGCTGCACCGCAACATAGATTGCCATTCCCTGCGCGCATAGGCAACCACCTAGATCGTAAACTCATGAATCTCGTTGAAATGGTGCGAGCCGACCTAAGGGTAACGGAGTGGCTACCGCCATCGCACGTTGACGGGCCTAGCTATCGCTGGCCGTGCTGGTTCCGGCCATGAGGAAGCGCAGCGGCGGCACATGCTGACGCTTCGCGGCGAGGCCAGCGCGGCGAAACAGCGCATCCAGCTTGTCGGAGGCAACGCCGCGGACGACGGCTGTGAGGTTGGACGAGCCGGCCAAGGCGTAGGCCGCGGCCGGTGCCAACCCGCGCTCAGCCTTCACGTCTAAAAACTTCCGCAACCGGTATTTGTCGCGGATGTGCCGCTCGTGCCTTCTCAGCGCAGCCTTCGATGCCTCCGGCAAACTGTCGATCGCAAGCAGTGCCAGGTCGGCATCGGCCAGATGCTTCAGGTCCTGGGTCTTGTGCCGTCCGCTCAGCGAGTCGGCGCGCACGATCGCGCCGTAGCCACAGGATTTGATGACCTTGAAGCGCGCGCCATGGGCAACCGCGCGCGCATACAGTTCATAGTCTTCACCCAGGCGCAGCTTCTCGTCGTAGCGCAGCCCATGCCGATCGAGGAAGGCGCGGCTGATCACTGGCTTGAGGAAGCCCAGTTCCCCTCGTTGCACACGGCGCCTGGAGATATTGCCATCGACGAAGCCCTCGAAATCGAGGAATTCCGGCTCGGGCGAGAACGGTGGAGCAACGATTTTCGAAACGTCGGTTGCCGCGTCATCCCTGACAAGCATGATGTTGTCTGCGGCGAAATCCCAATCGGTGCTGGCGAACAGTCTGTGAAACCTGCCTTCGAAAAAGAAATCATCAGCGTCCAGAATGCTGATGAACGGCGACCTGGAACCGGCTATCGCGGCGTTGCGTGCAAAGGAGGGGCCGCGATTGACGTCGAAGCGGATGACGGACAGGCGGCCCGTGCCGTCGCCGGCTGCGTGGGCGACTTTCGCCGTATCGTCGGTGGACGCGTCATCGACGACGACAACTTCCGCAACCTCAGGTTCGCGTAATGCCGATGCAATGGCAGCCGGGATTGTCCGCGCCGCATTGCGTGCGGCGATGATCACGCAGACCTGGAATGATGTCATGGACATGCCTCTCGATTGCAGAAGTCGTTGCGGATTTCCTCGCCCCGACCGCTCAATGACCCACCGCCCAACCTGAAATGCATCGGCCCAAACGCCTATGCTGCAAGTGCGAAGCAAGCATCGCCAAAATCATCGGCGCCGTCCAGTTTTTCATTCTGCTGGGTGTCATGGCCCGGCTGGGCAGGCGGCGAGCCTCAATCGGGATGGCTCCAGAAATGCGCCGCTTGGCAGAGCCGTTCCTACACGCTCCATCAGAGCGCTCGACTGGCGGAAAACCAGTTGCTGGTCCTGGCCGACCGGACTGCGGCGGGGCGGAGCGAGCGCGTCGAGGCCCGCAGTGTCAAGGAAACGAAAGAACAGGAATGCCGACTGCCGGTGTTGTCGAGGCGAGCAATTCGTCAGAGGACCGGCGAGCTTAACCATAGGTCACATGGACATCGCAGACCCGGCCAGGCCCGAAATCAGTGAAGGCCTCTCCTTGCGCTGAATTTCTCGCCTTCGGCCGCCTCGTTCGAACTCAGCTTTCGTTCAGCGTCGCGAATTTTGTCGGCCGGGGTCGGGGCATTTCTGGCGACCATGGCAAAGACCAGTAGAAAATAACCCATTTGGATGACTATGGCACAGCCGATGACGCGAAACAGCGTCGTACCGAGCGAGGCGCCGCCCAAATAGGACCAGACGATCACGATCGCCAGCGCAAAACACATTCCGATAATGAACTTTGGCAGTGACATACCCGATAGCCCATCCACCGGCTCGGGAAAAAATGTCGACAAGCCCACCCCGAGCACCTCCCTTAAACTCTGCGAGCTTATTTAGGTTGCCCGCTTCTGGCCGGTTGCTTCCGGCCTAGCCCAATCTGTCCATTAGTCCGACAGAAACAATTTGCAACTCTATTGAGCCGCGCAATAGCCGGCAAGGGCAGCTGCGGAATAAATTTTAAACGAATCCTCGGGATCGACTCTGCCATGGTGCAATGCACACGTCGGCATCACCACTGATTGCCGGATATCGACTCGCTCCAGTAAGATTTATGATATCGACTAGTATTTTATCACAACATCAGTCGTTATTTCGAAATTCTAAATGACGACAAAGCTCCACAACAGGGTATAATGAGCGATTCGCCTAAAATCAGCCTCAAAATTGGACTAGCTTTTCCAAAATTGCCCATAATCCGTCTCTTTTGCGACATAAAGGCGAAATTTTGTGCAGGACGAGTTTATTATTTAGTCAGTTCATGACGTGACTATTACAGCCGTCTGGGAAATTGTGTGTTGCGCTGCAGCATTTTTTTGGTATCGTGCGGTAAACCATCCGTTCAACGTATGGAGTTTACGCATGAGGGACGTAGCCAAGCCGGCCGATGCGGATTTTTCGCAGGCCGGTGTCGATTTTCCGCCACCGATCGGCGGCCTGCTCAAACGCAGCTTCGATATTGCCGGTTCGCTGATCGGCCTGGTCGCTCTCAGCCCGCTGTTCGTGATGATAGCGCTGCTTGTCAAGTTTTCCGATGGCGGGCCGATTTTCTATGGTCATAGCCGGATCGGCCGCGGAGGACGGATTTTTCCGTGCCTCAAGTTCCGCACCATGGTTCCAGACGGCGAGCGGGTGCTTGCTGCCTATCTCGCCGCGAATCCGGAGGCCAGCGCCGAATGGATCGCGACCCGCAAGCTGAAGAACGACCCGCGGATCACCCGCGTCGGAGCGGTGCTGAGGAAGCTCAGCCTCGATGAGTTGCCGCAGATCATCAACATCCTGCAGGGGGATATGAGCCTGGTCGGGCCTCGTCCCGTGGTGCGCGACGAGCTGGAGATTTATGGCAATTCGGCCGTCTATTACCTGAAATCGCGCCCCGGCCTGACCGGGCTATGGCAGGTCAGCGGACGCAACGACGTTTCCTACGACAGCCGCGTCGCGTTCGACAGGCACTATGTCGAGAACTGGTCGATGTTCGAAGACATTCGCATCATCATCAAGACCGTACCTGCGGTCTGGATGTCGCGAGGCTGCTACTGACGGCCGCTTGCTGGCCGTACATCGAGGAGCAGCTGTCCAGAATTCGGGCCCGAAACTCAGGCCCCTAACTCAGGCATCGGCAGTTCATCGGGCGGGGCAAACCAGATCGGAAACGCTCAGTTGAAAGCAGATATAATCGATATTTTTTGCACCGGCATTCTCTCCAGACGCATGCGGCGAGTACGACTTTTGACGACTTGCCTTACAGTGGCGACCGGCCTGACGCTGTCGCTAGCCCTGCCACAGTTTGCCTTCGCCGACGACTATCGGCTTGGAGCACAGGACAAGCTGACCATCCGCGTGGCGGAATGGCAGACCGTCGAAGGCACGTTCCGCGACTGGTCGGCCATCAATGGAGAATACACGGTCGGGCCCGCTGGAACCTTGTCGGTTCCCTTCGTCGGCGAGATGCCCGCATCCGGCAAGACGACTTCGGAGATCGCCGCATCGCTCGGCGAGGCGCTGCAGCGCAAGCTCGCTCTGGCCGACAGGCCGGAGGCTTCCGTCGAAATGGCGCAGTACCGGCCATTCTACATCTCCGGCGAGGTGCAAGCGCCTGGCCAGTATCCTTGTGTGCCTGGGTTGACCGTGCTGAAAGCGATGAGCATTGCCGGCGGAGCCCGGCGGACCCCGGAGAGCGGACAGCGCTACGATCGCGACCTGATCAATGCCAAGGGCAATTTCGACGTACTACAAGACCAATTGGTCAGGCTGACCGTCAAGCGCGCCCGCATCGAAGCGGAACTGGCGGACAAGCCGACATTCGCGGTGCCGAAAGAGGTGGCCGACGATCCGAAGCTGCCCAGCATCGTTGCCGATGAGACGGCGATCCTGGCAGCCGACCAGAAGAAACTCAAGCTGCGCTTGCAGGCGCTCGACGACTTGAAGGCGCTGCTGCAGAGCGAGATCGATTCGCTGCAGAAAAAGATCGTCAACCAGCAGAAGCAGGTTGATCTGGCGAAGGAGCAGCTCAACGGCATCGGCTCGCTGGCGCAAAAGGGCCTGGTCGTCAACACGCGCGTTTTGAACTCGCAGCAAACCATCGCCGACCTTGAGGGCCAGATCCTGGATTACGAAACGGCGATTCTCACGGCCAAGCAGTCGATCAGCAAGGCCACCCAGGACGCCATCGATCTCGAGAACACCCAGAACTCCAGCCTCGCGACCGACCGGCAACAGACGGAAGCCGATCTCAACGAGGTGACGCTGAAGCTGAATATGGAAAAGGCCTTGATGTCCGAAGCCTTGTCGGGCAGCCCCATGCCGCAATTCTATGGCAACAACGAACCAGCGGCCTTGTCTTTTTCCCTGGTGCGGGTGGTCGACGGCAAGACCAGCGAAATCACCGCCGACGAAGACACGCCGGTGCTGCCAGGGGACGTGATCAAGGTTAAACCGGCGCCCCTGGCCATCCAGTAGCTTCTTTCGACCGGAGCGAAGCACCAACCCCGTGGGCAGCGGTCTGCGGGGTTTTTGCCGTTTGGTATCCGCCCGCTCTAGCCTCGCACGGCGTCCGGTTCCTCCAGATGGTCCGCGGCGCTCCACCGGGAAGCAGCGACGGCCGGCACCCTCACCAGCTTGAAGTAGCTATAGTACAGCAGGAACGATCCCATGATGTAGGGATTGAGGGTCTCGACCTCGACGAAGGATCGGATGAACAGAAGCACCATGACGCCGGCAAGAATCACGGAGTCGGCTTGCCATGTCCTGAATATCAGCGCCGAGACGTGACCCCAGAGCGTTCGCAGGATAATCAGCGAAAGCAGTGTCGCGCCGACGAAGCCGAGTTCCACCAAGGTCTCGATGTAGGTGTTGTGGAAGTGGAAGCCGCTTCGCGCGGCGATGTAGAATTCGTTCCACAGCCGCTCGGCCTCGGAGAAGCCCTGCACCCAATAGGCCGCGTAGCCGACGCCGAGCATGGGCGATTGCTGCGCAGCATTCCAGCCCTGCTGCCAGAGGTAGGTTCGTCCGGTGAGCGTCGAATCCTTGCCGAAAAGGCCAAGGACAAAGTCCATCAGCCCGAGATTCAGCGCAATCACGGTGCAGGCGACCAGCCCGCCCGCACCGATCATGAAAATCACCCGGCGATGGCGGAGCGAAAGCACCTTGCCGATGGAAAGCAGGGCGACCAGAGCGAGAACCGCCGGGGTCGATGCCATCGAAGTGGCCGAATGCGACACGACCAGTAGATAGCCTGATAGAAGGACAATCGGTACGATCAACAAAAAGCTTGTCCGGCCCCGCCTGAGAAAGGCGAGGTAGACAACGCAGAAATAAATGCCAAGCGATGCGACAAAGCCGATCTGGTTCTTGGAGCTGAACGCGCCGACGAAATTGTACGTCCCATCGAGAACGTCGTAGGAATAACTCGCGACCTTGAGCGAGTAGAGCAGGACGATGAAAATCCCGATCAGGGCGCCTATGGTCAAGGTCCGGACGCTGACGGTGCGTGCGGCAATGTAGGCGCAGGCGATATGGGAACAATATTGGACGGCCGTCCTTGCCGTGGTGCCGGGAGCTGCCGACCAGAACACCGAGAAGCAGACATAGGTTGCAAAGGCCAGCGGAAGCCAGGCGCTGGAAGCGTGCCTTAATATCTTGCGGTAGTCGACCAGGATGAGCGGCAGCCAGACTGCATAGTAGGCCAGGATCATGGCCTGGCCGAAAATGGTCGAGTAGGAGAACGCCCAGATCGAGACGGCAACGGCAAAGCTGCCATAGACCGTGTTCTTGTCCGGATCGATCAACAGAGATTTTGGAATCTTCATCTCGGTATCGGTTTTCCGTCCTTGCAGCTCAATGCCGTTTCATGGGCCGATTTCGTGGGCCGATTCATCGGATCGATGGGAGCCTCGCCTGCAGGTGCTCGCATTGTGCAGTGCAATATAACGCATCCGGCGCCGCCTGTCACCCGAATGCCAACTGGGCGCGTCGTTCCTGCAGTTCTCGCAATACCGGACGCGACGATTTGGCCAGGAGGCAGTGCCGTCCAATTGCCCGGTGCTGGCCCATCACAAGCTGTTCTGAGGCTGCGAGTCCGTGCTTGAACTTGTCCGCCGTTGACTTCACATTCGCCGCCGATTGGGAGGAAGACGACATGCCGATGAGTTTCGCGGGACGATTTGCCGGACGATCCGCTGTTATCACCGGCGGCGCCTCAGGCATCGGCCTGGCCGTCGCGCAAAGGATCACTGACGAAGGCGGACGTGTTTCGGTCTGGGATCGCGATGCCGCTCAGATCGAGCAGGCCAAGGCCATTGTTACAGGCCTGCACAGCGTCACCCTCGACGTCGCCGACCCCATAGCGGTCGAAGCCGCCGCAGGAGAGACTATCGAAGCGCTGGGCGCGGTCGATATCCTTGTCACCAGTGCTGCCATCACCGGGCCTAACATGACGACCTGGGAGTATTCCGTAGAGGATTGGCGCCGGGTCATCGACATCAATATCAACGGCGTCTTCTTCTGCAACAAGGCGCTGGTCCCGCATATGCTCGAACGCAATTACGGCAGGATCGTCAACATCGCCTCGATTGCCGGCAAGGAAGGTAACCCGAACGCCTCGGCCTACAGCACCTCCAAGGCGGCGGTGATCGGGATGACCAAATCGCTCGGCAAGGAACTGGCCAAGACCAAGGTGACGGTGAACTGCGTCACGCCGGCGGCTGTGCGCACCGCGATCTTCCAGCAGATGAGCCAGCAGCACATCGACTTCATGCTGTCCAAAATACCGATGGCGCGCTTCGGCGAGGTCGGGGAGGTGGCGGCGCTGATTTGCTGGATCGCCTCCGAGGAATGCTCGTTCACGACGGCTGCCGTCTTCGACGTCTCCGGCGGCCGGGCGACCTACTGAGGCCGGCCCGACGCAAACCGCCCGACGGCATCGCGGCGCCTCAGTCGTGAAGCTCCCGCGAGATCGGCGGGCCGATCGAAAAATCGCTGAATGTCACTTCGAAACCCTCGCGCTGCGGCGAACAGCACATCATGCCGACATCGACCGTTTTCGACGGCGGGAAATAGGCAAGCCGCACCGGTTTCCAGTGCTTGTCGGACGCGTCCAGATACTGGACGCGGATCGTCTCGGCATGGCGGGTCAGGCGGATCCTGACCCCGTCGGGGTCGGCTGGAATGCTGGCCAGCGACCAGTCGGAGGCATCGTTGGTGACGACGACGGAAAAATACGTCAGCCCGTCGGTGTATTCGATGCCGGCCTTTATCCAGTGCGTCTCGCTCAGGCGGACCATAAGCCCGGCCTGATCGTAAAGCACCTCATAGTGCCCCTTGACCGTGACTTCGGCGCTGAAATCGCCCTCGACCTCACGATAGAGGAAATGGCCATTGTCGCGCCAGAAGCCGTAGAATGTCTCGCGCCAGAAGTCGGTCTCCTTGCCGGTCCGTACATGCACCGTATTGTTGCCGAAGGCGTGGTGCGGCGGCGGATTGAGCCAGGTCAGGGCCGTATTCTCAGATGTCATCGATTTGCTCGCCTGCCTGGCTGGTCTGCCGCCTTTTCTTAGCCGGCAAACGTGTAAGCGGTCTTCACCGTGGTGTAGAACTCTGCGGCATAGCGGCCCTGCTCGCGCGGGCCGTAGCTCGATCCCTTGCGTCCGCCGAAAGGCACGTGGAAGTCGACGCCGGCCGTCGGCAGGTTGACCATGACCATGCCGGCTTCCGAATTGCGCTTGAAGTGCGTGGCATGCTTGAGGCTCGAGGTGCAGATACCGGACGTCAGCCCGAACGGCGTGTCGTTGGCCACCGCCAGCGCCTCGTCATAATCCTTGACGCGGATGACGTTGGCGACCGGTCCGAAAATCTCCTCGCGCGAGATGCGCATGGCGTTGGTGGTTTCGGTGAACAGCGCCGGCTGCAAATAGAAGCCGCGGGTTTCACGATCGAGCCGCTCGCCACCGAAGGCAAGGTCCGCACCTTCCTGACGGCCGATGGCGATATAGTCTTCGTCCTGTTTGAGCTGGCTCTGGTCGACAACCGGCCCGATCTGGGTCTTGGCGTCGAGAGCGTCGCCGACGACTAGCTTGGCCATGCGGTCCTTGAGCGCCTCGACGAAGCGGTCGTGGATGCCGTCCGTCACCACCAGCCGGGACGACGCCGTGCAGCGCTGGCCGGTCGAGAAGTAGGCACCGTTGATAGCGCAGTCGACGGCGACGGCAAGGTCGGCATCGTCGAGCACTACAAGCGGGTTCTTGCCGCCCATTTCGAGCTGGAACTTGCGCATGTGCTCGACACTGGCGGCGGCGACGCGTTTGCCGGTGCCGACCGATCCGGTGAAGGTGATCGCGTTGAGGTCAGGACTGTCGAGCATGGCCTGGCCGACCACCGAACCTTTGCCCATGACCAGATTGAGCACACCCTTGGGCAGCCCGGCGCGGTGCAGGATGTCGACAATAGTCCAGGCGCTCTCCGGAACGAGTTCCGCCGGCTTGAAGACGACGGTGTTGCCGTAGGCCAGCGCCGGAGCGATTTTCCAAGCCGGAATGGCGATCGGGAAATTCCACGGCGTGATGATGCCGACGACGCCGACCGCTTCGCGGGTGATCTCGACGCCGACGCCGGGCCGCACGCTCGGCACCAGCTCGCCCGACAGGCGCAACGCCTCGCCGGCGAAAAAATCGAATATCTGGGCGGCCCGCACGGTCTCGCCGATGCCCTCGACCAGCGTCTTGCCTTCCTCGCGCGCCAACGCCCGGCCGATTTCATCTTTCCGCGCGGTGATCTCGTCCGACGTCTTCCTCAGCACCGCATGGCGGGCCAGCAGGCCCGATCGAGACCATGCCGGAAATGCCGCTTTCGCCGCCGCGATGGCCTGCCGAGCGTGCTCCGCGCCCCCCGATGCATATTCGCCGACCACGTCGTCGAGATTGGACGGGTTGATGTTGCGGGAGCCGGCATCGCCTACCCACTCGCCATCGATGAGGTTCTTTCGAAACGGGATCATGTCGCTGTCTTCCTTGTCGTCTTTCGATCGCCGTCTATCTGGACCACCGACCGCCGCACCGCAAGGCCGAAGAAGGCAAACTTCTCCTTCTCGACAGGCATGTGATAGGTGTCGGGGCGGGAAAAGACGATTCTAGTGTGGTGCGACGCGGATCGCACGGGAGGTGAAGTATCATGTCCGACAGTGCCTTGCCCCTGGTGATCAGCGCACCCGAACCGCGCACGCTCGACCTGATCTTCACGCCGGCCGCGCTGGCGAACTTTCGATCGAAATACCGCATCGTCGAAACATCGCCCGAAGCGGTGGCGGCGCTGCCGGCCGATATCCTTGGCGAGGCGCGCTACATCGTCGGCCAGCCACCTATCGCGCCGGAGACGCTGGAAAAAATGAAGGCGCTGCGCTGCATCTTCAATGTCGAGAGCAACCTCATCAACAACATGCCCTACGAGACGCTGTTTTCGCGCGGCATCCATGTCGTCACCACCGGGCTGGTGTTTGCCGAACCGGTGGCCGAACTCGGCCTTGCCATGGCCCTCAACCTCGCCCGTGACATCGTCGACGCCGACCTCGCCTTTCGACAGGGCAAGGAGCGTTGGGGCGGCGACAGCAACCGGACGGCGCGGCTTCTTTCCGGCGCGGACGTCGGCATCATCGGCTTCGGCGATCTTGGCCGTGCGCTCAACCGGCTGCTGTCGGGCTTTCGCACGCGGACAAAAGTCTTCGACCCGTGGCTGCCGCCGTCGATCCTGATCGAAAACGGCGTCGAGCCGGCCTCTCTCGACGACGTTCTGTCGAACAGCGATTTCGTCTTCGTCGTCGCTTCGGTGACTAGCGAAAACCAGGGCTTCCTCGGCGCCGAGGCGTTTGCCAAGATGCGCAAGGGAGCCGCTTTCATCCTGCTCAGCCGAGCCGGCGTGGTCGATTTCCCGGCACTGATGGATGCTGTCCGCAGCGGCCATATTCTCGCCGCCAGCGATGTTTTTCCTGAGGAGCCGCTGGCCCAGGATCACCCGGTCCGCACATTGCCGGGGTTCCTGCGCTCCGCCCACCGGGCTGGCGCGCTCGACATGGCTTTCAAACGGATGGGCGACATGGTGCTGGAAGACATGGACCTGGTCGACCGCGGCCTGCCGCCGATGCGTTCGAAGCGGGCCGAGCGTGAGACCGTTTCGCGAATGCGCTCAAAGCCGGTCGACAAGAATTAAGCCGCCTGCCGACGGGTCGCACATGCTCAGACGGTGAAGGACCAAAACAGGCAGGCCAGTGTCGCTGCGGCGAAGACGACGAAGAACAGGCTTCGCAACAGGATGTTGCGGCGCAGCTCGTTGATGAAGAGATGGCATCCGACGACGGCTGCGACAAACAGGAACCGCCAGTTCAGCAGTGCCGGGAGCACATCGCGCTGACCGAAAGCAAACCTCGCGGCGAGACATCCAACGATGACCGCAAACAACACGATGACCGTCCAGAAGATCGCATCGGCGGCATGTGTCAGGACGATGCCGGCGAGCCTGATCGGCAGAACCATCATCAGGAGTGCGCTGAAAAAATAGACCGCCGCGAGCGGAATGAACCTCCCCGCATCGGCGACGTCGCTCAAGCGCTTGGCGCCGATCGCGCCATAGGGATAGCCATGCCTGGCCACCGTCAGGCTGAGCGCCATCAGCAAGGCCGTCAGCACGGCGGCAAGCGCGAATGAGGTCAGGGCTTTGCTCATGAGGCTCCCGTTCCGAGCGAATCGAAGTCAGAACGTTGGTAGCCCATGGTTTGTAAATTGCTAGTAAGCATCATGCGGCGGCGCGGCAGAGTTCCTCGGCGCATCACTCCGCAGCTTGCAGACGCCGCCCGTCGATAATGGTCTTGATCTCGGCGCGGCAAGAGCCGCAATTGGTGCCGGCGTGAAGGGCGGCGCCGATTGCCGCGACGCTGGTACAGCCGCCGCGTACCGCTTCCGCGATCTGGTTGGCACCGACCCCGAAACAGGCGCAGACGATGGCACCGCGGTCGACGCTGTTGCCGCCCGGCCGCCCGGCGACAATCGCCAGTCGCGCCTGCCGATCGGCATGGTCAGCACCAAGTTGTTCGACCGCCCAGCCGCGCGACACCGCTACCGGCGTAGGCGCAAGATAGAGCGCGCCGACCAGCCGATTGCCTGCGAAACGGGCGAAGCGATGGTGCCTGCCGGCGATGTCGTGATAGGCGAGCGTCTCGCCTTCCATGCCTAACAGCGCGGCGGCCAACCCGGTCCAGTCGCGGCTGTCCTGCAGCGCAATTTCAAGCCGCCAGCCGGCGGGGCTGCGGGCGAGGCTCCAGTAATCGGCGTCGATCGATGCGGGCCGTTCGGCAAGCACGGCGAAGCCGAAGGCTGTGGCGGCGAACCGCTCAATGCGGGCAGCAACATTCTTCGAGGCCGGTTGGCCTGAAATCGCATCGGTCGTCGGCGCGACCAATGCATCGACGCGCGCGCGGGCGGAGAACTGATCGGTCCAGTGCATCGGTACGAATACAGAGCCTTGGCGTTGACGCACCGTCACCAGGGCGCGGACCAGCACCTCGCCATGGGCAGTCGAGACGCGGACGATCTCGGCATCGCCGATGCCGAAGTGCTGCGCATCCGACGGGTGGATTTCGACGAACGGTTCGGCCATGTGCTGCGACAAGCGCGTGCTCCTGCCGGTCCGCGTCATGGTGTGCCAATGGTCGCGCACGCGCCCGGTGTTGAGCACCAACGGGTAGTCCAGGCTGGTGCGGGTCTGTGCGGCTGGGCGGATGGCAATGAAGCGCGCCTTCCGGTCGGGCGTGTAGAAATTGCCGTTGGCGAAGAAGCGGGTGGTAAGTGAGGCTCGTCTTGCCTGAACCCCCAAGTCTTTTTCACTTTCAGCCTGAGCACCCCCCTCTGGCCTGCCGGCCATCTCCCCCGCAAGGGGGGAGATTGGCAGCTTTGGCGCCGGCTCTCCCCTTGCGGCATTGGAGATTAGCGAAGGCCCTGATGATAGCCGATCTCCCCCCTTGCGGGGGAGATGGCCGGCAGGCCAGAGGGGGGTGGCTTGGCTCGGCGCTGGCCACTGGAATGGCGCCAACTCCTCATAGGTCTCTGCATCCACATCGGCATAAGCGCCGATGTCGAAATCGCGAGCACTATCATTCTCGAATGCCGACAACGCCGCGTGCTCGGCGAAGATGTCGGCCGGCGACACATGCGAAAACGCCTCGCCAAAACCCATCCGCTTGGCCACTTCGGCGATGATCCACCAGTCGGCTCTTGCCTCGCCGGGTGTGGTCAAAAAGGCGCGCTGGCGCGAGATGCGGCGTTCCGAATTGGTGACGGTGCCGTCCTTCTCGCCCCATGCCGCCGCCGGCAGCCGGACATGGGCGTGGCGGACCGTGTCGGTCTCGCCCAGCACGTCCGACACCACGACAAACGGGCAGGCCTTGATCGCCGCTTCGACGGCATCGGCATCCGGCATCGAATCGACGGGGTTGGTCGCCATGATCCACAGCGCCTTGATGCGTCCGTCGGCCACCGCCTCGAACATCTCGACCGCTTTCAGGCCGGGTTTTTCGGCGACGGCTGGCGCGTTCCAGAAGCGCTGCACGCGGTTGCGGTGCTCGGGGTTTTCGATCTCCATGTGGGCGGCCAGCATGTTGGCCATGCCGCCGACCTCACGGCCGCCCATGGCGTTGGGCTGGCCGGTCACCGAGAACGGCCCGGCGCCGGGCTTGCCGATGCGGCCGGTGGCTAGATGGCAGTTGATGATGGCGCTGACCTTGTCGGTGCCCGAAGACGACTGGTTCACGCCCTGGCTGTAGACGGTCACCGTCTTCGCCGTCGCGGCAAACAGACTGTAGAAGCGGCCCAGTTCATCCTCGCCAAGGCCGGTGGCCGCAGCGATGCCGGCCAGGTCGAGCGCCGAGGCGGCGAAAAGCGCTTGCCCGAAGCCGGTGGTGTGTGCCGTGATATAGGTGCGGTCCAACGCGTTGTGCTGGCCGAGATAGGCGAGCAGACCGGCGAACAAAGCGACGTCGCCATCGGGCGCGATCGCCAGATGCATGTCGGCGATGTCTGACGTCATGGTGCGGCGTGGGTCGATCAGCACCACCTTCATCTCGGGCCGCTTTTCCCGGGCCGCGGCGATGCGCTGGTAGAGCACCGGATGGCACCAGGCGAGATTGGAGCCGACCAGCACGATCAGGTCGGCAAGTTCCAGATCCTCGTAATTTCCCGGAACGGTGTCCGAGCCAAAGGCGCGGCGGTGGCCGGCGACGGACGATGCCATGCACAGGCGCGAATTGGTATCGATATTGGCCGAGCCGATGAAACCTTTCATCAGCTTGTTGGCGACGTAATAGTCCTCGGTCAGCAACTGGCCGGAGACGTAGAGGGCGACCGCGTTGGGGCCGTGCTCGGCAATGGTTTGCGAGAAGGTCGAGGCGACGAGGTCGAGCGCTTCGTCCCAGCCGGTGCGGCGACCGTGGATTTCCGGATGAAGCAGCCTGCCTTCGAGATCGGTGGTCTCGGCCAGCGCCGAGCCTTTGGAGCAGAGCCGGCCGAAATTCGCCGGGTGGTCCGGGTCGCCACGAACGGTTATTTCACCGTCCGCGGCGACCTTCGCCAGCACGCCGCAGCCCACCCCGCAATAGGGGCAGGTGGTCCTCACCTCGCGCGCTTCATCAATCTGCATGGTTCACGCCGCGCGGCTGGCCAGCGCTTCCAGCGCAATGAACAGCCGCTCGCCGTCGATCCGCACCGTGATGGTGCGCACCGCGCCCTCGTCGGCGCCAAGCGCCTTGCCTGTCTCCAGCGAGATCACCCAATTGTGCAAGGGACAGGTCACCGCCGTGCCATGGACGATGCCCTGGCTGAGCGGCCCACCTTTGTGCGGGCAATGGTCATCAATGGCAAAGACCTGATCGTCGGCCGTACGAAAGACGGCGATCTTGCCTTCGGGCGTTGCGACGCAGCGCGCACCGCGACGCGGAATGTCAGACAGGGAGCCGATCGATACCCAATTCATGTGGCCATTCCTCCTTTGCGGGTATTCTTGTCCGAAAACCGCATTCCACTTTTCGGGGACACGCGCCTACTCCGCCGCCTGCGCAAAGCCGACCGAAGCCATCGGCCGGAATTCATGCTTGTCCTTGCCGGAAGCACGTTCCGACCACGGGTCGACCTGCGCGAATTTCTGCGAAAAGACGAAGCGGTCGAAATAGGCCCTGCGCTTCTCGCCATCGTCCATGATCTGACGCTTGATCTCGGCGATGCCGATGCGCTTGGCCCATTTGTAGATGCGCTCGAGATAGCGGCCCTGCTCGCGATACATCTGCGTCAGCGCCACGATATGCTCCAGCGCCTCGTCCTCGGTCTTGACCTGGCCAAGCACTTCGGTGCCCTTGATGTCGAGGCCGGCGGCGCCGGCGAAATGGATCTCATAGCCGCTGTCGACGCAGATCACGCCGACATCCTTGCAGGTCGCCTCGGCGCAGTTTCGCGGACAGCCCGACACCGCCATCTTGACCTTGGCCGGCGTCCACGAGCCCCACATGAATTTTTCGATACGGATGCCCAAGCCGGTCGAATCCTGCGTGCCGAAGCGGCACCAGTCGGAGCCGACGCAGGTCTTCACCGTGCGCAGCCCCTTGGCATAGGCGTGGCCGGAGACGAAGCCGGCCTGTCCGAGATCGGCCCATACCGCCGGCAGGTCTTCCTTGCGGATGCCGAGCATGTCGATGCGCTGGCCGCCGGTGACCTTGACCATCGGGATGTCGAACTTGTCGACGACGTCGGCGATGGCGCGCAATTCGGCGGCGTTGGTGACGCCGCCCCACATGCGCGGCACCACAGAATAGGTGCCGTCCTTCTGGATGTTGGCGTGGACGCGCTCGTTGATGAAGCGTGACTGGTAATCGTCGGCGTATTCGTCGGGCCAGTCGCAGACGAGGTAATAATTGAGCGCCGGCCGGCATTTGGCGCAGCCGCAGGAGGTTTTCCACTCCAGCTCCTGCATGACGGCGGGAATGGTCTTCAGGCCCTTGGCCTTGATCAGCCGGCGGACCTCGTCATGGCCAAGCGTGGTGCAGCTGCACATCGGCTGGACCGCCGCGGGGTTGTATTTGTCGCCGATGGTCAGCACCATCAGCCTTTCGACCAATCCGGTGCAGGAACCGCACGAAGCCGACGCCTTGGTGTGTGCGCGCACGTCATCGAGCGAGGTCAGGCCCTTGGCCGTGATCGCGCCGGTGATCTTTCCCTTGCATACGCCGTTGCAACCGCAGATTTCCGCATCATCCGGCAAGGCTGCAACGGCCGCCATAGGGTCCAGGGGGGCGCCTCCCTGGTAGGACTGGCCGAAGATGAGCGTGTCGCGCATCTCGGATATGTCGGTCTGCTTCTTCTTGAGGTCGTTGAACCAGGCGCCGTCCGCCGTCTCGCCATAAAGCACAGTGCCGATGATGCGGTCATCCTTGAGCACCAGGCGCTTGTAGACGCCGGCGGCGGCATCGCGCAGCACGATCTCCTGGCGGTCCTCGCCCTCGGCGAAGTCGCCGAGCGAGAACAGCTCGATGCCGGTGACCTTGAGCTTGGTCGGCGTGTCCATATGGACGAAAGCTGCCGCCTCGTTCCCAGCCAGCTGGCTGGCGGCGACGCGCGCCATCTCATAGAGCGGCGCGACCAGCCCGTAGACCTGGCCGTTGACCTCGGCGCATTCGCCGATTGCGTAGATGTCCGGGTCGTTGCTGCGCATGCCGGCGTCGACGACGATGCCGCGATTGACGGCAATGCCGGCTTCTTTTGCCAGCACCGCGTTCGGCCTGATGCCCACCGCCATGACGACGAGCGTTGCGGGAATGACGGTGCCGTCGGCAAGCTCCACCCGCTCGACCTTGCCGTTGCCGGTGATCGCCTGCGTGTTGGCCTTGGTGATGACCTTGATGCCGCGCTGCTCGACGGCACGCTGCAGGAGATAGCCTGCGGCCGGATCGAGCTGACGCTCCATCAGCGTCGGCATGACGTGCAGCACGGTGACGTCCATGCCTTGCGAGTTCAAGCCCGCTGCCGCCTCGAGCCCAAGCAGGCCGCCCCCAATGACGACAGCCTTGGCCCGCGACTGGGCGGCAAGCATCATGGCCCGGACGTCGTCCAGATCGCGATAGGTGAGCACGCCCGGCAGGTCATGGCCGGGCACCGGAATGATAAACGGCACCGAGCCGGTGGCGATGACGAGTTTGTCATAAGGTTCGGTCACGCCATGATCGGAGGTGACGGTCTTTGCCTGCCGGTCGATGGCGACGATCTTGTGGCCCTTGTAGAGGGTGATGCCGTGCTTGATGTACCAGCCGTCGCCATGGATGATGATCTCCTCATAGGCCTTTTCGCCCGACAGAACCGGCGACAGCATGATGCGGTCGTAGTTCACGCGCGGCTCGGCGTTGAAGATGGTGACCTGGTAGCGCCCAGGCGCCTTTTCCAGGAGATGCTCCAGCATGCGCCCGGGGGCCATGCCGTTGCCGATGATGACGAGTTTCTCGGTCATGTCCTGATCCACTCCGCTCTCACTCAGCCGCGTAGGAAAGGCCTGAAGCTTCGGCAGACGCCGTGCGCTCCATCCGCCGGATGGAAAAATGCATCCAGGCAAAGCAGGTGGCGACGATGACGAAGAGCAGCATGAAGCAGCTGGACCAGACGCCGGTGAGGTCGTTGAGCACGCCGAAGGCGATTGGCAGGATAAAGCCGCCGAGCCCGCCAATCATGCCGACAACGCCGCCGACCGCGCCGACACTCTGCGGATAGTAAGCCGGGATGTGCTTGTAGACGGCGGCCTTGCCAAGGCTCATGAAGAAGCCGAGCACACAGGCCACGGCTATAAAGGCGAGCGGGCCGATCTCGAAATGGAAGGCGATCGGCCCGCTGATACCGCGCACGACGTAGTCTGCCGAGGGGAGAGACAGAACGAGAGTCGCGACGGCACTGACAGCGAAGGTGCAGTAGAGCACGGTGCGGGCGCCGATCCGGTCGGAAAGCACGCCGCCATAGGCGCGGAAAATACTTGCCGGAATTGAATAGGCCGCGCCGATCATGCCGGCGGTCGCAAGCCCGAAGCCGTAGACGCCGATCAGGTAGCGGGGCAGCCACAGCGACAGCGCCACGAATGCACCGAAAGCGAAGAAATAATACAAGGCGAAACGCCAGACCTGCAGGTTCTTGAGCGGCGCGAATTCCTGCAAGAAGCTTCTCGCGGGTGCAGCCTTGCCGTCGCGGCGCTCGCGAATGACCGGATCGTCGCCGGTCGTGAACCAGAAGACGGCGGCCATGACGACAAGTGCTGCCGCCCAGATCAGCGCGACCGACTGCCAGCCCCAGGAGAGAAGCACGAACGGTGCCAGGAACTTGGTGACCGCGGCACCGACATTGCCGACACCGAAAATGCCAAGCGCCGTACCCTGCTTGCCGGCCGGGAAGAAGCGCGAGACATAGGCGACACCGACGGCGAAGGAACCGCCGGCGAGCCCAACGCCTAGCGCAGCGACCAGCATCTGCCCGTAGGTGTGCGCAAAAGCGAGCAGGAAGGTCGCGACCGCCGCCGCAAGCATGGTCGCGGTGTATACCAGCCGACCGCCAAAACGGTCGGTCCAGACACCCAGCACCATGCGCACGAGCGAGCCGGTGAGGATCGGCGTGCCGACGAGCAGGCCGAACTCCGTCTCGTTCAGCCCCAGCTCCTGCTTTATGCGCACGCCGATGATTGAAAAGATCGTCCACACCGCGAAGCAGACGGTGAAGGCGATGGTGGACATCACAAGCGCCTGCCGGGGAGCAGTGTCCTGGCTGCGCGCGGCTGGGAGATTTGCGGTCATTTTCTGGCTCCGGTTTGCGGCGAGGGAGGCACCGCCCTTGGCTGTTCGTTCGCGACTGTCAGCGGCGCAGCATCGGCGAACTGGTTGAAACCGAGCTGTGCACGGTCACTGGAAACCTTTGCCGTCAGTCTTGGCGCCAGCGGGAAAGAGCACGAGCGCGGCGGTGAACAGCACGCTGCTGGCCAGAAAAATGGCGGCGCGTGAATTCCGCGAGGCACGCGCCAGTTCCGATCCGTTTCGTCATCGTCGTCTCCGGTTGGCGCCGCTTGGGACCAGCGCCGTCGATTGCGTCAAAACAAAAAAGCCGCCGGCCAGGTCTTCGCGTCCGGGATTCCGGGAGCGCGTGTGGACCTGAGCGGCAGCTTTGCCTGTGGCGCCCGCCATTGGACGCCGTGTCACTTGGCCCTTGCGGGCCTTACATTTTGGAAAGCAGGAAGCGTGCCAATTCGACAGCGCTCTTAATTATCGAATGAAATCAATATGAACCGCAGCCGCGCGACTTTTGACCAAGCTCGGCAGCGGATCAAAGATTAGTCAAGATGCCTTGCACAGCAGCATAATATTTGTGCAATGCGGTAGATTGCCCATTGCCGATGCAGATTTCCAATGATGATGACGCGTTAGCCCGTTATGGCCTCACTCCGCGGCTTCGACGAAGCGGTGGCGTTCGTAGAGGAATTTCAGCACCGCCTCGCGGCAGCGTAGGAAGGTGCGGTCGGAGGAAAGCTCGATGCGCCGACGCGGCCGGGCCAGCGGCACGGGAAGAACCTCGCCGATGGTGGCCGCCGGCCCGTTGGTCATCATGACGATGCGGTCGGACAATAGCACCGCCTCGTCGACATCGTGAGTGATCATGATCGTCGTCGAGCCGAGCCTCGAATGGATATCCATCACCGCGTCCTGCAGATGCGCACGGGTCAGCGCGTCGAGCGCCCCGAACGGCTCGTCGAGCAAAAGAATCTTCGGCTCCATCGCGAGCGCGCGCGCAATGCCGACGCGCTGCTTCATGCCGCCCGAAATCTCCGCTGGGCGCTTGTCTTTCGCATGCGCCATCTGCACGAGATCGAGATTGCGCATGATCCAGTCATGCCGTTCGGCCCGGCTCTTTTTGCCGCCGAAGACCTTGGATACCGCGAGGTTGATGTTTTCGTACACGGTGAGCCATGGCAGCAGGCTGTGGTTCTGGAACACCACGGCGCGTTCGGGACCGGGGCTGTCGACCTCCTTGTCCTCCAACAGAACCGCGCCGGCCGAGACCTTGGTCAGCCCGGCGATTAGATTGAGCAAGGTCGACTTGCCGCAGCCGGAATGGCCGATGATCGAGACGAATTCGCCCTTGTCGATGGTCAGTCTTATGTCCTTCAGGACGTCGCTGACCTGGCCGCCGCGCATGAAGGATTTATCGATATGGTCGAGTTTCAGATAGGCCGTCATCGTCCCTCTCCTCACTTTGCCGTTGTGCCGCGGGTGACGAAGACGCCGACCGACGCGACCAGGCGGTCGAGGCAAAAGCCGGTGACGCCGATATAGGCGAGTGCGACGATGATGTCGGGCAGCCGCGACGAATTCCAGGCATCCCAGATGAAGAAGCCGATACCGACGCCGCCGGTCAGCATTTCGGCGGCGACGATGGCAAGCCAGGACAGACCGATGCCGATGCGCAAGCCGGTGAAGATGTAAGGTGCCGCGGCCGGCACCATGATTTTCACGAAGAATTCGAGCTGGTTGAGCCTGAGGATGCGGGAGACGTTGCGATAGTCCTCTGGAATGTTGCGGACGCCGACGGCGGTGTTGATGATCACCGGCCAGATCGAGGTGATGAAGATGACGAAGATTGCCGACGGGCTGGAATCGCGGAACGCCGCCAGCGACAGCGGCAGCCAGGCGAGCGGCGGTACCGTGCGCAGAATCTGGAACACCGGATCAAGGCCGCGCATCGCCCAGATCGACTGGCCGACCAGAGCGCCGAGCGCGACGCCGACGACCGCCGCAAGGCCAAAGCCGATGGCGACGCGCTGCAGCGAGATCAGCACCCGCCAGGCGAGCCCAATGTCCTGCGGGCCATTGTTGAAGAACGGATGGGCGATCAGGTCATAGGCCTCGTTCCAGACCTGGCTTGGCGGCGGCAGGCTGGCCGTCGGCGACGAACAGGCGACCTGCCAGACGACGAGCATGAGGGCGACGACGATGACCGGCGGCACCAGCGTGCTGGCCAGCTTGCCTGCGATTGCGGCCGGGTCGAAGCGACGCCGCGCCCTGGCGGTGAAGGCGATGATTTCGGCGGGCTTGGAAGGCGCGGGGAACGGCTTCACCTTGCGGTCCTCGATGGCTTGGATAGACATTTCTCGAATGTTCCTTTGGCATTTGGCGACAAGCGGCGCCGTTGCGCTTGCGGCGACAAACGGCGCGAGCGCCGTTTGCACCGTTCAGGCCGATGCCTTGATCTTCAGGCTGTCGAGATAGGCGGACGGGTTCTCCGGATCGAACACCTTGCCGTCGAAGAAGGTCTCGACGCCGCGCGATGAAGACGCCGGGATATCGGCCGCGGCGACACCAAGATCCTTGGCCGCTTCGCGCCACAGATCCTCGCGATTGACCTGGGCGACCAGCGCCTTGATGTCGGTGGTCGGCGCGAACTTGCCCCAGCGGATGTTTTCGGCGAGGAACCAGCTGTCGTGGCTCTTGAAGGGATAGGACACGCCGCCCTGCCAGAACTTCATGTAGAGATCTGTGCCGTTGGCGACGCGGCCATTGCCGTAGTTGATGTCGCCCTTGAGGCGGCCGATGATGTCGGCGGTCGGCACGTTCATCCATTGCCGCTTGCCGATGATGGCGGCCATCTCGTCCTTGTTTTCCTTGGCTTCGCACCATTGCTGGGCTTCCATGACGGCCATCAGGATCGCCTTGGTGGCGTTCGGATACTTGTCGATGAAGGCGGCGCGCAGGCCGAGCGCCTTTTCCGGATGGCCCTTCCATAGCTCGCCAGTGGTAGCGGCGGTGAAACCGACGCCCTGGTGGACGAGCTGCTCGTTCCACGGCTCGCCGACACAGAACACGTCCATGTTGCCGACCTTCATGTTGGCAACCATCTGCGGCGGCGGCACGACGATGGTCGAGACGTCCTTGTCGGGATCGATGCCGCCGGCGGCCAGCCAGTAGCGCAGCCAAAGGTCGTGCGTGCCGCCCGGGAAGGTCATGGCGGCCTTGACCTCCTTGCCTGCGGCCTGCTTGGCGGCGAAGGCATCCTTCAGCCTGGAGGCGTCGAGGGCGACGCCGGTGGCGGCATATTCCTGGGCAACGGAAATGCCCTGGCAGTCGTAGTTGAGGCGCGCCACGATCGCCATCGGCAGCGGCTGCTTGTTTTGCGTCACCTTGCCGGTGTGCATCAGATAAGGCATCGGCGTCAGGATATGGGCGCCGTCAATGCCGTTGGCTTCGCCGCCGAGCACCAGATTATCGCGCGTCGCCCCCCAGGAAGCCTGCTTGAGCACCTCGACATCGGGCATGCCGAATTTCTCGAACAGGCCTTTCTCCTTGGCGATCATCAACGGTGCTGCATCAGTCAATGCGATGAAGCCGAGCTTGGCGCCTGTGACTTCCGGTACGGCGGTAGCCGCATAGGCGCCGGAGGGCAGCAGCGCACGCGCCGCGGCCAGCGTTGCCGCGGTGGCCGCGCTGATCCTCAGGAAATCGCGGCGGCTGATCGCCGTTTGGGCGGAATGGCTCTTGATGCGTTTCGTCATCGTCATCTCCGGTTGGGCGCGGCTTGGGATCGGCGCCGTCGATTGCGTGTTCGATCAAAACAAAAAAGCCGCCGGCCAGGCCGCGCGCGTCCGTCCATCCGGGATCGCGTGTTGACCTGAGCGGCAGCTTTGCCTGTAGCGCCCGCCATTGGACGCCTATTCCGTGACCCCGAGAAGAGTCTGCCTATTGCAACGCAGGAACCGTGCCAGTTTCGGAATGGATGATAAACATCAATGAGATCAACGGCATGCCAAAATCGTCGGCGCCCCGGCCCGCCGGGCGAGCAAGCCAAAGATTGTTCATTAGCGCAGTTGCACGCACATTTTTTGTGCAGTGCACAAGAATGGCGCGGAAATGATCAGGCTTCAGCGCGCGCCAATTTCTGGCCGGCAATGTAGGCGTCGATCTCGTCGGGATCGAAGATCTGGCCATCGAAGAAACCGTCGGGACCGAGCACCAGGCTTGCCCCCGCCGAACCAACTGGGGTCGCGGCCTTCAGCGCGCCCTCGACCTTGGCATTGGCACCGGGAAGCGCCACGCCAAGCGGCTTCAACGCCGAGCGGTAGAGATCGGGGCGATAGCAGTCGCGGGCAATAGCGAGGTTTTCCGGCGTGTGCGCGACATGCCCCCAGCGCACCATCTGCGTGTAGAACCACAGCGCATGGCTCTTCCACGGGAAGTTCGCCGCCTTGTTGAAGGGCAGAAAGAAGTCGCCGACGCTCAGTTCGGCACCGCCGCCGAGCGCCAGATGCCCGCTGAGGATCGGCATCTGCAGCGCCGGCGCCAGGCCGAGAAAGGCCGGCTGCGCCATCAGGGCCGCGAGTTCGCCACGGTTTGCCGGGTCCTGGCACCAGCGCGCCGCATGATGCAGCGCGCGCAGCAGAGCCGAAAGCGCGTCAGGCTCTCTTTCGGCCCATGCCTTGCGCACGCCGACGACTTTCTCCGGGCTGGTCTTCCAGATGGCCGCCTTGACCGTGGCGATATGGCCGGTGCCGGCGACGACCGCGGCGCTGTTCCAGGGTTCGCCGACGCAGTAACCGTCGATCCTGCCGGCGGCGAGCGCGTCGGCCATGAATGGCGGCGGCACGATGACGATTTCGATTTCACGCGACGGGTCGATGCCGCAGGCGGCGAGCCAGTAGCGCAGTTCGTAGTTGTGCCCGGAGTGCGGATGGACGACGGCGAAGCGCAGCGGATCGCCGCCGCCATTCGCCCGATCACGGATCAGCGCTCGCAACGCCTTACCGGCCCGCGCCGGATCGAGATCGGGCCGGGCGCCGTGCGCGGCCATGCCGGCCCAGACCGCGTTCGAAACCGTCACGCAATTGCCGCCGAGGCCGAGCGAGAACGGCACGACGGTGTCGGAGGCGAGCGGCGTCAGCCCCAGATTGCAGGCGATCGGCATCGGCCCCAGCATATGCGCCAGGTCGAAATGGCCGATGGCGATGCGGTCGCGGATGTTGGCCCAGGACGTTTCCCGGTTGAGCGTCAGGTCGATGCCTTCACGTAGGGCGAAGCCGATTTCCTTCGCCGCGACAAGGATGGCGCTGTCGAAGAGCGGCATGAAGCCAACATTGATCCGGTGCTCGGCCGCCATTCTCAACTCTCCTCGGGATCCAGAAGCCCTGCCGCCGTCACCAGGCTCTGCGCGATTTCGGCGATCTTGCGGTTCTGGTTCATGGCTGTCTTGCGCAGCAGCGTGTAGGCCGCGTCCTCCGACAGGCCGCGCGACTTCATCAGGATGCCCTTGGCGCGATCGATCACCTTGCGGCTCTCCAACTCGCTGCGGGCCTCTTCCAGTTCGCGCGCCATGCGCGAGAAGGCGTTGAAGCGGCTGATCGCCATGTCGAGGATCGGCTTGACCCGCTCCTGGCGCAGGCCGTCGACGACATAGGCCGACACCCCGGCTTCCACCGCTGCCTCGATCGACGCCTGGTCCGAGCGGTCAACGAACATGGCGATCGGCCGCTTCACCACGCGCGAAAGCTGGAACATGTTTTCGAGCATGTCACGGTTGGGATTTTCGAGATCGATGACGATGACGTCGGGTTCGATCTCGGCGATCCGCCGCGCGATGCCGGCGACGTCGTGGATGACCGTGACCTGCTGATGCCCTGCCTCCCGCAGTCCCGCTTCGATTATGGAAGCGCGGATGTGGTTTTCATCGATCACCAGGACAGTGAGGGATTTGCGGATCATGCCGCATTTTGCGCAGGCGAGGCGATTGTGCAATGCGGCATAGCGAGATTCACGGAAACAAAGCCGACGCCGCCTGAGGCACTGGACGCGACGGCCGGCGCGACGGACTTGACGCCGCGGGCACCGGCACCCGCCTGATCGGCACTGGCTGCCTGCAGGTCTTACCAGCGTAGGTGATCGCCTCAGGCGCCAAGATCCCGGCCTTCCCGGCACCGGCCTGACCTATGGCGTGACCAACGCGTGCGCGATTCCGACCTCAGCGAACGAGTTATGACACGCCATTCCAGTGTATGATGGCTTCGCCAAATTGGGTGTGCGCTGCAATAACAGCCCGAGACAGCCGCGCTTGCCGAAGGGGCTGTCGGCTCTGGCGGGATTGGCGTAAGCTACCGACAGAGGATGCACGCATGCATCGCATCATCGCCATAGCGATCGCAGTTCTCGCGGCCGTATTAAGTTCCGCGCGGGCGGAGGTGCTGGTCGGGGTCTCGGCTGCGATGACAGGACGGCTTGCCTGGATCGGCGAGCAGGGACAGCGCGGCGCGGAGATGGCAGTGGCCGACGTCAACACGGCGGGCGGCGTGCTCGGCCAGAAGGTGAGGCTCATCTCGGTCGACGACTTCTGCGATCCCGAGCAAGCTGTGGCGGCCGCCAAGAAGCTGGTGGCTGACGGGGTCGTGCTCGTCGTCGGGCATTATTGCTCCGGGGCCTCGATCCCCGCATCAAAAGTGTACGAGGAGGCGGGCGTCGTTGAGATATCCCCAGGCTCGACCAATCCGCAGCTGACCGAACAGGGACGTGCCAATGTCTTTCGCACCATTGGCCGCGACGACGCGCAAGGTTTCATCGCCGGCAACTACCTTGCCGATCACTGGGGCAACAAGAAGATTGCGATCCTCCACGACAACTCGACCTATGGGAAGGGTCTCGCCGACGAGACCAGGAAGCAGCTGAACAAGCGGGGCGTGACTAAGGCCGTTTACGACGCATACATTCCCGGGAAGGACGACTATTCGGCCGAGGTCGCTGCGTTGCAGACCGCCGGCGTCTCCGCCTTATATGTGGGTGGGTATCATGCCGAGGTTGCGCTGATTGCTCGCGCTGCACACGACAGTGGCTACACGGTTCAGCTCATATCCGGAGATGCTTTGGCGACTGAGGAATTTGCCCTGATCGCCGGCCCCGCGGCGGAGGGGACCCTCTTCACGTTCCCGGCGGACCCGAGGCGAAGCCCCGAAGCGGCCGCGGTCGTTGAGCAGTTCCGTGCGGAGAATTTCGAACCCGCGGGCTACACGCTGTTGAGCTACTGCGCGGTCCAGGTTTGGGCCCAGGCAGTCTCGAAGGCAGGTTCGCTGGAGCCGAAGGCCGTCATTGCGGCACTGCACGAACAGGAATTCGACACTGTCATCGGCCGGGTCGATTTTGACGACAAGGGCGACCTCACGAAGCAGAGCTGGGTTTGGTACGTCTGGCGCGGCGGGGAATACGTGCCGGTTGAATAGGGTTCGCTGATCGCCGGCGTGCCGGCTGAGATGTCTAGTCTAATGCAGACCAGTGTGGCCGGACTGTTCCGACTCGCCGAGATGCTTGAACGCCTCGGCATACGCGGCCGGCTGTTGCTCGCCTTTTTCGGGATCAGCGCCCTTGCGGTGCTGGCAACCGCTGCGGCGCTTTATGCCTTCCTCCAGGTTGGCGACGTCGTCGACCGAATTACCATGGATCGAGTGCCGTCGGCGCTCGCCTCCCTCCAGCTGTCGCGTCAGGCCGAACGGGTCGCTGCTGCCGCGCCATCGGTGCTAGCAGCGACAAGCAGGGCTCAGCACAGCGAGGTGTCGGCTGCCGTCGCGCTCGAGATGTCCCGCCTCGAGGCCCTGCGCACGGACCTCCGGGATGCCACGCTGGGCACAGTGCATTTGGCCGAGATCGAGGAAGCCGCGATTGTTCTCAGGCGCAACCTGAAGGAGCTCGACTCTCTTGTTGTCGCCCGGCTCGACGTGGTCGCCCGCAAGGAGGAGCTCCTGAACCGCCTCGCCGCGACGACGACCGGAGCCCAGCGCCTTGTCGCCACTGGCATCCTAGTAATGGATTCCAGGCTCCCGCAATGGCGGGCGGTCGCGGCCGATACGTCGCTGTCGCCCGATCGACGCGCAGCGGCGATGGCCGAGCTGGTCCAGGCGATTGCGGCCTACATCCCCCAGCAGAAGGCGCAGCTGGAGATCTCGGCGGTCAACGACGCGCTGGTAAAGGTCGCGAACGCGCCGACGCCGGGCGACCTGGCGTTGATCCTTTTTCCGCTACGCCGTTCGCTCACTGCTCTTGAAAAGGTTTCCACGGAGATCGACGAAAAGCTGCGGACCCGCTTCCGGCAGCGTGTCGACGAGTTCAAGGGTTTGACCGACGGCGAGGACAGCATCCGCAAGGCGCGGGAGGACGAGTTTGCTGTCCTGGCACAGGGCGAAAGGCTTCTGGCCGAGAACAATCGACTGTCGCGCAATCTCACCGCTGGCGTCGATCGCCTGGTCGCCATGGCAGACCAGGAGATCGCTGCGTCCGGTCGCGAAGCCGCGCTCGTCCAGCGCTACGGCACCGCGGTTGTGCTCGGCTCCGCCTTCCTCAGCCTCCTGAGTTCGGTTCTGGTTGTCTGGCTCTATGTCGACCGCAGCCTCCTCGCCCGACTGGGGGCCGTGAGCCAAGGCATGCTCGCGATTGCGGGGGGCAACCTTCATGCGCCGCTGCCGGCGGCGGGCAGTGACGAAATCGGGCGCATGGCTCAAGCGCTGAGGCTCTTCCGGGATACTGCTGTCGAGGTCGAGGAAAAGAACCTGCGCGACGTTGCAGAAGCGCGTCAGCGGCTAGTCGATGCCATCGAAAGCATTTCCGAAGGTTTCGCTCTCTATGACAGAGAGGACCGGCTTGTCCTAAGCAACAGCCGCTACCGCGAACTGCTTTACGCTGGCCTGGAGACCGGGCTAACCCCTGGCACAGCATTCGAGGAGATCATTCGCCGATCCGCCGAGCGCGGCTACATCAGGGACGCCGAGGGGCGGGTCGAGGAGTGGGTTGCCGAGCGCCTGTGGCGACACCGCAATCCTGGCGAACCATGGGTGCAGCGGCGAGGCGACGGCCGATGGATCATGATCAGCGAGCGGCGGATCAGCGCCGGCGGCACGGTCGCCGTCTATTCGGACATCACCGAGCTGAAGCAAAGGGAGGAGAACCTCGCCGAGAAGTCCACGGCCCTAGAGGCGCTTTCCAGCAAGCTGGCCAAATACCTGGCGCCGCAAGTGTACAGCTCGATATTCGCCGGCCGCCAAGACGTTAGAATCGCCAGCCAGCGGAAGAAACTGACAATATGCTTCTCCGATATCGCCGGCTTTACCGAGACCACTGACAAAATGGAATCCGAGGATCTCACCCAGCTCCTCAATCACTATCTGACGGAAATGTCGAAAATTGCTTCGGATCACGGCGCGACGATCGACAAATATGTCGGCGACGCGATCCTGATGTTTTTCGGCGACCCTGAGACGCGCGGCGTCAAGGAGGACGCGCTGGCGTGTGTGCAGATGGCTCTCACCATGCAAAAGCGGATGAGCGAACTTGCCGAAATCTGGCGTGACATTGGAATTGAGACACCGCTGCGCTGCCGCATCGGCATCCATACCGACTACTGCACTGTCGGTAACTTCGGCAGCGAGGACCGGATGGATTACACGATAATCGGCGGCGCCGTGAATCTCGCCTCGCGCCTGGAACAGGAGGCGCCACCGGGGACCGTCCTCATTTCCTACGAGACGTTTGCGCAAGTGAAGGACATGATCGACTGTGAGGAGATGGGGCACGTCCAGGTCAAGGGGATCGCCTATCCCGTCGCCACCTACCGCGTCATCGACCTGAAGGCCAATCTAGCCGGCGCTTGTCGCGCCGTTCGAACCGAGCTGCCGCACTTCAGGCTGGAACTTGAACCGGAGCTGATGTCCGCTGACGAGCGTGGCGATGCCGCCACTGCGCTTCGAGACGCGCTGGATCGGCTTTCCCACAAGCACGGGCAGTAGGGCTTGGTTCACAACGACCCTCCCATGGACGCAAGGGGTAGGATGTGGGACGCAGCTTATCGGCGCTGTCGATGCGAAGGCCACAGAACGGTCGCAGTCAGTCTTTGAACTCGGGCGGAACGTCCGCATCGGAGCCGAGACTTAACATTCACAGCATCACTGGCAAGGTCCGGATATGGCGCTTTGCTGATGTTGAGCGACGTCAGTTTTCGCCTAAACCACCCCAATCAAACAGCCACCCTCCCCTGCTCCGCCTCCGCCGCATTCGGATCGCCCGGCGCCGTCGCCCAGGCCAGTTCGACAAGCGTCACCGTCCGCCTTCCGACCCCGTCGAGCTGGCACACGATCAGCCCCTGCTCCTCGATATAGGTCAGCAGGCGCCGGGCGCGGCGTAGCGAGTGCGAGCCATAGGCGCGGGCGATCGCCGCGTCGCTCGGGCAGGGCCAGCCCTCCTTGGCCGCGCGGGCGATCATCATGAACACGCCCTGCATATCCTCGGGCAGCAGCGAGGCGCGCGCCGAGACATCCTGCCAGGCGTCATCGCCTGCCATGTCGGAGCCGAGGCCGGCGCGGGCGCGCGTCAGCATGCGGCGGAACGCTGGCAGATCCGGCACGACCGAGGCGAGGCCCTCTATGCGGCAGCGGACCACGAACTCCTGATAGAGCACGCCGATGACACGGAAGCCCGCGTCGGGTTGCGCCAGCACAGCGCGCAGCACCCGGTCGACACGCTCGCGCCGCTCCGCCAAGTCCTCGGCGCTGATCGGCGGCTCCACCGCTTCGGGGCGGATTTCCAGCGCCGCCGATTTTGCCGCCATCAGTTGATCGAGCAGGTCCGGCGACGACCGGCGCTGCGGCCGGACGGTTTCGGGCGGCGGGGCCGCCAGGATGATCGCGCGGGCATCTTCCAACGCCGATTCCGGCAGCGGCATGAGGCGCGGGGTCGCGTGGCGCGGACTTGTATCGGTCGGGCCGATGCGCAAGCCGAGCGGGCGGCGCGACAGCGCCGGGCCGAGCGCCATGAACTGCCCGCGCTCGAGGTCGCGAAAGGCTTCCGCCTGGCGCCGCTCCATGCCGAGCAGGTCGGCGGCGCGCGCCATGTCGATATCGAGAAAGGTCCGGCCCATGAGGAAATTGGAAGCCTCGGCGGCGACGTTCTTGGCAAGCTTGGCCAGCCGCTGGGTGGCGATGATCCCGGCCAGCCCGCGTTTGCGGCCACGGCACATCAGATTGGTCATGGCGCCGAGAGAGAGCTTGCGCGCCTCGTCCGAAACCTCGCCGGCAACCGCCGGCGCGAACAGCTGCGCCTCGTCCACCACCACCAGCATCGGATACCAGTGGTCGCGGGCGACCTCGAAAAGCCCGCCGAGGAAGGCGGCGGCGCGCCGCATCTGGTTCTCGGCGTCGAGCCCCTCGAGATTAAGCACCGTGGAGACGCGGTGGATGCGCGCCCGCTCGCCGGCGCTCTGCAGGCCGCGCTCGGTATGCTCCTCGGCGTCGATCACCAGATGGCCAAAACGGTCGCCCAGTGTCACGAAGTCGCCTTCGGGGTCGATGATGGTCTGCTGCACCCAGGGCGCACTCTGCTCCAAGAGCCGGCGCAGCAGGTGGGACTTGCCGGAGCCAGAATTGCCCTGCACCAAAAGGCGCGTCGCCAGCAGCTCCTCAAGATCCAGTGCCGCCGGGGCACCTGCGCTCGTGTGGCCCATCTCGATCGCAACCGTCATGTCTTCGACTCTCCTTAAGGAGAGGGCTTACCAATGGGGTGGCAGCCCGTCGAGCGCCCATGGCAGAGCGCTCCGTGTTGCGCACAGGCTGGATGCTGCTCACGATCAAGGATCGTAGAGGATTGGAATGAAACGGGCCGTTTCGATTCGATAAGGAGGCGGTGCGGATGTTTCGCAGCCGTTATCCGGAGATCGAGGTGGATCTCATCGGGATGAATTCGCCATTGCTGGAAAGAGCACTCGCCGCCAGCGAGATCGACCTCGGCGTGCTGCATCCCCGCTCTCGACCCCGGAGCTGATCGTCCATGGCCTGCCCGACGAGCCGCTGGTGCTGGCGCTTCCGGCAACACACCGGCTTGCGGCATGCCTTTTACCCACTGACGTGGCGCCATTCACGAAACGACGAACAACAAAGCTCTCAGAATGACTGTATCGATCACTATTTCTGTCGAACGGAACATCCTGGAAAAACTCTCGTTGGGTATAGATCGCGATCCAGCGATGCAACTCGATGGAGACACTAAGATGATGAAAATTCTCTCTGCATCCCTACTTGCTATCGGCCTGGCCACATCTGCCATGGCACAATCAACCGGTTCGGGAACTGGCGGAACTGGTATGAACGGCAATACCGGCGTCGACACGGGCACCACCGGCAACAGCGGCAACAACGGGACCAGTACCACTTCGCCGAACCAGATCGATCCGAATGCAACGAACGCCACCACGCCGCAGACAAACGGTATGGGGGACCGCTGCAAGGATACGGCAGGCAACGACACCGACAACAACACCCCAAGCGGCGCCATGACGTCGGATATGCAGAACTGCAACAAGTAACGGAGTTTTGCTCAGCGGTCGTTTCAGCCCGCTGCCTGGTCCAGACCGGGCACGGGCTCACCATTTTAGATGGACGGCGAGCCGAGGTCGGCTAGCCATACATTTTGTCTCAGCTAGGTCGGCGACAGATGGCGGCCAGCCCGGGACCGGCGGCCGTTCTGCTGATTTTCGCGGATGAGCGGCCCGAGACATAGGTGACGATTTGTACCGGACACATAGGTAACACTTTTCGGTTTTTGCCGGGAGGTGTTGATGCCGTGGAGAGAGTGTTCGGTGAT